>JASGGN010000014.1:0-42628 GCA_047605005.1 Microbacterium sp.
TGAGGCGCTCGACCTCCTCGTCGCTGAGTCGGATCCGGGCGAGCACGCCGAGATGGCGCACGAGTTCGGGGGTGATTTCAGACACCCGACAAGTGTATGCGGGGCGCAGCATTCATCCGGGGTCGGCACTGGCCTGACCCGTCGGACGACGGTGTACCGCGATCTCGAAGACGAGACCCTACGCGCGGCGGGCACGCTAGGCGATGGGCGCGCGCGGCAGCCTGACCCCCTGCGACATGCTTCGCAACGTCGACCGTTCTCAACGCCCGCGTGGCCCACCGGACTTCAGCAGTGCCAGCCTCAGGAGCGTGCGATAGGTCGGATCGATCGAAGATCGCCACGCACCGGGTGACGTCTGCCCATACCAGAGCAGTTGTGACTCGGACAGCGCCTGCCGCGCGTCCTGGACGTGGTTGAGCGTGACTGCACGCACCGGATCGTAATTGCCGTCGTAGTCGGCATCTACGCGAGCCGCCTGCAGCGACTGAAATGCATCCGCGATCGTCACAACGCCGGATGGCACCGACCCCCCGCAGGCGGATCGGATCGCTGAGACAGCGGTACGATCGTTCTTCCCGATCTGAGCGAGAGCTTTCCCCGACGCAGCATCGAGCACGAGTCCAGCTGCGGAGAATACGCCTGTATGAGTGAACCATCGGGCGATCTCCGCAGCGTCCGATTCTGTCGCCTCCGGCAGGAACTCGAATGCCCCATGGCGGATCAGCTGATGGAAGAGGGCGTAGTAGGCCGTCGACGTCGCGCGCCGCAGATCGCTGAGCGCCGGGCGACCACGGCCCGCTCTTGCGCCGGCCAGACGTTCAGCGGTGGAGATGAGGCGGGATCCGTAGATGGGTCGCGTCATGCCGAGCGCCCCGGGTCCTCGCCTTCCTCGGGTTCATCTTCCGCGGCCGTGTCGCTCTCACTGGCCTCGTCCGTTGTGACGACAGCGATCGTCACACCCGGCAGTCCGCGCCCGGCCTCATGGGCGAGCTCTTCGAAGATGTCGACAGCGGCCCTCCGTGCAGTGAACACCTCGCCACGTTCCCACGTTTCCCCGGTCGGCGCAGGGAGCACGAGTACGAGCCGCCAGGAGTCATCTCCGAGGGGGTCGGTATCTTCCTCGATCAGCACATGCTTCGGTGTGAGCGGCAGATCGCGTGCTTCAAGACGTCGGCGAACTTTTTCCGCTGCATCGTCCGTCCAGGGCTTTACCGTCGGCGACATCTCCGCACCGTCCTTCCCTCACCTCCAGTGTGCCATTCGCCGGTTCCCTCGTCGCTTGCCTGTGGACAATGGTTCGATCGCTACCCCGCGGGGGATGACAACGAGGACTCTCATGCCAGGACGGTGCTCGCGCAGGTCGCTCCGAACGGTGGCTGGCCAGATCGCACGTCGGACGCCTGACCCTCACACGCGGATCACGGTCACGCCGGGGACACCGTCGAGCGCGTCGAAGTCGGCATCCTGGGTCACAATGGGCAGTTCGTTGGCCGTCGCGATCGCCGCGATCCAGAGGTCATTGACCTCCATCCGAGTACCGCGCTCACGAAGGTGAACCCGTAGCCTTGCCCAGGCATGCGCCGCCTCGGTCGTCGCCGGCAGAATCGTCATGGTCGACAGCTGATCGAGGGTCGCCAGCCGTCTGGCACCGGCTCCGGCATTCGGTGCTGCCAAGACACCGACCTCCAACTCGGCTCGCGTGACGACCGTCGTCACGAGTGAGTCCGGCATCCGGGAGGAATCGAACGGGCGACCCGACACGAGTGCGATCATCACCGACGTGTCGGCGACGCCGACATCCTCGCCGCTCACCAGCCGAGATCCTTCTCATCCGTGAGCTCCCCGGCCAACTCTCGCAAAAGATCACGCAGACCGGGATCGGCCTGGTGCTTCCGCATCCTGGCCACGAACTCCTCTCTCGGCATGGGGCGCCGGCCGTCGTCACGGGCCGGCACGAGCCTCGCCACGGGGCGCCCATGCACCGTGATCGTGATGTCCTCGCCCGCCTCGACGCGCCGGAGGACCCCCCGCGGTGTCGTTGCGCAACTCGCGAACGGGGATGTCGGCCATGTCAGCATCGGAGCTCTGCGTAGCCGCTTATAGCACACTCACGCGTAGAACCCTCCGGACCCGGCGGTATCCACGGCGGGATCGCGTATCCCTCCTCCCATGGGAAGCGTCTCTGCTTGTCGTCGTACGTGAGTTGGAGCAGCGGCATCGAGTGCTCGGGCGGGCGCCGGTAGAACCGGTTCGCGGCGACCATCAGCAACTCGGGATGCCCGATCCCGAACGTACCCACCGTGTAGGCGAACGGAGGCTGCTCATCGCGCTGCGCGTCGTCCGTGGCGTCCCCGAACCGTGCGCAGCACGAGCATTGGTCGTCCCCGACGTACTGGATGTGGACACCGTGCGCGCGGATCACGTCGGCGGTGTGCTTGTCTTCCTGGGCCAGCCAAGCCTGGACCGCGAGGTCTGATGTGCGTGTCATGGGTGTTCCCTTCTCGATGCCGGCAACAGGAGAACCTACGTACGACACTCCACTCGACTCTGCGAAATCGGCTTCCGGAGCATCGCTTCACGCGTCACTATGAGCACATGCCAGAGTTCGACATCGCCGAGATCGCCGCCATCATGCACAGCAGCAACGTGGACGGGTACGTCGACCCGGTATCCGGCGAAGTGCACACCCGCTTCAACGACGGCTTCTACAGGGACGATGACGAGGACGACACCGCGGACGACTGGATCCGGGTCGACGCTGCCGATACAGCCGAGGAGTACGAAGACATGGTCGACTTCGCCGAGGCGGTGACCGACACGCCGCAGCGAGTTCGACTGCTCCGGGCGCTCGAGGGACGCGGCGCTCTCCCCCGGTTCCGTGACGAAATACACCGAGATGGTGACATCGGCCGACTGTGGCACCGCTTCCAGGACGCGAGGCGGGAGATGCGCGTCGCGTCCTGGCTGGCCGATTCCGACCTCATTCCGCACGAGGAGTCCGACGTGCTCGTCGCGGCGCGACAGGCGACCCTCGCCGAGGTGCGGCGCAGTCTGGCTCGGCTCGCCGATGCCGAGCTCGAGGCGGTCGCAGCACGCGAACGCGAGCTGCAGACGCCCGAGTGCCGATCGGATCCCGCGCGGGTCGCGGAGCTTCTGGCGGACGACTTCGAGGAGGTGGGCGCGTCCGGGTCAGCGTGGAGCAAGGCGGACACGCTCGCCGGTATCGCGGCCGAGGCCTCCGACGCCCCGCGTATCCACGTCCACGACCTCGTCACACGACGCGTCGCGGACGATGTCGTGCTCGTGCGCTGGACGTCCGAGCGCAACGCCCGGCGAGCGGAGCGCACCTCGCTCTGGCGGCGCGACGACGACAGGTGGCGCCTGGTACACCATCAGGGCACGCCCGTGACGTGAGCATCTCCGGCATCCGCATCGAGGGCCGCAGGGCCCTGCTCGACGAGCACCTTGAACTGCGCCGCGTCGAGGATGCGCACGCCCAGCGCCTCGGCCTTCGCGAGCTTCGACCCTGCCCCCGGGCCGGCGGCGACGAAGTCGGTCTTTTTCGAGACGCTGGAGGCCGCTTTTCCGCCGGCGGCGATGATCGCCTCCTGCGCGCCCTCGCGCGTGTAGCCCTCCAGTGTGCCGGTGGCGACCACCGTAAGCCCTTCCAGCACGCCCCCGGCCGCTGCGAGCGACCCGGGACCGGGATGACCGGGCGTCGCCCACTGCACCCCGGCATCCGCCCAGCGGTCGACGATGTCGACATGCCAGTCCACGGCGAACCACTCGCCGATCGACTCCGCGATGATCTCGCCGACCCCGTCCACCGCCGCGAGCTCCTCGCGCGTCGCCGAACGGATGGCCTCGAGCGAGCCGAACCACTGCGCGAGCGCTCGTGCGGCGACAGGCCCGACGTGCCGGATATTGAGCGCGACCAGCAGGCGCCACAGCTCCTTCGTCTTGGCCCTCTCGAGCTCGGCGAGTAGCTTGATGGCGGCTTCGGAGGGCAGCACCTCGTGGTGGTTCTTGCGGATGCCGTGACGACGCCGCTCCGCGGGGTCCAGATTCTCCGTCCCCGGCGGGTAGGAGGCTGGCCCGAGCTTCTGGAACGGCGCGCGCCGTACCGGCTCGCCGTGCTCGTCGACCTTCGGCTCCCCCGTCTCGGCGTCGCGTACGACGACCGCGATCGGGACGAGGTCTTCGAGCGACAATGAGAACAAGCCCGCCTCCGTCTCCAGCGGCGCCGTCGACGGCGGCTCGGCCTGCGTGAGCGCCGCCGCGGTCACCTCCCCGAGCACCTCGATGTCGAGCGCTCCGCGCGACCCGATGTGCTCCACGCGACCGCGCACCTGGGCAGGGCAGGAACGCGTATTCGGGCACCGCAGGTCGATGTCGCCCTCCTTTGCCGGTGCCAGCGGCGCCCCGCATTCCGGGCAGGCCGTCGGCATGACGAAAGCGCGCTCACTGCCGTCGCGCAGCTCCACGACCGGGCCGAGCACCTCGGGGATGACATCCCCGGCCTTGCGCAGCACGACGGTGTCGCCGATGAGCACCCCCTTGGCCTTGACGACGTCCTGGTTGTGCAGGGTCGCCTGGCGCACGACGCTGCCGGCGACGCGCGCGGGCTCCATCACGGCGAAGGGTGTCGCGCGTCCCGTGCGTCCGACCGAGACGACGATGTCGAGCAGCTTGGTGTTGACCTGCTCGGGCGGGTACTTGTAGGCGATCGCCCAGCGCGGTGCGCGGCTGGTCGCGCCGAGTTCGGCGTGCAGGTCGAGGTCGTCGACCTTGACGACGATGCCGTCGATCTCGTGCTCCACGGCATGGCGATGCTCGCCGTAGTACGACACGAACGCCAGCGCGCCGTCGATGTCGGTGCTCGTGCGGAAGTACGGACTGGTCGGCAACCCCCACTGCGCCAAGAGCGCGTACACCTCGCTCTGCGAGGAGACGGGCGGGTTCTCCCACGCCCCGATGCCGTGCACGAACAGACGCAGCGAGGCCAGCCGCGCCTTGCCCGCCTCGCGGTCGAGGCCATCCTTCTTGTCGAGCTGCTGACGCAGTCCCCCGCTGGCAGCGTTGCGGGGGTTCGCGAACGCCGGGAAGCGCCGATCCGCGCTCAGGCGCGCCTTCGTCTCGTCGAAGACGCGCGAGCGCGCGCGGGTCTCTGCGACGGAGCGCTCGCGCATGACGGCCTGCAGCGCGTTGAGCTCATCGAACGCAGCCACCGGGATGAACACCTCGCCGCGCACCTCGACGACAGGCGGATGCCCGCTCCCGGACAGACGCCGCGGGATGCCGGGGACCTGCACCGCGTTGACCGTCACATCTTCGCCGACCCGGCCGTCGCCGCGCGTTGCGGCCGAGATGAGGATGCCGTTCTCGTAACGCAGATTGATCGCGAGCCCGTCGATTTTCAACTCGGTGAGCCAGCGCACCTCACGGCCGGCAGCAGCCTGGGCCTTCGCGCACCACTCTCGCAGCTCGTCCGCGCTGAACACGTTATCGAGGCTCAGCATCCGCTCGGCGTGCTCGACGGGGGCGAACATCGACGACTCTGCGGCACCGACGCTGAGCGTGGGCGAGTCCTGCCCCTGCACGTCGGGGAACGCGTGCTCGATCGCCTCGAGCCGTCGCATCCACCCGTCGTAGGTCGCGTCGTCGACGACCTCGGCGTCGCGGCCGTAGTAGGCATCCCTGGCGTGGACGATGAGCCCCTTCAGCCGCGCCGATTCGGCGTGCGCGTCATCGAGCGTCGGCGGCAGGGCGTCGGCGGTGTCGGTCACCCGGCCAGTTTAGGCACGCACCGCCACCGCTCACCCCGAGTCGCCCCGAGCATCCGGGGTCGCTCCGCCGGCTCTCCCCCAGTTTCAGCAGTCGCTCCCGCACGGTCGGCGGAAGCTCACACTATGCCCAAGCGACTGCCGAAGCCGTCGGGCAAGAGACGAACCCGTTCAGCCGTCGCTCCGGCACAGTTCGCGAGCCGCCGCACTATGCGCAAGCGACTGCCGAAGGCACAGCCGAACGCGTCCGGTCGATCGTGAACTGGCCGATCACGCGCGTGCCCTCGTAGAGCACCGCCGTCTGGCCCGGCGCGACGCCGTCGAAGGGCACCTCGGGTGTCACGGTCACCCCGTCCGCCGTCCACGCCGCGTGCGCCGGCACCGGCTCGGCGTGCGCGCGGATCTGCACCTCGCAGTCGAACACGCCGGCAACCGGCGCCCGTCCCGCCCACGTGAACCGCTCGCCCGCGATCTCCGCGGTCGCGAGCGCCTCCTTCGGACCCACCACGACGGTGTTCGAGACCGGACGCACCTCCAGCACGAAGCGTGGCTTCCCGTCCGGCGCGGGAACGCCCAACTGCAAGCCGCGGCGCTGGCCGACGGTGTAGGCATGCGCGCCCTCGTGACGACCGACGACGGCCCCCGCGCGGTCGACGATCGGCCCCGCCGAGGCACCCACTCGCTCGGCGAGCCAGCCACGCGTGTCGCCGTCGGGGATGAAGCAGATGTCGTGGCTGTCCGGCTTGTGCGCGACCGTGAGACCCCGCGCGGCGGCCTCGGCGCGCACGATGGCCTTCGACGGCGTCGAGCCGAGCGGGAAGTAGGTGTGGGCGAGCTGCTCCGCCGTCAGCACACCGAGGACGTACGACTGGTCCTTCGCCTCGTCGCTCGCGCGGTGCAGCTCACGGCCGCCGGGCCCGTCCACGAGAGTGGCATAGTGGCCCGTGCACACAGCGTCGAATCCGAGCTCCAGCGCCCGCTCCAGGAGGGCGGCGAACTTGATCTTCTCGTTGCATCGCATGCACGGGTTGGGCGTGCGCCCGGCGCGATATTCCGCGACGAAATCGTCGATGACGTCGTCGCGGAACCGCTCGGAGAAGTCCCATACATAGAACGGGATGCCGAGGAGGTCGGCCGCCCGCCGGGCATCCATCGCATCCTCGATCGTGCAGCACCCGCGGCTGCCGGTGCGCAGGGTGCCCCCCGCGCGCGAGAGCGCAAGGTGCACGCCGACGACCTCGTGCCCCGCCTCGACGGCCCGCGCAGCCGCGACGGCGGAGTCGACGCCACCGCTCATCGCCGCCAGAATCCGCATCGCTCCAGTCTACGAGAGGGGGCTCGTTCGAGACCCGGCCGCTCGCGCATAGGCATCCGGCAGCGCCGCCAGCACCGCGTCGACGTCGGCGACCGTGGAGGTGCGGCCGAGGGTCATCCGCAGCACCGAGCGTGCGTCGCGCTCGGACCTGCCGAGCGCGATCACGACGTGCGACGGCTCGGTGACCCCCGCCTGGCAGGCAGACCCTGTCGACACCGAGATACCAGCCCGGTCGAGCAGGAACAGCAGCGACTCCCCCGACGCGCCCGGGAACAGCAGGTGCACGTTCCCCGGCACGCGATCGACGGGGTCGCCGAGCAGCTCCGCCGCCGGCACGGCCGACCGGACGCCCGCAACCAATCTCTCGCCCAGCACTCGCAGCCGCGCGCTCTCGGCCGCCAGTTCGCTCACCGCCTCCCCCAGGGCAGCCGCCATCGCGGCAGCGCCGGCGACGTCGGGAGTGCCCGAGCGCAGTCCCCGCTGCTGCCCCCCGCCGTGGAGCACAGGGGTCAGCGCGGCGCTGCGCGCCGCCACGAGCACCCCCGTGCCGACGGGGGCTCCGAACTTGTGACCCGACACGCTCAGCGCGACGAGCCCCGACCCACCCCGCGCATCGCCGCGCCACCGCGAGAACGACACCGGGAGGTGACCGACCGCCGCGACGGCGTCCAGATGCAGCGGCACGGATGCCTCGGCGGCCGCCGCGGCCAGCCCTGCGGCATCCTGCACCGTCCCGACCTCGTTGTTCGCCACGAGCGCGGTCGCGAACGCCGCACCCGGCAGCACGCGACGAAACGCCGGCGCCGCGATGCGACCGAGACCATCCAGCGGCGCGGGGCGCACGCGGGCACCCTGGCCTGTCAGCCATGAGACCGTGTCGAGCGTCGCGTGGTGCTCGCCGTCCGGGAGGACGACGGCATCGGCGTCGGCGGGCCGCGACCACCAGAGCCCCTTCAGCGCGAGGTTGATCGATTCGGTCCCGCCGCCGGTGAAGACGACCTCGATCGGTTCGCACTCCAGCAGCTGGGCGATGCGCTCCCGCGCGTCCTCGAGCACGCGACGGACCGCCTGACCCGCACCGTGCACGGACGAGGCGTTCCCGGCGGCGCGGGATGCCGCCAGCCAGGCGTCTCGGGCGACCTCCCGCAGCGGGGACGAGGCCGCGTGATCCAGATAGACCATGAACGCCTCCCCGGACGGTGTGTGTGACCTGACGCATACACGGCGTTACTACTGTAGAGCGCATGTCTGCCGCCCCGTCGACGCCCGTCCTGCCCGCCTCCTCCTCTGTGCCCGGCTCTGACCCCGCCCCGCGTCTTTCCGGCCCGGATTTCCCCGGCCCGGATTTCCTCGGCCCGCAGTACGACGCGCTCGGTGTCACGCTCGGGCCCGAGGGGGGTACTCTTCGGGTCTGGTCGCAGGCGGCGACCTCCGTCGACCTCGTCCTGTTCGACGAGACCGACCTCGATTGGATCACCGACACGATGCCGCTCGCACCCGCAGGATCGGGCGTCTGGCAGGTGACGACGCCGGCCCTCGCACCCGGAGCACACTACGCCCTGCGCGTGGACGGCCCGGTCGATGCGCGGAACACGTTCAACAACGAGACGCTGCTCATCGACCCGTACGCGCGCGGCCTCGTGCCCGTACGCGCGGGCCAGTGGCGCAGCGTCGTCGTCTCGGGCGCCTACGACTGGCAGGGCGTGGCGCGCCCCGCGACGCCGCTGGATCGCACCGTCATCTACGAGGCGCACGTGAAGGGGCTCACGAAGAGGCATCCCGGTGTGCCTCCGGCCCTGCACGGGACGTATGCGGGCCTCGGCCACCCGGCGATGATCGAGCACCTCACCTCGCTGGGGGTGACGGCGGTCGAGCTGCTGCCGATCCATGCCTTCGAGGCGGAGCCGCGGCTTCGCGGGCTCGGCCTGACCAACTACTGGGGGTACAACACCCTTGGCTTCTTCGCTCCGCACGGCGCCTATGCGACCGCCGCGGCGACCGCCGCCGGGCCCGAGGCCGTCCTGCGCGAGGTCAAGGACATGGTGCGTTCGCTGCACGCCGCGGGCATCGAAGTGCTGCTCGACGTCGTCTACAACCACACCGGCGAGCTCGGAGTCGACGGCCCGCGATCGAGCTTTCGCGGGATCGACAACGCCGGGTACTACCGTCAGCACGACGACGGCGCCTACATCGACGTGACCGGTTGCGGCAACTCGGTCAACACGTCGGTCGACGCCGCCGCGCGCCTCGTGCTCGACTCTCTGCGCTATTGGGCGGACGAGGTCCAGATCGATGGATTCCGGTTCGACCTGGCCACGACTCTCGGCCGCGACGATCGGCACGAGTTCACGCCCGACCACCCGTTGTTGCGGGCGATCGTGGAAGATCCCCGGCTCGCGGGCCTGAAGATGATCGCCGAGCCGTGGGACGTCGGCTTCGGCGGCTGGCAGACCGGGAACTTCGGCGACGGCTGGACCGAATGGAACGACCGTTACCGGGACCGCGTCCGCAACTTCTGGCTGAGCGACGTCGACTACGCCCGGCGGGCATCGACCCCGCCCGCCGGCGTCGGCGGATTCGCGACGCGGCTGGCCGGCTCCTCCAACACGTTCAGCGAGGCCCGCGGACCGCTCGCCGGGGTGAACTTCGTCACCGCGCACGACGGTTTCACCCTCCGCGATCTCGTCTCCTACGACGTGAAGCACAACATGGGCAACGGCGAGCAGAACCGCGACGGTGCGGACACGAACCGCTCCTTCAATCACGGGGCGGAGGGCGCCACCGACGATCCCGGCATCCTCGCCGCCCGGCGCAAGGCGATCCGCAACCTGCTGGGCACCCTGCTCCTGTCGGTGGGCGTCCCCATGATCACAGCGGGCGACGAGCTGGGCCGCACCCAGCGCGGCAACAACAACGCCTACTGCCACGATTCCCCGCTCACCTGGGTGAACTGGGAGCTCGCCGACTGGCAGAGCGACCTGCTGGAGCATACGCGGCGACTCATCCGGCTGCGCGCCGAGAACCCCGCGCTGCGGCCCCGGCGGTTCGCCCACGCGCTCGAGCCGATCCCGAACGCGTCGGTGATCGACTGGTACGACGAGCACGGTCAGACGATGTCGATCGAGCGATGGAACGACGCCTCTCACCGCACCCTCCAGTACGACGCGACGTCGATGGCCGAGCATGAGGCGCCGAACCGCATCCTGCTGATCGTGCACGGCAACGAACGTCCGATCGATGTCACACTCCCCCGGCTCGACGGGATCTCACGCTTCGTCGCCCTGTGGTCGAGCGTTCCCGAGCGGCCCGACGACGACGCGCTCGCGTACGCCCCGGGCACGGTCATCGCCGTGCCCGGCACCTCGCTGCATCTGTTCCGGATGGAGTGAGGGCGGGATGCCGCGGACGGACTCGCGCGTCGGCGGTACCGGCTCGGTGCCCGCGGCGGGTAAGTTCGAGTCGTGGCCACAAAGAAGCGTTCCCGCCCATCCGCTCCGCAGCCGGAGCCGTTGGATGCCGACTCCTCCGCGCCGGTGCTCCGCAGCACCTCCGAGATCCCGCTCCGACCCGCACGCTCCACGACGATCCCCGCCGACACGCGGATCGGACGGTTCCCGCTGAGCCTGCCGAAGCCCGCCGCTCCGGACGCACGTTTCCGCCCGTCTGCGTTCTCCGGAGAGGCCGTCCCCTTCGAGGTGACCGCGTTCCGCGAAGGGCACGACCTGCTCGGCGTGCACGTCCGGCTCACCTCGCCCTCGGGCGCGCCGTCACTGCACCGGCTCAGCGCGCTGAACAACGGCTTCGACCGGTGGCGCACGCTCATCGCGCCGATCGAGCAGGGGGTGTGGACCTTCCGCTTCGAAGCCTTCGCCGACGACTTCGCCACCTGGGAGCATGCGGCCGATCTCAAGATCGCCGCAGGAGTCGATGCCGCGCTCATGCGCGAAATGGGCGCCTCGTTGTTCACGCAGGCCGCGGCGGAGACCGATCGCGGCACCGCCGAGGTGCGTGCGCTGCAATCGGCTGCGGCGGCGCTGCGCGATCCCGCCGTGACCGACGAGGCGGCACTGCTGGTGGTCCGCGACCCTGCGATCGCGCGATTGTTCCGCGATCGCCCGCTGCAGTCTCTCGTGAGCATCGGCGACGAGCACGAGCTCCTCGTCGACCGCGAACGCGCCGGGGTGGGCGCGTGGTACGAGTTCTTCCCCCGTTCCGAAGGCGCCACGCGCCGGAAGGACGGCACCGTCAAGAGCGGCACGTTCCGAACGGCCGCGCGGCGTCTTCCGGGGGTCGCCGGGATGGGCTTCGACGTCGTCTACCTCCCGCCCATCCACCCGATCGGGCGCATCAACCGCAAGGGACGCAACAACACGCTCGAGGCGCTCCCGGGAGATCCCGGCTCGCCGTACGCGATCGGCGCCGCGGAGGGCGGGCACGACGCGATCCATCCCGAGCTGGGCACCCCCGAGGATTTCCGCCGGTTCGTCCGCGAGGCGCACAAGCACGGTCTCGAAGTCGCCCTCGATCTCGCGCTGCAGGCCGCGCCCGACCATCCGTGGGTCAGCGAGCACCCGGAGTGGTTCACGATCCTCCCGGACGGCACGATCGCCTACGCGGAGAACCCGCCGAAGAAGTATCAGGACATCTACCCGCTCAACTTCGACACGGACCCGGCCGGCATCTACGCCGAGATGCTCCGCATCGTGCTGCACTGGGTGGAACAGGGGGTGAAGATCTTCCGCGTGGACAACCCGCACACCAAGCCCGTGCAGTTCTGGGAGTGGCTCATCGGCGAGGTGAACGCCGCGCATCCGGAGGTCATCTTCCTCTCCGAGGCGTTCACCCGGCCGGCCGTCATGCAGGCCCTCGCGATGGTGGGTTTCCAGCAGAGCTACTCGTACTTCACCTGGCGCAACACGAAGGACGAGCTCGCCGAGTTCCTGTACTCGATCTCGCACGACACGGCAGATTTCATGCGCCCGAACCTGTTCGTCAACACGCACGACATCCTCACTCCCTATCTGCAGTACGGCGGCCGCCCGGGGTACAAGATCCGGGCGGCGATCGCCGCCACGGCCGGGGCCAGCTACGGCGTCTATGCGGGGTACGAGCTCTACGAGAACATCGCACGTCCCGGTTCGGAAGAGAACATCGACAATGAGAAATACGAGTTCAAGTTCCGCGACTGGGAGGGCGCCGAGGCTGCGGGCGACTCGCTCGCGCCGTATCTGCGCCGCCTCAACGAGATCCGGCGCGCCCACCCCGCTCTCCGGCAGCTGCGCGGCCTGGACGTGCACTGGAGCGACGACCCCGCCATCCTCGTCTACACCAAGCACCTCCCCGGCGAGCTCACCGAGTCGGGCTCGCCCGACACGATCATCGTCGTCGTCAACGTCGACCCGCACGCCGTGCGCCAGACGATGGTGCACCTCGACACGACGGTCTGGGGGCTGCCGCGCGGCACCGACTACGAGGTCGAGGACCTGATCACCGGCGCGACCTGGACGTGGAACCAGGACGCCTTCGTCCGCCTGGACGCGTTCTATGAGCCCGTCCACATCCTGCACGTCAAGGAGTCCCGATGAGCGCTGTGTCCGACGAGATCCTGGATGCCGTCGCGTCCGGGTCGCACTACGCACCGCACGACGTGCTCGGTGTTCACGAAGGGGCTGACGGCGCGTGGACGATCCGCGCCCGCCGGCCGCTCGCGACGACCGTTGCGGCCGTGACCGACGAGGGCGCCCGGATCCCTCTCGCGCACGTGCGCAGCGGCATCTGGGAGGGCACGACGAGCATCCGGCCGCAGGCCTACGAGATCGTCACGACCTACGACGACGGCATCGAGCACCGCGTCGACGACCCCTACCGTCACCTGCCGACGATCGGCGAGGTCGATCAGCACCTGATCCGCGAGGGCCGGCACGAGCAGCTCTGGCACATCCTCGGCGCGCACGTGCGGCACTACGCGGGGGTCGCCGGCGTCTCGTTCACCGTGTGGGCGCCGAACGCGCGAGCCGTGCGGATCGTGGGCGACTTCAACTCGTGGGATGGCCGGGGGCACGCGATGCGGAGCCTCGGAGCAGGCGGCGTCTGGGAGCTGTTCGTCCCGGGCCTTCACGCGGGCACCGCCTATAAGTTCGAGATCCTCACCGCCCACGAGGGATGGATTCACAAGGCCGACCCGATGGCCCAGCGCGCGGAGGTGCCTCCGGCGACGGCATCCATCGTCACCGAGAGCAGTTACGAATGGGGCGACGAGGCCTGGATGCACAGGCGCGCCCAGCAGTCCCCGCTGGACCAGCCGATGTCGGTCTACGAGCTGCACTTCGGATCGTGGCGGCCCGGCCTGGGCTACCGCGACGCAGCGGATCCGATCATCGACTACCTGCGCGAGACGGGCTACACCCACGTCGAGTTCCTGCCGCTGTCCGAGCATCCGTTCGGCGGCTCCTGGGGCTACCAGGTGTCCGGGTACTACGCGCCGACGAGCCGCTTCGGATCGCCCGACGACCTGCGATACCTCATCGACCGCCTGCATCAGGCGGGGTTCGGGGTCATCATGGACTGGGTTCCCGGGCACTTCCCGAAGGATGCCTTCGCCCTGGCCCGCTTCGACGGCGAAGCGCTCTACGAGCACCCCGACCCGCGCCGCGGCGAGCACAAGGACTGGGGCACGCTCATCTTCGACTACGGCCGCAACGAGGTGCGCAACTTCCTCGTCGCGAACGCGCTGTACTGGCTCGAGGAGTTCCACGTCGACGGGCTTCGCGTGGATGCCGTGGCATCCATGCTCTACCTGGACTACTCCCGCAACGACGGCGAGTGGGAGCCGAACATCCACGGTGGCCGGGAGAACCTCGAGGCGATCCAGTTCCTGCAGGAGGTCAACGGGACCGCCTACAAACGCTACCCCGGCATCGCGATGATCGCCGAGGAGTCGACGAGCTTCCCGGGAGTGACGACGCCGACCTCCGCCGGCGGACTCGGGTTCGGCTTCAAGTGGAACATGGGCTGGATGAACGACACTCTCCAGTACGTCAAGCGCGATCCGATGTACCGCGCCCATCACGAGGGCGAGCTGTCGTTCTCGTTCGTGTACGCGTTCAGCGAGCACTTCGTGCTGCCGATCAGTCACGACGAGGTCGTCCACGGCAAGGGGACGCTGTTTACCCGCATGCCGGGCGATCACTGGCAGAAGCTCGCGAACACGCGCGCTTTCCTCGCCTACATGTGGGGTCACCCGGGCAAGCAGCTGCTGTTCATGGGGCAGGAGTTCGGGCAGCTCTCGGAGTGGTCGGAAGCGCGAGGCCTCGACTGGTGGATGCTCGACCAGCCGCCGCACCGTCAGCTGTTCGAGTTCGTCGGAGCGCTGAACCGGGTCTACCGAGAGCAGTCCGCGCTGTGGTCGCGCGACGGTGACGGGAGCGCGTTCCGCAGGCTCGGCGCCCCGTCCTGGAACCCGAGTGTGATCGCCTTCTCGCGGGTCGACCACCATGGAAACACGGTCGTGATCGTCGCCAACTTCTCCGGGGTCCCCGTGCACGACTACGCCCTCGACCTGCCCGAGTCCGGCACCTGGACGGAGCTGCTCAACTCCGACGCGCTCGAGTACGGCGGCTCGGGCGTGGGCAATCTCGGCGCCGTGCACGCCGATGAGAGCGGCCGGGCGACGATGGTGCTCCCACCGCTCGGGGTGCTGTGGCTCGGGCACGCCTCCTGAGTGCGGTCCCGCCCGGGGCGATGCCGCCCGGTGGTTGAGCACGCCCGGAAGGTCGGGTCGAAGCGCCCGCGATTCAGAACAGCAGCGACGAGAGGCGTCCGCGCGCACGGATGACGCGCGGGTCCGCGTCGCCCACCAACGCGAACAGCTCGAGCAGGCGCTGGCGCACCGGCACCCGCTCGTCCGCGGGCAGGGCGGCGAACAGATCCAGCAGGCGCTCGAAGGCATCGTCCACGTGCCCGCCGGCGACATCCAGATCGGCCACGTCGAACTGTGCCTGCACGTCCTCGGGTGCCGCCGCTGCGGCGGCACGCGCCTGCGGCAGATCGAGGTGCTGCACCCGCGCGAGCAGGCGCACCTGGCCGAGCCCTGCCCTGGCCTGCTCGTCGCGCGGGTCTTCGGCCAGCGCCGCCTCGTACGCCGCGACCGCGCGCGCGTAGTCGCCCGCCTCGATCGCTGCGAAGGCGGCCTCGTGGAGGGGCGGCAGCTCCGGCTCGACATCGGCGGATGCCGCGGCATCCGCATCGCCGGCCGGCACGACCCCGGTGACGCCCTGCTGAGCGGCCAGCTGCAGCAACTGGGCGAAGACCGCGCGCACCTGCGCTTCCGGCACCGCACCGTTGAACAGGGGGACGGGCTGCCCGGCGACAAGCGCGACGACCATCGGGATCGACTGCGCGCGGAACCCCTGCGCGAGCTGGGGGTTCGCGTCGACGTCGACCTTCGCGAGAACGAGACGCCCGCCGAGCTCGATCACGACCTTCTCCAGGATCGGGCCGAGCTGTGTGCAGGGGCCGCACCACTGCGCCCACAGGTCCACGACGACCGGAACCGTGCGGGAGAGCTCGAGCACCTGCCCGAACGTCGCATCGGTCACGTCGAAGACGAGCGACGGAGCGCCAGGGTCCTCGGGTTTGCCTGCGCTCGCGGGCGCCGGGGCTGCGGCGCGTGAGCGCAACGCGGACAGATCGACGGCGCCGCGCAGGACGGCGCCGGGCTGGGGCTCGCTCATTCGACCTCCTTGGCATCGAGAACGTCCGAGGAGAAGCCGAGGAGGCTGATCAGCTGGTTCGAGCTCTGGCTCGGGACGAAGAAGAACAACTGGTCCGCGTAGGTCGTCGTGAACCCGGTCGAGGACTCGTCGACACCAGCGAGGGTCTGCACGACGGGGTTCGCCGGATCGCCGTTGAGCTTGATCACGGCGTCTTCGTTCGTCGGCGTCACCGTATCCCGGTCGTACACCGTCACCACGACGATGGCGCCCGAGTCGAGCGTCGCCAGCGCGACCGGCGCGACGTCTGCCGCCTCGGCGGAGAAGGAGATTGAACCGGTCTCGGATCCGGTCTGGTTGAACGAGGCGACCCGGTCCGCCCGGTCGGCGTCGAGAGTCTTGAGGAACGCGTCGTTCGCCGTGTCGAAAAGACTCGCAAACTCGCTGGCGTCCCCGTTGGTGAGCACATCGGCGTATGCCGCCGCAAGCTGATCCGGCGCCAGCGCGAGGAAGGGAGAGTCGGCCAGAATCGGGATCGCCCCGACATAGGTGGGAGCCAGCTGGAGCGTCGTGTCGGAGGTGAGCTGCGCCACGTCGGTGAGCTTGTAAGGCGACCAGGGGTCTTCCTGCGTGATGCTCATCACCATGTCCGCGCTGTCGCCGGCGGCGACCGCCAGGAAGGTGCGCGGCCAGGCGTCGTTCGCCTCGGGAAGCACGAGGTCCAGCTCGCCGTCCGGAATCGCCGTCAACGCGGGCTGGTCGGCCACCGCGGCGCGCAACGTGTAGTTGGTCTCGCGCACGGCCAAGGCGGTGCCGTCCAGTCTCGTGGCGGCGGCGGTCGCATCCATCGCCTCGTCCGCGGACGCGACGGTTTCAGCGATCCGCCCCACGATCGCCTGTGCCTGCGCCTGCGTCACAACGGGACTGCCCTGATCGTCCGGCACGACGACCGTCGCCGTCGCCGACGGCGTCGCGATGGGCGCGAGATCGGGCCAGGCGTCTGCCGAGCAGCCCGAGACGAGCATCGCCGAGACGACGACGGGTGCCGCGACGAGCGCCCGCCTCCCCCGCGAGAGCTGCCGGCGCGTCGGCATGGCACTGATGACGCCCTTGTCGCCCGCCTCGACAGCGAGATCCACTGGCTCGGTCGCTGGCATCGGGAGCCCCTTGCGCCGCGGGCCGCGCGACCGGCGGACATGACGGACGCCGAGGACATAGAGCACGATCCCCACGACCAGCAGCACCGCGCCGCCGAGAATCAGCGGGCCTGCCCACGGAGTCGAGTAGTGGAGCGGCCAGGTGAGGGAGATCGAGGCCGGGGCGGCGGCGATGCCGTCGGTCGCGATCAGCACGCTCATCTCCGCGGGCAGTTGCAGGCGGGTGCTGAGCAGGTCCTGCTCCGAGAACTCGGCGAGCCACAGATCAGAGCCCGCCGGTGCGATAGGGTCGGCATCCGCGGCGGGCGGATCGGTCGCAGCGACCGCTGACGAGACGATCTCACCGTCTTCGAGCGTGACGCGCGTGTAATCGGACTTCGCGAGCCACGCTTCGACGTCGGCGGTACGGCCGTATGCCGCGAAGATCTCCCCGTCCTGCTCGATACTCAGCAGTTGGGAGCCGTCGTGGCTGGTCAGCACGGCACCGTCGATGAGCACATAGGGCGCGTCGCCGGTGATCTCGATCGCCGCGCTCACCGATGTGGGCCCTTCGAAAACGGTTCGCTGCGCGATGCCCGCCCCGATCATGACGGCGGCCAGCACGAAAGCGGCCGCGGCCCACACGAAACGCACGAATAACACCTCTCCGCGCCCGGCGGGGTTCCGGGTGCGCACATTCGACATTCCAGACTAGCGAAAACCAACTGTGTGTCACGTGGGAGCGGATCATTCCCGCGTGTGTCCCCACCTCGCACGGCCAGCCGCATATCCTGGGGACGAGTATTCCGGAGGCAGAGGGGTCCCGCGTGAAACTGCACCGCCCGTTCCGCACGGCCCTGATCGCAACCCTCGGCGTGGGTGTCGGCCTCCTCCTGATCTCGGGCGTCCAATCGTTGTCGACGGTGCTGCTCTACGTCGGGACGGCGCTGTTCCTCGCGCTGGGACTGGACCCGGCGGTCTCCGCGCTCGAGCGCAGGGGCCTTCCCCGGTGGGGCGCGCTGGTCATCACCTTCGCCGGAGTTCTCTCGGCCTTCGCCGGGATCATCCTCATCGTGATCCCCGTGCTCGTCGGGCAGGTCGCCCAGCTGGTGGGGCAGATCCAGACCCTCGTGCAGCGGGTCGTGGACAACGAGTGGGATCCCCTGCAGGACCTCGCCGACTGGCTGAGCACGACGTTCCCCGCGCTCGATGTCCAGACGGTCTTCACCTACATCTCGGACTGGTTCGGTGCCCTCGATTTCGCCCAGATCGGAACGTACGCGGGCAGCATCATCCTCGGCATCGGCGCAGCGCTGATCTCGGGACTGACGGGCGCCGTCATCGTCCTCATCCTGACGATCTATTTCACCGCCTCCACCCCGAGCCTCAAAGGATCGGTGTATCAGCTGGTACCCGCTTCGAAGCGGGCCAGGTTCATCGACCTGTCTGAGCAGATCACCGCGTCGGTCGGGTTCTACGTTCTGGGGCAGGTCACTCTCGGCGTCATCAACGGCGCTCTCAGCGCGGTGTTCCTGACGATCATCCAGGCCCCCTTCCCGGCCGTCCTCGCCGTCGTCGCGTTCTTCTTCTCGTTGATCCCCCTCGTGGGAACGCTGACGGGATCCGCGATCATCGTCCTGACGTGTCTCATCCCCGGTCTCGGATCACCCCTGACGGCGCTCGTCGCGGTCATCTACTACGCGATCTACATGCAGGTCGAGGCATACATCCTCTCTCCGCGCATCATGAACCGCGCCGTCTCGGTTCCGGGCGCGGTCGTCGTGATCGCCGCGCTCGCCGGCGGCTCGCTGCTGGGGCTGCTGGGCGCTCTCATCGCGATCCCGGTCGCCGCGAGCATTCTGATCATCTACCGGCAGGTGGTCATCCCACGGCAGAACGAGAGGTGACCTCGGTCAGTCGTCCCACTCGGTCGCCAGCGGGAGCGCATCGGGGTGCACGGCGCCGACGATCTCGGTCAGCACACGCCGCGTCTGCGTCTCCCCCACCCACAGATGCTTGCCGCCATCGACGCCGATGACGACCGCCTGCGGAACCACCGCGAAGCGTTCCCGCGCCTGCTCCGGGCGCAGATAGTCGTCGAACTCGGGGATGACCGCGATGACGCGACGCGGATCACCGGCCCACCCCGCGAGGTCGGCATCGGTTGCGCGATGCAGCGGAGGCGAGAGCAGGATGACCCCCTCCACCGCATGATCGCGGCCGTACTTGAGCGCGAGCTCGGTGCCGAAGGACCAGCCGACCAGCCACGGGTGCGGCAGACCGCGATCGCGGACGAGATCCATCGCGGCCGCCACGTCGAATGCCTCCGCGCGCCCCCCGTCGAACTCGCCCTCGCTGCGCCCACGCGGAGAGAGCGTTCCGCGCGTGTTGAATCGCAGCACCGCGAGATCGGCGAGGGCGGGCAGTCGCGCGGCCGCCTTGCGCAGGATATGCGAGTCCATGAATCCACCCGCCGTCGGCAGCGGGTGCAGCGTCACGAGCGTCGCCACCGGCTCTCGCTCCACGGGCGACGCCAACTCTCCGACGAGAGTGAGCCCGTCGATCGTGTGCAGTTCGACGTCCTCCCGCAGCGCGGGAAGCACGACGGGTCCGCGGATCTCCATCTCAGCCGATCCTCCAACAACTCGAATGCCAATGCCGTCTCGCGGCCAGATCGGCGGCATCGCCGAGGACGCCGTCGGCACGCCAGGTGACCACGTGGGCGACGCCCGGAACGATCTGACCGCCGCAGCCGGGGCAGGTGTAGGTCTTCTGCGCCCGCGCGGCGCTCACCGGCTGCACCGTCCAGCTGATGCCGCGGCGGACCTCGGTACGCTTCCACCCGCTCAGCAGGCGATCGATCGAGTCGTCGGCGGGATCCGGACGACGGCGAGCCCGGCGAGGCATCCGCTCAGTACCAGCCGGAGGACTCGGAGTGGCTCCAGGCGACGCAGGGCGTACCGTACCTGCCGCTGATGTAGTCCAGCCCCCATGTGATCTGCGTCGCGGGGTTCGTCTCCCAGTCGGAGCCAGCCGAAGCCATCTTGCTGCCCGGCAGCGCCTGCGGGATGCCGTAGGCCCCGCTGCTGGAGTTGTACGCGTTCACCCGCCAGCCGGACTCCTTGTTCCACAGCGCGACAAGGCAGGCGAACTCGTCGTCTCCCCAGCCCCGGGCCTGGACCATCGCGTAGGCGACCGCCTGCGCCGTGGTGGGGTCGGCGGAGACGATGGGCACCGTCCACTCCGTGGAATCCGACGACGTCGTCTCCGTTTCGGTCTCGGTGGTCTCCGTCGGTGTGGGCGTCGGTGTGACGTAGACCGTGTAGACCATCCCGTCGCGCCCCAGATCGACAACGCCGTCCGATGCTGCGAGGAAGGCCTGGGCATCGGCGATCGTGCTCGCGTAGAGCGAGAGCGGATCAAGCTCGGCGGCCTCCGCCTGAGGGGTCGAGAGGGCGACCGGCAGGACGTTCGCCGCTGCGAACGCCGCCACGGCGAAGACCGCGAAAGCACTGAGAACACCGCGCCGCCGCGACCACCGCTGCTCTCGTCCGGGGGTCGCGCTCTGTGCGCGGCGCAACGAACGCCGCGAGGGTTCGCGGTCGGGCGTGGGGGTGAGCGCGGCGTGTGATGTCACAGTCCCCAGAGTCTACCGGGCGCTGCGCGTTGTGTTCCAGGTCGCGTCACACCACCGCGAGCATGACCTCGACGACGGCGTCCAGAACGGCGTCGACCTGCGCCTCGCTGTACCCACGACGCTGCATGCGGAATGCGACGCCGCGAACCTGCTCGATCGTCAACGGCTCGCCGTTCTCGAGGAATCGTGCGATCTTGTCGCTGACGATGTCGACCTCGTCGATCCGGTAGCCGAAGCGCAGCAGCCCGACGCGCCGGAATCGCTGGCGTCTCGGCCGTGTCAGACGGTCGAGAACCTCCTGTGCGAGCTCGCGAGAGCGACCCACCCACGCGCGTGCGCCAGCGCGGCTGAGCGCTCGTTCGCGTTCCCGCGCCGCGAAGGCATCCTCGATGCGCCCGAGCGCGGCATCGACCGCGTCGATCCGGTAGCCGCCCTTGACCAGCGGAAAGGCGACGGTGCGGACCGCGACCGAATCGAGGTCGGGCCGCTCCGGCGCCTCGAAGGCGGCGCGTGCGCGGGCCAGGAATTCGTCGACGTCGTCCGTGCGGTAGCCGCGTTTGCGGCGTGCGACGCGCGGAAACACTGTGAGAGGCGTTTCAGTCTGTTCGGTCATGAACCCACCAGTGGGGAGAGGAGATAGTACATGGCCAACGCCGCCGCCGCGGAGGGCAGAAGCGAGTCGAGGCGGTCGAGCACACCACCGTGGCCGGGCAGCAGAGAGCTCATGTCCTTGACGCCGAGATCACGCTTGATCATGGACTCGCCGAGATCGCCGACGGTCGCGGAGCCCAGGACCACCACGCCGAAGATCAGGCCCGCCCACCACGGGATGTCGAGCATGAAGATGCCGCTCGCGACGGCGATCGCCGCCGTCACAAGCGCACCGCCCGCGAATCCCTCCCAGGTCTTCTTCGGGCTGATGCGCGGTGCCATGGCGTGCGTTCCGAACGCGAGTCCGCTCGCATACGCCCCCGTGTCCGCTCCGACGACGGCAAGGAGCATCGCGAGCACCCACAGCTCACCATGATCCTGCCGCAGCAGGACGAAGGCGAAGGACGCGAGCAGCGGCACATAGATCGCCACGAAGCTCGAGACCAGCACATCGGTGATGATGTCCGCGTAGCGGCGGCCGTCGCTTGCGGCCATCTGCGCGAGCAGGCGCCAGACGATGACGACGGCGACGCACGCGATCGTGATCGCCCAGTGCGTCATATGGCCGACGAAGTATGCCGAGAGCATGATGACCACGCCGACGCTCAGCTGCGCGACGACGTCGATGCGCCGCCCGGCGGCCTGCAGCACGCGAGAGAACTCGAACACGCCCAGCAGGCAGAACGGGATCGCGAACACGAGGAAGAGCCATTTGAGGTACAGCAGCGACGCGAGCACGGTCGCGCCCACGACGAGTCCGAACAGGATCGCCATCAGGAGGTTGCGTCCGGTGCGCTCGTTGATGCGTTCGTTGACTTGCTCGAAGTCGGCGAGAGCCCTGTCGACGTGAAGCTCGAACTCGTCTCGTGCGGCACGCACGTGCTCCTGGAACGAGGCGGGGCTCTCCGGCGCAGGAGACTCGTCGGCCCGCGTCGGCGGCGTCTCCTCTTCCGCAGCCGGGCCTTCGGAGGGGTCGGTCATCGCGTCAGACCTCGAGCAGTTCTGCCTCTTTGCGCTTGAGCGCCTCGTCGATCTCGTCGACGTGCGCGCGCGTGATGGCATCCAGTTCCTTCTCGGCACGCACCAGGTCGTCCTCGCCGACCTCGCTCTTGAGCCCGTCCAGCTCGTCCTTCGCCTTGCGCCGGATGCCGCGCACGTGGACCTTGGCATCCTCGCCCTTCGTGCGAACGAGCTTCACGTATTCCTTGCGGCGGTCGGCGGTGAGCTCGGGCATCGTGATGCGCACCAGATTGCCGTCGTTGGTGGGGTTGACTCCGAGATTCGGCATGTCGCGAATCGCCTGCTCGATCGCCTTCAGCGCCGACTTGTCGTAGGGGGTGACAACGAGCATCCGCGCCTCGGGCGCGTTCAACGAGGCCAGCTGAGCGAGCGGCGTCGGCGAGCCATAGTAGTCGACCAGCACCTTCTGGAACAGCGCCGGATTGGCCCGCCCCGTGCGGACGGTCGCGAAGTCCTCCTTCGCGGCCTCGACAGCGCGGTCCATGCGCCCGGTCGTGTCGGCCAGAATGTCCGCGATCACGGTGACTCCATTCGTTGTTGCTTCGTAGGCGATTCTAGTCGCGCCGATGCTCTCAGACCGTGACGAGCGTGCCGATGCGCTCGCCCAGCAGCGCCTGGGTGACGTTGCCCGCGGGTTCCATGCCGAACACGCGCATGTCGATCCGGTTGTCCATGCACAGACTGAACGCCGTGGAGTCGACGACCTTCAGCCCGCGCTGCAGCGCGTCGTGATAGGTGATCTTCTCGATACGGGTGGCCGTGGCATCCTTCTTCGGATCCGCGGTGTACACGCCGTCGACGCCGTTCTTGGCCACGAGCACCTCGTCGGCGCCGATCTCGAGCGCACGTTGGGCGGCGACGGTGTCGGTGGAGAAGTACGGCAGACCGGCGCCGGCGCCGAAGATGACGACACGCCCCTTCTCCATGTGCCGCTCGGCGCGACGCGGGATGTACGGTTCGGCGACCTGCGTCATCGAGATCGCCGACTGCACGCGGGTTGCCGCCCCCGCCTGCTCGAGGAAGTCCTGCAGGGCCAGTGCGTTCATGACGGTGCCGAGCATGCCCATGTAGTCGGCGCGGCCGCGGTCCATGCCGCGCTGGCTGAGCTCGGCGCCGCGGAAGAAGTTCCCCCCGCCGACGACCACCGAGACTTCGACCCGGTCGGCCGCGGCGGCGATCTCACGCGCGATCTGGCCGACGACGTCGGGATTGACCCCCAGCGATCCCCCGCCGAACGCTTCTCCGGACAGCTTCAGCAGGACGCGGCGGCGTCCGGTTCTCTCATCGCTCACGGGGTTCCTCTCATCGGGATGCAGACTATCGAACGGCGGGCACGGAAAAGGGTCCGCACCCGTGAGAATGCGGACCCCGTCCGGACCTTACGCGCCGACCTTGAAGCGGACGAAATCGGTGATCACGATGCCGGCGGCGCCGGCGACCTTCGCGACGGAGACCTTGTTGTCCTTCGCGTAGTCCTGGTCGAGCAGGGCGACCTGCTTGAAGAACGCGTTCACGCGACCCTCCACGATCTTCGGCAGCGCGGCCTCGGGCTTGCCCTCGTTGCGGGAGATCTCGGTGACGATCTCGCGCTCCTTCTCCACCTCGGCGGCCGGGACCTCGTCGCGAGACAGGTACGTCGGGTTCGCGAAGGACACGTGCTGTGCGATCGAGCGCGCCGTCTCGGCGTCGTCGCCCGTGTAGGCGAGCACCACGCCGACCTGCGGGGGGAGATCCTTGCTGGTCTTGTGCAGGTAGATCTCGAACTTGTCGCCGGCGAGGGTGCGCACGCGACGCAACTCGACCTTCTCACCGATGATCGCGGCCTCGTCCGAGATGAGCTCGGCGACTGTCTGCGAACCGGCGGGGGCTGCGAGGGCCGCCTCGACCGAGTCGGCGTCGACGTCCGCAGCGGCGGCGAGAACCTTCTCGGCGAGGGCGATGAAGCGCTCGTTCTTCGCGACGAAGTCGGTCTCGGTGTTCAACTCGATGATCGTCACTTTGTCGTCGTGCGCCGTGGCGGAGACCAGGCCCTCGCTGGTCGAGCGGTCGGCGCGCTTGGCGTTGCCCTTCGCGCCCTTCAGGCGCAGGATCTCGACGGCCTTCTCGAGGTCGCCGTCGGCCTCCTCGAGCGCCTTCTTGGTGTCGACCATGCCGGTGCCCAGCTGCTCGCGCAGCGTCTTGATGTCGGCGATCGTGAAGTTTGCCATGGGTGCTGGCTCCTTGTGTGAAATCGATGTGGCGGCGAAAGTGGGGCGTGCGGATGCCGATGCGGGGCCGTCGTCGGGCGAAGACGGCCCGGCGCATCGGGCGGGAGTTCTCTTCTTACTCGGCGGCGGCTTCGACGGGCGCCTCGGCGACGACCTCGGCAGGTGCCTCGGCGACGGCGGTCGTCTCGAGCAGTTCGCGCTCCCAGTCGGCCAGCGGCTCGGCATCCGCCGACTCCTCGGTCGGTTGGTGGCGCTGGATGAGGCCCTCGGCCGCGGCGTCGGCGATGATGCGGGTGAGCAGGCCCACCGAGCGGATCGCGTCGTCGTTGCCCGGGATCGGGAACTGGAACTCGTCGGGGTCGGCGTTCGTGTCGAGGATGCCGATCACGGGGATGCCGAGCTTGCGGGCCTCGTCGATGGCGAGGTGCTCGCGCTTGGCGTCGACGACCCAGATCGCCGACGGCGTC
The DNA here is from genome assembly GCA_047605005.1 of Microbacterium sp. Taxonomy (GTDB): domain Bacteria; phylum Actinomycetota; class Actinomycetes; order Actinomycetales; family Microbacteriaceae; genus Microbacterium. Next base: position 24,928 of record JASGGN010000014.1, read on the forward strand.
TTCTGCAGGTTGCGGATGCCGCCGAGCGACTTGTGCAGCTTGTCGAGCTCGCGCTTCTTGAGCAGGAGCTCCTTCTTGGTGAAGCCCGAGTCCGCGGGGCTGTCGAAGTCGAGCTCTTCGAGCTCCTTCATGCGCGCGAGGCGCTTGCTCACCGTCGAGAAGTTGGTCAGCAGGCCGCCGAGCCAGCGCTGGTTGACGTAGGGCTGGCCGACGCGCGTGGCCTGTTCGGCGATGACTTCCTGCGCCTGCTTCTTGGTGCCGACGAAGAGGATCGTGCCGCCGTGCGCGACCGTCTCGCGGACGTACTCGTACGCCTTGTCGATGTACCCGAGCGACTGCTGCAGGTCGATGATGTGGATGCCGCTGCGCTCGGTGAGGATGAAGCGCTTGACCTTCGGGTTCCACCGGCGGGTCTGGTGTCCGAAGTGAACGCCGCTGTCGAGCAGCTGGCGGATGGTGACGACGGCCATGGCCGTTCTCCTTTGTGTTCTCTGGGTTGTTCGCTCGGCCGGTCGGCCGATGCTCCTAGTGCCCGGCGCACCCCCGCTTCCCGCGTCACGGGAAGACCTCTGGGAGTGGATGCCACGCGGGCGGCTGTATGAGGGCCGCCGTGCGTTCTGGGCACGCGTAGTCACTCCGACGAGCGGAGTGCGACCTCCAGTGTATCAGCCGGGGTCGGGGGCGCCGGCATCCCCGGGTCGCGCTGCGGAACGCTGCTCACGCGGCGAAAAGCTGCTTACGCTGCGGAAAGTTGCTTACGCTGCGGAAAGTTGCGCAGCGCGCGCAGGTATGCGCCGCGCGAACGAACCCGGGTTGTGGTCAGGGTGCCCGCAGCTGGGGCGCATCGCCTCCTCCCCCGCACCCCATTCGGAGCATTCGTCCACAGATGGTTCGCTTCGGCATCCGGCGCCGTCGACGCGGGGACACAGTTGGGGTATGGACACCACCTGCCCGATCCGGCGGATCATCGCAGCGCTCGTCGTCGCCATCGCCATCGTCGTGCTCGCACCGCCGACCTCGGCGGTCGCGACCGGCAGCGTGGCACACACGGCGGTCACGGGCCTGGAGGGATGGCGCTGGCCGGTGGCACCACCGCAGATCGTGGCACCCTTCGTCGCTCCCGCGCATGCCTACGGGGCGGGACATCGCGGAATCGATCTCGCGGCGGCGGTGGACGCCGAGGTCGTCAGTCCGGCGGGGGGCGTGGTCGCCTTCGCGGGCACCGTCGTGGACCGCCCGCTCGTGACGATCGATCACGGCGATGGTTTCGTCACAACGCTCGAGCCCGTGCTCGCCAGCGTCGCCATCGGTGACGTCGTCGAGGCCGGGACGGTCGTCGGGACGGTCGGCACCGGCGGGCACGCGGCCGTCGGCAGCGTCCACTTCGGCGTGCGCGAGAACGGGACATACATCAATCCGATGCTGCTGCTGGGCGTCGTCGAACGAGCGATCCTGCTGCCATGCTGCTGACTCGCGCGGCGCGACGGCGCCGGTGACAGGCGTTGCGAGAGAGAGTCAGGCTCTCGGGTGCGCGAGCCGGTAGGCGGTGGTGAGCTTCTCGGCGGAGACATGCGTGTAGATCTGCGTCGTGCCGAGGCTCGCGTGGCCGAGCATCTCCTGCACGGTGCGCAGGTCAGCACCGCCGTCGAGCAGATGCGTCGCTGCGGAGTGCCGCAGCGCATGCGGGCCGATCGTCTCGACCCCGACGGCGGGGGCGACCGCGCGCGCGACGACGTCATAAGCCGACCGCGCGCCCAGCCGTCTTCCGCGCACGCCGACGAAAAGGGCGGGAGTGCCGCCGCCTCTGGCTGCGAGCGCAGGCCGGGACCGGATCAGGTAGGCATCCAGTGCCCGAGCCGCCGGATCGCCGTAGGGCACGACGCGTTCCTTGGCGCCCTTGCCGAGAACGCGGATCGTGCGGCTCGCGGTGTCGAGGTCGTCGACATCCGCCCCGCACAGCTCGGCCACCCGCAGCGCCGACGCGTACAAGAGTTCCAGGATCGCGGCGTCACGCAGCGCGACGACGTCGCCCGCCGCGGCACTGTCGCCGGCCGCTTCGAGCACGGCATCGAGAGCGGGAGCGGGAGCGACTTTCGGCAATGATCGCCCGCGTTTGGGGGTCACGAGGCGCAGGCTCGGATCGTGCGCGAGGATGCCTTCGTCCACCGCCCACGCGAAGAACCCCCGTGCCGATGCGGTGCGGCGCGCGATGGTCGACCGCGCGTCTCCTCGCTCGTTCGCGCGCCACAGCCATTCGCGCAGCGCCTCGAGGTCGACGAGGTCGAGTTCGACGTCGCCGACGGCGACGACGAGGTCGCGCAAATCGGCGCCGTACGCGCGTGCCGTCGCGGGCGAGAGCCGCCTGACGCTGCGCAGCCACGCGTCGTACTCGGCTGTGGCCTGAGACAGTCTCATCCCTCCAGGATGCCCCTCCGGGAGGGCACGGGGGCGGTGATCACCAGAGTGTCGCCGCCGTGCGGCCTGCGAGCTGGACCCAGCCCGCCCCGCGACGGGTGACGACCCCTTCGAGCTCGAGGATGCCCAGCAGTGCGGCCGTCTCGTCGACGGCAAGCCCCGCGCGCCGCGCGATGTCGGCGGTGGCGCGGGCGCCACGGGCGCTCACCGCGTCCCGCACACGAGTGCTCTCGTCGATGTATCCGGCAGGAACGGGCGGGAGCGGCGCCTCACTGACGCCCGCCAGTTCGAGCAGATCGGCGGGGCCCGTCACGCACTCCACGGCACCCTCCCGCAGCAGGCGATGGCATCCCATCGAACTGGCGCTGGTCACCGGTCCCGGCACGGCTCCGACCGGCCGGCCGATCGCCTGGGCGTGGTGCGCGGTGTTGAGCGCACCGCTGCGCCACCCCGCCTCGACCACGACCGTGGCATCGCCGAACGCCGCGATCAGCCTGTTGCGACCGAGGAAGCGATGCTTGGTGGGCGCGCTGCCGCACGGCACCTCCGCGACCACGGCGCCGGTTCGCGCGATCTGCTCGATCATCCGGCGGTTGCCCGTGGGGTAAGGCCGGTCGAGACCGCCCGCCATGACGGCGACCGTTCTTCCTCCCGCCGACAGCGCAGCCGTGTGCGCCGCCGCGTCGATGCCGTACGCGGCACCCGAGTACACCGTGACTCCCGCCGCCACCGCCCCGGCGGCGAGGTCGGCGGCGACCTGCTCGCCGTAGGCGGTCGAGGCGCGCGCACCGACGATCGCGACGGTTCCGACCCCCTCGACGAGGCGACCCGGGTCGCCCTGCAGCCACAGGCACACCGGGGCGAACGGCCCCAGGTCGTTCGCTCGCGCGGGCCAGGCGAAGTGGTCGGGGGTCACGAGGCGCACGTCGGCGCGCCGCGCGGTCTCGAGTGCCTCGGCCGCGCCGCCGAGCCGCGGCTGCCACCGTGCTCTGCCCTTGACGAGTTCGAGGGCGTCGATGTCGACGGCCTCCCGGAGCGGACCGGCATCCGTCATCGCGATCTCCAGAGCCCGCGCCGCGCCGACGGCTGCCACCAGCTCCCCCGCGACCCGATCGCCGGGCTCGATCAGCGCCGACCACAGGGCGCGCGCGTACCGGGAGACGGCATTCTCGGAATCATCGACGAGCGATCCCAGTGCCCGGCGGGCCGTCGCTTCGGTCAGATCGATCGTCGTCATCACTGGATCCCTCTCTTCAGGTACAGGGCTCTGCCGATGTCCGCGACCGCCAGCCGGTCCCGTCCCGAGATGTCGGCATGCGACCACGCGACCCGCAGCACCCGGTCGTAGCCGCGCAACGTCAGCGCTCCGCGCTGCAATGCGGCGTCCAGCGGCCGGCGCGTCACCGGCTCCGGCGCGAGCGGGCCGTCGCGCAGCCACGATCCCGAGACCTCCGCATTCGTGCGCCACGGTGTCGCGGCCAGTCGCCGGCTCGCGCGCTCGCGGGCCTCCACCACTCGGGCCCGCGCGTCGGCGCTCGACACGCGGGAGATGTCGTCCGCACGCAGACGTGCGACCGCGACCCGCTGAAGCGACAGCTCGATGTCGATCCGGTCGCGCAGCGGGCCCGACAGCTTGCCGAGGTAGCGACGGATCGCAAGAGAAGGGCATCGGCACTCCGCGCCCGGAACACCGTAATTGCCGCAGGGGCAGGGGTTCGTCGCGAGAATCAGCTGGAACCGCGCCGGAAACATCGCGCGGAAGCCGGCGCGATGGATCTCGATCCGACCCGTCTCCAGCGGCTGGCGCAGCGCGTCAAGCGCATGTGCTGCGTACTCGCCGGCCTCGTCGAGGAACAGTACGCCCCCGCTGGCTCGGGCAATCGCCCCGGGACGCACGCTGCGGCTGCCGCCGCCGATGAGCGCCGCGACACTCGCGGAGTGGTGCGGGGCCACGAAGGGGGCGACCCGGTTCAAGCGCGTGACCGGCAGCCCCGCGAGCGATCGGATCGATGCCGCCTGGACGGCCGCATCGTCGTCGAGCTCGGGCAGGATGCCGGGCAGGCGCCGCGCGAGCATCGTCTTGCCGGCACCGGGCGGACCGCTCATGAGCACGTGGTGGCCGCCTGCCGCGGCGAGGATGAGGGCGTCCACGGCATCCCGCTGGCCGATCACGTCGGCGAGGTCGAGCGGGTCCTCCGGTTCGGCGTCCTCATCGGCGGCGGGCGCGATCGGCTCGAGGTCCTCGTCCACGCCGTCGAGCTCGAGACCGTGATGACGCATGACCTCGCGCAGCGACACGGCGCCGAAAACGTCGATGCCCGCAACGAGCGCCGCCTCCGCGCGGTTGGCCCACGGCACGACAACCCGCTCGACGCCGGCACGCGCGGCCGCGGCCACCGCCGGCAGCACACCGGGCACGGGCCGAAGGCGCCCGTCGAGGCTCAGCTCTCCGAGGTGGACGGTCGCCGCCAGCGATGCCGGGTCCACCCGCGCCTCCGTTGCGAGGGAGGCGACCGCGATCGCGACGTCGAACCCGGAGCCGTGTTTGGGCAGGCTCGCCGGCGACAGGTTGACGGTGAGCTTGCGGCGCGGCAGCGGGAGCGCACTGTTGGCACAGGCGTTGTGAACACGCTGATGGGCTTCGGCGATCGCCTTGTCGGCGAGCCCGATGATCGCGAATCCCGGCGTCTGACTCGACAGATCGGCCTCGACCTCGACGAGGTCTCCGTGGAGCCCGGTCAGAACGACGCCCCATGTGCGCCCGACGGTCATCGCAGGTCCTCGAGATGCTCGAGAACGGCGGTCGCGGGATCGTCTCCCGTGATGCCGATGACGTCCACCCGCAGACGCCGGTAGCGCGCGGCCTCGGGGTGCGCGAGCGCCCACGCGCACGCGAGCTGCCACAGCCGGTCGCGCTTGCGCTTGTCGATCGCCTCGAAAGGGTGCCCGAACCATTCGGTGCGGCGCGTCTTGACCTCGACCACGACCAGCAGCGCATCGCGGGTCGCGACGATGTCCAGCTCGCCGGCGCGCGTGCGCCAGTTGCGGTCGAGCACCGTGTAGCCGTGATCCTGCAGGTGGCGCGCCGCGCGCTCTTCCCCTGCCCGCCCTCGTTCGTCCTTCTCTGCCATGAGGGCATCGTGTCCGCAATGCGGCACGCGTGGTGGCGAACCGACGGAATCGGTGGACAACCGCGCCAAATGCCCGCCTGGGGAGGAGGCGATGACTCAGGTGTCGAGCGAGAGCTCCTCAGGCAGCTCGAAGTCGCGCCGCTGGAGCTCTTCGACGTTCACGTCCTTGAAGGTGAGCACCCGCACCGACTTGACGAAGCGGTCGGCGCGGTAGATGTCCCACACCCAGACGTCGGTCATCGAGATCTCGAAGTAGAAGTCGTGCTCGGTGTCGCGCCGCACGACGTTCACATCGTTGGCGAGGTAGAAGCGCCGCTCGGTCTCGATCACGTACTGGAATTGCGAGACGACGTCGCGGTACTCCTTGTAGAGCGCCAGCTCGAGTTCCCGGTCGTAATCCTCGAAGACTTCGTCATCCATGGTGGACCCAGTCTAGGCGGCCCTCAGAACAGCGCCGGCGCATCTGCGATCGCCCACGAGGCGCGGTGATGCCGGCTCAGGCCGTGTGCGCGGATGGCCGCGCGGTGCGCGGCGCTCGCGTAGCCCTTGTTGCGCGCCCAGCAGTACACCGGCAGCTCCTCGTGCAGCCCCACCATGAGGTCGTCGCGCGCGACCTTCGCGAGAACGGATGCCGCCGCGGCCGAGGCGCAATCGCGATCGGCCTTGACCACCGGCCGTACCCGCAGGCACATTCCACCGGGCCCGTCTGGCCCGCCTGCGCGAGCCGCCGGGGTGATGTAGTCGTGATTGCCGTCGAGGATGACGACGGCGTCCTCCGGGACGACCCCGGCGACACGCAGGTCGGCGATCGCTCGCAGCGCCGCGAGCCCCAGCGCACGGATGATGCCGACCTCGTCGATCTCGGCGGCACTGGACCAGCCGATCGCCGACGCACCGGCCCACGCGGCCGCGTGCGCCGCGACGGCAGGGCGATGCCGTTCGGCGATGAGCTTCGAGTCCCGCAAGCCCTCGGGCACGCGGCGGCGCGCGTTGTCGGCATCCACCATGACGGCCCCCACTGCGACCGGCCCGGCCAGCGCACCGCGGCCGACCTCGTCGCATGCGATCACGACGGCGTGATCGCGCAGCAGTCGACGCTCGACAGTCAGCTGAGGAATCGCCACCGTCATCCGGAATCGCTCTCGGTCGCATCCGAGGCCTCATCTTCTGTCAGGTCCTCGGTCACACCGTCGAAGAGCCCGTGATGGAAATCGATGAGGCCGAACCGCGACAAGGGCCAGGTGATGATGAACGCACGACCGACGACGTTCTCGACCGGGACGAATCCACCCGACGGCTGGTCCATGTTGTACCGCGAGTCACGCGAATGGTCGCGGTTGTCGCCGAGCACCCACAGCGACCCTTCCGGCACCGTGATGTCGTATTCCACGACCTGCGGTGCGGTCTGCCCCTCTTCCAGGTCGAGGTAGGCCGTCTCGTCGATCGGCGTGCCGTTGACGGTGACCTGGCCCAGCGCGTTGCAGCACACGACATGGTCGCCGGCGATGCCGATCACCCGCTTGACGAGATGGTCGTCGCTGTCCGAGGCGGAGATCCCGACGATCGACAGCGTCCAGTCGAGAGCTTCCTCGATCGGCGTGCGGTCGGGCGTCGTACTCACCGGCAGCCAGCCGCCGGGGTCACGGAACACGATGACGTCACCGCGCTCATACCCGGTGAAGCGGGGGGTCAGCTCATCGACCAGAATGCGGTCGTCCACCATCAGCGTCTGCTCCATGGACGCCGACGGGATGTAGAACGACCGGACCAGGAAGGTCTTGATCAGGAACGAGATGAGGATCGCGGCGAGGAGGATCGCGACCAGGTCCCGCACGAACACCCACGCGCCCCGTCGGCGTCGGGTGCCCGGCGTCGCCTCGGTTGCATCGGCACCCGTCGTCGTCAGGTTCTCGGAGCTCATTGACGTCCTTCTCGCTGCCGCACCGCACCTCGGCGCACAACCCCCTCAAGGGTCGCACACCACGGCCGGCAATCTTCCCGGCACACAGCCATCCGGCCGGATCGACCGCGCCGAAGCGATCGGAAGAGCCCCGGCGTCCACTCGCGGAAAGAGTCGAAGCCGGGGCTCAGGTGCAGGAGAGCGCCTGCCGCGCGTCAGTTGTCGCGCTTCTCCTTGATCTTGGCCTTCTTGCCGCGCAGCTCGCGCAGATAGTAGAGCTTCGCACGACGCACGTCACCGCGCGTGACGACCTCGATGTGGTCGATCACGGGGCTGTGCACCGGGAAGGTGCGCTCCACGCCGACCTGGAAGCTGATCTTGCGGACGGTGAAGGTCTCGCGCACGCCGTCACCGGAGCGGCCGATGACGACGCCCTGGAAGATCTGGATACGGGAGCGGTTGCCCTCCGTGATGTTCACGTGCACCTTGACGGTGTCGCCGGGGTTGAAGTCGGGGATGTCGCTGCGCAGGGATGCCGCGTCGACGGAGTCGAGGATCTGCATGATCGTCACTTCCTGCGACCGCCACAGGTCGATCGCGAGATGAGTGGGAAAGGAAGGTGCGCGCCCGGGATGCCTTCGGCATCCTGCTCCCCTGAGGCAGAGTCTGGTCAGGGCACAAGCGTCCATTCTGCCATGATCGGCGCCGGTCGCCAAAACCACGCGACGTGTGGTTCAGGGCGACGGCGGCGTCTTCTCCTGGACGATGAACACCTCGGCATCCGCCCGCGCGGTCTGCCGCGGCGCTTCGGCGGGCACGTACCCCATGCCGGCCGGCGTATGGCGCAGCCCGCCCACGGGCTTCGCCTCGCGCCACAGCTGCGCGAACACGCCCCACAGGGCTCCGACGCCGACCGCGACGGTGACGGCGAACAGCGACCACCACCACGGGTTGGAGAAGAATCCCAGCATGACGATCAGAGCGTTCCACCCGCCGATCAGCCCGACGTCCGTCCACGAGACGGCGCGCTCCGCGCGGGCGGTGCCGCGCGCTCGGACGAGGAGGGTGAGAACCAGCTGGCCGACGAACACGATCGGAGTCGAGACAAGCACCCAGACGAGCGACAGCGCACTCGCGCCACTGATGATCCAGCCGACGTAGAGCCACAGCGGCAGAACGAATGCCGCCGGAATCAGCCAGAGATAGAACCCACGTCGCAGCGCCATGCCTCGATGGTACGCCGAGCGGCAAGAATGGAGCCTGACGAAAGGATCATGATGATCGAGCTACGCACCCCCGCCGAGATCGAGGCGATGCGGCCTGCGGGCCGGTTCGTGGCGGAGGTTCTGGCGACCCTGCGCGACGAGACGACGGTCGGCACCAACCTCCTCACGATCGATCGCCGCGCCCACGAGATGATCCGGCGCGCGGGTGCTCAGTCGTGCTACATCGACTACCACCCGTCTTTCGGCGCGAGCCCGTTCGGCAAGGTGATCTGCACGTCGGTCAACGACGCCGTGCTGCACGGCCTCCCCCACGACTACGCGCTGCGCGACGGCGACCTCGTCTCACTCGACTTCGCCGTCTCGGTCGACGGCTGGGTCGCCGACTCGGCAGTCTCGTTCGTCGTCGGCACGCCGCGTGAAGAAGACCTGGCCCTCATCGATACGACCGAGCGCGCACTGGATGCCGCGATCGCCGCCGCCCGTGTGGGGGGGCGCATCGGCGACATCTCGCACGCCGTGTCGCAGGTGGCCCGCGCGGACGGGCTGTCGATCAACACCGACTTCGGCGGGCACGGCGTGGGCCGGGTCATGCACGGCGACCCGCATGTGCCCAATGACGGCAAGCCGGGTCGTGGCTACCCGCTGCGCGCCGGTCTCGTCCTCGCCCTGGAGCCGTGGTTCCTGCAGACGACGGACGAGCTCGTCACCGATCCCGACGGCTGGACTCTCCGCAGCGCCGACGGCTCGCGCGGCGCGCACGCGGAGCACACGATCGCGATCACGGCCGACGGCCCGATCGTCCTCACCGACCGCTCGTTCCTCGGCGTCGGCTGACCGCTGTCACACGGCGACCGAGTCCCCGACGATGTGGGCGCGCACGTTGTTCGTCGACCCCGCGCTGCCCGGAGGCGCCCCTGCCGTCACGACGACGCTGTCGCCGCGCTCGGCCAGACCCTTCGCGAGCAGCGTCTCGTCCAGGAGGGCCATGAGGCCGTCGGTCGTGTGCGCATGAGGAACCAGGAACGTCTCCACACCCCAGAGCAGGGCATTGCGCGCGCGGGTGCCCGGCGAGTCGGTGAACGCGATGATCGGGACGGCGTTGCGCAGCCGGGATATGCGCCGTGCCGAGTCGCCGGAGGAGCTGAAGACGCACAGGTACCGTGCGCCCACGAATTCGGCGATGCCCACGGCGGCGAGGGTCAGGATGCCGCCCTGCGTGCGCGGCTTGGTGCCGAGCGCGGGGATCCGCGACAGTCCGTGCTCTTCCGCTGAGGCCACGATGCGCGCCATCGTCTCGACGACGAGGACGGGATCCGCGCCGACGCTCGTCTCCCCCGACAGCATGACCGCGTCGGCGCCGTCGAGCACCGCGTTGGCGACGTCCGACGCTTCCGCGCGCGTCGGCACGGGGCTCGTGATCATCGACTCGAGCATCTGCGTCGCGACGATGACGGGCTTGGCCCAGCGGCGCGCGAGCTCGATCGCATGCTTCTGCACGATCGGGACGGCATCCAGCGGCAGTTCCACGCCGAGATCTCCGCGGGCGACCATGACGCCGTCGAACGCGTCGATGATCCCCTGGAGATTCTCTACCGCCTCCGGTTTCTCGATCTTCGCGATGATGGGGACGCGGATGCCCTCCTCCGCCATGATCACGCGGGCACGCAAGGCGTCCTTCGGCGATCGGACGAACGACAGCGCGACCATGTCGACGCCGAGACGCAACGCCCAGCGCAGGTCGCGCTCGTCCTTCTCACTCAGTGCGGCGGCGCGGAGGGCGACGCCGGGCAGGTTGATTCCCTTGTTGTTGGACACGGCGCCGCCGACGACGACCTCCGTGCGCACCCGCACTCCGTCGGTGTCGAGCACGCGCAGACGCACCTTGCCGTCGTCGATGAGGAGCGTGTCGCCGGCGACGACGTCCTTCACGAGCTGCGGGAATGTGGTGGACACGATCTCCTTCGTGCCCGGGACGTCCTCGGCGGTGATCGTGAAGACATCGCCCGAAGCGAGGACGTGCGGGCCGTCGGCGAATCGCCCCAGGCGGATCTTCGGCCCCTGCAGGTCGGCGAGCACTCCCACGGCGCGGCCGGTGGCCTCGGCCGCACGACGGACATTGTCGTAGGACTGTTCGTGGACAGAGCGCTCGCCGTGGCTGAGGTTGAGCCGCACGACGTTGACGCCCGCTCGGATCAGCCCCTCGACGACCTCGTACCCCTCGGTCGCCGGGCCCAGAGTGGCGACGATCTTCGCACGGCGCATTGACCAACCTCCGCTGTAGGACGAGACGACAGTGCGCCTACTCTGACACGCCCACGTTTCCGGCGCATGTCCGCTCGGCGAGCAGATCGGGGCGCCGCTCGCGGGTGCGTTCGAGCTGCTGCTCGCGCCGCCACTGCGCGACCTTGCCGTGGTGGCCGCTGAGCAGGACCTCGGGAACACCGTACCCTCGCCACGACGCGGGCTTCGTGTACGACGGATACTCCAGCAGGCCGTCCTCGTGCGACTCCTCGACGAGGCTCTCGGGGTTGCCGACGACCCCCGGGACGAGGCGTCCGATCGCCTCGATCATCGCCATCGCGGCGACCTCGCCGCCGTTGAGAACGTAGTCGCCGAGACTCACCAGCCGTACCTCGCCCAAGGTCCCGGCGTAGTCGAACACGCGCTCGTCGATGCCCTCGTACCGGCCGCAGCCGAAGACGAGGTGCGGGGTCTGCGCGAGCTCGCGCGCGGCGGCCTGGGTGAAGACATGCCCCGCGGGCGACGGGAAGACGAAGACGGGCCGCGTGTCCGCGGCCTGCGCGGTGATGGCATCCAGCGCCGCACCCCACGGCTCGGGCTTCATGACCATGCCCGCACCCCCGCCGTACGGCGTGTCGTCGACGGTGCGGTGACGGTCGCGAGTGTGGTCGCGCAGGTCGTGAACACGCACGTCCAGGATGCCGGCGCTGCGCGCCTTCCCGACCAGCGACACCTCGAGCACGTCGAAGAACGCCGGGAAGATCGTGACGACGTCGATGCGCACGTCAGCCCTCGGCCGGCTCGTCTTCTGGATTCGGCGCGCCCGCGGCATCCGCCTCGTCGGCAAGCGGCTCGAACAGCCCTGCGGGCGGAGTCACGACGACCCTGCCGCCGGCGACATCGACGTCGGGCACGATCGCCGAGACGAACGGCACGAGGACCTCGTCCTCGAGCCCCGCGGCGCGCACGACGAGGAGATCCTGCGCCGGCAGATGGTCGACGCGCACCACGTGCCCGACGCTCTTCCCGTCGCGCACGACGTCGAGCCCGACGAGCTGGTGGTCGAACCACGCGTCGTCTTCGACGGGTGCGCTCTCGTCCTGGTCGATCCACAGGATCGCGCGCACCAGCGACTCGGCGGCGGTGCGATCGTCGACGCCCTCGAAGAAGACGACGGGGTGCGAGTTCATCCACCGGAACTCCCGCACCGTCACGGTCTTGCCGTGCCAGGGGGATGCCTCGGGCACCTGCAGCGTGAACGCCGCACCGGGAACGAACCGGCCGTCTGGATCGTCGGTGTAGAGCTCGAGCTTGAGAGCGCCCTTCAGCCCGTGCGCCTTGACGAGTCGCCCGACGCGCAGCTGCGTGCGCGTCGGCTCTGCGGCCGCCACCTCAGTCGTCCGCGACGTCGACGCGCACGCGGGCGCCGTCAGCGAGGGCGGTCACCAGCGTGCGCAGAGCCTTCGCGGTGCGTCCGCCGCGCCCGATCACCCGTCCCCTGTCGTCGGGGTGCACGCGCACCTCGAGAACGTCGCCTCGGGGCGACGTGGAGGAGCGGATGACGACGTCGTCCGGGTGATCGACGATCCCCTTGACGACGTGCTCGAGCGCGGCGGCCAGCACCGGTGTTACTCGGCCTCTGCCGGCTCGGCCGCGGGCTCTTCGGCCTTCTTCTCGGCCTTGGGCGTGATGACCGACTTCTTGGCGGCGTCGACGACGAACTCTTCCTTGGCATCCGCCGTCTTCACGGTGGACACGGCGTTCGCCTCGCCCTTGAAGGTGCCCCAGTCGCCGGTGAGCTTCAGCAGCGCGGTGACCTGCTCGGTCGGCTGCGCGCCGACGGACAGCCAGTACTGCGCGCGCGCCGAGTCGACCTCGATGAACGAGGGCTCCTCGGTCGGGTGGTACTTGCCGATCTCCTCGATGACGCGACCGTCGCGCTTGGTGCGCGAGTCGGCGACGACGATGCGGTAGTAGGGCGCGCGGATCTTGCCGAGGCGCTTGAGACGGATCTTGACAGCCACAATTCTCCTGAACGGTGTGTATGAGGTGATGAACGTCGCCTGGAGCGTGGGGTGCACACCCGGCGGAAGCTCTGCGATGGACCGTCTCCGCCGGATAGAGGGTCGAGCGGGAGGTCCAACCGTCTATTTTGCCAGATTGTTTCCGATGCCGCGAACCAACACGGTCGATGCGCGCGCGCCGTGTCAGACTGGCGCCATGACGGTGCCGTTCGCGACCTCCGCCCGCTCCACAGTGGGATTGGAGTGGGAGGTCATGCTGGCCGACGGGGAGAGCGGAGATCTCGTCGGCCGTGCCCCCGAGATCCTCCCCGAGCTCGAAGAGCGCACCGCACCGGAGCGGTACACCGTCACGGGCGAGTTGCTCACGAACACGGTCGAGGTGACGAGCGGTATCGGCGACACGGTGGCGATGGCCGTCGACGACATCGCGGATGCCATCGCCCAGGTGCGCACGCTCACCAATCCGCGGCAGATCGAACTGTTGTGCGCCGGAAGCCACCCTTTCGCGCAGTGGTACGACCAGCGTGTCACCGACAAGACGCGCTATCACTCCCTCATCGAGCGGACCCAGTGGTGGGGACGGAACATGATGATCTGGGGCATCCACGTCCACGTCGGCGTCGAGGACGTCAACAAGGTGTTCCCGATCATCGGAGCGCTGTCGATCTACCTCCCCCACCTGCAGGCGCTCTCGGCGTCGAGCCCGTTCTGGGCCCGGGAGCGCACCGGATACGCGTCGAACCGGTCACTCGTCTTCCAGCAGCTGCCGACGGCGGGTCTGCCGTGGCCGCTGCGGTCGTGGAGCGAGTTCGAGTGGTACATGGACGACATGGTCCGCACGGGCGTCATGGCGGACGCCACCGAGGTGCGCTGGGACATCCGGCCCGCGCCGCGCTGGGGGACGATCGAGGTGCGCGCGTGCGATGGCATGTCGACGCTGCCGGAGCTGGCCGCCGTCGCGGCGCTCGTGCAAGTGCTCGTGGAGCATTTCTCCCGTGAGCTCGACGAGGGGCGAGAGCTGCCGACGCTGCAGCCGTGGTTCGTGCGCGAGAACAAGTGGCGCGCGGCGCGATACGGCACGGAGGCGATCGTCATCATCGACGCCGAGGGGACCGAGCGCCTCGTCGGCGATCACCTCACCGAGACGATGGAGCGCCTGCGCCCCGTCGCCGCAGACCTGCACTGCGCCCGTGAGTTCGCGGGGCTCGAGACGATCCTCGCCCAGGGCGCGAGCTACGAACGCCAGCTCATGATCGCGGATGCCGCGGACGGCGACCTGTGCGAAGTCGTCCAGCACCTCATCCGGGAGTTCCGCGCGGGCCCGACGCTGCGGGAGCACCTCGCCAGCCTCGGGCAGTGACGCGCGCCTAGCCTCGCCCGAAGAGCTTCTGGATCTCGGCGAGGTCCGCCTCGCTCGGCTGCGGTGCGCCGCCGAGCCCGAAACCGGAGCCGGCCGGCGCGGACGACGTCGCGGCGGTGAGTCCGGCGTTCTCCGCGGCCCGCTTCGCGGGGTTGCCCGAGCGCGATCCGCCGCCCGAGCCGCGGCCCTTCTGTTTGCTGCCGCGCTTGCTCGACGCGCCCGGCTTGCCGCCGATCGCACCCATGCCGGGGATCGACGGCACGCCGCCGCGGGCGACGGTCTTCATCATCTTCGACGCCTGCTCGAACCGCTGCATGAGCTGATTGACATCCGTCACCGTCATGCCCGAGCCGCGGGCGATGCGCAAACGCCGCGAGCCGTTGAGGATCTTGGGGTTGCGCCGCTCCCCCGGCGTCATCGAGCGGATGATCGCCTCGGTGCGGTCGAGCTCGCGCTCGTCCAGGTTCTCCAGCTGCTGCTTCATCTGGCCCATGCCCGGGAGCATCCCGAGCATCTTCTTCATCGAGCCCATCTTCTTCATCTGCTGCAGTTGGTCGAGGAAGTCCTCGAGCGTGAACTGCTCGGTGGCGAGCTTTTCGGCGATCTTCAGCGCCTCGGCCTCGTCGAAGGCCTGCTGGGCCTGTTCGATCAGGGTGAGGATGTCGCCGAGGTCGAGGATCCGCCGGGCCATCCGGTCGGGGTGGAACGCCTCGAGGTCGTCCAGGCCCTCACCGGTGGAGGCGAAGATGATGGGCCGGCCGGTGACCGACGCCACCGACAGCGCGGCGCCGCCTCGGGCGTCACCGTCGAGCTTGGACAGCACGACGCCGGTGAAGTCGACGCCGGCCTGGAAGGCCTTTGCGGTGCTCACGGCATCCTGACCGATCATCGCGTCGATGACGAACAGGACCTCGTCGGGATCGGTGGCGCGGCGGATGTCGGATGCCTGCTTCATCAGCTCGGCGTCGACGCCGAGCCGGCCGGCGGTGTCGATGATGACGACGTCGTGCAGCTTCTGACGCGCGTAGTCGACGCCGTCCCGCGCGACCTTCACCGGGTTGCCGACGCCGTTGCCGGGCTCGGGCGCATAGATCGCGGCACCGGCCTGGCTCGCGACGACCTGCAGCTGGTTCACGGCGTTCGGCCGCTGCAGGTCGCACGCGACCAGGAGCGGGGTGTGGCCGTCCTTCTCGAGCTGCTTCGCGAGCTTGCCGGCGAAGGTCGTCTTACCGGAGCCCTGGAGGCCGGCGAGCATGATGACCGTCGGGGGGTTCTTCGCGAACTGCAGGCGGCGCTGCTGACCGCCGAGGATCGCGACGAGCTCCTCGTTGACGATCTGCACGACCTGCTGCGCGGGGTTCAGCGCCTTGTTGACCTCGTCGCCGAGCGCGCGCTCGCGCACCTTGGCCGTGAACTCCTTGACGACGGCGAGCGCGACGTCGGCATCCAGCAGCGCGCGACGGATCTCACGGACGGTGCCGTCGACGTCGGCGGGCGTGAGCTTGCCCTTCGTGCGGAGGTTGCGGAAGGTCTCTGTCAGCCGGTCGCTGAGGGTGCCGAAAGTCGCCATGATGCCCCGATTCTACGGGACCGTGCGGCGACGGCTCGGGTCGCGCTCGACGCGCTCTGACCGTTCGCGCGGTCGAAAGCTGCTCGCGCCGTCGAAAGAAGCACAGCGCGCGCGGTTTTCCGCAGCGCGAGCCTCGCGCCCACGCCTGAGACGCCGTCAGGAAGACGCGGATGCCGCAGGCAGCACGCCGGCGAAGATCCCCGCCAGGTCGCTGCGGCCGGGGCCGGCCACCGCCCACGCCCAGACGGCGGCGAGTACGGCGCCCGCCGCACCGGCGGCACGGACGTCGGCAGCCAGGCGCGGCGTGCCGCCGGCCACGAGGCGGTCCGACACCGCCCGCGCGAGGCGTCCGCACCGCAGGGCGCGCTCGGACTCCAGATCGGTCTCGAGACCCATCGCGGCGGCGTTCGTGATCGCGAGGGCGAGGCTGTCCGGCGCGAATCCCGCGACGAGCGCCCGCAGCGTCGGGACGACCTCGCCGCCCGCCGCGAGGGCCGCCACGGCGGCAGCCGCGCGTTCGTCGAAGCCGCCCCAGAGGACGTCCGCCTTCGAGCAGAAGTAGTTGAAGAAGCTCGACCGGCTGACGCCCGCCCGGTTCGTGATGTCGGCCACCGTGGTCCGGGCATATCCCCGCTCAAGAAAGAGCTCGCACGCCGCCTCGGCGATCGTCTCGCGTGAGGTCGCTCGGGGCCGGCCGCTGCTCACCCCGTCAGCGTAGCCCGGCGTCCCCACAGCAGGCCGGATCGCGCGCACAGCGGCCCACAGCCATGCCCATCGCGTCTTCCGCCTGCTTTCGGCACAGCGCCGCGCGACCAGCACGTCGCCCGGGACTATTGTTGGACGCAGTTCATCATCACGTCCCGGCACAATCTCGTCCTGAGGAGCCACGATGCTCGACATCCAGACCGTGGGACTCGCCCCCGACTTCGTCCCGTACGTACAGGCGTGGGAGCTCCAGCGCCGCATCCACGCCGAGGTGGTCGAAGGCTCCCGCCCCGACACCCTCCTGCTGCTGGAGCACGAGCCGGTCTTCACCGCGGGCGCCCGCACGGCTCGCCACGAGCGGCCCACCGACGGCACACCGGTGGTCGACGTCGACCGCGGCGGCAAGATCACCTGGCACGGGCCGGGGCAGCTCGTCGGATACCCCATCGTGCGGCTGCACGAACCCATCGACGTCGTGGCCCACGTGCGCCGCCTCGAGGGCATCCTCATCGAGGTGCTCGCCGGCCTCGGCGTGACCGGCTACCGCGTCGAGGGGCGCAGCGGCGTGTGGGTGCGCCGTCCTCTGTCCGAGGACAAGATCGCCGCCATCGGCGTGCGCGTCCAGCGCGGGGTCACGATGCACGGCTTCGCGCTGAACTGCGACAACTCGCTGCTGCCGTTCTCCCAGATCGTCCCGTGCGGCATCTCAGATGCCGGGGTCACCACGATCAGCGAGATGGTCGGCCGCGACGTCCGCCCCGCCGACGTCGCGGATGCCGTGGCCGAGGCGTTCCGCACGTCGTTTGCGACAGCGGAGCTCGTCGCATGAGCGCGTGTGGAGCGGGCGCGCCCGAGCACGCCGCCGGCTGCGGAACGGGTGCTTCTGAGGCATCCACCCCGGCCACCGCACCCGGCGGACGCAAGCTCCTGCGGCTGGAGATCCGCAACGCGCAGACCCCGATCGAGCGCAAGCCCGAGTGGATCCGCACGAAGGCGAAGATGGGTCCGGAATATCAGGCACTGCAATCGCTCGTGAAGGGCGAGGGGCTGCACACCGTCTGCCAGGAGGCCGGCTGCCCCAACATCTACGAGTGCTGGGAAGACCGCGAGGCGACGTTCCTCATCGGCG
>JASGGN010000015.1:0-41206 GCA_047605005.1 Microbacterium sp.
CGCCGGCGCGGGGCTGCGCCCGACTGCGGCTGGTGCGGGCGCACGGTCGCCGCGTGGGCGTGCGCGCACTGCCAGGGCACACTGCTGCGGATGGCCTCGTCGGGCAGCGAGCGCACGGCCGACGAGCTGGGGCGCGCCTTCCCGAACACACGCGTGATCCTCGCCGACGGCGACCACCCCGTCACAACGGTCGACGCACGACCCGCTCTCGTCGTCGCAACGCGCGGCGCCGAGCCGCACGCCGAGGGAGGCTACCGTGCGGTGATCCTGCTCGACGGCGACCGCATGCTGCTCGCGGAGCAGCTGCGCATCGGCGAGTCGTGCCTGCGCTGGTGGTCGAACGCCGCCGCGCTGGCGGCCCCCGGAGCCCCCGTCCACCTCGTCGGGGTCACGGGGCCGGTCGCCCGAGCCCTGGCGACGTGGACGCAGCCCGCGTACGCGCGCGCCGAGCTCACCGACCGAACGCCCCTGCAGATGCCCCCGGTCGTGCGCGTCGCTTCGCTCGAAGGAGCTGCCGAGAGCGTCCGGGCCGCCATCGCCGAGCTGCGCACGGCGGCGCCCGCTCTCGGGCAGGCGGCGGTTCTCGGTCCGGTGCCGCTGCCGCAGCTGCCGGGCGGGGGAGTGCGCGCGCTCGTGCGCTTCGACTATGCGCTCGGGTCGGTCGTCGCGCAGACGCTGCGCGCCGCGGTCGTGTCTACTGCACTGCATTCCCGGCGCTCGGTGCGCGGCAAGGGCGACCGCCCTCGCTCGACGCCGCCCAGTACACTCAGGGTGCGGCTCGATGTGCCCGAGCTGGATCTGTGACCGCACCGAACGCCCCCCACCCCCTACGCCCCACGCCTCGAAAACTCCCATGCGCATCGTCTTCGCCGGCACCCCGGAGCCGGCCGTCCCCTCGTTGCGGGTCCTCGCGGCATCCGGTCACGACCTCGTCGGCGTCGTCACGCGCACCGATGCGCCGCTCGGCCGCAAGCGTGTGCTGACGCCGTCTCCGGTGGCCGCAGCGGCGGCCGCTCTCGGCCTGCCGGCGATCAAAGCCGACCGCCTCGACGACGAGGCGACGGCCGCGATCGCGGCGCTGCGCCCGGATCTCGGCGTCATCGTCGCCTACGGCGGGCTCGTGCGCGAACCGCTCCTGTCGATGCCGCACCACGGCTGGATCAACCTGCACTTCTCGCTGCTGCCGCGGTGGCGGGGGGCGGCGCCCGTGCAGCACGCGCTCATCGCGGGTGATCGGGTGACCGGGGCGACGGTTTTCCAGCTGGTCCCCGAGCTCGACGCCGGCGACGTCCTGGGGGAGCTGCGCTACGACGTGCCGCGCGGCGCGACCGCGGGGGAGGTTCTGGCGCAGCTCGCCCAGCGTGGCGCTGAGTTGGTCACCGAGGTCGTCGACGAGATCGCCGCGGGGACGGCTCTCGCCGTCCCGCAGCACGGCGAGCCCACGCTCGCCCCGAAGCTCACCCTCGCCGACGGTGCCCTCGATCTGTCGCAGCCGGCGGAGGTCGTGCTCGACCGTCTGCGCGGCACGACGCCCGAGCCGGGCGCCCACGTCACGATCGACGGGCAGCGCCTCAAGGTGCACGCGGCCCTGCGCGGCCCCGACCTCCGCGTTCCGCCCGGTGGGTTCGCCGCGCACGCGAAGGACATCCTCCTCGGAACCGGCGACGGAACGCTGCTGCTGAGAACGGTGCAGCCCTCCGGGAAGGCCGCGATGAGCGCCGCCGACTGGTGGCGGGGGCTGCGCGGCGAGGCGCCGCGCGCCGCCCTGCCCGGGGATACCCTGCCCGGGGATGCCGCGCCCGGGGATACCGCGCCCAGGGCACTGCCAGGGGCCGCCCGATGACGGCCCCCTCTGGTAAGCCCGGGCGCTCCCCTCGCTGGGTCGCGTACGACACTCTGCGCGCGGTGCACACGTCGGATGCCTACGCGAACCTGCTCCTGCCGCGCGCGATCGTCCGTGCCGGGCTCACCGGCGCCGACGCAGCCCTGGCGACCGAGCTGACCTACGGCACGCTCCGCCGCCAGGGCACGTATGACGCGATCGTCGCGGATGCCGCGGGCCGAGCGATCTCGGCGATCGATCCTGCCGTGCTCGACGCGCTGCGGCTCGGCACGCACCAGCTGTTGTCGATGCGCACGCCCGCGCACGCGGCCGTCGACGAGACGGTGCGGCAGGTGCGGCAGGCGGCCGGAAAGCCCGCTTCGGGGTTCGCGAACGCCGTCCTGCGCCGTGTCTCGGAGCGCGCTCCCGAGGAGTGGGATGGACGTCTGGCGGCCGCGGCGCGCTCCGACGACGAGCGGCTCGCCCTCCGTCATGCGCACCCCGTGTGGATCATCCGCGCGTTCCGCCGGGCTCTGGCCGCCGAGGGACGCGCCGACGAGCTCGAGGCGCTCCTTCGGGCCGACAACGCCGCTCCCGTCGTGACGTTCGCCGCCCTCCCGCAGCTCACCGCGATCCCCGAGGGCGCCACGCCGACGCCGTACTCACCGATCGGGTTCCGCTCGCCTCCGGGTGAGCGTGGTGATCCGGGCACCCTCGTCGCGGCATCCGGCGGTCTCGTCCGCGTGCAAGACGAGGGCTCGCAGCTCGCCGCTCTCGCCCTCAGCCGCGCCGCGCCGGTGCGGGAGGGGGAGCGATGGCTCGACCTGTGCGCGGCTCCCGGGGGCAAGACCGCGGTGCTCGCGGCCGAGGCATTCGCTCGTGGGGCGGCGCTCGAGGCCAACGAGATCTCGCCCGCGCGGGCGGGCCTCGTGCGCGACTCGATCGCCGGCATCCCGCTTCGGGTGCCCGTCTCGGAGGAGGACGGGCGCACGCGCGCCGGCCGTGGCCGTTACGATCGCATCCTCGTCGACGCGCCGTGCACCGGGCTCGGTGCGCTGCGTCGCCGCCCCGAGGCGCGGTGGCGCAAGCAGCCCGCCGACGTCCCGGACCTCACGGCGCTGCAGAGGGAGCTGCTGGATGCCGCGATCGCCGCCCTCGCCCCGGGCGGGATCGTCGCCTACGTGACGTGCTCGCCGCATCTGGCCGAGACCGCGGGCCTCGTCGCCGAGGCGCTGCGTGCTCACGCCGGCTCGCTCGAGGAGCTCGACGCGCGGGCTGTCGTGGCATCCGTCGCCGCCGCGTCCGACGCCTCGCCGATCGATCTGCCCGAGGTCGCCGGGACCGGCAGGGCACAGCTGTGGCCGCACCGGCACGGCACCGACGCGATGTCGATCTCGCTCCTGCGACGCGTGTGAGCGGCGCCGCGCGCGCTCAAGGATCTCCTGGCGCTGCACTTATTCGCACGCGCGCCGGGAAGAAGCGCCGCGCGTGCGCTTTTCCGCAGCGTGAAGACCCCGGCGAGCGCGACGGGTAAGGAGTGCGAAGCCGCACGCGACCGGCCGGGATAATGGACCCGTGCCACGCATCAACCCCAGCATCCTGTCGGCCGACTTCGTGAACATGCAGTCCGACCTCGAACGCATCGCGGGGGCAGACTTCGTGCACGTCGACGTCATGGACAACCACTTCGTGCCCAACCTCACGTTCGGACCTCAGATGGTGGAGCGCATCCAGCAGACGAGCCCCGCCCCCCTCGATGTGCACCTGATGATCACGGATCCGGGCCGCTGGGCACCGGGCTACGCCGAGCTCGGCGCCGCGAGCGTCACCTTCCACCTCGAGGCGGCCGCCGACCCGGTCGGCCTCGCGCGACGGCTGCGCCAGATCGGGGCGCGGGCCGGGGTCGCCGTCAAGCCGGCGACGCCGGTCGAAGGCCTGTTCGACGTGCTCGACGAGTTCGACCAGATCCTCGTGATGACCGTCGAGCCGGGGTTCGGCGGCCAGGCGTTCATGGCCGACCAGCTGCCCAAGCTCGCGCGGCTGCACGACGAGGCGCGCCGGCGGGGATCGCAGGTGTGGCTGCAGGTGGATGGCGGCATCTCGGAGTCGACGATCGCTCGGGCCGCCGAGGCTGGCGCCGACACCTTCGTCGCCGGCTCCGCCGTTTTCGGGGCGGATGATCCCGGCCTGGCGATCACCGCGTTGCGCGATCTCGCCAAGGCTCCCCATCGCCATGAGCCCCGGTAAACCCCGTGCCCGCCGTCTCGTTCAGCAGTCGCTTCAGCACAGTTCACACCCACCGGGACCGTGCCCAAGCGACTGCTGAAGAGTCGATCTGAACCTGACCGGCGCGGCCCCGCGTACGCAGGACCGGTAATCTGTCAGGGTGAAGACGTTCGACGGCCTGTTCGCGGAGCTGACCGTAACCGCAGCGGCCCGTCCGGAGGGATCCGGCACCGTCGCGCAACTCGACCGTGGCGTCCACGCGATCGGCAAGAAGATCGTCGAAGAGGCTGCCGAGGTCTGGATGGCCGCCGAATACCAGACGGATGCCGAGACCGCCGAGGAGATCTCGCAGCTGCTCTACCACCTGCAGGTGCTCATGCTCGCGAAGGGCCTGAGCCTCGAGGACGTCTACCGACATCTCTGAGCGCCGTCCCGCACCGCTGACCCCCGAACACTCCACAGCCCGAAAGCCACTGCACCCCATGCTGCGTATCGCCGTGCCGAACAAGGGCTCGCTCGCCGAGACCGCCGCCGAGATGCTCGCCGAAGCCGGCTACATCGGACGCCGGGACCCGAAGGACCTGCACGTCATCGACCCGGTCAACGACGTCGAGTTCTTCTACCTGCGCCCGAAGGACATCGCGACCTACGTGGGCTCGGGCGCCCTGGACGTGGGCATCACGGGCCGGGACCTGCTCCACGATGCGCGGATGCCGGGCGCCCGCGAGATCGAGGCGCTCGGCTTCGCCCGCTCCACGTTCCGCTTCGCGGCGCCGAAGGGCGCGTTCGACGGCGTCGCCGGCCTCGAGGGCAAGCGGGTCGCGACCTCCTACCCGGGCCTGGTCGACGGCTTCCTCGACCGCCACGGCGTGGCCGTCGACCTCGTCCCGCTGGACGGCGCCGTCGAGTCCGCGGTGCGATTGGGGGTCGCCGACGCGATCGCCGACGTCGTGGAGACGGGCACGACGCTGCGTCAGGCGGGCTTGGAGGTGTTCGGGCCCGCCATCCTGGAGTCCGAGGCCGTCCTGATCGGTGCCCCGACGGATGCCGACGGGCTCGACACGCTCCTGCGGCGCCTGCGCGGCGTCCTCGTCGCGCGCCGCTACGTGCTCATCGACTACGACCTTCCGGCCGCGCTGGTCGAGGACGCGGTGAAGATCGCGCCTGGCATCGAGTCGCCGACGATCTCGCCGCTGCGCGACGCGGACTGGGTCGCGGTGCGGGTGATGGTGCCGCGGAAAACCGTCAACCAGGTGATGGACGACCTCTACGCTCTCGGAGCGCGCGCGATCCTCGTCACCGCGATCCACAACGCGAGGCTGTGATGTCACTGGCGTGCCGCGTCATCCCGTGCCTCGACGTCGCCGCGGGGCGCGTGGTCAAGGGCGTCAACTTCGCCAATCTGCGCGACATGGGCGACCCCGTCGAACTCGCCGCGCTGTACTTCGCGCAGGGCGCCGACGAGCTGACCTTCCTCGACGTGACCGCGACGGTGGATGACCGGGCCACGACCTACGACGTCGTCCGCCGCACCGCCGAGGAGGTTTTCATCCCGCTCACCGTCGGCGGCGGAGTGCGCAGCGCCGACGACGTCGCCCGGCTGCTGTCGGTCGGCGCCGACAAGGTGGGTGTGAACTCCGCCGCGATCGCTCGCCCCGCGCTCGTCGGTGAGATCGCCGACCGGTTCGGCGCGCAGGTGCTCGTCCTCAGCCTCGACGTCAAACGGGTGCCGGGCACGCACTCGGGGTTCGTCGTGACGACCCACGGCGGCCGCACCGAGACGAGCCTCGACGCGATCGACTGGGCGCGCGAGGCGATCGACCGGGGCGCGGGCGAGCTGCTCGTGAACTCCATCGATGCCGACGGCACGAAGGACGGCTTCGACCTGGAGCTGATCGGCCTCATGCGCGAGATCTCCTCGGTGCCGGTCATCGCCTCGGGGGGAGCGGGGCGCGTCGAAGACTTCGCCCCCGCGATTCACGCGGGAGCCGACGCGGTGCTGGCGGCATCCGTCTTCCACTCCGGAGAGCTGTCGATCGGAGAGGTGAAGGCGGCCCTGGCCGAAGGCGGCATCGAGGTGCGCCCGTGACCGACACCACCGATCCGCGTCTGGAGCGGGTGACCTTCACCGCCGACGGCCTCGTGCCCGCGATCATCCAGCAGCACGACACGGGTGAGGTGCTCATGCTCGGCTGGATGGATGCCGAGGCGCTGCGCCGCACCCTCACCGAGGGGCGGGTCACCTTCTGGTCGCGCTCGCGCCAGGAGTACTGGCGCAAGGGCGACACGTCCGGTCACGTGCAGTACGTCCGAGGCGCGCGCCTGGACTGCGATGGCGACACGCTGCTCATCCAGGTCGAGCAGGTCGGCGCGGCCTGCCACACGGGTGACCGCACGTGCTTCGACGCCGACGACCTCGCGCCCGCCGTCGGCGGCCCGGACGCTCCCGCAGCCGGCGGAAACCGCCCGTGAGCGCCCGCGAGCGCACAGCCGCGGTCCTGGCGGTGGTGCTCGGCGGCGCCGGGGCGGTCGTCGCGTCGACGCAGCCGTGGCTGGCCGTCACCCTGCGCGCGGGGGCATCGGAGTCCATCGACGTCGCCGGGGCCTCGGCCTTTCCTCTGCTTGCCCCCCTTGGCCTCGCGGCGCTTGCGCTCGGCCTCGCTCTGTCGGTCGTCGGCCGCGTGCTGCGCTATGTCTTCGGCGTGCTCGCCGGCGCGATCGGGGCCGCTGTCGTGATCGGCGCGGCGCGCATCGGCATCGGTCAACCGTTGGATGCCGTCGCCCAGTCGGTGACGACAGCGACGGGCCTTTCCGGGACGGATGCCATCTCCGACCTCGTCTCGGAGATCGCCGGCACGGCGTGGCCGTTCGTCGCGACGATCGGCGGGGTGGCCGTCGCGGCAGGAGGCATCCTCACCCTCGCGACGGCGCACCGCTGGCGCACCGGCGGTCGTCGCTATCAGCGCGACGCCTCGCGAACGCCGGCCACCGCGGCAGGCCCCCGCCCCGACGATGCATCACGCGACAAGGCGATCGACTCATGGGACGATCTGTCGCACGGTGAAGACCCCACCGCCCGCTAGACTGGCCCCGAACCCGCCTCGCGCCATCGCCCGCAGGAGCACGAAGGAGAACCATGAGCAACCCCGTCGACGATCCCGGCCACGGACACTCCCCGGCTGCGTGGACCGCCGTGGTGATCATGCTCGTCGCCGTCTCTCTCGGCACCCTGTTCTTCGTCCTGGACATCCCGGCGCTCGTGTGGGCTTCCGTGGGCCTCCTCGTGGTCGGCGCTCTCAGCGGCTGGGTGCTCGCGAAGGCGGGCTACGGCGTCGCCGGCCCCAAGTACAAGCCGAAGCAGCACTGACCATGCTGGCAGGCCTCACCGCCGGCGCGGTGGAGGATGCCGAGGCCCGCGCCGCCGAGCGACCGCTCGCCGCGGTCGAGCGCGCCGCGCTCGCCCAGGCGCCCGCCCTCGACGCGCTCGCCGCTCTCGCTCCCTCAGGTCGCGTCAAGATCATCGCCGAGGTCAAGCGCGCGAGTCCTTCGCGCGGGGACCTCGCCGCGATCCCCGACCCCGCTCTGCAGGCCTCGCTCTACGAACAGGGCGGCGCATCGGCCATCTCCGTGCTGACCGAGCGTCGCAGGTTCAAGGGCAGCCTCGGCGACCTCGAGGCCGTCAAGGCACGCGTCCGCCTCCCGGTGCTGCGCAAGGACTTCATCGCGAAGCCCTATCAGGTGCTCGAGGCCCGGGCCTCCGGCGCCGACCTCGTGCTGCTGATCGTGGCGGCCCTCGAGCAGCGCCAGCTCGCCGAGCTGCACGAGCTCGTGCAGCAACTCGGAATGACCCCGCTCGTCGAGGCCCACTCCCGCGACGAGCTCTCCCGCGCGGCCGACCTCGGCGCGAAGCTCATCGGCGTCAACGCGCGCGATCTGTCGACGTTCGAGCTCGATCGCGACCTTTTCGGCTCTCTCGCCGAGCATTTCCCGCCGGATGCCACCAAGATCGCCGAGTCCGCCGTGCTCAGCCCGGCCGACGTCGCCCATTACCGTGCAGACGGCGCCGATGTCGTCCTGGTCGGCGAGGCCCTCGTGACGAACGACCCCGTGTCGACCCTGCACGCTTTCCTGGAGGCGGGATCATGACCCTTCGGTACACGCCGCCGACGACGGCGCACGCAGGGACCGCGCCCAGCCTGCGCGATCAGCCCGGCCCGTTCTTCGGTGACTTCGGCGGGCGCTACATGCCCGAATCCCTCATCGCCGCCATCGACGAGCTCACCGCGGAATACGACGCCGCCAAGGCCGACCCCGCCTTCCAGGCCGAGTTCCTCCGCCTGCTGCAGACCTACGGCGGGCGGCCCTCGCCGCTCACGGAGGTGGCGCGGTTCGCCGAGCACGCCGGGGGAGCGCGCGTCTTCCTCAAGCGCGAGGACCTCAACCACACCGGCTCGCACAAGATCAACAACGTCATCGGCCAGGCGCTGCTGACCAAGCGCCTCGGCAAGACGCGCGTGATCGCCGAGACCGGTGCCGGCCAGCACGGCGTCGCGACGGCGACGGCGGCGGCCCTCTTCGGCTTCGACTGCACGGTGTACATGGGTGAGGTCGACACCGAGCGCCAGGCGCTCAACGTCGCCCGCATGCGGCTGCTGGGCGCCGAGGTCGTGCCGGTGACCACCGGCTCCCGCACGCTGAAGGATGCCATCAACGAGGCGTATCGCGACTGGGTGGCATCCGTCGAGACGACGAACTACATCTTCGGTACGGCCGCCGGCCCGCACCCGTTCCCCGCGATGGTGCGCGACTTCCAGAAGATCATCTCCGAAGAGGCCCGCGAACAGTTGCTCGAAGAGACGGGCACGCTGCCGGACGCCGTCGTCGCCTGCGTCGGGGGAGGATCGAACGCGATCGGCATGTTCGACGCGTTCCTCGACGACGAGGGCGTGCGGATCTACGGCGTCGAGGCGGCCGGCGACGGCGTCGACACCGAGAAGCACGCGGCATCCATCGAACGCGGCCGGCCGGGCGTGCTGCACGGTGCGAGGACGTTCGTGCTGCAGGACGAGGACGGCCAGACGATCGAGTCGCACTCGATCTCCGCGGGCCTCGACTACCCGGGTGTCGGGCCCGAGCACTCGTGGCTGTCCGAGATCGGACGCGCCGAGTACATCCCCGCGACCGACGCCGAGGCGATGGACGCGCTGCTGCTGCTCTCGCGCACCGAGGGGATCATCCCCGCGATCGAGTCGGCGCACGCCCTCGCGGGAGCACTGCGCATCGGCCGCGAACTCGGTCCGGATGCCGTCATCGCGGTGAGCCTCTCGGGTCGCGGCGACAAGGACATGGACACCGCCGCGCGGTGGTTCGGGCTGTACGACGAGGGGGCAGCACCATGAGCGCCACCGAGGACGGCTCGCGCGTCAGCGCCGCGATCGAGGCCGCGCACGCGGCGGGGCGCAGCGCGTTCGTCGGCTACCTGCCGATCGGCTACCCCGACCTGCAGACGAGCATCGACGCCGCGGTCGCCGTGGCCGAGGCCGGTGCCGACATCCTGGAGCTCGGGCCGCCGTACTCCGACCCGGTCATGGACGGTCCGATCATCCAGGAGGCCACCCAGGCGGCTCTGGCCGCGGGATTCCGGCTGCGCGACACGTTCACCGCGGTGCGGGCCATCGCCGCGCGGGTCGACGTCCCGATCGTCGTGATGACCTACTGGAACCCCGTGCTGCAGTACGGCGTCGACCGCTTCGCCGACGATCTCCTCGCGGCCGGGGGAGCGGGACTGATCACCCCCGACATCACCCCTGACGCGGCCGCCGAATGGATCGCCGCATCGCGGCGCACCGGGCTCGACCGGATCTTCCTCGCGGCGCCGACCTCGACCGACGAGCGCCTGCAGCTGATCGCCGAGGCATCCACGGGCTTCGTCTACACCGTGTCGACGATGGGCATCACCGGCGAACGGGCCGAGTTGGATGCCGCGGCCCGCACCCTCGTCGCGCGACTGCGCGATCACGGCGTCCCGCACGCGTGCGTGGGCATCGGCATCTCGACCCCCGACCAGGTCGCGGGCGTCGCGGAGTACGCCGACGGCGCCATCGTCGGGACGGCGCTCGTGCGCGCCCTTCGCGACGGCGGCATCGTGGGCCTTTCCGGCACCGCCCGCGCCCTCGCCGCCGGCACCGCCCGCGCCCCCCGCTGAGCTCGCGAATCACCACGCTCCTCGCCAATCACCAGCGTGCTCCCGCGCAGGCCCTGGTGATTCGTGCACCGAGTGGTGACTCGCGCGGCGAGAGGTGCAGGGGGAGAAGGGAGGGGCGCGGGGCGAAGTAGACTGCCCCTCGTGCTTTCCTCCGTCATCGCCAGCATCCCGAGCCCTCCCAGCAGGGGTTTCAACCTGTGGCCGGGCGGCCCGTACATCTACTTCTACGCCCTGTGCATCCTGACGGGCATCGTCATCGCGGCCCTCATCACCAACCGCCGTCTCACGCGGCGCGGCGCAGAGCCGTGGGTCGTCATCGACATCGCGATCATCGCGGTGCCGCTCGCGATCGTCGGCGCCCGCATCTTCCATGTGCTGACGCACTGGGGCTTCTACTTCGGCGAGGGCACGGACTTCTGGGCAGTCTTCCGCATCTGGGAGGGCGGCATCGCGATCTTCGGCGCCCTCATCGGGGGCGCGGCCGGCGCCTGGCTCGGCTGCCGGTGGACCGGCATCCGCTTCTGGACGTTCGCGGATGCCGTCGCGCCCGGGCTGCTGCTCGCCCAGGCGATCGGTCGCATCGGCAACTGGTTCAATCAGGAGCTGTTCGGGCTGCCCACCGACCTCCCGTGGGGCCTCGAGATCGATGAGACCAACGCGGCGTGGCCGGCGGGGCTTGCCGAGGGCACCCTGTTCCACCCGACGTTCCTCTACGAGGTCATCTGGAACACGCTCGGCTTCCTCTTCCTGCTCTGGATCGGACGACGCCTCACCCTACGCTGGGGGCGCCTGTTCGCCCTCTACCTCATCTGGTACAGCGCGGGACGCATCGTGTGGGAGTCGATCCGCATCGACCCGAGCGAGATCTTCTTCGGCCTCCGCACGAACGTCTGGATGGCGATCCTCGGTGTCGCCACCGGCATCGTGATCTTCGTCGTGCAGCGCCGCCGGCACCCCGGCCTCGAGCCGTCGCCGTATCGCCCGGGGCGAGAGTGGACAGGCGAGGGGACTGTACAATCGCAGAACACGAGTGAGTTCGTCGACGTCAGCGCACCCCCGACATCCGAGCCCGTTGCGGACGCCGCCACAAGCGCAGTCATTTCGCAGTAATTCCCCGCTCCACCCAGCTTTCTGAACCAGGGCCGACGTCGTCCCCCCATCGAGCATGACAATGAGGACGGTTGGTATGGCCTCGAGCCCCCGTCGTGAACCGACAGCGCAGGACGCTTCCACCTTCCCTGCGACCCTCCCCGCGAAGCAGGGGATGTACAACCCGGCATTCGAGAAGGATGCCTGCGGCCTCGCGATGGTCGCGACGCTGCGCGGCGAGCCGGGACACGACATCGTCGATCTCGCGTTGACAGCGCTGCGCAACCTGGAGCACCGCGGCGCGATCGGGTCGGACGCCGGCACGGGGGACGGCGCCGGAATCCTGACCCAGATGCCGGATGCCTTCCTGCGCGCGGTCGTGGACTTCGAGCTCCCGCCCGTCGGCGAGTACGCCGCCGGGATGGCGTTCCTTCCCCTCGACGCCGACGCCCGCGCCGCCATCAAAGCCGGCGTCGAGCGCATCGCCGCAGCGGAGGGCCTCACGGTTCTCGGCTGGCGCGAAGTGCCCACCGCTCCCGAGCACCTCGGCAAGCTCGCCTTCGCCGCCCGCCCCGCCTTCGAGCAGCTGTTCGTCTCGCACCCCGCCGTGGGCGACGCGCCCGCCCTGAGCGGCATTGCGCTCGATCGCCGTGTGTACCGCCTGCGCAAGCGCGCCCGGCGTGAGCACGACGCCTACTTCGTCTCGCTGTCCAGCCGGACGATCGGCTACAAGGGCATGGTCACGACGCTCCAGCTGGAGCCGTTCTACCCCGACCTGCAAGACGAGCGCTTCCAGAGCGAACTGGCCGTCGTGCACTCCCGGTACTCGACCAACACCTTCCCGTCCTGGCCACTCGCCCAGCCGCTGCGCATGCTCGCCCACAACGGCGAGATCAACACGGTCGGCGCGAACCGCAACTGGATGCGCGCACGCCAGTCGCAGCTCGAGTCCGAGCTGATCGGCGACATCCGTCCGTTGCTGCCGATCTGCACCGAGGGCGCGAGCGACTCGGCATCCTTCGACGAAGTGCTGGAGCTGCTGACCCTCACCGGACGCAGCCTGCCGCACGCGATCTCGATGATGGTCCCGGAGGCGTACGAGAAGCAGGCCGAGATCTCGCCCGAGCTGCGGGCCTTCTACGAGTACCACTCCGGTCAGATGGAGCCCTGGGACGGCCCCGCCGCGCTCATCTTCACCGATGGCACGCTCGTCGGCGCAACCCTCGATCGCAACGGCCTGCGTCCGGGCCGCTGGACCGAGACGACCGACGGCCTCGTCGTCATCGGCTCGGAGACCGGCGTCCTGGACTTCGCCCCCGAGCGCATCAAGCGGCGCGGGCGTCTGCGCCCCGGGCGCATGTTCGTCGTCGACACGGCACAGCGGCGCATCATCGAGGACGACGAGGTCAAGGCCGAGCTCGCCTCGCTCCAGCCGTGGCAGGAGTGGCTGGATGCCGGGCGCGCGCGCCTGAAGGACCTGCCCGAGCGCGAGCACATCGTGCATCCGATCGCCTCCATCACGCGCCGTCAGCGCACCTTCGGCTACACCGAGGAGGAGGTGCGGATCCTCCTGACCCCGATGGGGCAGAACGGTGCCGAGCCCCTCGGCGCGATGGGCTCCGACGCCCCGATCGCGGTGCTCGCCAAGCGCCCGCGTCTGTTGTTCGACTACTTCGTGCAGCAGTTCGCGCAGGTGACCAACCCGCCGCTCGACTCGATCCGCGAGGAGGTCGTCACGTCGCTGTCGATCGGCCTCGGTCCGGAGCGGAACCTCCTCGCCTGGGGCCCCGATCACACCGAGACGATCACGCTCGACTTCCCCGTCATCGACAACGACGAGCTCGCGAAGCTCCAGAACATCGACAAGGCGATGCCGGGACGTCGCTCCGTCACGATCCGGGGCCTGTACGGCTCCGAGCACGGAGACGACGCCCTCGAGCGGCGCCTCGAGGAGATGTGCGAAGAGGCGGATGCCGCGATCGAGGAGGGTGCCGAGTTCATCATCCTCAGCGACCGCGACTCCAACAAGGACCTCCTGCCGATCCCGTCGCTGCTCATGCTCTCCGCCGTCCACCACCATCTCATCCGCAAGGAGAACCGGATGAAGGTCGGCCTCGTGATCGAGGCCGGCGACGTGCGGGAGGTCCACCACGTCGCCACGCTCATCGGCTACGGCGCGTCGGCGGTGAACCCGTACCTCGCGATGGAGACCGTCGAATACCTCGTGCGGGCCGGCTTCATCACGGGCATCACGCCGGAGAAGGCCGTGCGCAACCTCATCTACGCGCTCGGCAAGGGCGTTCTGAAGATCATGTCCAAAATGGGCATCTCGACCGTCTCGTCATACGCCGGTTCGCAGGTCTTCGAGGCTGTGGGCCTGTCCGAGGAACTCGTGGAGAAGTACTTCACGGGCACCGAGACCAAGCTCGGCGGCATCGGCATCCGCGAGATCGCCCTCGAGAACCAGGCACGCCACGACTTCGCCTACCCCGAGGACGGCGCCGCGCGGGCGCACGAGCGGCTGTGGACCGGCGGCGAGTACCAGTGGCGCCGCGACGGCGCGCCGCACCTGTTCAACCCCGACACGGTGTTCCGCCTGCAGCATTCGACGCGCACCCGCCGGTACGACATCTTCCGCGAGTACACCAGGCTCGTCGACGACCAGGCGGCGGAGCTGAAGACCCTGCGCGGGATGTTCCGCTTGAAGACGGGGGAGCGCCCGCCCGTCCCGATCGACGAGGTGGAGCCGGTCGAGTCGATCGTCAAACGCTTCTCGACGGGCGCGATGAGCTACGGCTCGATCTCCAAGGAGGCGCACGAGACCCTCGCCATCGCGATGAACTCGATCGGCGCGAAGTCGAACACCGGCGAGGGCGGCGAGGACATCGATCGCCTCCTGGACCCGCAGCGCCGCAGCGCGATAAAGCAGGTCGCATCCGGCCGCTTCGGGGTCACGAGCATGTACCTCACGCACGCGGATGACATCCAGATCAAGCTCGCGCAGGGCGCCAAGCCCGGCGAGGGCGGCCAACTGCCGCCCGGCAAGGTGTACCCGTGGATCGCGCGCACGCGCGGCGGCACGCCCGGCGTCGGGCTCATCTCGCCGCCGCCGCACCACGACATCTACTCGATCGAAGACCTCAAGCAGCTCATCTTCGATCTCAAGCGCGCGAACCCCAAAGCGCGCGTGCACGTCAAGCTCGTGAGCCAGTCGGGCATCGGCGCGGTCGCCGCCGGCACCGCGAAGGCTCTCGCCGACGTCATTCTCGTCTCGGGGCACGACGGCGGCACCGGCGCCAGCCCGCTGAACTCGCTCAAGCACGCCGGAACCCCGTGGGAGCTGGGCCTGGCCGAGACGCAGCAGACGCTGATGCTCAACGACATGCGCGATCGCGTCGTCGTGCAGGCCGACGGCCAGCTCAAGACCGGCCGCGACGTCGTGATCGCAGCGCTCCTGGGTGCGGAGGAGTTCGGCTTCGCCACGACGGCCCTCGTCGTCGAAGGCTGCATCATGATGCGGGTCTGCCACCTCGATACCTGCCCGGTCGGCGTCGCCACCCAGAACCCCGTGCTGCGCAGCCGCTTCTCCGGCAAACCCGAGTTCGTCGTGAACTTCATGCAGTTCGTCGCTCAGGAGGTGCGGGAGTATCTGGCGGAGCTCGGCTTCCGTTCGCTCGACGAGGTGATCGGGCGCAATGACCTGCTCGACGTGAACGGTGCGATCGAGCACTGGAAGGCGGAGGGACTCGATCTGACGCCGATCCTCGCCGGCCCCGTGTTCGCGCCCGGCACCCCCCGCAAGCACCAGCGCGATCAGGACCACGAGCTGGGCGAGCACTTCGACGTGCAGCTCATCGAGCGTGCCCAGGACGTCATCGCGCACGGCGGGCACATCGCGATCGACCTGCCGGTGCGCAACACCGCGCGCGCGGTCGGAACGCTGCTCGGCAACCGCGTCACGCTCGCCCATGGCGAACACGGGCTTCCGGCCGGGACGATCGAGGTACGCCTCACCGGCTCCGCGGGCCAGTCCTTCGGCGCCTTCCTCCCCGCGGGCATCACGCTGCGGCTGGAGGGAGACTCGAACGACTACGTCGGCAAGGGGCTGTCCGGAGGGCAGATCGTCGTCAGGCCGCCCCGGGGCGCGAGCTTCGATGCGGCC
Source organism: Microbacterium sp. (assembly GCA_047605005.1). GTDB lineage: Bacteria > Actinomycetota > Actinomycetes > Actinomycetales > Microbacteriaceae > Microbacterium. Next base: position 15,505 of record JASGGN010000015.1, read on the forward strand.
CAGAACGTCATCGCCGGAAACGTGATCGGCTACGGCGCGACCCAGGGCAGCATGTTCCTGCGCGGCGTCGTGGGGGAGCGCTTCCTCGTCCGCAACTCGGGCGCGACCGCGGTCGTCGAGGGCGTCGGCGACCACGCGCTCGAGTACATGACCGGCGGCCTCGCGGTCATCCTCGGAACGACCGGTCGCAACCTCGGGGCGGGCATGTCGGGCGGCGCGGCATACGTCTACAAGCTCGACCGCGCGCTCGTCAACCGCGAGGCGCTCGCCTCGGGTGAGCTCGAACTGCTCGAGCTCGGATCGGCGGACGTCGAGATCCTCCGTGACCTCCTCGAGCGGCATGTCGCCGAGACCGACTCGACCCTCGCCGCCGCACTCCTCGAGGACTTCGACACCGAGGTCTCGAACTTCGTCCGCGTGCTGCCGCGCGACTACGCGGCCGTGCTGCAGACCCGCAAAGAGGCGGCCGCCGAGGGGCTCGACCCCGACAGCGACATCGTCTGGAACCGCATCCTGGAGGTGACCGGTGGCTGACCCGAAGGGTTTTCTGAAGACGACCGAGCGCGAGCTGCCGCGGCGTCGCCCGGTGCCGGTGCGCATCATGGACTTCAAAGAGGTCTACGAGCCGGGGGATTCGTCGGTGCTGCGCCGCCAGGCCGGCCGTTGCATGGACTGCGGCATCCCGTTCTGCCACAAGGGCTGCCCGCTGGGAAACCTCATCCCGGAGTGGAACGATCTCATGTGGCGTGGCGAGGGACGCGCGGCGATCGAGCGACTGCACGCGACGAACAACTTCCCCGAGTTCACCGGCAGGCTCTGCCCGGCACCGTGCGAGAGCGCGTGTGTCCTGGGCATCAACCAGCCCGCTGTGACGATCAAGCAGATCGAGGTCTCGACCATCGACGACGCGTTCGCGAACGGCTGGGTGGAGCCCGAGCCGCCGGGCCGGCTGACCGGCAAGACGGTCGCGGTCGTCGGGTCCGGGCCCGCCGGTCTCGCCGCGGCCCAGCAGCTCACGCGTGCCGGGCACACGGTCGCCGTCTACGAGCGCGACGACCGCATCGGCGGGCTGCTGCGCTATGGGATCCCCGATTTCAAGATGGAGAAGCGCCACCTCGAGGGGCGACTGCGGCAGATGCGGGACGAGGGCACGCGATTTCGCGCCGGCGTCGAGATCGGCAAGGACATCACGTGGGATGACCTGCGGGCGCGCTACGACGCGGTCGTCATCGCCACCGGCTCGACCGTCCCCCGCGACATCGCGATCCCCGGGCGCGACCTCGACGGCGTCCACTTCGCCATGGAGTATCTCGTGGAGTCGAACAAGGCCGTCGCCGGAGACCAGGTTCCCCATCAGATCCACGCCGAGGGACGACACGTGATCGTCATCGGCGGCGGTGACACCGGTGCCGACTGCATCGGAACGGCGCACCGTCAGGGCGCCCTGAGCGTGACGAATCTGGCCATCGGCAAACAGCCGCCGAGTTCCCGCCCGGCGCACCAGCCGTGGCCCATGACCCCGACGCTGTTCGAGGTCTCGTCGGCGCACGAGGAGGGCGGTGAGCGCACCTACCTGGCATCCACCGTCGAGTTCCTCGGCAACGATGCGGGCGAGGTGCGGGCGCTGCGGCTCGCGCAGACCGAGTACCTGCCCGACGGGCGACGCGTTCCCAAGAGCGGCACGGAACGCGAGATCCCCGCGGATCTCGTGCTCATCGCCATGGGCTTCACCGGCCCGGAGCGTTCCGCGCTCGAAGAGCAACTGGGCACCGTGTTCTCGGGCCGCGGCAACATCGAGAGGGCCGACGACTATCAGTCGACGTCCCCGGGAGTGTTCGTCGCGGGCGATGCGGGTCGTGGCCAGTCCCTCATCGTGTGGGCGATCGCCGAGGGCAGGGCCGCAGCGGCAGCCGTGGACGAGTACCTCATGGGCAGCACGGCGCTGCCGTCGCCGGTCGCACCGCGCGACGTCGCCATCGGCCTGCAGCCCGCGTAGGCTGAGAATCCACCCACCGACAACAGACCGGAGAGCACTCAGTGAGACGCGCGAAGATCGTCGCAACGCTTGGCCCCGCCACCGAATCGTACGAGATGATCCGGGCGATCATCGATGCAGGTGTCGATGTCACGCGGATGAACCTGAGCCACGGCTCATACGCCGAGCACGAGGTGCGTTTTGCGAACGTGCGCAAGGCGGCGGATGACGCGGACCGGGCGGTCGCCATCCTCGTCGACCTGCAGGGCCCGAAGATCCGTCTCGGCAAGTTCATCGACGGCCCGCACGCGCTCGCGGTGGGGGATACCTTCAAGATCACAACAGAAGACATCCCGGGCACGCGGGAGATCGTCTCGACGACCTTCAAGGGTCTGCCCGACGACGTGAAGCCGGGGGACTTCCTGCTGATCGACGACGGCAAGGTGCGCGTCCAGGTGACGAGCGTCGACGGCCCCGTGGTCACGACGACCGTGATCGTCGCCGGCGACGTGTCGAACAACAAGGGCATCAACCTGCCCGGTGTCGCGGTGAGCGTGCCGGCCCTGTCTGAGAAGGACGAGGCCGACCTCCGGTGGGGGCTGCACGCCGGCGCCGACCTGATCGCGCTCTCCTTCGTGCGCAACGCCTCCGACGTGGTCCGCGTTCACGAGATCATGGCCGAGGAAGGGCGCAAGATCCCCGTCATCGCGAAGATCGAGAAGCCCCAGGCCGTCGACAACCTCGAAGAGATCATCAACGCCTTCGACGGGATCATGGTCGCCCGTGGCGACCTCGCCGTCGAGCTTCCGCTCGAGGCGGTCCCCATCGTGCAGAAGGAGGCGGTCGAGCTGTGCCGCCGGATGGCCAAGCCGGTCATCGTCGCCACGCAGATGCTCGAGTCGATGACGCACGCTCCTGTTCCCACGCGCGCCGAGGCCTCCGATGTGGCCAACGCGGTGCTCGACGGCGCCGACGCGGTCATGCTCTCGGGTGAGACGAGCGTCGGCGACTACCCGGTCGTGACCGTGGAGACGATGGCGCGCATCGTGGCGTCGACCGAGGAGCACGGGCTGGAGCGCATCCGCCCGTTCTCGGCGAAGCCGCGCACCCAGGGCGGCATCATCACCCTCGCCGCGCAAGACGTCGCGGAGTTCGTCGACGCGAAGTACATCTGCATCTTCACGGAGTCCGGTGACACGGCGCGGCGGATGTCGCGACTGCGCTCGGGCATCCCGATGATGACCTTCACGGTCAACCCCGCGATCCGTCGCCGGATGGCGCTCACCTGGGGGGTGCAGTCCACGCTCGTCGAGCATGTCGACCACACGGACCTGATGTTCATCCAGGTCGACCATTTCTTCCTCGACTCGGAGTTGGCGAAGGTGGGCGATGCGGTCGTCGTGATCTCCGGCTCGCCCCCCGGAATCGTCGGGACGACCAACGACATCCGCGTCCACCGGATCGGCGACGCCGTCAACGGTCAGGCGCCGATCTACCAGGCCGCGAAGTAATCCGACGCGAGAAGGGCGGATGCCCGGGGAACGTCTCCCGGGCATCCGCCCTCTTCTGCTTTCGTGCCGGTGGTGGGAGTCGAACCCACACGTCCGAAGACAACCGAGTTTGAGTCGGTCGCGTCTGCCATTCCGCCACACCGGCGCACAACGATTAGACGATACCGCAGGTGGCGGGTGATCCTGGCTCTAGGATGGACGGGTGACTGAGCAGGAAGACACCGCCGCCTCGACCTCCGCCGCCCCGACCTCCCACGCGCCGAGGCGGGTCGTCGTCGCCGAGGACGAGTCGCTGATCCGTCTCGACATCGTCGAGATCCTCCGCGACAACGGGTTTGACGTCGTCGGAGAGGCCGGTGACGGGGAGACGGCGGTGCAGCTGGCGACCGAGCTGCGGCCGGACCTCGTCATCATGGACGTGAAGATGCCCGTCCTCGACGGCATCAGCGCGGCGGAGAAGCTCAGCAAGAGCCACGTCGCTCCCGTCGTGCTGCTGACGGCGTTCAGTCAGAAGGAGCTCGTCGAACGCGCGAGCGAGGCAGGAGCCCTCGCCTACGTCGTCAAGCCCTTCACCCCGAACGACCTGCTGCCGGCGATCGAGATCGCGCTGGCCCGCTACGAGCAGATCATCACGCTCGAAGCCGAGGTCGCCGACATGGTCGAGCGCTTCGAGACGCGCAAGCTCGTCGATCGTGCGAAGGGCCTGCTCAACGAGAAGATGGGTCTCAGCGAGCCGGAGGCGTTCCGGTGGATCCAGAAGGCATCCATGGACCGCCGCCTCACGATGCAGGATGTCGCGAAGGCGATCATCGAGCAGCTCGCGCCGAAGAAGGACTGACCCCTCCGAGATGTGACCCGGTGGATGCCGGTGCTCAGGCGCCGGGAAGGTCGCGGATCATGTTCGTGATGCGGATCGTCGAGCAGCGGCGGCCCTGATCGTCGGAGACGACGATCTCGTGCACCGTGATGCTGCGGCCGAGGTGCACGGGCGTGCAGACCCCCGTGACGATCCCCGACGTCGCCGAGCGCGTGTGCGTCGCGTTGATGTCGACGCCGACGGCGAGCCGCCCCGGTCCCGCATGCAGGTTCGCGGCCATCGAGCCCAGCGACTCCCCGAGAACCACGTATGCGCCGCCGTGCAGCAGCCCCACGGGTTGGGTGTTCCCCTCGACGGGCATGGTCGCAACCGCGCGTTCGAGCGTGAACTCTGTGAACCTCATGCCCATCTTCTCCGCGAGCGCCCCCATGCCGCGACGGGCGATCCACTCCCGCCCGTCGACGTCGGTGGGGGTGGGCTCTGAGGTCATGATCTCACCTTCGGGCAGGGTCCAGCGCAAGGATCCGGCGTCCGGCCGCGCGTCTAGGCTGGCAGAGTGACGGACTCCGGAAAGCCTACTCTCCTGGTCGTCGACGGCCATTCGCTCGCGTATCGCGCGTTCTTCGCGCTCCCCGTCGACAACTTCTCGACGAAGGACGGGCAGCACACCAACGGGGTCTACGGCTTCCTGTCCATGTTCGTCAACCTCGTCAAGGCCGAGCGGCCGACCCACCTCGCGGTCGCGTTCGACACCTCACGGCATTCGTTCCGCACCGATCAGTACCCGGACTACAAGGCGACCCGCTCCGAGTCTCCGGCCGAGTTTCGGGGACAGATCCCGCTGCTGCAGGAGAGCCTCGCCGCCATGAACGTGACGGTCCTGACGAAAGAGGGCGTCGAGGCGGACGACATCCTCGCGACCCTCGCGACCGAGGGCGCCGCCGCCGGCTTCGAGGTGCTCGTCTGCTCGGGCGATCGCGACACGATCCAGCTCGTGACCGACGACGTCACACTCCTGTATCCGAGTGTTCAGGGCGTCTCGCAGCTCAAGCGCTACACCCCCGATGCCGTCGTCGAGAAGTACGGACTGCCACCGGCGAACTACCCCGACATCGCGGCGCTGGTGGGGGAGACGAGCGACAACCTCCCGGGCGTGCCCAAGGTCGGCGAGAAGACCGCCGTCAAGTGGCTGAACCAGTGGGGAACGCTCGACGCCCTGCTTGAGAACGCCGACAAGATCACCGGCGTCGTGGGCGGCAATCTGCGCGAGCATCTCGACGACGTTCGCCGCAACCGGTCGCTCAATGCGCTGCTGCGCGATGTCGACCTCGGTGTCTCACCGGCCGATCTCGCGGTCCGGCCGATCGATGCGCAGGCCGTGCGCGACATCTTCGCCCGTCTCGAGTTCCGCACGCTCCTGCCGCGCGTGTTCGAGGCGATGGAGATCGACGACGGGGGGGCCGCGACAGCCGCGGGCGCCCCGATGCCCGTGCCGGCCCAGTGCGGTGCTGCCGAGATCGCAGCCTGGCTCGACGGTCGTGACGGCGAGCTCGCGCTCACCGTGACCCTCGCCGAAGGCGTGCCCGCCCGCATCGGCATCGCAGCGCTCGACGCCGCCGCGGAGGCGACCTGGAGCGATGCCGTCGCGGCCGCCCTGGCGCCGTGGTTGCGCTCCGACAGCCCGAAGGTCCTCAGCGGTGCGAAACCGCAGGTGAAGGCTCTGCGCCGCGCGGGGATCCGGCTCGGTGGGCTCTCGTTCGATCCGATCCTGGCCGGATGGCTGCTGCGGCCGAGTTTTCCCGACAAGACCCTCGCCGACCTCGTCGACCGCTTTCTGGGTGAGGAGCTCCCCGAGGCCGACCCGACGCAGCTCGTGCCCGAGACCGAGGGCGCGACGCCTGCACAGCTCGCCTGGTACACCCTGCGGGTCTCGGGCGCCATCCGCGAAGAGCTGCAAGAGCCGCTGGCATCCGTCCTCACCGACATCGAGCTGCCGACGCTCGACACTCTCGCCGATCTGGAGCTGGCCGGCGTCGCCGTCTCGCACGAGAGGCTCTCGGAGTTCTCGCTCGAGCTGGGCGCGCGCGCCGACGATATCGCCCGCCGCGCCTATTCCGAGATCGGCCGCGAGGTGAATCTCGGCTCGCCCAAGCAGCTGCAGGAGGTGCTGTTCGAGCAGCTCCAGCTGCCGAAGACCCGCAAGACCAAGACGGGGTACTCGACGGATGCCGCCGTGCTCGCCGACCTGCAGGAGACGAACCCGCACCCGTTCCTGGACCTGCTGCTGCAGCACCGCGAGGCGACGAAGCTGCGTCAGATCATCGAGTCGCTCGATGCCGCGGTCGGCCCCGAGGGGCGCGTGCACACGACGTACCTGCAGACCGGCAGCCAGACCGGCCGGCTGTCGAGCACCGACCCGAATCTGCAGAACATCCCCATTCGCAACGAGGAGTCGCATCGCATCCGCGCGGCCTTCGAGGTCGGTGCGGGCTATGAGACGCTGCTGACCGCCGACTACTCCCAGATCGAGATGCGCATCATGGCGCATCTGTCGGGCGACGCCGGTCTCATCGAGGCGTTCCGTTCGGGTGAGGACCTGCACCGCTTCGTCGGTTCGCGGGTCTTCGGGGTCGCCCCGGCAGAGGTGACCCCGGCGATGCGCACCAAGGTCAAGGCGATGAGCTACGGCCTCGTGTACGGGCTCAGCGCGTTCGGCCTGTCGAAGCAGCTGCGCATCGACCAGGCGGAGGCACGGCTGCTGATGACGGAGTACTTCGCGCGGTTCGGGGCCGTGCGCGACTATCTGCGCGCGTCGGTGGAGCAGGCGCGCAGCGACGGCTACACCGAGACGATCTTCGGTCGCCGCCGCCCGTTCCCCGATCTCGGCAGCCCCAATCGCGTCCTGCGCGAGAACGCCGAGCGTGCGGCGCTGAACGCCCCCATCCAGGGGAGCGCCGCCGACATCATGAAGATCGCCCTGTTCCACATCCACGACGAGCTCCGCGCCGAGGGACTGCGCTCACGCATCCTGCTGCAGATCCACGACGAGCTCGTCATCGAGGTCGCGCCGGGGGAGTGGGATGCCACAGAGCGCATCGTCACACAGCGCATGGGCGACGCCGCCTCGCTGACCGTCCCGCTCGAGGTGCAGATCGGCCGCGGCGAGAACTGGGATCTCGCCGGGCACTGAGGAGGCACCGGCACTGAGGAGGCACCGGCACTGACGAGGCACCGGACTATTGTCGAGGGGTGACCGAATCCGCGCGCACGCCCACTCGCATCGACGCGATCGCCGAGGATTGGGTCGACACCGTCGCCGAGCTCTCGCCCACCACCGCCACGTACATCGGCCGATCCGAGTTCAACGACCGCTTCGACGACCTCTCTCCCGAGGGCGAGGAGCGCCGTCTCGCCGCCGCGAAGGAGACGCTCGCAGCTCTGACGGTCGCAGAGCCCGCCGACGACGTCGATGTCGTCACCAAGGCCGATCTGACCCGCAGCCTCGACCTCGCGATCGCCCTCCACGAGGCGGGCGCCAGCCTGCGCGACGTCAATGTCATCGCATCTCCTGCCCAGGGGCTGCGGGAGGTCTTCGACCTCATGCCGACCGCCACCGTCGACGACTGGAGCGTCGTGGCGGAGCGTCTGGCGACGCTTCCCGCCGCACTGAACGGGTACGTCGCGACCCTGCGCGAAGGCATCGCGAAGGGCGTCGTCCCCGCCCGGCGGCAGGTCGGCGAGGTCGCCGCGCAGATCGCGCGCTACACCGCCGACGACGGCTTCTTCCGTTCCTTCATCGCCGACGCCGCACCCGCCGGCGAGGGCCAGCTGCCGGCATCCCTCGCGAAGGCGCTCACGGCGCACAGCGCGGCTGCCCGCGTCGCCTACGACGAGTTCGCGACCTTCCTGCGCACCGAGCTGGCACCCGCCGCCTCGGAGCGCGATGCCGTCGGACGCGACCTCTACGCGCTGCATTCTCGCTCCTTCCTCGGCGCCGAGATCGACCTCGACGAGACATACGAGTGGGGCGTGGAGGAGCTGGCTCGCATGGTCGCCGAGCAGGAGTCGATCGCGAACGAGATCTCACCCGGCGCGAGCGTGGAGGAGGCGATCGCCCTCCTCGAGCAGGACGGCTCGCGCAAGCTGCACGGCACGGACGCTCTGCAGCGGTGGATGCAGTCCACGAGCGACCGCGCCGTCGCAGAGCTCGGCGCGACCCATTTCGACATCCCGGAGCCGATCCGCACCCTGGAGTGCATGATCGCGCCGACCAATGAAGGTGGCATCTACTACACCGGGCCCACCGACGACTTCTCGCGTCCCGGCCGGATGTGGTGGTCGGTGCCGGAGGGGGTGGACTCGTTCGACACCTGGCGCGAACTGACCACCGTGTATCACGAGGGTGTTCCCGGCCACCATCTGCAGATCGCGCAGGCCGTCTACAACCGCGCCGAGCTCAACTCGTGGCGCCGGCTGCTCGCCGGGACAAGCGGGCACGCCGAGGGGTGGGCGCTGTATGCGGAGCGCCTCATGGAACAGCTCGGCTACCTCGACGACCCCGCGGACCGGCTCGGCATGCTCGACGGTCAGCGCATGCGCGCGGCACGCGTCGTCCTCGACATCGGCGTGCACCTCGGAAAGCGCCGCCCCGACGGAGCCGGCACCTGGGATGCCGACTACGCGCTGGAGTTCCTGCGGCGCAACGTCAACATGCCCGACGAGTTCATCCGGTTCGAGGTCAACCGTTATCTGGGCTGGCCAGGGCAAGCCCCGTCGTACAAGGTCGGACAGCGCATCTGGGAGCAGATCCGCGACGAGACCGCCGCACGCGAGGGTGCGGGCTTCGATGTCAAGCGCTTCCACATGCGCGCGCTGCGCCTGGGTGGCGTGGGCCTGGACACCCTGCGGATGGCCCTCGCTCAGGGCTGACCGCGTTCGTGACCCGACGAGGAGCATGCACCCGTGACCGACGCCGACCTGCACGCTGAGCCCACCGTCGCGCGGCGGCTCGACGCCCTGCCCTTCACCCGCGCGCACCTGAAAGTGCTCACCGGATCCGGCCTCGGCTGGGCGCTGGATGCCATGGACGTGGGCCTCGTCTCCTTCGTCATCGCCGCCCTGATCGCCGAGTGGTCGCTGACGGGGGAGCAGGCCTCGTGGATCGCGTCCGCCGGGTTCGTGGGGATGGCGGCCGGCGCGAGCCTGGGCGGCCTGCTCGCCGACCGCTACGGCAGACGCTCGGTGTTCGCCGTCACGTTGCTGGTGTACGGACTCGCGACCGGCGCGAGCGCCCTCGTCGGAGGTCTTGGCGCCCTCATCGCGCTCCGGGTCGTCGTCGGGCTGGGGCTCGGCGCCGAGCTGCCGGTCGCGAGCACGTATGTCAGCGAGCTCGCGCCCGCGCGCATCCGCGGCCGGGTGATCGTCCTCCTCGAAGCGTTCTGGGCGATCGGCTGGACCGTCGCAGCGCTCATCGGCTACCTCGTGATCCCGAACATCGAGGCCGGCTGGCGGTGGGCGCTGGCGCTCGGCGCGGTTCCCGCGGTGTATGCGCTCGTGGTGCGCTGGGGTCTGCCCGAATCGGCGCGATGGCTGGAACGGCAGGGGCGCCGCGGGGAGGCCGATGCCATCGTCGCGCAGTTCGAGACCTCGGCATCCATCGGCTCGGCCGCGCGCGTGCGCGCAGCTCGCGCCCCGGTCGCCCCGTCCGCCGGGTCGACGTCAGGGCGGCTGTCCGCGCTGTGGTCTCGGGAGTTTCGCGCGCGCACGGCGGCCCTGTGGCTGGTCTGGTTCTGCGTCAACTTCGCCTATTACGGTGCGTTCATCTGGATGCCTGCGATCCTGTTCGCGCAGGGATACGACCTGGTCAAGTCCTTCGGCTTCACGCTCGTGATCACCCTCGCCCAGTTGCCCGGCTACGCCGTCGCGGCGTGGCTGATCGAGGCGTGGGGACGCCGGTCGACGCTGTCGGTCTTTCTCGCCGGTTCGGCCGTTTCGGCGATCTTCTTCGGCACGGCCACGGCGGCAGCCGGCATCGTCGCGGCGGGGATGGCGCTGTCGTTCTTCAATCTCGGCGCGTGGGGTGCGCTCTACGCGGTGACCCCCGAGACCTACCCGACCTCGCTGCGCGCGACCGGAGCAGGCGGGGCGGCCGGGGTCGGACGCATCGCCTCGATTCTCGCACCGCTGAGCGTTCCGCCGCTTCTCGCGGTCGGGGGCTCGTCGCTGTTGTTCACGGTCTTCGCCGCGTTCTTCTTCGTCGCTGCCGCAGCGGCGTGGGCGCTGCCCGACCGGAAGGGCACGGCACTCGACGACCGGTGAGGGGGCGGGCCGTGAGCGCTCCGCGATCGCGAAGGCTCGGGTTTCGCCGGACGGCGGATGCCGCGCGTAGGCTCGCCTCGTGGCATCCGTTCGCTTCGTCGCCATCGGCGACTCTTTCACCGAGGGTGTCGGCGACGAGCTGCCCGACGGCACGGTTCGCGGGTGGGCCGACCTCGCCGCGCAGGGCTGGGCCGACGCGCTCGGCGAGCCGATCCGGTACGCGAATCTCGCGATCCGGGGCAAGCTCGTCTGGCCGATCGTCGAGCAGCAGCTCGAGCCCGCGCTCGCCCTCAAGCCGACGCATCTGTCCTTCAACGGCGGCGGCAACGACATGCTGCGTCCACGCACCTCGATCCCCCACATCGCCGACGCGTTCAGCCAGGTGCTGCGCCGCTGTGACGAGGAGGGCGTGCGGCTCATCCTGGTCTCGGGCGCGAACCCGTCGGCACAGCTCCCGCTGAGCCACCTCATCCAGCGGCGCGGAGATGAGATGTCCGAGGCGGTCATGCAGCGGATCGCGGGCCGCGACGACGTGATCCGTGCCCTGAACTGGCCGGATGCCGAGCTGTCGCACCCGTCCTTCTGGTCACAGGACCGGTTGCACATGAACGCCCGCGGCCATCACCGGGCGGCGGCACGCGTGCTGGATGCGTTGGGGGAGCGGGTGCCGGACGGCTGGTGGTCGCTCCCGGACCTGCCGGACCTCCCACGGCTCGGGCGGGGTGCATATCTGCGTGAGCACCTCGGGCCGTGGGTGAGGCGGCGCCTTACCGGCACCTCGTCGGGCGACGGTCGCGTACCGAAGTTCGGAGGCGGCTGGGTCGAGCTCTCGCCTGCCGGTTGAAGCACCCCGGTCGTTGAGCGAGGCCCGGAGGGCCGAGCCGAAACGTCGCAAGTCGCACAGGGCCGGTCCGGTTATCAGCGGGCGCGCCGCAGTTCCCGCGGCGGGTCCATGCCCAGAAGGACGCGGGTCTTGCGGCGTTCGATCACGATGAACGTCCAGCCGAGCACCCAGAGGGGCACCTGGGTGAGGAAAGCGAGCCGGAAGGCATCCAGCCGGTAGGTGTCCGGCGTCCCGGCGCCCTGCAGGTCGAGAGCGACGCCGATCGCGAACGTCGCCGTGAGCGCCGCGAGGAATCCGCCGACGTTCGTGATTCCGGTCGCGGTGCTGAGCCGATGCGCGGGATTGTGCGTGCGCGCGTGGTCGAAGGCGATCATCGAGGCGGGGCCGCCCATCGCGAGCGCGAAGGCGAGCCCGTACAGCAGCCAGAAGGGGGCGGGGCCGGGCCAGGCGATCACCGTGATCCAGGCGATCACCTGCACCACGACGGCGGGGAGCACGAGGACACGCGAGCGCAGGTGCGGCACGCGCTGCGACACCTCGCCCATGACGGGGCCCAGGACCATTCCGATCACGACGTACGTGGAGAGCACGGCGGCGGCCTGCGTCTTGGACAGCCCTTCGCCCGCCGTGAGGAACGGCATCCCCCACAGCAGCACGAATGCGGTACCCGCGAACGGTGTCGTGAAGTGGGACCAGAAAGCCAGTCGCGTGCCGGGGTGCGCCCAGGCGGCACGGATGCCGACGTCCGCATCGATCGATGAGCGCACGACGCGGATCGCACCGGTCTCGGTATTCAGTGACACGTCTGCCCCGCGCTCGGGCGGGTGGTTGCGGATGACGGCGAACACCAGCACCGCGAACAGGATGCACAGGCCCGCGACGGCGCCGAAGGCGACCTCCCAGCTCGTGGCGTGCAGGAGCGCGGCGAGGGGAGCGAGGGAGAGGAGCTGTCCGGCCTGGCCGGTGAGCCCCGTCAACTGGCTCATCAGCGGCCCGCGTTGCGCCGGGAACCACGTCGCGATCAGGCGCAGCACGCTCGGGAAAACCGTCGCATCGCCGGCGCCGATGAGGGTGCGCGCGAAGATCGCGACGCCGACGCTGGGGGAGAGGGCGAGGGTCAGCTGCCCGATGCCCATCAGCACCATGCCGATCGTGATGATGGGGCGAGATCCGTACCGGTCGAGCAGCATGCCGACCGGGATCTGCATGCCGCCGTAGACGGCGAGCTGGACGACCGCGAACATCGACAGCGTCGCGGCGTCGGCGCTGAATCGCTCGGCCGTGTCGATGCCGACGGCAGAAAGCGAGCTGCGGTTGACGACGGCGAGCATGTATGCCGCGATCCCGACGCCCCAGATGAGCCATGCCCGCGCACTCGGCCCCGCGACGGGAACGGAACGCGTGGCACTCACTCCTCCACGCTAGCGTGCACCGCCGAGTGCGTCCGTTCGCGCCGAGTGCGCCGATTGTGACCCGTCCCCAGGCGGCGCACTCGGCAGCATGCGGCGCGCTCGGCGAACAGGATGCCTCAAAGGGCGCCCGCGCGGCCCACCGCGGCGCGGGACAGCGCGACGCCGTCCCCGGGCGCACTCCCGGGGCGAACCGCCGCGCAGCGCACCGGCCAGGTATCCCGCGGCGAACGCATCGCCGGCTCCGGTGGTGTCGACGAGGTCGGCCACCCGGGGGACCGGCACCTCCTCTGCGCCGTTGCCGCTGAGAAGGAGGACAGGACGCGCTCCACGCGTGACGGCGAGGGTCGCGTCGACCGGGAACGGAACCCCGAGGTGCACCGCGAGCGCATGCTCCTCGGCGTTCGCGAACACCACTGCGGGCAGCAACCGGTCGAGAACTCCCACCAGTTCCTCCGGCCCGAGAGCGCGCATCGTCGCGACGCTCGACAGATCGACACTGACCGGCACGCCGGGAAGCGTCACCTCGGCATGCGGCGGCAATCTCGTCAATGACGCACACCGAGCCGCACTGGAGCACGAGCATCGCGCGAGCCTCGTCACCTACGACAACGACTTCTCCCGATTCGCCGGCGTGCGCTGGACGCGCCCCGACGATCTCCTGGCGTAGTCGGCGCGCGCTCACGGGGCAGGGGTCCTCACCTGTACCGTCGCACGAGCTGACATAATGTGCATTATCGGTACAGTCTGACGACATCCGGCGGCCTCAACGGCGCCGCGCGCGGATGCCGGCGCGGGCACGGCCGCTCCTGCGGCGGCGCTACTGTCGAAGAGTGCTGCAGACGCTGACCGGGTTCGCCGTGGTCGCCGTCGCCATCGCGGTCGGCTACGTCATCGGGAGGATCGACCTGCTCGGGCCGCACGCCCGGCATGTGCTCAGCCGGCTGACGTTCTTCGTGCTGTCGCCGGTACTGCTGTTCGTCGTGCTCTCCCAGGCCGACGTGCACACACTGTTCTCGGCGTTGCTGCCGGTGTCGGCCATCGCCGCCGCCGCGATGTTCGCGGTCTATGCCGCCGTCGCGCGGCTTGTCTGGCATCGCAGCATCGGCGACACCCTCGTCGGTGCGCTGGCGGCGGGGCAGGTCAACTCGAACAACATCGGCATCCCGCTCTCGCTCTACCTCCTCGGCAGTGCCGCGTATCCCGCGCCCGTCATCCTGATGCAGCTGCTCGTCTTCACGCCGATCGCGATGGCCGTCTTCGAGGCGATCTCGACCGGACAGCGACGACCCTTTCCGATCCTGCGCCGCACGGTCACCAACCCGATCGTGGTCGGTTCCACGCTCGGCGTGCTGGTCGCCCTGTCGGGCTGGACGATGCCGTCGATCGTGATCGACCCGTTGCAGCTGGTCGCCGACGCGTGCGTGCCGGTGCTGCTGATCAGCTACGGCATCTCGCTGCACGGCCAGCGGGTGCTCGGCACCTCCGGCCGGCGCCGCGACATCCTGCTCGCTTCTTCTCTGAAGCTCGTCGTGATGCCCCTGGCGGCGTGGGCGACCGGAGCACTCGTCTTCCAGCTCTCTGCGCACGACGTGCTCGTGGTCACCGTGCTCGCCGCGCTGCCGACCGCGCAGAACGTCTTCAACTACGCCCAGCGATTCGAGGTCGGCGAGACGATCGCGCGGGATGCCGTCGCCGTGACCACCGTCGCGTGCGTGCCGGTGCTGCTGCTCATCATGATGCTGCTGGCGTGAGCGCGACCGTGGCAGGCCTCACACTGCCGTTCTCGCCGCTGCGCGGGACGCCCTCACTCCCCGCTCACTCCCCCGCGAACGAGCTCACATCACCGACCAAGCGGGTGTTGTCCGCGGGGATCGGCTCGACTGCGGCGAGGGCGATCTCTGCGGCGAACTCCGACACGTTGTAGAGCTTCCCGGCCTCCGCGCGACGCCCCGCGATAGCGCCGGGGTTGGCTCGCTCCAGGAGCGTCGCCGTGATCGTTCCCTCGATCATGTCGCCGGAGACGACGACGAAGCCGACGCCGTGCGACGCGAGCTCCGGGATACGCTCGCGCAAGGAGTCCTCACCGGCGCGCTTGGACAGAGCGACCGGCTCGTACTCGGGCATCGTCGGGGTCGTGCGGATGAAGTGCGCCTGATGGCTCGTGACGAAGACGACACGCGCGCCCTCGGGCGCCGTGCTGGCCTGAAGGAGCGGCAGCGCGGCATCCAGCACGTTCAGCTGCGCGTTCCGGTTGAGGATGAGCGCGTAGTCCTCGACCATGCCGCTCTCCATGCCGCCCGACGCGTTCAGCACGAGCAGGTCGAGCCCCCCGAATGCCTCGCGCACCCGCGTCATCATGTCGGCGACGGATGCCGGGTCGGTCAGGTCCGCGCCCACCACGAGGGCCTCGACGCCGAGCGCGCGTAGCTGGGTCGCGAGCCTCTCGGCGCGGGGCGCCTTGTTGCGGTAGTTGATCACGACGTTCGCGCCGGCCTGCGCGAGGTAGGTGACGGTGTCGGCACCGATCCCCCGCGACGAGCCGGTGACCAGGGCCGTCCTTCCGCTGAGGGAGCCGGCGGGGATGGGCTGGGACATGCGATCTCCTGTGGTGCTTCGACGGCGTCGTCTGGGCATCCGGACGACCCTCCGACACTACCAACCATGCGGGCACGCGGAATGTTAAGGTGCACACAGGAGCCCCCGAAGGAGCGGAACGATGTTCCCGGATCTGACGCAGTACCTCTGGATCGCGTGGCTCGTGCTGGCTCTGCTGTTCGTGATCATCGAGCTGCTCACTCTCGAGTTCACCTTCCTCATGCTCGGCGCGGGGACCCTGATCGGCGGCCTCGGCGTCAACCTGATCGGCGGCCCCTGGTGGCTGCAGATCCTCGGCGCGGCGGCCGTGGCTGCTCTGCTCCTGTTCACGATCCGCCCGCTGTTGCTGCGCGCCCTGCACCGCTCGAGCGCACCCCAGCCCACGAACGTCGACGCGATCCGCGGCCTCGGCGGGCGACTCGCGGCCCCGTTCACTGGCGACGTCGCCGCCGCGCGACTCGACAACGGCGAGCTGTGGTCGGTGACCCGCTCCCCCGCAAGCTCCGGCCTCGCCGTCGGCGATCGCATCGTCGTCACGGCGGTGCGCGGTGCGATGGTCGAGATCGCCGCCGAGCAGATCACTGAGCAGATCACCGAGCAGATCACCGAGCAGACTGCACCCACCTCCACCCCCGCAGACAGGAGCACCGACTGATGATCGACTTCGCCGCTTTCGCCGGCCAGATCTTCGTGGTCGTTCTGCTGATCGTGGTCGCGATCTTCGTGATCGTCGTCATCTTCCGATCGATCCGTATCATTCCGCAGGCGTACTCGGGCGTCGTCGAGCGCCTGGGCCGCTATCAGCGCACCCTGAACCCCGGACTCAATCTGCTCGTCCCGTTCATCGACCGGCTCCGCCCCCTGGTCGACATGCGCGAACAGGTCGTCTCCTTCCCGCCGCAGCCGGTCATCACGGAGGACAACCTCGTCGTCTCCATCGACACCGTGGTGTATTTCCAGGTGACGGATGCCCGTGCCGCCACCTACGAGATCGCGAACTACCTGAGCGCCGTCGAGCAGCTGACGACCACGACGCTGCGCAACGTCGTCGGAGGGCTCAACCTCGAAGAGGCCCTGACGAGCCGCGACAACATCAACGGGCAGTTGCGCGTCGTCCTCGACGAGGCGACCGGCAAATGGGGTCTTCGCGTCTCGCGCGTCGAGCTGAAGGCGATCGACCCGCCGCACTCGATCCAGGATTCGATGGAGAAGCAGATGCGCGCCGAGCGTGACCGGCGCGCCGTGATCCTCACCGCGGAGGGATCGAAACAGTCGCAGATCCTCGAGGCCGAGGGGAGGCGCCAAGCCGCGATCCTCGAGGCCGAGGGCGAGAAGCAGGCGGCCATCCTGCGCGCCGAGGGCGAGGCAGCCGCGATCCAGAACGTGTTCGACGCGATCCACGCCGGTCGCCCCGACGACAAGCTGCTCGCCTACCAGTACCTCCAGACGCTCCCCAAGATCAGTGAGAGCGCCTCCAGCAAGCTATGGATCATCCCGAGCGAGTTCACGGAGGCGATGAAGGGCCTCGGATCGGCCTTCGCGGCCGCACCGGGCGCCGCCGCACCGTCTCCCGCCGCGCAGCCCGCCGCGCCCGCGCCGACCGAACCGCAGGCGGGGGCATGACGACGACGCGCAACCGTCCATGACCCATCCGTGGTTCCAGGGCCATGCCGCGCCGCGCGTGCTCGCCCACCGCGGCTTCGTCCCGCCCGCATCGGACGGCATCGTCGAGAACTCTTTCGCCGCGTTCGCCGCCGCGCATGCCGCAGGGCTCACCTACGTCGAATCGGACTGTCACCTCACGTCCGACGGTGTGGTCGTGCTGTTCCACGACGAAGACCTCTCCCGCATCACCGGTGACCCACGCCGCGTCGCCGCCGTCCGCAGCGCCGAGCTCGCGCAGATCATGTCCGATCGCGGTGGACTCGTGACGGCGGCGGAGGCGCTCGAGGCCTTCCCCACGCTGCGCTTCAATCTCGATGTGAAGGCGCCGGATGCCGCGCTCCCGCTCGGCCGGCTGGTGGCAGCCCACGCAGACCGGGTGCTGCTGACGAGCTTCTCGGACCGTCGTCGCCACCTGGCGCTCGAGTCCGCGCGCATGGCGGGTGGGCAGCCCGCGACGTCCGCCGGTCAGGCGACGGTGGCGCGGGTCGTCGCTGCCGTCGCGACCGGCTCACGCGCGCTCGTGCGGCGCGCGCTGCGCACGGTGGACGCACTGCAGGTCCCCGAGCGTCTCGGGGCGGTGCCGGTCGTCGGGCCGCGTCTGCTTGCGGCCGCCCACGACGCGGGCGTCGAGGTGCACGTGTGGACGGTCAACGCACCGGCCGACATGGACCGGCTGCTTCGACTCGGTGTCGATGGGTTGGTGACCGACCGCGCCGATCTGGCGCTGGCGGCCGTCGCGGGTCGTTCGGCCTGAGATCCCGAACCTCGGAGAGAGCCGTTCGACCGGCGGTCTCCTGGGCATCGGCTGTGAAAGAGCACGATCGCGCACGGGTTCGGATGATGCGCACAGGTGGGCACGTTATACCTGTGACGACGAGAGGACCACACAATGGCAGATCGCAGCCTACGCGGCATCCGACTCGGCGCCTCCAGCCTACAGAGCGAGGAAGGCGTCGTATTCCACGAACGAACCAATCACACCTACGTGTGCACCCAATGCGCACGTGAGACCGTCATGACCTTCGCGGCCGACGCCGAGGTGCCCGAGACCTGGGAGTGCCGCACGTGCGGTGCCGAGGCCGTGCTCCGGGTCGGCGACACCGTCGTGAACGTCGACCACTCCGGCGACAAGGCCGCACGCACGCACTGGGACATGCTGATGGAGCGTCGCACCATCCCCGAGCTCGAGGAGATCCTCGAGGAGCGTCTGACGCTCCTGCGTGCCCGCCGCGGCGCGGCTGACGCCACGCGCCTGTCGGCCTGACCTCGCACGGAGCGCCGCCCATCACCCCGGCGCCGGTCCCTGGCTTTCTGCCGGGGCCGGCGCCTTCGGCGTCTGCCCGCGTCGTCTCGCCTCGCGCAGGCGCACCGCCACGCCGACGATGAGCAGCGCGATGACGCTCCCCCAGCCCAGCGCGACCTGCACGCTCGGACCGGCCGCGACCGCGGGGGTCAGGCCGGTGCGCAGCGGGACGTCGGTGACCATCGCGCCCGGCTCGTCGGCTGGCAGTGCGTCCAGGGTCGAGCCGTCGGGCCCGATGACCTGGCTCGTGCCCACCGTCGACAAGTTCACGACCGCCCGCCCCGTCTCGATGGCGCGCATGCGCGCGAAGGCGAGCTGCTGCAGGTTCTCGTCCGTGCCGCGGAAGTCGGCGTTGTTGGTCTGGAACATGTAGACCTCTGCGCCGGCCAGAGCCCCGTCACGGATGACATCGTCGTAGAGGACGTCGAAGCAGATCGCGAGCCCGACGCCGACCCCGTCGATCTCGACGAAGGGCGTCGTGGTGCCGGGCGTGAACTCACGGCCGATCAGGTCGATGAGGTCGGGAGCGAAGATCCGGTAGAACGCGCGGTCGGGCACGTACTCGCCGAACGGCACGGGATGCCTCTTGTCGTACGTCTGCGTGGGATTGTCGGCTCCGGCCTCCCAGACGAGCGAGGAGTTGAAGTACAGCTCGCCACGCTGCGTGACCGCGCTGATCAGCAGCGGCGCGTCGATGCGCGTGGAAAGGTCGTCGAGCGCCGCGGCGACGGACGCGTTCTGCGTCGGGTCGGCGTCCACCCCGCCCTCGGGCCAGAGCAGGACGTCGAGGCCTTCGTCCGCGATCGGCTCGGTGGCCTCCAGCTGCGCGCGCAACACCGCGTACGCCTCGTGCTCGTCGAAATAGCCCGCGGGACCGTTCCCCTGCACGGCGCCGACGCGGATCGTCCCGGCATCCGTCGTGGGGAACTGCGGCAGCGCGAACAGCACCACGACCGTGGTGAGCGCGGGGATCGCCGCACGAACGCCGCCGTGCCGCCCACGGCGGCCGTATTCGACGCCCGCCGCGCACGCGAACACGATGAGGAAGGACAGCCCGCTCATTCCCGTCCACGAGGCGACGTCGGCCAGCGGTGAGGACGCCTGAGTCACGGCGAGCCGTGCCCAGGGAAAGCCGCCGTAGGGAAAAGTGCCGAGGAGCTCCTCGCGCGAGACCCAGAGCCCCGCCACGAGAGCGGGGAGAGCGACGAGCCTCGCCCACCCGCCCGGGCAGCCGCCGATCAGGCGCGGCATCCAACGGTAGGCGAGCGAGACCGGCACGGCCATGACGGCGGTCAGTGCGGCTTCCAGGATCGAAAGGGCGAGCCACGGCACCGGGCCGAGGTAGCGTGCCGTGAACGACAGGTTGACGAAGAACAGGCCGGCGCCGAAGAGGAAGCCCACGAGCAGGGCCGCCCACGAGCCGCGGCCGATGAGTGCGACGAGCGCGAGCGGGACGGCGACGAACACGACCGGCCACCACGCCGTGGCGGGGAAAGCGAGCGTCAGCAGCAGCCCCGCGGCCGCCGAGACGAGGGCCGCCGCCCACAGCGGGAGCACGGGGCGTGGGGGCACGCTTCGAGCCTACGTCCGTCAGAGCGAGCCGTAGACGACGATGCCGCGGCGCACGGCGTCGAGCGCGGCGCGGGCGGTCATCGCGACGGGGGGCTCGGCGACGATCGACAGCTGGTCGAGCAGGTCGATCGTCTGCTTCGTCCAGCGCACGAAATCGCCCGCCGCGAGGTCCGCCTCATCGAGCACGCGGTCGAGCAAGGCGCCCCGCGCCCACGAGTGCATCGCCCGGGAAAGGCCCGTGGCGACCGGCGCGGTTCCCGGCAGCTGGTGATCGTGTTCGAGGTCGTCCAGGCGCGCCCAGAGGTTCTGCGTCTCGGTCAGCGCCTGACGGAACGGACCGCGCGGCAGACCGTGCTCGCCGGGGCCCGCCTCGTCGCGGCGCGGCTCGTACACGAGGCAGCAGGCGAGAGCGGCGAGCGCGGCAGCATCCAACGACGTCCACAGACCCTGGCGCAGGGCCTCGGCGACGAGCAGATCGCGTTCGCCGTAGATGCGCTTCATCCTCGCCCCCGCGGGCGTCAGCGCCGTCGTGCCGTCCTTCGCGACGCGCACGTAGTCGAGGGCGGCGAGGACGTCGATGACGCGGTCGAACACGCGCGCGACCGTGCCGGTGCGGCTCTCGATCTGACGGCGGGTCTTCTCGACGCGACGCTTCAGCTTCTCGTACCGCTCACCCCAGCGCGCGTGCGCCTCGCGATCGGGACAGGTGTGGCAGGCATGCCGCTGTAGCCTCCGGCGGAGGGCTGCGATCTCCTGCTGCCGCGGCTCGCGGACTCTGGACGGCGCCGTGCGGTCGGTGCGGTTCCGTCTCTCAAGGTCGCTCAGCTCACGCCGCATGCCCGAGTATGAGACGAAGTCGCCGCGATCGCACGTCATCGCTCTCGCGTACCCGGCGAGCGACTCTTCGGCATCCTTCACCTCACGTGCGAGCGAGACGACCGCCCGGTCGGCCTGGAACTGCGCGAACGACGACTCCAGGATCTCGCGCGCCCGCGGCCTGCCGAACCGGTCGATGAGGTTCACCGCCATGTTGTAGGTGGGCCGGAAGCTCGAGTTCAGCGGATAGGTGCGGCGGGATGCCAGGGCCGCGACCGCCTGCGGGTCGAGCGCATCGGTCCACTGGATGACGGCGTGGCCCTCGACGTCGATGCCGCGACGACCCGCGCGCCCGGTGAGCTGTGTGTACTCGCCCGAGGTGATCGCCACGCGCGCCTCGCCGTTGAACTTCTCGAGCTTCTCGAGCACGACCGTGCGCGCGGGCATGTTGATGCCGAGAGCGAGGGTCTCGGTCGCGAACACGACCTTGACGAGCTTGCGACGGAAGAGCTCCTCGACGACCTCTTTGAAAGCGGGCAGGAGACCCGCGTGGTGTGCCGCGACGCCGCGTTCGAGGTTCTCCCGCCACTCCCCGTAGCCGAGCACCTGCAGATCGTCCTCGCCCAAAGCGTGCGTGCGCTCATCGACGATCCGGCGGATCTCGTCGCGTTCCGCGCGCGTCGTCAGCCGCACCCCCGAGCGCCGCAGCTGCTGCACCGCGCCGTCGCAGCCGGCGCGGCTGAAGATGAAGAAGATGGCCGGCAGCAGGTTCGCGCGTTCCAGCAGCTGGGTGACCTGCGGGCGGTCGAGCCGCTCGATGCGGTGCACGTTCGCGGCGCGCGGGGGACGCTGGCCGCCTGTGCGGGGGCGCCTTCCCGTCTCGCCGCGCGCACCGCTGCCGCCGCGAATGCGCAGGAGCTCCTGGTTCACCTGAGCGGTCGCGACGCCGGTGCGGTCGGCGAAAAGCGGCAGCAGGTCTGTGCGGACGAGCACGTGCTGTTCGAGCGGCACGGGACGCGATTCCGAGACGATGACCTCGGTGTCGCCGCGGACGGTGCCGAGCCAGTCCCCGAACTCCTCGGCGTTCGACACGGTCGCCGACAGGGAGATCAGCCGCACGTCCGGCGGCAGGTGGATGATGACCTCCTCCCACACCGCGCCGCGGAAGCGGTCGGCGAGGTAGTGCACCTCGTCCATCACGACGTACCGCAGCCCCTGCAGCGCGGGCGAGGAGGCGTACAGCATGTTGCGGAGAACCTCTGTGGTCATGACGACCACTCGGGCGCCGCCGTTGATGTTCGTGTCCCCCGTCAGAAGGCCGACCTCGGTGTCGCCGTAGACCTCCTGCAGCTCGCGGAACTTCTGGTTCGACAGCGCCTTCATGGGGGTCGTGTAGAAGGCCTTCTCCCCCGCCGTCAGCATCGCGAGATGGATCGCGAACTCGCCGACGATCGTCTTGCCCGCCCCGGTCGGAGCGGCGACGAGAACGCTGCGGCCGTCTTCGAGCGCATGGCATCCGGCCACTTGGAAAGGGTCGAGGTCGAACCGCTGGGCATCCGCGAACGAGGACGAGATCGGATGGGACCGGCGCGCCTCGGCCCGCGCGTACCGGCTCGCCGCATCCGTCACGCGAGCGGTCCGAACTCGGCCGCCTGACGCTTCGCGCGGCGCCGGTCGAACAGAACGGACAGTCCCGCGGCGGCGAAGAAGAGCACGATCAGGATGCCGGCCAGCAATAGCATGCTCACCACATCGGCCGCGGGTGTCGCGAGGCCCGCGAAGGCCACCGCGATGATCACGGCTATCCGCCAGGACTTCACGATCGCCCGGCCCGACATGATCCCGGCGAGGTTCAGCGCGACCAGGAAGACCGGGACGACGAAGGAGACGCCGACGACGATGATGAGCTTGAAGACGAAGTCGTAGTAGTACTTCGCCTGGAACCAGTTCGCCGCGCCCTCGGGCGTGAACGAGGCCATGATCTCGACGATGTGCGGCATGACCAGCCAGCCGACGAAGCAGCCCGCGAAGAACAGCGGGATCGCCGCCGCGACGAAGCCCACCGTGTAGCGGATCTCCTTGCGGGTCAGCCCCGGCATGAGGAAGGCCCACAGCTGCCAGAGCCAGACAGGCGCGGAGAGAATGATGCCGGTGACGAACGCGATGCGCAGTCGCAGGTCGAACGCCCCCGTGACCGTGTCGATCATGAGGCCCACGTCGGCTCCGCGCTGCTGTGCGACGAGGCGGATCGGCTCAGTCATCGCCCAGATGATCGCGTCTGTGAGCACGAACGCGACGACCATGCCCGCCACCACACCGATGAGTGCGACGAACAGGCGCCTGCGCAGCTCGATCAGATGCTGGCCGAGCGACATGCGCTTGTCGCGGGGCGGAAGGTGCTCGGCTCCGAGTCGGGGCGGTTCGGCCGTGGCCACGACCCTGGTCAGGACTTGGAGTCCGGCGAGACCGGCGGCACGGGGTCGACGGCTGCCGATGGCGCCACGGCGGTCGCCTGCGCGCCCGTGCTCGAAGCGGTCGCCTGGGCGCCCGTGCTCTCGGCGGTCGCCACGCTGGCGTCGTCGTCCTTCATCGCCTTCATCTCACCCTTGAAGATCCGGGCGGACTGGCCAACGCTCTTCGCCAGCGCGGGCAGCTTCGCAGCGCCGAAGAGGAGCACGATCACGATCAGAATGATCCACAGGTGCGGACCGGCGAACAGATTTTGCATTGCGTCCCCTTGTCAGAAGCTTGCGCCCAGTCTACTCGCCGGGGCGATCAGTGGTACTGGGCGAGACCCGCGCGCGCCCAGGCGACGGTTGCCTCGCGCACCTCGGCGGGGCTGAGCACCTCCAGTTCGCCGCCCAGGCGCGCGGCGACGCGCTTGAGGCTGCGTGCGTCACCGAGCCGGATGCCGGCGACGTGCATGCCCTCTCCCCCGGAGTGCTCATCGACGACGAAGTCGGCGAGGAAGGGCGCGGTCGCCGAGGGGTAGCGCACCTCGACCTCGATGTCGGTGTCGGCCGGCTCGAACAGGTCCGGCACGGCATCCGCGCCGTGCGTTGTCGCGATGTCGGTCAGGCGCACGTGCGCGACACGGTCGAGGTGGAACGTGCGCACGGCTTCGCGCAGGTGACACCAGCCCTGCAGGTACCATTGCCCGGCGGCGATGTGCACCTTGATGGGATCGACCGTGCGGATCGTCGCGGGGGCGTCCGGCGCCTGGTAGGCGAACGACACCGCGACGCCGCGCTGCAGCGCCTCGGCCACCGCGACACGTACGCCGTCGACGGCCGGGGGCGCGACGATCACCTCCGCGGGAGCGCTCGACGCCCCGCGCGTGAGCTTCGCGAGCAGCCCCTGCACGATGTCGCTGTCGCCGACGCCGGGCAGGGACGCCGCCAACTGCAGCCCCGCCAGCAACGCCGCCGCCTCGCGTGCGCTCAGGCGCGGCGTGCGCTCCAGCCCGACGGTATTCGTGATGACGATGAGATCCTGCTCGTCGAGCAGGTCCCAGTCGATGTCGAACAGGTCGTTCGCCATCTGCCAGAACCCGCCCTCGCCGGGCAGGCCGATCACGGTGAGCTTCTCGACCATCTCCCGCATCTGCTGGGGCGTGACGTCGAACTCGTCCGCGGCCTCGGCGAGCGAGACCTCGCCCTTTCCGATCAGGTACGGCACCAGCTGTAAGATCAGCGCGGCACGTTCGGTCGCCGGCGATGACCGGGCGCTCATGCCGCACCGCCGAGTGTCTGATCCCCGTGCCCGGGTTCCCCGTGTCCTGGATCGCCGTGTCGTGGATCGGCGTGTCCTGGATCGCCGTGTCCTGGATCGCCGTGCAGGGCCAGGACGCGCTCGAGCCGGGCGATCACCTGATCACGCAGTTCGACCGGCGCGACGACGCGCACTTCGGGACCGTACGAGGCGAGCTCGTCGGCGAAGATGTGGACGTCGACGTACGGGACCAGGATCCCCTGCTCGGCGGGGATCGCGCGGCGGCTGAGCCGCAGCGCCGCCTCTGTCCCCGGTGCGACTTCGATCAGCGCACGCTGGCGGGCGGCGAGCTCCGTCAGCCCGGCGAGGGCGCGCTCCCCCGCGCCTTCACGCTCGGCGGGATCGAATGGCGTCTTGGTGACCTCCACCTCCGACACGATCCGCGCGAGCAGGAAGGTGCGGGTGTCGTTCTGTTCCAGGTCGTAGCCGTAGACGTGCCAGCGCGCTTCGTATTCGAGGAGTGCGAGCGGCCGGATGCGGCGCCGTCGCGCGGCATCCTCCCCCGCCTTCCGGTAGGAGAAAACGACGACCCGCGCCCGCTCGATCGCGCTCTGCAACGGCGCGAACGCGGGCTCACGCAGGTTGATCCGTGGCGAGAACCCGATGATGGGCGCGTCGACGTCTATCCCGAGGGCGCGGATTTTGCGCAGCCCGCTGCGCGCGTCGGCCGACATCGAGCTCTCGCTCCAGACCCCGCCGGCGAGGTTGAGCACGGCGAGCTCGGCGGGCGTGAAATTGATGTCGGCGGGCAGTTCGTATTCCGCTGTCGGAATACGATAGCGGGCCTCTCGCAGATCGTCGGGGTCGGCGTAGTCGCCGATCGTCTCGACGTGGATCGCGAGCGAGCGCAGCGTCTGCTTGTCGCGCTCGAACATCTTCTCGAGCGCATCCTTCGATGCGCCCGCCGAGCTCTGCTCGCGGTAGCCGGCGACCGACGAGAGGATCGCCTGCTTGGTCAGGCCCTGCTCGGTCGCCATGAGCGCGACGACCAGGTTGACCAGGCGCTCCTCGGGCGCAGTGCGGGTCGTCTCGGTGGCCACCCGCCCATCCTAGTAGCGTGTCGCCGCTAAGTGTTTGGGTATAGGTGGCGAAGCTTGATCCGT
>JASGGN010000016.1:0-40742 GCA_047605005.1 Microbacterium sp.
CAGTCAGAGCAGGATCAGCAGTCAGAGCAGGATCAGCAGTCAGAGCAGGATCAGCAGTCAGAGCAGGATCAGCCCGGCGCGCAAGCCCGGGTCAAGCCCGGGTCGTGCCGGGGTCGTGCGCAGACACGAGCACGGCGAACACGACGACGTCGAGCAGCGGACGTCAGCGAACGGGTCCTCAGGAAGCGGATGCCTCTGCGACGCCCCCGCCGCGCGCGGCATCCGGCACCCGCCGATACACGAGGTCGCGGATCTCACGACCCCTCGCGAGCCCCTTCCGCTCGAACGCGGTCATGACGCGCCCGTCGAAGCGCGGCGCCCACTCCCCCTCGAAGGCGCGACCGAAGCCGTCGGCGTCGTCGAGCACGTCGCGCATCTGCCGGGCGTAGTCCTCCCAATCGGTCGCGAGGCGCAGCACCCCGCCGCCGCGCAGCACCCGCGCCGCCAGCGGCGGGAAGGCGGGGGCCACGAGACGTCGCTTGTTGTGCTTGGCCTTGTGCCACGGGTCGGGGAAGAAGATCCACACCTGGTCGACGGACGCTTCCGGCAGCAGATGCTCGAGCACTTCCGGAGCGTTCGCCTCGACGAGCCGTAGATTGCGGATGCCGGCGCGGTCGGCGTCGAGCATCGTGCGCGCGAGCCCCGCACGGAAGACCTCGACGGCGAGGAAGTCGGTGTCGGGCCGTGCGGCGGCGGCGTGGACGATCGCGTGCCCCTGCCCCGAGCCGATCTCCACGACGAGGGGCGCCGCGCGCCCGTAGACGGATGCCGGGTCGATCGCGTTGCCGGGGCGGACGCTCGTGGCAGCGGCATCGCGCTCGACCTCGATCAGGTACCGCGGTGCGAGCTCGACCCAGGCGCGCTCCTGCGCGTCGCTCATCCGCCCGCTGCGGCGCACGAACGAGACCGGCCGGTCGCGGAAGCGCCGCTCGGGCTGCTGCGGCTGGTCGGGGGACGTCTCGTCGCGCGCGGTCTCCGGCATCCGTTCAGGCTATCCGCCCGCCAGTACGGCGGCGCGGCGCGCAGGAGCTTCCCCGCGTCGCCGACCGGTCCCGACCCGCGCGGCATGCGCGTGCGGCTCCGCTTACGGCTCGGGGTCGTGCAGCGCGGCATCCACCTCGTCGATGAAGGCGGCGATGTCCGGCCCGCCCGACACCGGGCCGCCGGCGAGCATGCCATCGGCGCCGAAGAGCACGGCCGTGGGCGTCGACCACTCCTGGATCGACTTGCGCACGTTGCCCTCGACGTCGTGCAGCGACTGCGGCTCCTCCGCGCTGGCGGTCAGCCCGACGCCCGGTGGAGTGCGCAGCAGGAACCGCACGTCGACCTCCGGCAGTCGTGCGCGCCACTGGCCGATCTGCGCGATGACGGTGCGGCAGGCGCCGCACGTCTCCGACACGGCGAGCAACAGCAGCGGCCGGGTCATGGTGAGGGTGCGCAGGTTCACAGGCTCCCCGTCGCCGCGCAGCAGCGGGATGGCGGGGGTGCGGGTACGGAGGTAATCGGCCTCCTGTTCAGCCGGCGTCGGGACGACGAGGTCGGCCCCGGTGGATGCCGGCGCGTCGGCATCCGGTGAGCGCCACATCACGACGGCGACAGTGACGGCCGCCGCGACGAGCCCCAGCATCAGTCCCCACGACCCGGCGGCCACCGCCCCGCCCCGCGGCGGGAGCGCCCAGATCACCCCGGCCGCACCGGCCGCGAGGGCGGTGAGCCAGGCGTTGCGCCATACCGTGACGCGCGTGACCCGGGTCGGCGCGCCGAAGCACGCGCACGACGTGTCGTCGTGGCGGCGCGCGACGCGCACGATCATCACGAGGTACACCGCCATGAGCGCCAGGCTCACCAGCGCCGCGAGCAGGCCGAGCACGCCGCCGAGCAGCGCCAGGGCCGCGCCGAGCACGAGCTCGCCCCACGGGTGCGCCCGCAGCAGCCATCTCCGCCGGAGCCCCGCGGGAATGCCCAGCGCCGCCCATCCGGCCAGATCGTCGGGATGCCGCAGCTTCGCCACGCCGCTGGCGATCAGCACGCCCGCCAGGACGAGAGGAAGCGCGACGGCGAGGGCGGCCCACATGCCCCCAGCCTAATTCCGCGCCCCGCCCCGGCTCCTCGGCGCCTCGTCCCGCGTCCACGTTCCGGGGTCAACGCCTCTGGGGCCTTGACCCCTGGCATCCACACCTTCAGCACTCGCTCGCGCTGTCGAATCCTGCTCGCGCTGCGCGAAGTAGCGCAGCGCAAGCAGCAATCCGTAGCGCAAAGTTCCGCAGTGCGGGCAGCATTCCGCAGCGCGAGCCACATTCCGCAGCGCATGCAGCAATCCGCAGCGCGAGCCACGCATAAGACCCCGGTCACGGCTCGGTGACGAAGTCGATCAGCTCCTCGACGCGGCCCAGCAGCGCGGGGTCGAGATCGCGATAGCTGCGTACGGCGCCGAGGATCCGCTGCCAAGTGCGGGCGATGTCGGTCTGGTCGCGCGCCGGCCAGCCGAGCGCGCGCGAGACCCCGACTTTCCATTCGGTCCCCCGCGGCACGTCCGGCCAGGCGGGGATGCCGAGAGAGGATGCCCGCACGCACTGCCACACGTCGATGTGCGGATGCCCGACGATCTTGACGTGCGCCCCGTGCGGGCCACGGGTCACGGCGTCGGCGATGCGCGACTCCTTCGACCCGGGCACGAGGTGGTCCACGAGCACGCCGTAGCGGCGCCCGGGGCCGGGCGGCTCGTCGCGCAGCACGGCCTCCAGCAGGTCGACGCCCTGCAGATACTCGACGACCACGCCCTCGGCACGCAGGTCGTCGCCCCACACCTTCTCCACGAGCTCGGCGTCATGACGACCCTCGACGAGGATCCGCGAAGCGCGCGCGATGCGGGCACGCGACGAGGGAGCGGCGAACGAGCCGGATGCCGTGCGCGCGGGCGCGGCATCCCTCCGGAGGACCGGCACGACCAGCTCGACCGGTTCGCCGTCGACGAGGAAGCCCCCGCCGAGCGGGAAGAGCCGGCGCGCGCCCCGGCGGTCCTCGAGCTCGACAGTGCCCCCCTGCACGCGGATGACGGCACCGCAGAAGCCGGAACCTGCGACCTCGACCACGATGCCGGTCTCCGCGGCGAGCTTCGGCACCGCGCGGCGGCCGGCCTCCCGCCATCCGGCGGCGAGCACGTCGCTTCCGTATCGATCGAATCCGTCGTCGCCCATGCGCCCGTCCCCGTCCCGCCGTCCTTCTCGGTGCGTCACGCTACCGTCGCGAGGCGCGGGCGGCGCCGAGCGACGCCCGCATTCGCGACGATCCGCGCCCGCATCCCCGATCCCCGCACCCGCGCCCTGCACCCGCGCCCTGCACCCGCTGCACCCTGCACCCTGCACCCTGCACCCCGCACCCCGCACCCCGCACCCTGCACCCAGCGCCAGCACCAGCGCCGTGCGCCTCGGCGCCGTCCCGCCGAGCTCGGCGCACAGGAAGCGCATAGCCGATTCCCCGCCGCGGCCTACTGCCCCGCCTACCGCCGTGCGCGCGACGCGGCATAGGATCGACCAAGGGGGCGAAGCGCCTCGCTTCGCGGACGAGGGGGTACACGTGCGGACGCGCTGGCTTTTCGCTCTGACGGCGGCTGCCGCGATCGTCCTCGGCGGCGGCGCGGCCGCTCTGGCCACCGAGCCGGTGACCCTCGGCAGTTCACGCGTGTTCGATGAGTCGGACGTCCTCACCGACAGCGCCGAGTCGAGCCTCGACGACGAGCTGCGGCAGCTGAACTCCACCTCCGGCGTCGATCTGTGGGTCGTCTACGTCCCCACCTTCACGGACCCCGCCGACGCGGCGGACTGGGCGAACACGACCGCCAGCGACAACGGGCTGGGGGCGAACCAGTACCTGCTGGCGATCTCGACCGACGGACGTCAGTACTACCTCTCCGGCGACTCCTCGGGTCCGGTGACCGACGACCAGCTCACCACGATCGAGCAGGAGCGCGTCTCCCCCGCCCTCGTCGACGAGGACTGGGCGGGCGCGGCGACGGCGGCCGCCGCCGGCCTCGCCGATGCCGTGAGCGGAGGCACCGGCGGCACGGACGACAGCTCGGCGAGCGGCGGATCGCTGCTGCCGATCCTGCTCGTCGTCGTGATCGTCGCGATCGCGATCATCGTGGTCGTGATCGTCATCCGCTCGCGGCGCAAGCGGGGGGCATCCGCCGCGGTGACCGGTGCCGCCAGCGGCCCCGGCGACGAGCTCTCCCAGCTGTCGACCGAAGACCTGGCCCGGCAGGCATCCTCGGCCCTCGTCGCCACCGACGACGCCGTCAAGACCAGCGGCCAGGAGCTCGAGTTCGCCCGCGCGCAGTTCGGCGACGAGACGGCGAGGGAGTTCGCGCAGGCCCTCGCCGACGCCCAGCAAAGCCTCGATCAGGCCTTCGCTCTCAAGCAGAAGCTGGAGGACGAGGTCCGCGACTCCGAGGCGCAGACCCGGCAGTGGAACGCCCAGATCATCGAGCTGTGCGCACGCGCGAACGCCGAGCTCGACGAGAAGGCCGAGGCCTTCGACGAGCTGCGCCAGCTCGAGCAGAACGCCCCCGAGGCGCTCGCGAAAGTGCAGGAGCTGCGCACGAGGGTCGCCGGCGAGCACGACGCGAGCGCGCGCTCTCTCGCGACGCTGCAGCAGTCGTACTCGCCCGCGGCGCTCACGACGATCGCCGACAACCCCGCGCAGGCCCAGCAGCGCCTCGCCTTCGCCGACGAGCATCTCGCCGCAGCGCAGAAGGACGTCGGCGCCGGTGACGGCGCGCAGGCCGCGGTCGGCATCCGTGCCGCCGAGGATGCCGTCGCCCAGGCCGACCTGCTGCACAAGGCCATCGGGAAGCTCGCCGCCGACCTCGCGAAGGCCGAGTCCGACGCGGCAGCCCTCGTGGCGAACCTCGAGCAGGACATCGCGGTCGCAAGCGCAATGCCCGACACCGACGGGCGCCTTGTCGCCGTGATCGCCGCGACACGGCAGCAGGTGGATGCCGCGAAGGCCCAGCTGACGGGCACGGCGAAGAACCCGATCGCGGCCGTCTCCGCTCTGGAGCAGGCCAACGCGCAGATCGACGCGACGCTCGCGGGCGTCCGCGACGCACAGGCCCAGGCGCAGCGCGCGAGTCAGCAGCTCAGCCTGCTCCTGAACCAGGCGCAGGCCCAGGTCTCGGCCGCCGAGGACTTCATCACGTCGCGCCGGGGTGCGATCGGCGCGGACGCCCGCACGCGACTCGCCGAGGCGGGCGCCTCGCTCGTGCAGGCCCGGCAGCTGCAGATCTCCGACCCCGCTCAGGCGCTGCAGTACGCGCAGCGCGCGAACGACCTCGCAGCTCAGGCCATCCAGCTCGCTCAGAATGACGTCGGCGCCTTCGGCGGCATTCTCGGTGGATCGCCGTCAGGAGGCGGGGGCAACGTGATGGGCGCCGTCCTCGGCGGCATCGTCATCAACTCGCTCCTGAACGGCGGCGGTCGCGGAGGGTTCGGCGGGGGCGGCGCTCCCCGCGGCGGGTTCGGCGGCGGCTTCGGCGGAGGGGGCCGCGGCGGCGGACGCGGCGGCTTCAGCCCCGGAAGCTTCGGCGGAGGCGGCACCCGCAGCCGCCGGGGAGGGGGACGCTTCTGAGCCCTCCGCTGGCGGCATCCCGCGCACACGACCAGATCCACCACACGACACCCGACACCTGCATCTCTCACTAGAAAGGAAACCCGAATGGCAAAGCAGTCCATCTTCGGCCGCATCTCCACGCTCGTGAAGGCGAACATCAACGCGATGCTCGACGCCGCAGAAGACCCCCAGAAGATGCTCGACCAGTTGGTGCGCGACTACACCAACAGCATCGCCGATGCCGAGTCCGCGATCGCCGAGACGATCGGCAACCTGCGCCTGCTCGAGCGCGACCACGAGGAAGACGTCAAGGCAGCCACCGAGTGGGGCAACAAGGCCCTCGCCGCGAGCAAGAAGGCCGATGAGCTGCGCGCCGCGGGCAACACGACGGATGCCGACAAGTTCGACAACCTCGCCAAGATCGCCCTGCAGCGTCAGATCAGCGAGGAGAACGAGGCGAAGGCGCTCGCTCCCGCGATCGCCACGCAGACCGAG
This sequence comes from Microbacterium sp., assembly GCA_047605005.1. Classification (GTDB taxonomy): domain Bacteria; phylum Actinomycetota; class Actinomycetes; order Actinomycetales; family Microbacteriaceae; genus Microbacterium. Next base: position 6,103 of record JASGGN010000016.1, read on the forward strand.
GTCGTCGACAAGCTCAAGAGCGGCCTGAACGGCATGAAGCAGAAGCTCGAGCAGCTCAGGAGCAAGCGCGCCGAGCTGCTCGCGCGGGCGAAGTCCGCCGAGGCGCAGAACAGGGTGCACGACGCCGTCAAGTCGATCGACGTGCTCGACCCGACGAGCGAGCTCGGCCGCTTCGAAGACAAGGTCCGCCGCCAGGAGGCCCTTGCCGCAGGCAAGGCGGAGATCGCGGCCTCGTCGCTCGACGCCCAGTTCAACCAGCTCGAGGACGTCGGCGAGCTCACCGAGGTCGAGGCGCGGCTGGCCGCGCTGAAGTCCGGCGCTCCCGCCGCGGCGATCGAGCAGTAAGCCGTCGGTCCGGCGACCCGCCGGCGCATCCAGCGCGTTGCGGCGGCGCATAACTCAGGCAGAAGCGCCCCGATCGGGCCGCGCGCTCGGCGTACGGCGCGAAGTGCCTGAGTTATGCGCCGCCGCGAGACGAGGGACGGCGCCGCGCCGTCACCGCGCGAGGAGACAACGATGACGCGATTCGTGGTGGTGCCGCAGTGGCAGGGTTCCGGCGCGCCGCGCGCGATGCTGCTGCAGGGCGGCGCGCAGGCGATCGCCGGCGACCTGCCGCGCTCCGCCTCGGCCTTCGTCGACGTGCCGCTGGAGGCGGGCGAGGAGCAGGGCACCGGCATCCATCGGTTCTCGACACTCCCCCGTATCCAGCGGCTGGTCATCGAGGCGCTGGAGCACGAGAACGGGCCGGAGCCGACGATCGTCGTCGGCGGTGACTGCAGCGTCTCGGTCGGGCCGATCGGGGTCGTCGCCCGTCGGCATCCGGGTCTCGCGGTCGTCTGGTTCGACGCGCACGGCGATCTGAACACGCCCGCGTCGAGCGTGTCGGGCGCATTCCACGGGATGCCGCTGCGCGCCGTCCTCGGCGACGGGCACCCCGAGCTGACGCTCGAGCCGGGCCTCGTCACCCCCGACCGGGTCGTGCACGCCGGCGGCCGGGACTTCGACGACGCCGAGGTCGAGTTCCTGGGAGGGTCCGGCATCCGCGTCGTGTCGTCGGACGAGCTCGCACAGCCCGACGCGATCGCCGAGGCCGTGCGCGCGACCGGCGCCGAACACGTGTACGTCCACGTCGACCTCGACGTGCTCGACCCGGCGGCGATCACCGGGGTCTCCTACCCGGTGCCGTTCGGGCCCTCCGCTGCCGAGCTGGTCGCGGCGATCAAGGCAGTGCGCGCGACGGCCACACTCGTGGGTGCCACGGTCGCCGAGTTCGCCCCGGCATCCGCCGACGCGGCCGTCGACGACCTCGGGACGATCCTGCGCGTCGTCGGGGCGCTCGCGTGATCGCGGCGCCGCCGGCCGGCTGGCGGGAGCGCGCGCAGTGCGCCGTCGCGCGCGGCGCGCGCCTCGACGCGCTCATCCCGCGGATGCTGCTGGACTCCCGCGCGAGCCTCGTCGGGTACTGGTGGGGCACGGCAATCGGATGGCTGTGGGGCAGTCTGTGGTCGACGGGCCCCGTGCAGCGACGGGCAGGACTCTGGGTCTTCGCGGGCATGCCCACGTGGACGTTCGGGCGCGGCGGGGTGTGCGTCGGCGGATGCTACCTCACCGATGCGGCGGCGGTCACCGAGCCGGTGCTGCGGCATGAGGCCGTGCATGCCCGCCAGTGGCGCCGCTACGGGTTCCTCATGCCGGTGCTCTACCTGCTCGCGGGCCGTGATCCGCTGCGCAACCGGTTCGAGATCCTCGCGGGCCTCGAGGACGGAAACTACCTTCCGCGCGGGGAGTGAGGGATCAGCTCGCCGCGGCGAGGCCGAAGCGCTCGGGGGTGTGGATGCTCGCCCCGTCGAGACCGAGCGAGCCGGTCAGGTGGTCGAAGATGTCGGCCGTGCCGAGGTATCCGCCGAGCAGATGGATGCCGGTGCTGCTCGCGCCGGCGGCGCAGGCGTCGCCGCACAGCATCTCGTCGGCCCACGCCGTGACCGCGCGCGCAAGCGCCTGCCCCGCAGCGCACGAACGCCCCGTCCCGGGGTCGCCGGTGCGCTGTGACCGGTCGAGCCAGGTCACGATCATGCGGGCGGGAACCTTCAGGTCGAAGACCCACGAGGCATCCGGCACCTCGATGAACACGCGCCCGGTCGAGCAGATCGGCAGCGTCGCGATGAGCGTCTCGAGATCGACCAGCGACGTCTCGTCGGCGGTGATGAGCTGCTGCACGCGCGCGTGCCGCGACGATCGGCACGCGACGCCGTCGTGCGTGACGACATGCGCAGCAGGATGCGGGGTCGTGGTGCTCATGATGACCTTCATCATACGCCTTGTGAGGGGAGCCTTACCTCATGTTTTGCTATGGAGAAGCCCCAGAGGTTCCGCTCAGCGGCCAGACGCATGGCGCATAACTCAGGCTCTTCGCCGTTGCAGGTGCGACAGTGCCGCCCGATGACGGAGTTCAGCCTGAGTTATGCGCCTGGCGGCGGAGCCTCCGTCAACCGCGCAGGCCGCGATGATCGGCCCGGCACGCGGAGATCAACCCTCGATCAGGGCATCGCGCAGCCGGGGCAGCTCGTCGTCGTCCATCCCGTGCGCACCGAGGAACCCCGCGGCGGAGCCATATCGCGCGTCGATGTCCGCGAGCAGCTCGCGCAACACGGGGGCCGGCGAGCGCGTCACGAGGTCTTCGAGATGGTGCGCTTCGGGATGCAGGCGCCGCAGCTCTTCGAGCGACCGCACGTTGCGCTCGGCGGGCAGCAGGCGCTCGGTGAGCGCGTAGTCGGCGACGACCGCCTCCCGCTCCACGCCCGCGGCGGCGAGCATGAGGGCGACCGTGACGCCGGTGCGGTCCTTGCCGGCGGTGCAGTGCACGAGCACCGGGGTCTGCCCGAGCGCCGCGCGGATGGCTTCGACGATGCGATCGGCCGCCCCATCGACGAGGCCGCGGTACAGCTGAACAAGAGAGGTGTCGTTGACGAAGAAGGATGCCGTCGACCCGAGGAACAGCGGCACCCGCACCGTCTCGATCCCGAGGCCCTCGGTGCGGCTGCGCTCGCGGACGACCTCGTCGTCGGCGCGGAGGTCGACGATGCGCCGGATGCCGAGGCGGCGCATCGCCTCGCGGCCCTCGTCGCCGAGTCGCGCGAGGTGCCCGGAGCGGAACAGCACGCCCACCCGCGTCTGGCCCGATGCCGCGGGCAGCCCCCCGATGTCGCGGAAGTTGTCTGCGCCGGGAACCACGATGGCATCCGCCTGGTCTGTCATGCCCTGTCCTGTCATCCCTGTCTCCTTCGTTCCGGTCCGGCGACCGGATTCTCCGCTCCGCGCGGCGGCACGGGATACCGGCCGGCGATCGTGATGCGGTTGAACGCGTTGATCGAGACGAGCAGCCAGCTGAGCGCGACGTACTCCGGCTCACTGAAGACGCCGCCGACGCGGTCGTAGACCTCGTCGGAGATGCCCTCGTCGTGGATGTAGACGTAGCTCTCGGCCAGTTCGAGCGCGGCGCGCTCGCGCTCGGTGAAGACCCCCGACTCGCGCCAGGTCGCCAGCTGGGCGATCTCGTCGGCGGTGAGCCCCGCCGCGACGGCGCGATCGACGTGCACGCGCACGCAGTATGCGCAGCCATTGAGCTGGGATGCGTGGATGAGCGCGAGCTCTTTGAGCCGGTCGTCGATGCCCGCCTCGGCGGCGATCCGCCCGACCGTCTTCGAGAACGCCTCGAGCGCGTCATACGCGGGCCTGGCCGACCGCGCGAGATGCACGCGGTGTTCGGTCGTCATGCCCCCCAGCCTATTCCGCCCGCCTCCCCGGTGGCCCCTGCCCCGACGACGGCCCACCGGAGGGCGCACGCGAGCCAGGCCCGCTCGCGCTGCGGAATCCTGCTCGCGCTGCGGAAAGTTGCGCAGCGCGAGCAGCATTCCGTAGCACGGGCAGTTTCGCGCAGCGCGAGACTCCCGGCTCGGCCAGGTCGGCGACCGGCTGCGGCTACGACGAAACGAACCGTGCCGTCGCCATCGAAGAGGAACTGTCCGGCACGGAAGCCATCGAGCCATGCTTCGAGCCGCTTGGTCATGCGGTCACCGCATCGGGGAGCGCAACCGCGCGCACCTCGAGAGCGGCACCTGCGCTTCGAGGCGTCGGCGACGTCCGTGACATATGTATGCCGCGCCACGAACGCCGAACCCCTATCGCCGTAGGGGCTCAAAACGGGTCCGGGCGGAGTGCGGCAACAGCCTCACCCCGCCCGGTCCCCCTGAATCGGCTATTCGAACAGTGCGTTCACCTGGTCATTCGCCGTGGTGAAGGAGTCCACGTCAGCCGTTCCCGCGAGCACCGCGTCCATCGCCGGCTCCATGATGCCGGAGACCTTGGCGGCGTTGTCGGTGATCGGGAACAGGAAGGTCGTGTGGTTCTCGACCTGATCGGTGAACGGGGATACGTCGAGGCCCTTATCTGCGAACGCCTGCTTCGCGAGGTCGGCCGACGTCAGAATGGCGGGGAAGACGACGGCCTGCTCGCCGACGACGTCCTGGCACGCCGTGGAGGCAAGGTATTCAACCCATTCAGCGGCTGCCTCCGGCTGGTCGGTTCCCGCATAAATCGAGTCGGCGAGACCGTTGAACATGCTGGAACGCTCCCCCGACGGGCCGACCGGAGTCGGCGCGATTCCGAGGTTGATGTCGTCGTAGCTCGCGTAGGTGTTCAGCATCCACGAGCCGTGCGAGTTGATCGCCGACAGACCGGCGGCGAAGTTGTCGTTGACTTCCGCGCCGACCGTCGTCTCGAGCGCCGGCATATAGCCCTTGTCGATGAGCCCCGCCCACCATGCGATGGTGTCTTGGAATCGCTCGTCGTCGTAGTTGTAGTGCGTGCCCCAGGGGTTCGTGTCGGTGTGGGTCCAGCCGGTCGTCCCAGTGAGGTAGGACCACTGGGTCTGTCCATTGCCGCCGCTGTCGTCCTGGAGCCCGAGGCCGTACACCGCGACGTTGTCCTTGTCGAACCCGGCTTCGTCCCCGCGTACGCCGTTCTCATCGACGGTCAGATGCGCGATGACGTCCTCATAGGTGCCGCCGTCGTCCGGGTTCCAGGTGAGGTTGGCCATCTCTTCGTCGGAGATGCCCGCTTCCTCCGTCATGTCCTTGTTGTAGAACAGCGCGACCGTGTCCCAGTCCTTCGGAAGTCCATAGCGCTCACCGTCCTGCCCGACCCACAAGTCGGCGAGGCCCTCCGCATACTGGTCGAAATCGATGCCCTCGTCATCAATCGGGAGCAGCTGATCGTTCGCGACGAAGTCCCCGTACTTGGACAGGTGATCTGTGAAGACGTCCGGCGCCGTGCCGGATGCCATCCCGTTGGTGAGCTTGCTCCAGTAGTCGTCCCAGCCGATCTGGGTCACCTTGACGGTGATATCGGAGTTTGCCTCGTTGAAGTCTTCGGCACACTGCTCGTAGGCGGGAAGCTGGTTGGCGTCCCACAGCCAGTAGTCGATCGTGCCATCGGCACTCTCATCGCCACCACCTCCGCCGCAGGACGTGAGCGCGAGAGCGGTGACTGCGGCGGCAACGGTGACGCCGAGTGCTTTCTTCTTCATCATGTGGATCCTTTCGGGACATTGTGGTGCGGTAAGGGGTCTACTTCGTGCCGTTGAAACCGATGGAGTTGACGATGCGCTTGCCGAAGGCGAAGAACAGCACCAGCACGGGCAACGCGGAAACGAGCGTGGCCGCCATGAGCCCAGACCAATCGGGCGAGCCCTGCGGAGACTGAGACTTGAAGACGCCGAGGCCCACGGTCAACACGCGCGTGTTGTCATCGGAGACCAGCAACGGCCAGAAATACTCGTTCCACTGGCCCATGAAGGTCAGCAGCGCGAGAGTCGCCAACGGGGCGGCGGCATTCGGAAGCACGATCTGGAAGAAGATGCGCCAGTGACGCGCACCGTCGAGCATCGCTGCTTCCTCGACTTCACGCGACATGTTGAGGAAGAACTGTCGCATGAAGAAGATCGCGAAGGGCGTCATGAACAGGTACGGCAGGACCAGGCCGAACATCGTTCCGATCAGGCCGAGGTTGCGCACCAAGAGGAAGTTCGGCAGCGCCGTGAAGATCGGGGGCACCAGCACCGTGGCGAGGAACAAGCCGAAGACCTTGTCCCGGTGCTTCCAGCGCAAGCGCGCAAAGGCGTATGCAGCCATGGAGCTGAAGAACACCGCGCACACCGTCGTGATGCTTGCGAAGACGGTGGAGTTCCACAGGAACTGCCAGAAGTTGATGTCCGCACCGGAGCCGCCCTGGGCGATCGCCTCCTGAGTCGACTGCAGACCGAACACTCGTGCGTAGGCGCCGAAGTTGAGATCGACCGGCAGCAGACTCGCCGAACCCTTCGCGAGCCCGCTGTTCATCGAGAGGGACGTGCGTAGCACCCAATAGAACGGCAGGACGCTGATGGCGATAGCGATGGCGAGGAAGATCCACGCGACGATGAGCCGCCCGCTGACGCGCTTGCGCGGTCGGCGCCCCTGCGTGACGATCACGGTTGTCGTAGTCATTGCCTCGCCCTTCAGTCCAGGTCTGATTCATTGCCGCGGAGGAACTTCATCTGAAGGAACGCGACGATGCCGAGAATGATGAACAGGATGACGGCGAGCGCCGATCCATAGCCGAACTCATACTCCGTGAAGGCCTTCTGGAAGATGTAGTACTGCATCACGCGACTGGCGTTGACCGGGCCACCCTGAGTCGTGACGGCGACACTGTCGAACACCTGGAAGGACCCCGTCACCGTGAGCACCAGCACGAGGGCCAGCACCGGACGCAGCAGCGGCAGCGTGACGCGCCAGAAAGTCTGGAACGGGTTCGCCCCGTCAAGGTTCGCCGCTTCGTAGACAGTGTTCGGAATGGCTTGCAGGCCGGCGAAGATCAGCAGAGCGGTGTAGCCCATGTGGCGCCAGGTGTTGATGATCGCCTGCGTGGGGATGGACCACTCTTGCGAGCCGAAGAACGCCACCCTCGGCAAGCCCGTCCACTCGATGATCTGGTTGACGATGCCGATCTGATAGTCGAGCATCCAGAACCACAGCAACGCGGCGATCACATTCGACATCAGATATGGCATGAGCAAGGTGCCACGGATGAACGTCGACTTGGTGACCCGATGCATCAGGAGGGCGAGCCCCAGGGCGATCGCGGTCTGCAGGAGGATGTTGATGATCACGTACTCGACCGTGACGCTGAGTGCGTTCCAGAACAGCGGATCACTCCCGAGCCGCGCGTAGTTCTCGGTGCCGATCCACTCCGGCTCACCGAGGATGCTGTACTCCGTGAAGCTCAGATACACGCCCCTGATCGTCGGAACGATGTAGAAGAGGATGAGCCCGACGACGGCCGGTGCGATGAACAGAAGGGCGACTTTGAGGTCGCCCGAACGTCGGCGCCGTCGCGGCACCGCATCCGAGGCCGTGCTGACCGTGATTGCCATTCCAATACTCCGTTGTGTTGTGGCGAACTGTCCATAAGTTACACGAGCAACCACGTGCGGTACAAGAGTCGTTATCTCCTCGTTTCACGCGAGCGGATGCTGTACACCCGAGCAGAAGGCTCCGCCGTGCACGGTTCCAGCACGACCACCCCCTGGCTCTCGTCTCGCACGACCCAAGCCCTCAGCACGCGCGGGAAGACCTCGTCCAGATCCCGGGCCAAGACGTCGAGGCCGAGTGCCACGCGGAGCTGCGCGCCCGCTTCACCCCGGTGCCACACGTACAGCAGGTCTTGCCTGGGCGACGTCAGACGCAGCGCGATCGCCTCGCCGTACCACTGGGCGAGACCGGCTGGCCAGCGCGGCACCGAGCGCGCGATCTCTGCGCGCATGCCCTGATACAGCGACACCGCATCCCGCACCAGCGCGCATTGGCTTTCGCTCATTCCGTCGATGAACCCGGATAGATACAGCCGGCCGGCGAGCCCGTTCACAAGCGTGAACGCGATCGCCTCATCGCTCATCCAGGGCTGCGGGTAGGCCCAATTCGCGCTCTGCTCCGGCAGGATCTGCAGCGGTGCTCCCGCGGCGATCGGGGCGTAGTGCACGTGATCGACCTGGTCCGACGTCGACTGCACGTCGAAGACCTCCAACATCGCGAAGTCGGCGCGCATCGCACCGGAGGCGCAGTTCTCGAATATCACGGCGGGATGTCGGTCACGCAGCGCACGGAACCACTCCACGTGTGCACGGTTGTGGGCCAGCATCCCCTCGCCGCCCGAGAACGCCCCGTCCACGCCGGTCCCCGGCGTGACGTTGTAGTCGAGCTTGAAGTAGTCCACGGCGAACTCGGCAACGAGCGCATCGAAGGCTGCGTCGAGGTGCGCGCGAGCGGCAGGATGCCGCAGGTCGAGAAAGTGCCGGTCGTGCTCCCGGATGCGCACGCCGTGGCGGCGCAGGAACGCCTCATCCGGGAGGAGTTCGGCGATGGGGCTGTGCACGCCGACGACCTCGGGCTCGAGCCAGAGACCCACCTTCATCCCTGCATCACGGATCGTCTGCACGACCCGCGCGAGGCCGCCGTCGGGAAAGCGCTGCACCGATGGTCGCCACTCGCCGACGGTGGGCCACCAGTCGTGCGCGCCGCTGTCGTCGTACCAGCCCGCGTCGATGCAGAAGCATTCCGCGCCGACGCGGCCCGCCGCGGAGATGAGCGGGAGCAGCCTCTCCGTGGTGGGGTCTCCGTTCAGGGTGTTCATGTAGTCGTTGAACACGAGGATGCTGTGGGGATCGGCCCTCTGCCCCCGACGCAGCCAACGTCGATGCCGTGTGAGCTCGGCCACCGCCGCCTCGAACCCACCGTGAGCGAAGACGAACGATGCCGGTACGGTCGTGAAACTCTCACCCGGCGTCAGGCGGCACGCCCACTGGTGATCGACATCCTCGGGCCCCAGCAGCAGCAGTCCGACAGAGTCCTCACCATCGCGCACGTCGACGATCTCCCAGCGCCAGCCGCCGTTGTGCTCCACCTGCCATGCGAATGCGCTGCCGCTGGCCTCGTTGGCCAGCACACCGGTCGGCAGCTCCCGTGCGGTCGTCCACGTAGAAGTGCCTATGCGCTCGACGGCGCCACGCCCGGGTTGGAGATGCGCGGCGGAATCGAACTCGCCGAGCGTGCACTGTCCCCAGAGCGGCTCGGCGCTCCAGCGGTTCTCGGCGAGCTGCTCCCCCGTGCCGGCGTACAGGGTGAGCTGCCGGGTGTCCTCCCCGTGGCGCACGAGCGCGCCGATCGCAAAGGAGGTGACGGCCTCGATGACGACGGGGGCATCACTGCCGTTGCGAACCTCGCTGAATACCCGGATGCCGTGATGGTCCGCACCCGCGAGCAGGGTGGTCTCCACGACGGCACCGGAGACCGAGTCGCGCTGGCAGATGCGAAGTCGCTGGGCATCCCCCTCCCGGTCGGCGACATGCCTGAGATAGCGAAGCCGCGCGCCCGCTGCGGTGTTGGTAAAGCGCGTCGTCGTGCGCGCACGCCCGTCGCCGGCGAGCATGAGCTCGACGAGCGGCTGCGATGTCACCGTGCGCAGAGCCGGCCCGCCGCCGAGTCCGTACCCGCTGAGGATCACGGGATGACGACCAGAGTGCGTGAACACGAGCTCGAGCTGACCGGCACGCCAACGGAACGAGCAAGACCTTTCGTCGGGAGGAACCGCACCGGCCCATGCAAGATCCGCGCCTGTCGTTTCAACCACCCGCGGCCTCCTCGCCCGTGTCCGACGTCACCTCACCCTAGAGCGGAGCCAAGCGAAAATGCAATCATCAATTGACTCGTGTCACCGAACGGTGGAAGACTCGACGCATGACATCTCCCACTGCCTTTTCACTCGGAATTGTCGGCGCCGGACAGTTCTCCGGACAGTTCTCAAAGCTCTTCCACGCGCACCCGCTCGTGACCGAGGTGTACGTCACCGATCTGCTGCCCGAGCGCGCCGCTGCGCTCGTCGAGCGGCAGAGTCTGGCGGGAACGTTCGACTCGTTCGAGGACATGCTCGACAGCGACGTCGACGCCATCGCGATCTTCACCCAGAGATGGACGCACGGTCCGCTCGTGGTGCAAGCGCTCCGTGCCGGTAAGCACGTCTACTCGGCCGTTCCGATGGCTGTGACCGCCGACGAGATCGCGGCGATCATCGAGGCCGTGCGCGAGACCGGGCTGACCTACATGATGGGCGAGACCAGCCATTACAATCCGGCAACCGTCTACGCGCGCGAGCGCGTTGCCGAAGGCGCGTTCGGACGCATCTTCTATGCCGAGGGCGACTACGTGCACGACATGGACCTGGGCTTCTACGCCGCGTACCAGTACAGCGGCGGCGAGAACTGGCAGCGCACCGCCAGCTACCCTCCGATGCTCTATCCGACCCACTCGGTGGGCGGAGTGCTCGGAGCCATCGGCGGCCACGCCGTGAGCGTCAGCTGCATCGGCGTGCGCGACGAGCGCGGTGACGGCGTGTTCGATCGCGAGATCAGTATGTTCGACAACGACTTCTCCAACGCGACGGCCCTGTTCGAACTCGCCGGCGGCGGTTCGATGCGCATCAACGAGTTCCGCCGTGTGGGTTATCCGTCGCACATCCGCGAGAGCCGATTCCGCTACTTCGGCACCGACGGCAGCTTCGAGCAGACGGCGGTGTCGGCCCTGTGGCAGGATCGCTCCGGCGTCACCGATGTCACCGAGCAAGTCGAGACGAAAGCGAGCATGAGCCTCGACGACCCCTCGCTGGCCGATGTGGACCCGGCGCTCCGCGACGCATTCGTCTCCGGTCTGGCGCCGGTGCACGACGCGAGCCGCTTGCCCAACGAGCTGCAGGGCCTGCCCAACGGCCACGAAGGCAGCCATCACTTCCTCGTCGATGACTTCGCCACTGCGGTCGCAACCAACACGCTGCCACCGGTGAACGCCTGGGTTGCAGCGCGCTACACACTCCCTGGAATCGCGGCGCACGAGTCCGCGCTGCGCGGCGGCGAGCGCATCGCGGTGCCAGATTTCGGCGACGCGCCCGGGGCCTCCGATACCTGATTTGCCGCATGCTCCTCAACGCGGCCGGCGCGCCGTCGAGGTGACCCTCGGCGGCGCGCTGCCTTACGTCAGCGGCATGCCCCGCGGGATTCGATCACGATCATCACCGGCATCGTAGGATGGCACGGATGCCGCACACGCCCGCCACTGCAAAGCCAGCGGCGACGCGCAATGACGTCGCCCGGCTCGCGGGCGTGAGTTCCGCGGTGGTGAGCTACGTCGTCAACGGTTCCAAGCACGTATCGCCCACGACAGAAGCTCGGGTGCGCGAGGCTATCGCGATGCTCGGATACCGACCGAACCGCGCGGCGCGAGCGTTGCGACTGGGCTCGAGCGAGACGCTCGGCATGGTCGTCCCCGACTCCACGAACCCGTTCTTCGCAACGCTTGCCCACGCGGTCGAGCAGGCGGCCGCCGAGCGCGGATACGACCTGCTGGTCGCCAATGCAGCCGACTCCGTCACGATGGAACGTCGCCACGTCGACCACTTCGCCACGCGGCAAGTCGACGGGTTGTTCCTATGCCCGTCGACCAGCGAGCCCGACCTCCGCGCGCTCGAGAAGGCTGACATTCCTGCGGTGCTGCTCAATCAATACGTCGCCACGCCGGGCGTCGACTCGGTGAGCGTCGACCTCAGCCTTGGGACGAGGCTTGCCGTCGAGCACCTCGCCGAGCACGGGCACAGCGCAATCGGGCTCGTCATCGGCACGAACTCCGACAACGCCGTGGATCCGCGAGAGCTCAGCTGGCACGCGACGATCTCGAGACTGGGGCTTTCCGCGGCCCCCGTCTTCCGGCATCCGTTCAGCAGGTCTGGCGGATACGACGCCGGGCGAGAACTGCTCCAAGACACAGTCCACCCCTCGGCGTTGTTCGTCGGGTCTGATCGTCAGGCCGTCGGTGTGCTCAAGGCGCTGCACGAGGCAGGTGTGCGAGTACCGGAGGACATCGCGATCATCTCCTTCGACGGCTCGGAGGATGCAGAGTTCAGTTGGCCGCCGCTGTCGACGATGGCGCAGCCTGTCGATGAGATGGCGCGGGCGGCCGTGAGCGCGCTGATCGACGGCGATGATGAGAAGCATCACCGCGTCTTCGAGCCGACTCTCATCTGTCGTGCCTCCTGCGGATGCGCCTGAGCATCCGCCGCACCGTCGCTGCCGGCTCCTGGCCACCGAGGCGAGTCGCCAGCCGCCGCCGGGGAGATACCTACGGATCGTCGCCATCTCCCGTCGCCTCACGGCGACGATACGAGATCGACCGAGACGGCTCTTCCCTCTTCTGCCGACCGTTGGGCGGCGTCCGCCAGGATCAAGGCGGCGCGGCCATCGTCGAAGGTCGGGCTGGCCGACGGCCGACCGTGCACGAGCGCGATGAACTCCCTGAGCTCGGCGGCATACGCGATCGCGTAGCGCTGGAGGAAGAACGGCTCGTAGGGCGATCTGGCCTCGACGGCATCGGCGGTCGACACGCTGACGAGACTCGTGGACATGTTGGCGACCTGGACGCTGCCACGACCTCCGAATGCCTCGAGGCGCTGGTCATAGCCGACGGCGCTGTGACGCGAGTTGATGACGGTGATCAGCGCGCCGGAGGCCGCGCGCAGCGTCGTGACCGCGGTATCGAAGTCGGAATGCTCTCGCGCCCCCGGATCGAAGGTCGCCGAGCCCACGGCGTGGACCTCGATGATGTCTTCGACGAAGAACCGGGCCATGTCGAAATCGTGGATCGCCATATCGCGGAAGAGCCCGCCCGAAATCGCGATGTACGCGGCCGGCGGTGGCGTCGGGTCGCGGCTGACGATCGTCAGCTGCTCGAGGTCGCCGATCTCACCCGAGGCGACTCGAGCCCGCGCGGAGGCGAAACCGGGATCGAACCGTCGATTGAACCCGAGTGCCACGGGAACACCCGCTGCGGCCACACGGGGGCGGAGGGCATCGACACGCGCGATGTCGAGGTCGATCGGCTTCTCACACAGGACGGGGATGCCGGCATCCACCGCCCGCGCGATCAGGTCGACGTGCGTCGGCGTCGGCGATGCGATCAGCAGCGCGTCGATGTCATCCGCCGCGAAGAGCTCGGCCGCGTCGTCTGTCGCGATTCCGCCGAACCGCTCGGTCACGGCGATCGCACCCTGGACGAGCGGATCGGCGACGCGCGCGAGGACCGCGCCCGGCTCAGCGGCGATGCTGGCGGCGTGCACCTGGCCGATGCGTCCGCTGCCGACGAGCCCGAATCGGAGGGGGGTTTCCGTTGTCATTGCCGTTCCTTCGCATGGGAGATGGATGATGGCGTGTCAGGCCCAAGGGCGCAGGGCTGCACGATTGATGCGCTGATCGTCGGCCCGTGCGGCGGCGAAGTCCCTCAGCGCGACATCAGGCGGGTTGAGCACGTCCTGCTCGACGACGATCCAGCCATCGAAGCCAACAGCGTCCATCGCGTCCATGACGCCCGCGAGATCGACGTCGCCTCGTCCGAAAGCGACGAACGCGCCGCCCGACCAGACCTCCCGCATTCCGCCGCCGCCCGACAGGATGCTCCGCAGGGCAGACCGGTCGACGTCCTTCAGGTGGAGGTGGTTGATGCGCGGTCCCCAGCGACGCACCGCGGCGACGGGATCGCCCCCGGCGATGGCGAGATGCCCGGTGTCGAGGGTCAGGTCGACGTCGGTGCTCGCGAGAAAAGCATCCACCTCCTCCGGCGACTCCACGAACGTGCCGGCGTGATGATGGAACGTCGGCTCGAAGCCGGCGTCTCGGACGATGCGTGCGGCACGAGCGACGTTGGCGTACAGCTGCGCGGCGGAGAAGGTGGAGAGGGGGTCCACCACCGCCCCTCGTCCGGGGTTGGCCGCGCGCAGCGCCGATCCGTCGTCGGCGAGCGTCGGCAGCGGCAGCCGCTCCGGCCCGAGTTCGGCAGCCTCCGAGAAGGCGGCCAACGCATCGCGGAGGAGGGGGATCGACTGGTCGAACGCGTCAGCGTCGGAGAACGGCAGCTGGATCCAGCCGCCGGCGAGACTCAGGTCGAAGCGGGCGAGCCTGGCGCGCAACTCGTCGCCGCGACCGAGCAAGCCCGCCGGTCCGAGGTCGATCCCGCGAAAGCCGGTCTCCTGAAGGATCTCGCCGATCTCGTCGGCGCTCAACGTCTCCGCGCCCTCGGGTGTGAGCTCGAACACTCCGAAGCTCACCGGGGCACCTGCGACTGTGACACGCATGCGGACTCCTATCCGAGAAGGGGCTTCTGGGCGGTGCGCGCGACCAGATAGGTCTCGCGCGCCCGCTGGGTCGAATCGAGGGTAGACACCTCGGCGACGGGCACGTCCCACCACCCTTCACCGTCGGGTGCGTAGACGAGCGGATCGCTGTTGATGTGGATGAACGTCGAGCGGTCAGACGCCTTCGCCGCCGCGATCGCCGCGGAGAGGTCATCGATCGCTCCCGCTCCCGGCTCGATCTCGATGACGTCGAGACCGTAGCTGCGCGCGTTCATCGCGAGATCGACAGGCAGCACCTGATCGCCCTGGAAGTTGCGGTGGACCTCGTCGTATCGCCGGTACAGCGTTCCAAACCGCTCAGACCCGATCGTCTCGGAGAGGTGGCCGATCGATGCGAACCCGTGGTTCTGCAGCAGGACGACGATGATCTTGATGCCTTCCGCGACCGCTGTCACCAGCTCGGCGTTCAGCATCAGATACGAGCCGTCGCCGACCATGACGATGACATCCCGATCGTCTCCGCCGGCGAGCAGCCCGCGCTTCGCGCCGAGCCCGCCGGCGATCTCGTAGCCCATGCAGGAGAAGGCGTACTCGATGTGGTAACCGAGCGGATCACGCACCCGCCAGAGCTTGTGCAGGTCACCCGGGAGTGAGCCCGCAGCCTGCACGATGACATCCCGTGGGTCGCTCGCTGCCTGGACGGCACCGATGATCTCGGGCTGCCCGGGGACGGCAGCGCCGCTCGGCGTGAAAGCGCTGTCGACGAGGGCATCCCAGCCCGCCTTCTCGGTCGCGATCCGCTCGGCGTAGCGCGGCGAGATCTTGTGCCCTCCGAGCTCGATCGACAAAGCTGCGAGGGCTTCACGCGCATCGGCGACGACCGGCAGCTGAGTACCGTGCTTGTACGCATCGAACGACGCGACGTTGACGTTCACGAAGACGACGTTGGGATTCTGGAAGGCCGTGCGCGATGCCGTCGTGAAGTCGCTGTAGCGCGTGCCGACGCCGATGACGACGTCGGCTTCTGCGACCAGCCGGTTCGCCGCGAGCGTGCCAGTCGCCCCGACTCCCCCGAGGTTCTGCGGGTGGTCCCAGTCGAGTACGCCACCCCCCGCCTGTGACGTCCCGACGGGGATTCCCGTCGCCTCGACGAGCGCGCGCAGCTGCGCTTCGGCAGTGGAGTACAGCACACCGCCGCCGGCGATGATGAAGGGCCTCTCGGCGGCGCGGATCGCGGCCACAGCGCGCGCGAGAGCCGCCCGCTCGGGAAGCGGACGGCGGATGTGCCATTCGCGGTCCTGGAGGAACGCGATCGGCACGTCGATCGCCTCCGCCTGCACGTCCTCGGGCAGCGCGATCGTCACGGCGCCCGTCTCGACCGGGTCGGTCAGCACCCGCATGGCAGCCAGCGCGATGGAGAAGAGCTGCTCGGGGCGCTGGACGCGATCGAAGAACCTCGACAGCGGGCGGAAGGCGTCGTTGACTGTCACACCGATGTCCCAGGGCTGCTCCAGCTGCTGCAACACAGGGTCGGCGACGCGGGTCGCGAACGTGTCGCTCGGCAGCAGGAGCGCAGGCAGACGATTGGCCGTGGCCAGCGCCGCGCCGGTCAGCAGATTGGCAGCTCCTGGCCCGACGGATGCGGCCGATGCGAAAGTGGCGCGGCGACGATGCATCCGCGCGAAGCCGACCGACTGGTGCACCATCGCCTGCTCGTTTCGAGCCTGGTGATACGGCATCAGATCGGGCTGTTCGACGTTGAGCTGCTTGAGCGCCTGGCCGACTCCTGCGACATTCCCGTGCCCGAAGATGCCGAAAACGCCGGGAATGGTGCGCTCGCGGATGTCTCCGTCGACGGTCCACTGGTGGGCGAGGAATTCCACCAGCGCTTGGCTGACCGTCATCCGCTTCGTCGTCGTCATCGCTCTCGGCCTTTCTTGCCGTCGGTGAAGGGCAGGCGAGCGTCGATCTGCTGGTCTGCCCACGTGTCGCGCACCCACGCATGCGCGGGGTCGTCGCTGATGAGCCACTGTCGATCGGCATCCGGCCCGGCCATCACGTTGAGGTAGTAGAGGTCATACCCCGGCGCCGCGACGGCGGGACCGTGATAGCCGTAGGGAACGAGAGCGATGTCGCCGGTGCGCACGAGACCGTTGATGTCGATTTCGCCTGCGGGCGACGAGTAGGCGCTGAACATCCCGAAGGCGCCGCCCGTCGGCCCCGGCGCACCAGCGACGGGGGCTGCTTCGAAGTAGTAGATCTCCTCGAGACGCGATTCGTGGCCGGGCACGCGCGCATCGTGCTTGTGCGGCGGATACGACGACCAGTTCTCCGCGGGCGTGATGACCTCGCACACGATCAGACGCGCGGCATCGAGGGCCTGCGGCGTGCCGAAGTTGTGCACCTGACGGCTCGATGCGCCGGCTCCGCGCAGCTCAACGGGCGTCTCGTCGGCGGCGATGTAGCGGCTCGGCTTCACGACGTCCGTGGGCGAGGTCGCGATCGCGACGCGTCCTTCGCCGGTGAGGACGGCGGTCGACGAGGCGGAGAGATAGAGCACGTCAGTCGGGCCGGCGAACACGCTCGCACGGCCGTTCAGGCACGTCGTGGTCGACTGCGTGCCCTCCCGATGAGCGACGACGAACGAGCCTGCGAGAGGAACGACGATCCGTTCGACACCGGTCTCGTTCAGCGCAAGCGCGTCTGTCCGCACGAGCCCCGCGATTCGGATGCCGGTGTGCTTCCATCCCGGCGTACACGCGTCCACAACGCTCTCCCACCCGCCGTGAGCGAGCTCCCCTCGGCGGTAGAACCAGCGCTGCTGCGTCATCGGCATCTGCTGTCGTCAGCTGTTCTGCGGGAAGCCGAGGTTGATCCCGCCGTGAGCTGCCGGGTCGAGCCAGCGACGCGTGATCGCCTTCTCTCGCGTGAAGAAGTCGAACCCGTGCACGCCGTACGCTTTCGCATCACCGAACAGCGACTTCTTCCACCCACCGAAAGAATGGTAGGCAACCGGTACCGGGATCGGGACGTTGATGCCGATCATGCCGACCTGCACCTCGTTCTGGAAGCGGCGAGCCGCGCCGCCGTCGTTCGTGAAGATGGCCGTGCCGTTGCCGAATTCGCCCGAGTTGATGAGGTCGAGGCCCTCCTCATACGAGCCCACTCGGACGATCGACAGCACGGGGCCGAAGATCTCCTCGGTGTACGCGCGCGACGTCGTCGGAATGTCGTCGATGAGCGTCGGACCGAAGAAGAAGCCGTCCTCATGCCCCTCGACGCGCAAGCCACGGCCGTCGACGACGATCTTCGCCCCGTCGGCCTCGGCGATGTCGACGTAGCCCGACACCTTGTCGCGGTGAACCTCTGTGATGAGCGGGCCCATGTCGGGCTCGACGCCATCGACACCCGCACCGTTGCCGATGCGCAGCCGTGCGATGCGCTCCCGGATCTTCGCGATCAGATCGTCCGCCACGGGTTCGACGGCCAAGACGACCGAGATCGCCATGCACCTCTCCCCCGCCGCGCCGAAGCCCGCGTTGACCGCCTGGTCGGCGACGAGGTCGAGATCGGCGTCGGGGAGGACGAGCATGTGGTTCTTCGCACCGCCGAGCGCCTGGACGCGCTTGCCGTTGCGAGACGCCGTCTCGTAGATGTACTGCGCAATGGGGGTCGAGCCGACGAAGGAGATCGCCTGCACGATCGGGCTGTGCAGCAGTCCGTCCACCGCTAGTTTGTCACCCTGCAGCACCGTGAAGACGCCGTCGGGGAGCCCTGCCTCCTTCCACAGCCGAGCAATCCACAGCGCGGCCGAGGGGTCCTTCTCCGACGGCTTCAAGACGACACTGTTGCCCGCGGCGATCGCGATCGGCACGAACCACAGAGGCACCATGACGGGGAAGTTGAACGGGCTGATGACACCGACCACGCCGAGCGACTGCTTGAGCGAATAGACGTCGATGCCGGTCGATGCGTTCTCGCTGAAGGAGCCCTTGATGAGGTGCGGGAAACCGGTGGCGAGTTCCACGACCTCCTGTCCGCGAAGAATCTCACCCATGGCATCCGATACGACCTTGCCGTGCTCGGCAGTGACCAGCTCGGCCAGTTCCGCCTTGCGAGCGTTGAGCAGTTCACGGAACGCGAAGAGCACGGACTGCCTCTTCGCGATCGACCAGTCCTTCCACACCAGGTGCCCGCGCTGCGCGGACGCGATGGCCTCGTCGATCTCGGCCTGATCCGCCAGCGCGACGTGGGCCTGGACTGCTCCCGTCGCAGGGTTGTACACCGGTGCTGCGCGTCCACTCGTCGAGGCATGTTCGGCGCCGTCGATCCAGTGGCCGACCTCGCGGATCACCCTTGCACCGGCTTGCTCCGTCGGCTTGGCGTGGATCGTGCTCATGATCATTCCTCGGGGGTCAGCGGTGGGGGTGGACGAGGCGTGCCGCCGTATCGACGGCGCCCGCGACATCACCGTCGGGCGGGTAGAGGAGGCTACGGCCGACGGTGAGCCCGCGCACTCCGGGCAGCGAGAGCGCGTCCTCCCATGAGGCGAACGCCTCATCGGGATCGACACCGGAGTCGCCCCCGAGCAGAAGCGTCGGCATCGTCGTCGCCTCCATCACGCGCTCCATGTCATCGACGACGGGAAGCTTCATCCAGGTATAGGCGCTGCTCGCACCGAGGCCGGAGGCGACCGCCACCGAAAGGATGACGGCATCCGTCGACAGATCGTTCACGACCCGTCCGTCATCCCATCGGCTCATGAAGGGCTCGAGCATGATCGGGAGCCGTGCGGCAGCGGCCTGGGTGACGGCTGTCGCGGTCGCCGCGAGCGTCGGGGCTGTCGCGGGGTCCTGCAGGTTCACACGCAGCAGCACCTTGGCGAAATCGACGCCGGACGACACCATCGTCGGCACGTCGTATCCCGTGAAACGATCGTCCAGTTCGAAAGAGGCGCCGCGCAGACCGCCGCGGTTCATGGATCCGACGATCACCTTGTCGTCGAGGAGACCGAGCAGCGCGAGGTCGTCGATGATGTCCGGCGTGCCGAGAACTCCGTCCACACCCGGCCGCGACAGCGCGATCGCAAGTCGCTCGAGGAGTCGGCAGCGGCTGGACATGGCCATCTCGTCGCCGTTGACGGCGAGCGCCCCGCGCGCGGGATGATCCGCTGCGACGATGAGGAGCCGGCCGTCGCCGCGGATGACGTCCCGGCGCGTGCGATTGCACATGGCTTCAGCGACGGCGGAGGGGTTGCGTGCGCGCACACTCCTCAAGCTGCTGAAGTCCGTTGCGGCCGGCGGGAGAGTAGTCATCCGACGAACCCTTCGAGAAGAGCTTCCACCTCGGCGGACGTCGGCATGGCGGTCGAGCATTCGCGTCGGGACGCGACGATTGCGCCGGCCACGTTGGCGAATCGGAGGGTCTTCTCCAGACCCCACCCCTCGACCAAGCCGTGACACAGTGCTCCGCCAAAAGCGTCGCCGGCGCCGAGCCCGTTCACGACCTCGACGACGTACGGCACGGCTTCGACGGTCTCTTCGGCCGTCATGGCCAGGACGCCTTTTGGACCCTGTTTGACGATCGCCAGGCTGACGCCCTGGTCGAGGAGGGCCTTGGCGGCGCGGAGCGGCTCGGTCTCACCCACCGCGACGTCACATTCCCCGCGATTGCCGACGACGATCGTGACGTCGCCGAGGACGGCGCGAATCTGCGCGCGGGCGGCACGCTTGCCCGCCCAGAACATCGATCGGTAGTCGAGGTCGAGTACCGTATGGTCGCGCTTCCCCCGGATCGCGAGGGCTTCATGGTGCGCCGCGCGGCTCGGCTCCTGGCTCAGGCCCGTGGCGGTGAGCCAGAGCACCGCCGCGTCTCGTATCGCTCCGGCGTCGAGCTGAGACGCATCGACGTTGAGGTCGGGCGCCTTCGGCTCGCGGTAGAAGTAAAGCGGGAAGTCATCCGGCGGGAAGAGCTCGCAGAAGGTGACCGGGGTCTTCAGCTCGGAGTCCGTGGCGACGAACCTCGGGTCGACGCCGAGCCGGGAGAGCTCACATCTCAGATAACGTCCGAACGGATCGTCACCGACGCGGGAGATCAGCGCCGCGCCGTGTCCGTAGCGGGCGACGGCGACGGCAACGTTCGCGGCGCTGCCCCCGAGGTACTTGCCGAACGTCGAGACCCGCTCGAGGCCGAGACCGTCCTGCAGCGGGTAGAGGTCGACCCCGAGCCGGCCCATGACCAGGACGCTCTCGAGTTCGCTTCCGCGCGCCATACGCCGTTGCACATCCTTCGCGTGGGGCCCCGCCGTCGAACGAGGAATGTCCGAACAATAGCACATATGCCGCGAACACGGCCAGGCGTAAAGTCATATTGTCTGGACCTGCACGGATCCAGGACGGGAAGGTCGGCAATGGCAGGCAGTGAGACCCACTGGCCCGAGGAGCTGTTCGCCGACCTCGATCGGGCGGGACCGGTTCCGCTCTACTACCAGGTATCCAGTCGCCTCGAATCAGCGATTCAGACGGGGCTGATTCCGCCCGGGGCGCGCCTGGAGAACGAGATCGCAATCGTACAGAAGCTCGGCCTCTCGCGACCGACGATTCGTCGGGCGATCCAGGAGCTGGTCGACAAGGGCCTTCTTGTACGTCGGCGCGGCATCGGCACCCAGGTCGTGCAGGGCCACGTGACGAGACAAGTCGAGCTCACGAGCCTGTACGAAGATCTGCAGCGCTCACACCGTGAGCCGACCACTCGGGTGCTTGCGCGTTCGATCATGCCCGCCACCGACGCGGTCGCGGCGGGCCTTGGCATCGAGGTCGGCACGGACGTCGTGTTCATCCGGCGCCAGCGGTCGACCGATGGCACACCAGTCGCGATCCTCGAGAATTACCTGCCTTCCGAATTCGAAGACATCACCACGGAGCAACTCGAGGATTGCGGGCTCTACCAGATCCTCCGCGCCCGGGGGGTGACGATTCGCATAGCGAAGCAGAAGATCGGCGCGCGACGGGCGCAGGACGACGAGAGCGACCTCCTTGAGATCGATAAGGGAGGGCCGCTGTTGACGATGGAGCGAATCGCATTCGACAGTTCCGGACACGCCTTCGAATACGGGCACCACTGCTACCGACCTGAGTTGTACAGCTTCGAGACCACACTCGTCGCAAAGTAGTCCGTCCTCTCCGCGACCAGTTTGCGCGCGCATTCAACAGCGGGTGCTCTCAGGTGCGACGCGCCGCTGCGGCCGTGGGATACCGGGCTCACGCCCAGCACCGCCGTGGGGTCAGTCCCCGCGCGTCTCGCCCCACATGCGTCGGGTGATCGCGGTGACGTCACGGTCGAGGTGCTCGATCTTCGTCGCCACCATCTCGAACCGGGCATCCATCGTCGCCGCCATCGCGTCGAAGCGGGCATCGATCATCTGAAACCGCGCTTCGACAGCCTCGAAACGGGCGTCGACGATCTCGAAACGGGCGTCGACGGCCTCGAAGCGCGCATCGACCGCTTCGAAGCGTCCGTTCATCTCGCCGCGCAGCCCGTTGATCTCGCTGCGAACGCCGCCGATGGCAGCGGTCGTCGCGCGTGTGATGAACGTCGTCATCAGCGTCATGCCGCCGAGCATGATCGTGCTGAAAACGCCGATGAGCACCCAACTCTGCGGTTCGGTCATGATCTGCACCCCTCCATTGTGCGCAAGACGCCTTCCGAACGCCAGCATGCTCGCGCGGCGTGCGGCACGACGCGCCGATCGCCGAATCTGTGGACACGCGCACGCATCGCCCACCTGGGGAGGAGACGACGCGACGCCCGGGCTTGACGGGCCCAGGAGCACCGAGACGTGTCATATTTCGCCCCCGTGCGCCACACCGGGGACGGATGTCGACATGTGTGCAGCGAAGACGACGTCGTCGGCGAAAATGGCGGGATGGATGACGAGTTCCAGTTCCTTCCCGCCCAGGCCGCCGAGATCGGCGCGGCCGTTCCGCCGGTGCGGCGCCTGCGTCACGCCCTGCCCGACGGGCGCATCGTCAGCGCCCTGCAGTACGGCGACGCCGCGACCGGCGGCTACCCCGCCCCGCGCGTGACGCTCCTGCACGGCGCGGGGCTCAACGCCCACACGTGGGATGTGACGGTGCTCGCTCTGGGCCTGCCCGCGCTCGCGATCGACCTCCCCGGCCACGGCGACTCGTCGTGGCGCGACGACGCGGCCTATGCGGGGCCGACCCTCGCCGCCGATGTCGCCCCCGCGATCGCCGCGTGGACACAGGGACCGCAGGTGCTCGTCGGCCAGTCGCTCGGGGGGCTCACCGCGGCATCCGTCGCCGCCGCCTTCCCGGAGCTCGTCCGCCGGCTCGTCGTCGTCGACATCACCCCCGGGATCGACCCGAACGGGGATGCCGCGCAGCTCTCCGCCTTCTTCGCCGGCCCGACCGACTGGGCCGACCGCGACGAGCTCGTCGAGCGCGCGCTGTCGTTCGGGCTCGGCGGCTCGCGCGAGGCGGCGACCCGCGGGGTCTATCTCAATTCGCGGGTGCGCGACGATGGCCGCGTCGAGTGGAAGCACCACTTCGCGCGCCTGGCGAACGCGCTCGCCGCCGACCCGGCCGCAGCGGCCGAGGCACAGTCCCGCAACGACCTCGTGCGGGGCGCGCTGTCGGCATCCGGATGGGACGACCTCGCCGCGACCACCGCGCCGACCACCCTGATCGTCGGCACCCGCGGATACGTGACGCCGGCGGATGCCGACGAGTACCGCACTCGCCTCCCCGCCGCGACGATCGTCGAGGCGCCCACCGGGCACAACGTGCAGGAGGAGGCGCCGGCGCTACTGGCGAGCCTCGTCTCCGACATCGTCTCGGCGTGAGCCTGCCGCCGCGAGGGTCATAACTCAGGCTGAATGCCGCCCTCGCACCGCAACATCCCGCCTACAGCAGCGAACAGCCTGAATTATGAGCCGCACCGCACGACACATCGCCGACCCCCGGCCTCGCGCAGCGGCATCGGGACGCCCCAGATGACGCTCGATGACCGGCGGCTTCCGGCGTGCGCCTAGGCTGTTACCCGCACCCGAGATCGCGGACCCGCCCGACAGCACTCGCGCACGCGTCCGCCCTTGCGAAAGGAATCCTCCACATGCCTCGCCGCCTCACCGTCGCCGCGACCGCCGTCCTCGCGGCCGGCGCCCTGCTGCTCAGCGCCTGCGCCGGAGGCACGACCAGCTCGCCGACGACGACGGGAACGCCCGACCCGGATGCCTCGGTCGACGTCCGCCTCGTCCTCGAGCCGACCAACCTCGACATCCGCGAGACGTCCGGTGCCGCGCTCGACCAGATCCTCATCGACAACGTCTACCAGGGCCTGGTCTCGCGCACGCCCGACCAGGAGATCGTCGACACCCTGGCATCCAGCCACACGATCTCCGACGACGGCCTGACCTACACGTTCACGCTGCGCGAGGGCGTCACCTTCCACGACGGCCAGGAGCTCACCCCCGAGGACGTCGTCTGGTCGCTGCAGCAGGTCAAGGACAACGCGAGCTACGTCGACTCGGCGCGCCTGGCGAACGTCTCCTCGATCACCGCCGACGGCCAGGACATCGTGCTGACCCTCAGCGCCCCCGACTCGACCCTGCTGTGGCACCTCACCGGCCGCGCGGGGCTCGTGTTGAAAGAAGGCGACACGATCGACCGCCAGACCGAGGCGAACGGGACCGGCCCGTTCATCCTCACCGACTGGAAGCAGGGCGACTCGATCACCCTCGCGCGCAACGACACCTACTGGGGCGAGCAGGCCCAGGTCGCGGAGGTCGTGCTCGACATCATCCCCGACACCCAGGCGGCCCTGACCGCCGCGCTCGCCGGCGAGCTCGACGTCGTGACTGGGTTCGACGCGACCCTGAAGGACCAGATCGAGGAGAACGGCGACTTCTCCCTCGTCCTCGGAGCCTCGACGGACAAGGGCACGCTCGCGATGAACTCGACGACCGGCGCCCTCGCCGACATCCGCGTGCGCCAGGCGATCCGCCAGGCGATCGACCACGACGCGATCGTCGAGGCGCTGGGGGCGGGACAGACCCAGTACGGGCCGATCCCCGAGCTCGACCCCGGCTACGAGGACCTCTCCGACACGGCGCCGTTCGACCCGGATGCCGCCAAGGAGCTGCTCGCCGAGGCGGGCGCCGAGGACCTCACGCTGACGCTGACGATCCCGTCGTTCTACGGGACGACCGTCTCGCAGATCCTCGTGTCGAACCTCAACGATGTGGGCATCACGCTCAAGGTGGATGCCGTGGAGTTCTCGACCTGGCTCAACGACGTCTACATCAACCACGACTACGAGCTGAGCTTCGTGCTGCACACCGAGTCGCGCGACTTCGAGAACTGGGCCAACCCGGACTACTACTTCACGTACGACAACGCCGAGGTGCAGGAGCTCTATGCGGCCTCCGTCGCCGCGACCGACGACGAGGAGGCGGCCGACTACCTGGCGCAGGCGGCTCGGATCGTCGCGGAGGACCAGGCCGCCGACTGGCTGTACAACGGGGCATCCGTCGTCGCCGTCGGCACCGACATCACGGGCTTCCCCTCGGTGAACGTGAACGAGCGCATGAACCTCGCCGAGCTGACCAAGAACCTGTAAGACACGAGTCGGCGGGCGAGAACAGGGGTGATCCGCTACGCGCTGACGCGTCTGTCCCTGCTGCTGCTGGGCCTGCTGGTGGCGAGCGCGCTGATCTTCCTCGCCCTGCGGGTGCTCCCCGGAGACGTCGCACAGCTGATCGCCGGGATGAACGCGACCTCGGAGCAGATCGAGGCCCTACGCGCGCAGCTGGGGCTGAGCGAGCCGCTGCTGGCGCAGTACCTCGACTGGATCGGCGGGGTGCTGCGCGGAGACCTCGGCACCTCGCTGACGACCGGCACGCCGGTGGCGAGCGAGCTCGCGCAGAAGGCGGAGGTCACGATCCCCCTCGGCATCCTGTCGATGACGGTCGCGCTCGTGCTCGCGCTGCCGCTCGGGGTCGTCTCGGCGATGCGCCGCGGCCACGCGGGCGGCACGGCGCTGAGCGTCGGCGCACAGACCCTCGCGGCGGTGCCGGTGGTGTGGGCGGGCATGATGCTCGTGGTGGTGTTCGCGGTGTGGCTCGGGTGGCTGCCCGCGCAGGGCTTTCCGCGCGACGGCTGGTCCGACCCCGGTGCCGCCGTGCGTTCGCTGCTGCTGCCGGCGCTCACGATCGGCGTCATCGAGGGCGCGATGCTGATGCGGTTCGTCCGCTCGGCGACGCTGCAGGCGACCGGTGAGGACTTCGTGCGCACGGCGGCGGCCAAGGGCCTCACCCGCACCCAGGCCCTCGTGAGGCACGGGCTGCCGACCGTCGGCCTGTCGATCGTCACGGTGCTGGGCCTGCAGGTCGCGGGCATCATCGTCGGCGCCGTCGTCATCGAGCAGCTGTTCGGCCTGCCCGGCATCGGGCGGATGCTCGTCGCCGACGTCGGAAACCGCGACCTCCCGAAAGTGCAGGGCGAGCTGCTCGTGCTGACCGGGTTCGTGCTCGTCACAGGCTTCGTCGTGGACCTCGTCCACCGGGTCATCGACCCCCGGCAGCGGGAGGCGGAATGATGCGGTTCGCGTGGCTCCGGCGCCTGTGGGCGCTGTCGACGGGGCGCTTCGGCATCATCGTCGTGCTCCTGATCGCCCTGGCAGCGCTCGTCTCGCTCGTGTGGACGCCGTTCGACCCGCAGCAGGTGGATGTCTCGGGCCGCTGGGCCTCCCCCGGCATCCCGCATCTGCTCGGCTCCGACGGGTCGGGGCGCGACATCCTGAGCCTGCTCATGGCCGGTGCCCGCACGACGGTGCGGGTCGCCGTCGGCGCGGGGGTCGTGGCGACGCTCATCGGACTCGTCCTGGCCGCCCTCGGCGCGCTCACGGCGCGCTGGCTGCGCGAGTCGATCGCGGTGCTCGTCGACATCCTGATCGCCTTCCCCGTGCTGCTGATCGCGATGATGCTCTCGTCGGTGTGGGGCGGATCGCTCCTGGTGGTGATCGTCTCGGTGGGCATCGGCTTCGGCGTGAACATCGCCCGCGTGACCCGGCCGGAGCTGCGCCGCGTGCTGCACAGCGACTTCGTGCTGGCCGGGCGGGCGGCCGGGCTCACCGGGTTCCAGAACCTGTGGCGGCACCTGCTGCCGAACGTCGCGCCGGTGTTCATCGTGCAGCTGTCCTGGGGCATGGCGGTCGCCGTCCTCGCCGAGGCGGGGCTCTCCTACCTGGGATTCGGAGCCCCGATCACCGAGCCGAGCTGGGGACTGCTGCTGAAAGACCTGCAGACCTACATCACGGTGCATCCGCTGACGGTCGTGTGGCCGGGCCTGGCGATCACGCTCACCGTCCTCGGGCTGAACCTCCTCGGCGATGCTCTGCGCGAGGCGACCGACCCGACGCTGTCGCGCCGCGCGAGCACGGCGCCGGCGCCGGTGGTGGTCTCATGAGTCTTCGGGTGCGCGACCTCGTCGTGGAGATCGACGGCCACAGGCTCGTCGACGGCGTCTCGTTCGACGTCCCCGACGGCGCCCGGACGGGGCTGATCGGCGAGTCCGGCTCGGGCAAGTCGCTCACGGCGCTCGCGATCCTCGGGCTCCTGCCCGAGGGGGGGCGAGCGACGGGCAGCATCCTCTGGGACGACCGCGAGCTGATCGGGATGCCGGACCGCACGCTCGCGACGCTGCGCGGCAACGAGATCGGGATGGTCTTCCAAGAGCCGCGCACGGCGCTGAACCCGATCCGCACCGTCGGCCGGCAGATCGCCGAGGCGGTCCGCATCCACGAGGGGATCGGGCGTCGCGAGGCATCCGCACGCGCCGTCGCCGAGGCGCGGCGCGTGCACCTGCCCGACCCCGAGCAGATCGTCCGCCGCTATCCGCATCAGCTCTCCGGCGGGCAGCGTCAGCGCGTCGCGGTCGCGATGGCCCTCGCGTGCCGCCCGCGGCTGCTGATCGCCGACGAGCCGACCACGGCGCTGGATGTCACGATCCAGGCCGAGATCCTCGACCTGCTCGCGGGGCTCGTGGAGCGCGATGGGATGTCGCTCGTGTTCATCACGCACGACCTCGCGGTGCTGTCCCAGATCGCGACCGATGCCGTCGTGCTCGCGAGCGGGACCGTCGTCGAGCAGGGGCCGCTGTCGCGGCTGCTGGTGGCACCGGCATCCCCCGTCACACGGGGGCTGCTGCGCGATGCGACCGCGACGCTGTGGAAGCCGGGAGGTGCCGGATGACGGGCGTGCCGCGGGGGGCGGAAGGGTCAGAGCCGCAGGGCGCCGAGCCGCAGGGGTCGGAGCCGCAGGCGCTGGCGCCGCGGAACGCGACGCCTCTGGAGCGCGAGCCGCTGATCCGCGGGCGCTCGCTCACCCGCCGGTTCCGGCAGCACCGCACGCAGACGTTCGCCCGCGCCCGGTTCACGACGGCCCTCGACGACGTCGACGTCGACGTCGAGGAGGGCACGGCGGTCGGGATCATCGGCGAGTCCGGTTCGGGCAAGTCGACCCTCATCCGCATCCTGCTCGGGCTGGATGCCGCCACCTCCGGCACCGTCGCCTTCGGCGGTCGCCCCGTCGACGCGCGCGCGGGCGCCACGTCGCTGCACTGGCTGCGCCGCGAGACGGGGCTCGTCTTCCAAGACCCGTACGCCTCGCTCGACCCGCGGATGAGCGTCGGCCGCATCGTCGGCGAGCCCCTCTGGGCGCTCGGGATCGACGGCGATCGCCGCGCGCGGGTGCGCGAGGTGCTGGGCGAGGTCGGACTCGCAGCGGACATGGCCGACCGTTACCCGCACGAGTTCTCCGGCGGTCAGCGGCAGCGCATCGCGCTCGCGCGCGCGCTCGTGCACCGCCCGCGCGTGCTCTTCGGCGACGAGCCGCTGTCGGCGCTGGATGTCACGGTCAGGGCGCAGATCCTCGAGCTGCTGCGCGAGCTGCGCGCAGCACAGGGGCTCACGCTCGTGATGGTCTCGCACGATATCGGCGTCGTGCAGAACCTGTGCGACCAGGTCGTCGTCATGAAGGACGGCCGCGTCGTCGAGGAGGGCCCGACCGCGAAGGTGCTCCGGGATCCGCAGGATGCCTACACGCGGCGCCTGCTGGCATCCATCCCCACCATCGCCCCGCCGCGCTGACCCGCCCCCGCGCCCCCGCACCTCCGCCGCCGAGTGCGCCGGTTCGTGTCGAGTGCGCCGAGTGCGCCCCGCGAATAACCAGCGCACTCGGCAACAAAGGGCGCACTCGCGGGGTGAGTGCGGGGTGAGTCAGGAGCGGCGGAGCAGCGAGCGGCGCTTCTTGACCGGCGTGAGCTGCTTCTGCAGGTAGACCGTGCCGAGCCAGCGGCCGAACTTGAAGCCGACGCGGCCCATACGGCCGACCTCGATGAAGCCGAGCCTCTGGTGCAGCGCGATGGAGCCTTCCGCGCCCTTGTCGCTGATGACGGCGACCATCTGGTGGATGCCCGCCTGCTCGCTCGCCGTGATGAGCGCCTCCAGCAGCGCCCGCCCGAGACCCTTGCCCGTCGCGGCGTGGCCGAGGTAGATCGAGTTCTCGACACTGTAGCGGTAGGCCGACTTCGACGACAGCGGCTGCACGAGCGCATAGCCGAGGATCTGCCCGGTGGGCGCGACCGCCACGAGGAACGGCATCTTGACCTTGTGCAGGTGGGCGAACTTCTCGCGCCACTGCGCGAGGGTCCAGCGCTTCTCGTCGAAGGTCACGACGGAGTTCGTGACGTAGTAGTTGTAGATCTCGCGGATGTCGGGGATGTCGCTCTCGCGTGCCTCGCGGATCTCGTACGAGAACGGGCGCTCGGCCTCGACGCGGCGCAGGTGGTGCGGAAGCCTGCGGCGGGTCTTCTCGTATTCCTCTTCGAGCATGTGCGCCAGCCTACGCCGCAGCGGCGGCGGCCGGCAGGCGCACCCCGATCGGTCGGCCGCTGTGCTCGCGCCTTCGGCCGTCAGCTTGGCACAGTGCGCAAGGGGAGAACTGTGCGCGAGCGGCTGCGGAACGCCCCTACGCCGCGCCGGCCGCGGCCGGCAGCCGCCAGTCGACGGGATCGGCTCCCTGCGCAGCGAGCAGCTCGTTCGCGCGCGAGAACGGCCGCGAGCCGAAGAACCCGCGCGAGGCCGACAGCGGCGATGGATGCGGCGACTCGACGATCGGGGTCGCGCCGAGCAGGGGCCGCAGGTTCGCGGCATCCCGCCCCCACAGGATCGCGACGAGGGGCGCTTCCCGCGCGACCAGTGTGCGGATGGCGTGCTCGGTCACCTTCTCCCACCCCCAGCCCCGGTGCGACGCCGGGGCGCCGGGGGCGACGGTGAGCACGCGGTTCAGAAGCATGACGCCCTGATCGCTCCACGCCGAGAGGTCACCGTGTGGCGCGGGCGGGATGCCGAGGTCGGCCTGGAGCTCCTGGTAGATGTTCGCGAGGCTGCGCGGCAGCGGGCGCACATGCGCGTCGACGGCGAACGACAGCCCGATCGGATGCCCCGGCGTCGGGTACGGATCCTGGCCGACGATGAGCACCTTCACGTCGTCGAGCGGGCGGGCGAAGGCCCGCAGCACGCGGTCTCCCGCCGGCAGGTACCGGCGCCCCGCGGCCGTCTCGGCCCGGAGCCTGGTGCCGAGCGCCGCGATGTCAGGGCCGACCGGGGCGAGAGCGCGCGCCCAGCCCGCGTCGATGAGACCGGCCGCGGCCAGCTCGTCGAGGCCCATCGCCATCACGCGCTCGCTTCGTCGCCCGACACCCCGGCATCCTCCTCGGCAACCGTTCCGCGCGCCGACCACGGGAAGTCGATCCACCGGTCGGTCTCGCGCCACGAATAGTCCGGCAGCGCCACCGACCCGGGCTTGGTGTAGATGCACACCGAGCGCACATCGGCACCGGCATCCTTCAGCATCCGCACGGCGAGCGCGAGGGTGCGTCCGCTGTCGGCGACGTCGTCGACGAGCAGCACGCGCTTGCCGGGGAGGTAGCCCAGGTCGAGGTCGGGAGGCAGCAGCTCCGGCGCCTCGAGGACCGTCCCGATGCCGGTGTAGAACTCGACGTTCAGGGCGCCGCAGCTCTTGACGCCGAGGCCGTACGCGATGCCGCCGGCGGGCAGCAGCCCGCCGCGGGCGATCGCCACGACCACCTCGGGCTCGAACCCGTCCGCCACGATCGCGCGGGAAAGCTCCCGCGTCGCCTGCCCGAAACCATCCCACGTCAGCACTTCGCGCTCGCTCGTCACGCCCTCCAGCCTAGGCCCCGGGTGTGAGCCTGCCGCGCGCCCCGGCCCGACGCCCCCTCAGACCCGCGGACGCAACGGGCCCCGGGCGAGCAGGTGCTGCGCCGACTGCGCGACGGGGCGCATCGTGACGAGGTCGAGATTCACGTGGCCGGGCGCGTTCAGGGCATACGCGATGACGTCGGCGACATCCTCGGCGACCAGCGGGTTCTCGACGCCCTGGTAGACCGCGCCCGCCGCCGCCTCGTCACCACCGAGGCGGTTGAGCGTGAACTCCGGGGTGTGGACGAGTCCCGGCGCGATCTCGATGACGCGGATCGGCTCGCCGCTCAGCTCCAGCCGCAGCGCGTGCACGAGCATCGCCTCGCCGGCCTTCGCGGCGTTGTACCCGCCGCCGCCCGGGTAGGCGATCTGCCCGGCGGTCGAGGTGACGTACAGGGTGTCGGCGTGGCCGTCGGCGGCCGCGGCCCGCCGCAGCAGGGGCAGCAGCGCCGCCGTGACCAGCTGCGCCGACAGCACGTTCGCCTCGAACATCCAGCGCCAGTCGTCGGGCTTGCCGTCCTCGACCCGTTCGGCGCCGCGCGCGCCGCCGGCGACGTGCACGAGCGCGTGGACGGGACCGGTGGACTCCAGGTGCGCGGCGAGAGCCGCGACGTCGGCCTCGCGGCTGAGGTCGGCGGCGAAGGATGCCGAGCCGATCTCGGCATCCAGCTCGGCCAGCCGCCCGGCGCGCCGGGCGACGCCCACGACATCCCACCCGCTCGCGCGCAGCGCGCGGGCCGTCGCCTCGCCGATCCCCGAGCTCGCTCCTGTCACCACGGCACGTCTGGTCGTCATGGCATCCACGCTACCGGGCGCCGAAATCCCGCCCGAATGTGACGCCTCATTTCCCGCCCATTGTCAGCGCCCAGGCGCGAACTTTACTCTCGGTGTGGCCGCGGCGCCCGCCGCGCACAACCCACCCGCAGGAGCACGACATGTCCGCAGCCGAGAACTGGCGCTTCGAGACCAAGCAGATCCACACCGGCGCCGCTCCCGACCCGGTGACGAAGGCCCGCGCCACGCCCATCTACCAGACCACCTCCTACGTCTTCGACAACGCCGACCACGCCGCGAACCTGTTCGCTCTGGCCGAGTTCGGCAACATCTACACGCGCATCCAGAACCCGACGCAGGATGTCGTCGAGCAGCGCCTGGCCGCGCTCGAGGGCGGCACGGGCGCCCTGCTGGTCGCCAGCGGTCAGGCCGCCGAGACGTTCGCCGTCCTGAACATCGCGGAGGCGGGCGACCACATCGTCTCGTCGAGCTCGATCTACGGCGGCACCTACAACCTCTTCAAGTACACGCTCGCCAAGCTCGGCATCGCGGTCACCTTCGTCGAGAACCAGGACGACCCCGACGAGTGGCGCCGCGCCGTCCGCCCGAACACGAAGCTGTTCTTCGCCGAGACGATCGGCAACCCGAAGATCAACGTCCTCGACATCCGCTCTGTCGCCGACATCGCGCACGCCGCGGGCGTTCCGCTCATCGTCGACAACACGATCGCGACGCCGTATCTCATCAAGCCGTTCGAGCACGGCGCCGACATCGTCGTGCACTCGGCGACGAAGTTCCTCGGCGGCCACGGCACCGTGATCGGCGGCGTCATCGTCGACGGCGGCACCTTCCCGTGGAGCGAGCACTCGGGTCGCTTCCCGGGGCTGACCACGCCCGATCCCTCGTACCACGGCGCGGTGTACACGCAGGCCGTCGGCGACGCGCTCGCCTACGTCATCAAGGCGCGGGTGCAACTGCTGCGCGACCTGGGATCGGCGATCTCGCCGCAGAGCGCGTGGCTGCTGATCCAGGGCATCGAGACGCTGTCGCTGCGCATCGAGCGTCACGTGCAGAACGCGCAGGAGATCGCCGAGTGGCTGGAGAACCACCCCGACATCGCGTCGGTGAACTACTCGGGCCTGCCGACCTCGCCCTGGTACGCGGCTGCCAACCACTACGCCCCCAAGGGCGTCGGAGCGGTGCTGTCGTTCGAGCTGAAGGGCGGTGTGGAGGCGGGGCGCGAGTTCGTGAACTCGCTGACCCTGTTCAGCCACCTCGCCAACATCGGCGACGTGCGCTCGCTCGTCATCCACCCGGCATCCACGACGCACTCGCAGCTGACCCCCGAGCAGCAGTTGACGACGGGTGTCACGCCCGGTCTCGTGCGCCTGTCGGTGGGGCTGGAGAACGTCGACGACCTCAAGGCCGACCTCGACCAGGCCCTCGCCGCGGCTCGCCGCGTCGCGGAGGCCGCACGCGCCTGACCCCCTCACCCCGATCGAAAAGATCAGGTCGCCAGAACTCCGCAAGAATGCACGAGATCCGCATCCCTCTTCCGGAAGGATGCGGATCTCGCATATTTCGGAGGAGTTTTGGCGTGCCCGCCCGCCGTAACACGACCGACCACCGGCCCCGCAGCCGAAAGAATGGATGCCATGGACTGGCAGATCTCCGAAGACACGGTGCCGTCGGCACCGATCTCGGAGGCCGACGCCCGGCTGCTGCGCGCCCGCCCGCCCGCGAGCGGCGCCTGGCGTGACGGAGACCCCGCGGGATTCCGCCGGTTCGCCCCGCTGGGCGCCTTCCACACCGAGCGCGGGGCGCGGCTGCCCTTCGCCCGCATCGCGTACGAGACCTGGGGCCGGCTCGACGAGAACGCCAGCAATGCCGTGCTCGTGCTGCACGCTCTCACCGGCGACAGCCACGTGCGCGGCGACGCGGGCCCCGGGCATCCGACCGAGGGCTGGTGGCAGGACGTCGTCGGTCCGGGCGGCGCGATCGACACCGACCGGTGGTTCGTCGTCGCCCCGAACATGCTCGGCGGATGCCAGGGATCGACCGGCGCCGCCTCGATCGGCCCCGACGGCCGCGAATGGGGGCCGCGTTTTCCGTTCCTGACGATCCGCGACCAGGTCGCCGCCCAGGCCGCTCTCGCCGACGCCCTCGGCATCCAGCGGTGGGCGGCCGTCGTCGGCGGATCGATGGGCGGAATGCAGGCCCTCGAATGGGCCATCGGCCACCCCGAGCGCGTCGAGCGGCTCGCCGTCATCGCCGCGCCTCCCACGACCAGCGCCGACCAGATCGCGCTCAACTCGGTGCAGCTGGAGGCGATCCGCATCGACCCCCGCTTCGCGGGGGGCGAGTACTACGACGCGCCCGACGGAGAGGGCCCGCACCGCGGGCTCGCTCTCGCCCGGCGCATGGCGCTGCTGAACTACCGCAGCCCGTCGGAGCTGAACCTGCGCTTCCAGCGCTCGTGGCAGTCGGAGGTGAGCCCCCTCGGCGGCGGCGGGCGGTTCGCCGTGGAGAGCTACCTCGACTTCCACGGCAACAAGTTCACGCGCCGCTTCGACGCGAACTGCTACCTGACCCTCGTCGAGGCGATGAACTCGCACGACGTCGGGCGGGGTCGCGGCGGCGTCGAGGACGCGCTCGCGCGCGTGAGCGCGCGCACCCTCGTGCTCGGGATCGACAGCGACCGGCTGTTCCCCGTCGAGGGGCAGGAACGGATCTTCCGCGGCATCCGCACGACGATCGACGACGCCACCGTCGTGCTGGGAAGCGACTTCGGCCACGACGGATTCCTCATCGAGACGGATGCCGTCGGCGCGCACCTGCGCCGTCTGCTGGAGACCTGACCCGCTCCCGAGATCCCTCGCGCTACGCAAAGCAGCATGAGCTGCCCAACATTGCGCAGCGCCAGCAGGATTCCGCAGCGCCAGCAGGATTCCGCAGCGCCAGCAGGATTCCGCGGCGCCAGCAGGACTCCGCAGCGCCAGCAGCACTCCGCAGCGCCAGCAGGATTCCGCGGCGCCAGCAGGCTCCTGAATCGCACAAGCGGATGCCACACACCGCACCCACTCACACTGCCCAGGAAAGCCCAAAGCCACGTCACGCGGCACAAAACTGCCCGCGCTACACAACCTTCCGCAGCGCAAGCAGCTCTCCAGAGCGCAAGCACCCTTCCGCAGCGCAAGCAGCACTCTGCAGCGCCAGCAGGATTCCACAGCGCAAGCGCGCGGCAGCGCGCGGCACAAAACTGCCCGCGCTACACAACCTTCCGCAGCGCAAGCAGCTCTCCA
>JASGGN010000017.1:0-37847 GCA_047605005.1 Microbacterium sp.
ACGGCGACAGCGAGTTCGGCGACCTCATCGAGGACACCGAGGCGGTCGTCCCGGCCGACGCCGTTGGTTTCACGATGCTGCAGCGCCAGCTCGAGTCGCTGCTGGAATCGCTTTCGGAGCGCGAAGCGGGCGTCATCCGCATGCGCTTCGGGCTCGGAGACGGTCAGCCGAAGACCCTCGACCAGATCGGCGATACGTTCGGCGTCACGCGTGAGCGGATCCGCCAGATCGAGTCCAAGACGATGGCGAAGCTCCGCCACCCGTCGAGGTCGCAGTCATTGCGGGACTACCTCGAATGAGCGGTGAGGCCCCGAACGACGGGAAAGTCTTGTCGGTCGCGGTCGACGGCGGCACCTTCAAGCGCATCCCGATCCGCACGCGGGTCGTCATGCCCGACGATGACCTCGATGCGTTCGTCGCCGAGTATGCGGCTCCTCTTGTGCGGCCGAAGGACATCCTGTTCGTCACGGAGAAGATCGTCGCGATCACCCAGGGCCGTTCGTTCACGCTCGATGAGATCGAGCCGCGTCCGCTCGCACGCTTCCTCTCCAAGCGCGTGACGAAGACCTCGTACGGCATCGGGCTCGGCATGCCCGAGACGATGGAGATGGCGTTGCGCGAGTGTGGCACGCCGCGGATCCTGCTCGCCTCCCTCGTCAGTGCGGTGACGAAGCCGCTGGGCCGTCGCGGCGACTTCTATCGCATCGCGGGCGACAAGGCGCGCGCGATCGACGGGCCGACCGGCGGCACGATCCCGCCGTACAACAAGGCGGTGGTGCTCGGCCCCGCCGAACCCGACGTGGTCGCGGCGCGCCTGAAGGCGCTGCTGGGCGGCGCGGTGGACGTCGCCGTCGTCGACATCAACGACATCGGCGGCAACGTGCTCGGCTCGACCCTCGACAAGGTGGGGGAGCAGCAGCTCGTCCGCATCCTCGCGGACAATCCGCTCGGCCAGGGGCACCAGTCCACGCCCCTGGGCGTCATCCGTCGCGCCTAGCGCCGGCGGATCAGAACCCCATCGCGGCGCGATAGCGCGGGAGATGCCCGTGACGGATGCCGGTGGCGGACGGCTTGTTCTCGAACACTCCCGCGCCCCAGTTCCCCTCGAGGAGCACAGGCCCCGCTTCGGTCATCACGATGTCCCAGCCGACGTAGCGCACCTGCGGCACGACGAGTGCGACCTCGGCGATCAGGGCACGCAGCTCGGGCATCATCGGCAGCTGGAAGTCCGCGATGCGCACACCGGTATCGGGATGCGTCTCGTACAGCTCGCCGTGGATGTCGTAGCCCATGCCCATCGCGCGCCCGTCGTCGTGCAGGGTGGTGTAGAACCCGCCGAACGCGCCCTGGTCACTGACCTGACCGCGGCCGAACTTCTGAGCCATGTTGATGATCTCGACGGTGCCGTCGTCGCGCACGAACGTCGTCACGCGGGTCGTGTTCGCCGTCCCCGGGGCGATTCTCTCGAGAGCGCTGTGCTGCTGGATCCGCTCCTCCACGAGCGTCTGGCCTTTATCGATCAGCTCCGCGTGCAGTGCCGTCCAATCGGTGACGCCGTCCGTGTCGTACCGGCTGACCCCGAAGCCCGACTTGCTGACAGGCATCTTGCCGATCAGCACGGGGTGGCGCCCCGCGAAGGCGCGCAACTGTTCGGCATCCGACGTCTCGAGGTCGAGCCACTCGCGACCCAGGAAACGGTCGAAGAGCCGGTTGAACGCCGTCTTGTGGTGGAAATGGTGAACGTGGGCGGGGTCGTCGTACTTCTTCGACAGTTCGAGGGCGAGGGGGCTCGTGACCCACGTCGCGCGTTCGGCGCGATCGAGGATCGCGAAGTCGAACTCGATGTAGTCGTTGAAGCCGACCCGTCGGAAGCCGGCCGACCACAGCATGTCGACGAGCACGAACGGGTAGCTCTTGCCGTGGACCGCGGCGGTCTTGCGTGCTCGTTCGGTCACCGAGGACAGATCGAATCCCCGCGCGCGCTGCAGCAGGAAGCGCAGCCGATCGGTCACGGCGAGACCACGTGAAGCCATCAGAATCCTTCGAGACCGGAGGGGAGATACCCCTCCAGACTACGGCGCTCCGTCAGCGCGCGTCGGCGAGGCGGGCGGTCTCGTCGTGCCAGCTCGTGGCGACCGCGCGGAGCTTCTCTTCGTACTTGCGGCCGTGGTGAGCGCAGAAAAGGAGTTCGCTGCCGTTCACCTCTGCGGCGATGTACGCCTGCGCTCCGCATGAATCGCACCGATCCGTCGCGGTGAGGCGATACGCGAGGACGGCGGGCTCTGCGGTGGTCGTCATGCTCATTTCGGGTCCTCCTCGGCACATGCGATGCGGGGCGATTCCAGGCCATATAACCATGCGAATGTTGCGGGAATGCCGCGATCCCGTGACATTTCGCTGTGCGCGTACGCCGTCGTCGTCCACGAATGCGTCGGTCATGTGTCGGGTATGTGTGTCGGCGTGGCCGTGTCGGCGCTGCGGCATACTCTTGGAGATTGTGACTGCCGAGTACTCCGCCCATCACCTCCAGGTGCTCGAAGGGCTCGAGGCCGTCCGCAAGCGTCCCGGCATGTACATCGGCTCCACCGATTCGCGCGGCCTCATGCACTGCATGTGGGAGATCATCGACAACGCTGTCGATGAGGCGCTCGCCGGCAACGGCGCACGCATCGACATCCTGCTGCATGCCGACGGCAGTGTCGAGGTGCGCGATCGTGGTCGCGGCATCCCTGTCGACGTCGAGCCCCGGACGGGACTCACCGGCGTCGAGGTCGTCTTCACCAAGCTGCACGCGGGCGGCAAGTTCGGCGGTGGATCCTATGCGGCATCCGGCGGCCTGCACGGCGTCGGCGCGTCGGTCGTCAACGCGCTGTCGGAACGCCTCGACGTCGAAGTCGATCGGGGTGGCAAGACCTACGCGATGTCGTTCCATCGCGGTGAGCCGGGCACATTCGCCGGTCCCGGGACCGACGCGCCGTTCGCCCCCTTCGAGAGGGAGTCCGAGCTGCGCGTCGTCGGCAAGACGGCGAGAGGGGTGAGCGGAACACGCATCCGCTACTGGGCCGATCGGCAGATCTTCACGAAGGATGCCGCCTTCCACGCGGGCGAGCTCGAACAGCGCGCCCGTCAGACCGCGTTCCTCGTGCCGGGTCTCCAGATCGACATCGTCGACGAGCGGGCCGGGTCGGCGGATGCGGGCTCGCACGACGGTTCCGGGCCGTCGACATCGTCCTTCCGCTTCGACGGCGGCATCTCGGAGTTCGCCGAGTTCCTCGCGCCCGATGCCGCGGTCACCGACACCTGGCGAATCACGGGCACCGGCACCTTCACCGAGACGGTCCCGGTGCTGCAGCCCGGGGGGTCGATGGTGCCGACCGAGGTCGAACGCTCCTGCGAGGTCGACGTCGCGCTACGGTGGGGAATCGGATACGAGACCGTTACGCGCTCGTTCGTCAACATCATCGCCACTCCCAAGGGCGGCACCCATCAAGCTGGATTCGAGCAGGGGCTGCTGAAAGTGCTCCGCAGCCAGGTCGAGCAGAACGCCCGCCGGCTCAAGGTCGGCACCGACAAGATCGAGAAGGACGACATCCTCGCGGGCCTCACGGCCGTGCTGACGGTGCGCCTTCCCGAGCCGCAGTTCGAGGGACAGACCAAGGAGATCCTCGGAACGCCGGCAGTGCGGGGGATCGTCGCGAACGTCGTCGCGAAGGAGCTCGCCGCGCGCTTCACCTCGACCAAGCGCGACGACCGGGCACAGACGGCGCTCGTGCTCGAGAAGGTCGTGTCCGAGATGAAGGCGCGCATCTCGGCGCGCGTCCACAAGGAGACGCAGCGCCGCAAGAACGCGCTCGAGTCCTCATCGCTGCCCGCCAAACTGGCCGACTGCCGCACGAACGACGTCGCGCAGTCGGAGCTGTTCATCGTCGAAGGAGATTCGGCCCTCGGCACCGCGAAGCACGCGCGCAACAGCGAGTACCAGGCCCTGCTGCCGATCCGCGGAAAGATCCTCAACGTGCAGAAGGCATCGATCAGCGACATGCTGTCCAATGCCGAGTGCGCGTCGATCATCCAGACGATCGGGGCGGGGTCAGGACGGTCGTTCGACCTCGACGCGGCGCGCTACGGAAAGATCATCCTGATGAGCGACGCCGACGTCGACGGGGCGCACATCCGCACACTGCTGCTGACGCTCTTCTTCCGCTACATGCGTCCGCTCATCGAGGCCGGCCGAGTGTACGCCGCCGTCCCGCCGTTGCACCGGGTCGTCATCGTCAACCCCGGCTCCAAGCCGAACGAGACGGTTTACACCTATTCCGAGCAGGAAGTGCACGCCCTTCTGGCTCGGCTGCACAAGAGCGGCCGGCGCTGGCAGGAGCCGGTGCAGCGCTACAAGGGGCTCGGTGAGATGGATGCCGATCAGCTCGCGACCACGACGATGGACCGTGCCGGCAGGACTCTCCGTCGTGTGCGGGTGCAGGATGCCGAGTCGGCCTCGGCAGTCTTCGAGCTGCTCATGGGCAGCGAGGTCGCCCCACGCCGCGACTTCATCGTCAGCTCGAGCGATCGCCTCGACCGCGAGTCCATCGACGCCTGACGTCTCGGGCTTGGCCGGGTCGCAGGTACGGGAGACCCCGAAGACGCGAGGGGCCCGAAACCGAGCTGGGGGGATCGGTTTCGGGCCATTGCCGCGACACCATGCGCGCTATCCGTCATGACGCTGGCTGCGGATCGCAAACCCTCGTCCCCGAAATCACGGGCGGCACGACAGGGTGCTCAATGAAGGACCGACTGGGGACCGGTTCCTTCGGCAAGATCAACTGTACGCTCACGTCCGCGCCGCATCGGCCGCCGAATGGCTAGGGAGATTGCGACTTTCGTCTAGTGTTTTGCCGCATCGGGCCGTCGGTCAGGTCTCCAGGGGAAGCGAGGCGGACACGACCCACCCCTCGGGGCGTCGTTCGGCCGAGAACGAGCCTCCGAAGAGCCGGAATCGCTCGCGCAATCGCATGATGCCATAGCCCGATGGCGGAAGGCCTGCTGTGTGGGACGGGGGGGAGTCGTCGCTGAATTCGAGGTGGGCCCAGCCGCGTTCGATGGTGAGTCTGATTCCGACGTTTCGGGCGCCGGTCGCGTGCTTGAGGACGTTGGTGGAGCTCTCCCGGATCACGCGCGTGAGCGCGACGAGTGGCGCGCTCGGCAGCTGGACTCCCTCCGGCACATCGACCAGCACGCGGATGCCGGCTTGCCCCAGGCTCTTGGAGACGTCGGCGATCGTGTCGTCCAGCCCGTCGGGGGAGGGGATGCGCTCCGGCGCGAGCTTCTCTTCACCACGCACCATGCCCAGGACGCGGCGGATGTCGGTGAGGGCCTGGACTGCGGCCTCCCGGATCGCCTTCTGCGAGTCGGTTCGCGTCTGCTTGTCGTCCGTGCGTTCGAGGACGGCCGCGTGCAGAGCGACGATCGTGATCTCATGAGCGACGATGTCGTGCAGCTCGTCTGCGATGAGATCTCGCTCGTGGCGCAGTTGCTCTGCGATCTCGCGTTCGGTGTGCTCGAGTTGTACCGCCAATTTGGTAGCCCTCTCGTGTTGCTCGCGGACTGTGAGCCCGATCAGCAGGCTCACCACGCCCACGGTGCCCATGAGAAGCCCTCCGACCGGCTCGAAACCAGCGTCGGGGTTACTCGTGGCTGTTGCCAGCCAGGCGACCCAAATGGTCGTGTAGACAGTGGTAAGGAGCGCGCTACAGGTGAATGCGACGAGCCCGATGAGGAATGCCCCTCCGAGCACGCTGTCGGTTGCGCCGAGAACGGCTGCGACGACGTTCGTGACGATGAGGATGGCGGTCGCGATCGGCGGTCTCCAGGCGAAGACTGCGATCGTGATGCTGATGGTCGTCGTGATGACCGCAGACATCACGCTCGACGATCCTTCGTTGGTCGCGCGCGAGAGCGAGTCGAGCACCTGCATGACCACCGCGAGAACGACCACCGCCCGCCGCAGCGGACGACTCAACGGTCGGTAACTCCAAAAGGGCGTGCGCGCATAATTGCGCATGCGCGTACTGAGAGAGGTCACATCGCGATTATCCCGCGTTGGCGCATCACTTGTAGATGCCGAGCAGCTTGCCGAGCAGATACCACATAACCTTCACCTCCTGCAACGTGTCGAATCGATTCTTCAGACAGACGTTCTTCCGCAGAAGCGACCTACGTCTAGTCGCACTGCGACTTTCGTCGGAGATGTCAGGGCGAGCGCGGGCGCGGCGATCCGTAAGATTGCCATGTGACAGATGCGATAAGAGTTGCCATCGTCGACGACGAGTCCCTCGTGCGTGCCGCACTGCGGGTCTTTCTGGAGTCCGCGGAGGGGTTCGAGCTCGTCGGCGAAGCTGAAAACGGTGCTGACGCGGTGACTCTCGTGCGCGCCGTGCAGCCAGATGTCGTCCTCATGGACGTGCAGATGCCGACGATGGACGGCATCGAGGCCACCCGGCGACTGACCCAGGAGTTCCCCGGCATCAAGATCGTCGCGCTCACGACGTTCTCCGCGGAGCGGGTGATCGTTCCCATGCTGAGTGCGGGGGCGTCGGGCTATCTCGTCAAAGACACGTCGCCCGACCGCATCCTCGACGCCGCGCGTCTGGCGTACGAGGGGGGTTACGTGCTGTCGCCGCGCGTTGCGAAGGAGCTCATCTCCTCGGTGAGGGACAGCGAGCGTAGCGCTGTGCGCACGCTCGGGCGCGATGAGGAGCTGACCGAGCGCGAGCTCGAGGTCGTCACGTTACTCGCCCAGGGAATGTCGAACGCCGAGATCGCGGCGGCGATGTTCGTCTCGGAGGCGACCGTGAAGTCACACCTCGGTCGGATCACGGTGAAATGGGGCGTGCGGGATCGCATCCAGGTGCTCATCCGCGCGACGCAGCTGAGGCTCGTGACGATCGACTGAGCGTCAGCGGAGATCAGCGGATAGCGCTGCCGACCGCTCCGATGACGGCCTCGAGCGGGTGACCGGAGGCATCCCTCCGGGAGCCGCCCGCCGGGAGGGCACGCACGGCGCCGTCCGCGCCCACGGCACGCGGCTCGACTCCCACCCATGCGAGCGTCAGGACGTCCTCTCCTTTCAGCAGGCGTTGTGCCCGCACCCCGCCCGTCGCGCGCCCCTTGGACGGGAACTCCTCGAGCTCCGAGACCTTCGCGCTACCGGGGTCGGTGCCGGAGATCGCCTGCGAGGATCCGGCGATCGTGACCACGACGGCGGGGGCGCCG
The DNA here is from genome assembly GCA_047605005.1 of Microbacterium sp. Taxonomy (GTDB): domain Bacteria; phylum Actinomycetota; class Actinomycetes; order Actinomycetales; family Microbacteriaceae; genus Microbacterium. The sequence goes on from JASGGN010000017.1 coordinate 7,270, forward strand.
GGCTCGACGACGAAGAACCCGATCGCGTGCGCACCCGGTGCCAAGCGGATGCCGGCCATGCCGCCGGCCGCGCGCCCCTGGGCTCTGACGGAGGCCGCGTCGAAGCGGAGCAGCTGCGCGTCGGATGCCACGAAGACCAGTTCCGCGTCGTCTGCGGCGATACCGGCCCCGACAACGCGGTCCCCGGGTTTGAGAGCGACGATCTCGACGTCGTGCTTGCCCGCCGGCAGCTCGGACGCGCAGACGCGCTTGACGACGCCCCCCTGCGTCCCGAGGGCGATGATCTGATCGCCGAGCGGGACGATCGCGACCACGTGCTCTCCCGCGGTGAGCCCGAGATACTGGTCGGCGCGCGTGCCCGGGGCCAGCTGCACCGCGTTCGCGGGGACGGACGGCAGGTCGACGGGCGAGAAGCGCACGAGGCGCCCGTGCGAGGTCACGGCGCCCACGTCAGCGCGCGTGGTGGTGTCGACCGCGGCCCGGATGGCGTCGTGCTTGGCGCGCCGCGTCGGCGCGACGATTCCGCTCGTGGGCGGCGCTGACTCGTTGCCCCCCGTGCGCAGCTCTGCGCGCACCATGCGGCCGGTCGCCGAAAGGAACACGCGACAGGGCTCGTCCGCGATCTGCAGGTCGGCCGGCGCCGCCGAACGCGATCGCGGCGCGACCGGGCCGCCGTTGAGCAGCACCGTGCGACGCGGAGTGCCGAAGGTCTCTGCCGCGGCATCCAGTTCGCGGGCCACTTGTGCGCGCAGGAGCGCGTCGCTGGCCAGGAGTTCCTCGAGATCGGCGATCTCGGCGATGAGGGCGTCGCGCTCGGCCTCGAGCTCGATGCGGGAGAACTTCGTCAGGCGTCGCAGACGCAGCTCGAGGATGTACTCGGCCTGAGCCTGTGAGAGCTCGAACACGCTCATGAGGCGCCCTCGCGCCTGCTCGCCGTCGTCCGAGGCACGGATGACCTGGATCACTTCGTCGATGTCGAGGATCGCGATGAGCAGCCCCTCCACCAGATGCAGGCGTTCCCGCTTGCGGGCGAGGCGGTAGCGGCTCCGGCGAGTGACGACCTGAATGCGGTGGTCGAGGTAGACGCGCAGGAGCTGCTTGAGCCCGAGCGTCTGCGGCTGCCCGCCGACGAGCGCGACGTTGTTGATCCCGAACGAGTCCTCCAGCGGCGTCAGCCGGTACAGCTGCTCGAGGACCGCGTTCGCGTCGAACCCGGTCTTGACCCCGATCACGAGCCGGAGGCCGTGGTTGCGGTCGGTGAGGTCGGTGACGTCTGCGATGCCGCTGAGCTTCTTGGCGTTCACGGCATCCTTGATCTTCTCGATCACCCGCTCGACGCCGACCATGTACGGCAGCTCTGTGACGACCAGGCCGGTCCGCCGCGGCCCGAGGGACTCGACGGAAACCTTCGCGCGTGTGCGGAAGGTGCCGCGGCCGGTCTCGTACGCCTCGGTGATCCCGTCGAGACCGACGATGATGCCGCCGCCGGGGAGGTCCGGGCCGGGCACGAACTCCATGAGCTCGGCCGTCGTGGCCTCGGGGTTCTCGAGCAGATGAACGGCCGCCGCGACGACCTCGATGAGGTTGTGCGGCGCCATGTTGGTCGCCATGCCGACCGCGATGCCGGTGGTGCCGTTGACGAGGAGGTTCGGGAATGCCGCGGGGAGGACCTCGGGCTGGCGGAACTGACCGTCGTAGTTCGGGACGAAGTCCACGACATCCTCGTCGAGGTTCTCCGTGAGCGCGAGCGCGGCCGGCGCGAGCCGCGCCTCCGTGTAGCGCGCTGCGGCGGGACCGTCATCGAGAGAGCCGAAGTTGCCGTGCCCGTCGACGAGGGGAACACGCAACGCGAACGGCTGCGACAGTCGCACGAGGGCGTCGTAGATCGCCGAGTCGCCGTGCGGGTGGAGCTTGCCCATGACCTCGCCGACGACGCGCGCGCTCTTGACGTGGCCGCGATCGGGACGAAGGCCCATGTCGGCCATCTGGAAGAGGATGCGCCGCTGCACGGGCTTGAGCCCGTCGCGGGCGTCCGGCAGCGCGCGTGAGTAGATGACCGAGTACGCATACTCGAGGAAGGAGTCCTGCATCTCCGCCGAGACGTCCACGTCCTCGATGCGGCCGTGGCCTTCGGGAAGGGGCTCGGTACGCGATGCGGCCATGGATCTGAGGGGTCCTCCGGTGACGGGAGGGGCCGTGCCCGCGGTGTGCGAGACTGGCCCCGATGCCCCTCAGCCTACCCACGGACCCCTCCGGCGCCCGGAGCCTCACCGGCGTCGTGCCGCAGATTCTGGCATCGCTGACGGGCAGGCCCGACTGGTTCCCGGCCGCGAGCTCGGCGATCCTCGTGCTCGTCGACGGGCTGGGGCGTGGCAACCTCGCCGCGCGCTCGGGGCATGCGCGGTTCCTGACATCGCGGATGGCGAAACGGGATGCCGCGCGCACGGTCTTCCCGTCCACGACGGCGACCGCGCTCACGAGCCTGCTGACGGGCGCCGGGGCAGGCATCCACGGGATCGTCGGCTACCGTGCGCGTGTTCCGGGCACACTCCGCGCCCCCAATCAGTTGCGCGGGTGGGAGAGCGACGGACTCGACCCGCTCTCCTGGCAGCGGGCCGCGCCGATCCTCGAGCGCGAGAGCGCGGCGGGGCGTGCGTGCTTCGTCGTCTCGAAGCCGGAGTACGCGAACTCGGGGTTCACGCGGGCGATCCAGCGCGGCGCGACGTTCGTGCCCGCCGCGCAGCTCGAGGAACGCCTCGAGGCCGCCGCAGACCTCGCGAGCGATCACCCCGGCGCGCTCGTGTACGTCTACCTGCCCGAGCTCGATGTGATCGGCCACGCCCGCGGCTGGGAGAGTGCGCAGTGGACGGCGGGGCTGGAAAGGCTGGATGCCGCGCTGCGCCGCCTCGAGGCGGCGGCGGCGGCGAAGACCGGGGTCGTCGTGACCGCCGATCACGGCATGGTCGACGTGCCCCGCGAGCGCCACGTGCTGCTGCAGGACGGCGACGCCCTGCTCGACGAGGTAGACCTGGTCGCGGGGGAGCCGCGACTGCTGCAGCTGTACACGTCGGAGGGCGCCGCCGATCGCGTCGCGGAACGCTGGCGCTCGCGCGAGCAGACGCGCTCGTGGGTGCTGACCCGGTCAGAGGCGATCGGCGCCGGTCTGTTCGGCGCGAGCGTGGATGCCGAGGTCGTGCCACGCATCGGGGAGGTGCTGGTGGCCGCTCGCAGCACTGTCGCGTACTACGACGACCGGCTCACGGACAAGAAGGCGCAGGGCATGATCGGTCAGCACGGCTCGCTCACCGATCAGGAGCGCATCGTGCCGCTCGTCGGGCTGAGCGCGTTCGCCCGCGCCTGAGCCGCTCGGATCAGGCGTCCTCGGTGCGTGCGCCGAAGACGATCTCATCCCACGACGGCATCGCGGTGCGCCCCTTCCGCCGTGTCGACTCCGTGGCGACCGTATCGCTGAGGCCGGCGGCCGAATCCTGGGCGGCCGAATCCCGGGTCGCTGAATCCCGGGCGGCCGAGTCCCGGGTGGCTGAATCCTGGATGCCGATGCCGTCGTAGCCGGGTTCGAGCGCGTCGAAGAGCGCGACGGGCGCGTGCGCCTGCTCCTTCGGCTTCTCCGAGGGCATCGGCTCGCGCAGCCCCCGGCGTCGCCGGAGCGCTTCGAGGAGGTCGGCGGTCTCGGCCGATGTCACCGAGGCATCCGGCGCGCGCTTGATCGCCGCCTCCTGCACGGCGACCGTGGCATCCGCCTCGAGCTTGCGCGGTGCGAACGCGCCCGAGTCGAAACGCGAGGAGTCCTTCAGCGGCGACGGGTCCAGCGCTCGCAGGCGGGGGATGAGGCCCTCTGGCAGCGAGCCCTGGTGAGAGAGCTGGGTGGCGGCGGAGTTGAGCGGCGCGAGTGTCGAGCGCCGCGGGTCGAAGCTCCAGCGCGCATCATGGTCCACTTCGTTCGCCGTGAACTCGACCTTGACGATCCACCCTGTCTCTTCCTCGCGCCAGCTCGTCCAGCGCTCTCCGACAGCACCGGCGTCGGCGAGCTTCGCCCGCACGGCGACGCCGAACGTGGGCTGAGCGCCGGGGTCGAGCTCGCCGCCGATGAGCACGGGAACGGCGAGCGCCTGATCGACGATGTGCTCGCGTTCGGCGAGAACGGGGTGCTCGTAGCGCTGCACGTCCTCGAGGCGGGTGCCGAGGAGGTCGGCCACCTCCTGCGCAGAAAGGCCCGCCCTGATGTGCGCCTGGATCTCGCGCGGACGCGGCCGGGTGACGCGCGCCTCGGTGTCGTGGTGCGCGCGGCGCAGGTGCGCCCGCAGCGTCTCGTCTGCGGCGAGCGTGAAGCGCTCGCCGCTCACGGTCGCGACGATCAGCGCGCCCTCTTCGATTCCGATGACTTTGAGCTGCTCCATGGGAAACACGCCTCCAGATCCCCTGCACAGGCACGGACAACGGTGCCGCGCCCATGCTCGCATGGCGCGCCTCATCCCCGGGGAATATCGCGGGCGCGCCGTGAGTTCACGTCGACGCATCCGCCGGAACCGGCGGCGCGCGCACGTACCATTTGCGAAAACCAGACCGGTCGTGCAAACTATCGCCGCCCCACTCGCCTCGCATCAGCAAGAGGAGTGGCGCGAGCCACAGATCCTGGAAGTGAGAGCATGGCGACCGATTACGACGCCCCCCGGAAATCCGACGACGACAGCGAGTCGATCGAGGCTCTGAAGGAGCGCGTTCCCGACAAGCTGTCGGGCGCGGTCGACGTCGAGGATGCCGACAACCCCGCGGGCTTCGAGCTGCCCGGCGCGGACCTCTCCGACCTCGAACTCGACGTGGTCGTGCTGCCCCCGCAAGAGGACGAGTTCACGTGCATCGAGTGCTTTCTGGTGAAGCACCGCACCCAGATCGACCACGAGACCTCTCAGGGCGCGGTCTGCATCGAGTGCGCGGCCTGACGTCAGGGCACGGCTGGGCTGCGCTGTGCCCGTGAGATGGCGGCGACCACGCGCTCCGGTGTGCGCGTCGAGAAGACCCAGTCGCTGACGGGGTCGCGCTCGTCCTGCACCGATACTCTCACCACGCCGTCGATGCCGCCGCGCAGCAGATGCCACGCCGTGCGCGAAAGCTCGGGCCCGCGAGCCGCGCGTGCCTGCTCGCCGGCGAGCCCGACGGGTTCGCCGAGGAGCTCCACCGGGATGTGCGCGCGACCGACTCGCAACTGACCGCCGCTCACCTCGACGACCGGCGACGCGAGCACGAGGACGGCGATCAGGACCACAGCCACGGCAAGGCCCGCCAGGAGGGACACGGTCGCGATGAACGGCGCGAACACGAGTGCGACCATGGGCGCGGCGACGGCGGCGCTGAGCAGAGTCCACAGCGACGGACTCAGCCGCTCGCGGTAGAGCGCGGCATCCGCGGGCGTGGCCGCGTCGGCGGGGGTGTGCATTAGCCTCGTGTGGTGATCGAATCCGTGGACGTACCCATTATCGCGGCGCAGGCTCCCGCGTATGCGCACCCCGGTGACGCCGGGGCCGACCTCGTCGCGACCGAGGCGGTGCGGCTCGAGCCCGGGCAGCGTGCGCTCATCGGCACGGGGGTGCGCATAGCGTTGCCCGAGGGCTACCTCGCTTTCGTCGTCCCGCGCAGCGGTCTCGCGGCGAGGCACGGCATCTCGATCGTCAACTCTCCCGGTACCGTGGACGCGGGATATCGCGGCGAGATCAAGGTGTCGCTGCTGAACACGGATGCCGCAGAGCCCTACGACGTCGCCGTCGGCGACCGGATCGCGCAGCTGATCGTCATGCCGGTGCCGCGGGTGACGTTCCTCCCGGTCGACGAGCTGCCCGGATCTGCGCGTGGTGAGGGCGGCTTCGGCTCGACCGGCTATCAGACAGGAGCGAGCGAATGAGCGAAGAATCGCAGCGCAAGACAGCGCCGGAGGACCGTGTGACGGCCGGCCCCTTCGACGAGTCCGAGGCCAATCCCGTCCGCCCGTACATCGACCTCGGCGGCATCAAGGTGCTGCCGCGCGAGGGCCTGAACCTGCGACTCGAAGTCGAGGAGCAGACCAAGCGCATCGTCGCTGTCGGGCTCGACTATGCGGAATCGACGCTCCAGGTGCAGCCGTTCGCCGCGCCCCGCACGACCGGACTGTGGGACGAGACCCGGGAGCAGATCCGCGAGCAGATCCGGCAGCAGGGGGGGCGCGTCGAAGAGCGCGAGGGGCCGCTCGGCCCCGAGCTGCTGGCCGAGGTCCCTGTCGCCGCGGGGCCGGATGCCAAGCCCGGCAAGCGGCTGGCCCGCTTCGTCGGCGTCGACGGGCCGCGGTGGTTCCTGCGTGGCGTGATCGGGGGAGCAGCGGCGAGCGACGTGGATGCCGCGGAGAAGGTAGAGGAGCTGTTCCGCTCGATCGTCGTCGTGCGCGGGAGCACCCCGATGCCGCCGCGCGACCTCATCCCGCTCAAGATGCCGGCCGCTCCCGGTACGGCATGACCGCGCCCGACCTCCAGCCGGCGGGCGAGGAGCCGGCGGGCGAGGAGCCGAGCACCCTTGCGGCATCCGAGCCCGGGGCGTCCGAGATCATCGGAGCGGCGCTGGGCAGTGCCGCGCGCCGCGCGGGACTCGACCCCGCCGCGGATGCTTCCACCGGTCGCGTCGTCTGGGCTGCGATGGGGGGATGGCGAGGAGTGTTCGAGTCCGTCCTCCCGGGTCTCGCTTTCGTCCTGCTGTTCACCCTCACTCAGGACCTCGTGCTCGCGCTGGTGGCATCCGTGGGGCTGGCCGCGGTCTTCACTGTCGTGCGATTGCTGCAGCGGTCTCCGACGAGCGCGGCGCTCGGGGGTCTCATGGCGACCGCCGTCGCGGCCGTGCTCGCGCTGTGGACCGGCCGCGGGCAGGACAACTTCGTCCCCGGGCTCGTGACGAACGCCGTCTACGGCAGCGCCTTCCTCGTCTCCGCGCTCGTCGGCTGGTCGCTGATCGGCCTCGGTGTCGGATTCCTGATGAACGAGGGCACGGTGTGGCGGCGGGACCAGCGCAAGCGTCGCGTCTTCTTCTGGCTTGCGATCGCGTGGGCGGCGCTGTTCTTCGCGCGGCTGGCGGTGCAGCTGCCGCTCTACCTGGCGGGCGATGTGACCGCGCTCGGCACTCTCAAACTCGCCATGGGCCTGCCGCTGTTCGCCCCGCTCGTCGCGGTCACCTGGCTCGCTGTCCGGGCACTGTATCCGTCGTCGCCGGTGAGTGAGACGACGCCCGAGGGGTGATAGATTTATCTTGACGTCAAGATAAATCAGTCCGCTGCGACGAAGGCGCGACAACGATTCGACGAGTAAGGCTCACCTCACTAGCCGGACGCGCCCGTCGCGGGGAAGATGGAGTCACGGCTGCGCGTGGAGCGTTGCCGTGCCCGCCGACGACCGCCGGGAAGCCGGCCGATGAAGGAGACCATCGTGTCCACTGTTGACAGCTTCGGTGCCAAGAACACCCTCACGGTCGGGGGCATCGATTACGAGATCTACCGCATCGACACCGTCGCGGGTTACGAGAAACTCCCGTTCAGCCTCAAGGTGCTGCTGGAGAACCTGCTGCGCACCGAGGACGGCGCCAACGTGACGAAGGCGCAGATCGAGGCGCTCGGCTCGTGGGATCCGGATGCCGAGCCCGACACCGAGATCCAGTTCACGCCCGCCCGCGTCGTGATGCAGGACTTCACCGGTGTGCCCTGCATCGTCGACCTCGCCACGATGCGCGAGGCGGTCACGGCCCTGGGCGGCGACCCCGCGAAGATCAACCCGCTCTCGCCCGCCGAGATGGTCATCGACCACTCCGTCATCGCCGACCTGTTCGGCACCGAGAACGCGCTGGAGCGCAACGTCGAGATCGAGTACGAGCGCAACGGCGAGCGCTACCAGTTCCTGCGCTGGGGCCAGACCGCCTTCGACGACTTCAAGGTCGTCCCGCCGGGCACGGGCATCGTGCACCAGGTCAACATCGAGCACCTCGCCAAGGTCATCTACGACCGCGTCGGTCGTGACGGCGTGCTGCGCGCCTACCCCGACACCTGCGTCGGCACCGACTCGCACACCACGATGGTCAACGGTCTCGGCGTGCTCGGCTGGGGCGTCGGTGGTATCGAGGCCGAGGCGGCGATGCTCGGCCAGCCGGTGTCGATGCTCATTCCGCGCGTCGTCGGCTTCAAGCTCACCGGATCGATCCCCGCCGGCGTCACCGCGACCGACGTCGTGCTCACGATCACCGACATGCTCCGTAAGCACGGGGTGGTCGGCAAGTTCGTCGAGTTCTACGGCGCCGGTGTCGCGTCCGTGCCGCTGGCCAACCGCGCCACGATCGGCAACATGAGCCCGGAGTTCGGCTCGACTGCCGCGATGTTCCCGATCGACGACGTCACCCTCGACTACCTGCGGCTGACGGGTCGCGACGAGCAGACGGTGGCCCTCGTTGAGGCGTATGCCAAGGAGCAGAAGCTCTGGCACGACGCTGACAATGAGCCGTCGTTCAGCGAGTACATGGAGCTCGATCTCGGCACGGTCGTGCCCTCGATCGCGGGCCCCAAGCGTCCGCAGGACCGGATCCTGCTCTCCGAGGCGAAAGCGCAGTTCGAAAAGGACATCCTGAACTACGCCACGCCCTCCACGAGCCAGTCGATCGTCGACCTCGAATCGGACGGCTCGTTCCCGGCGTCCGACCCCGGCATCGTCCCCGGGGAGGAGGAGCCCGCGACCGCTCCCGTGCTGATTTCCAGCGGCGGCCCGGCGACCGCGTCGAAGCCGGTCAAGGTCACGACCCCCGACGGTCAGGCGTACCTGCTCGACAACGGTGCGGTCACGCTCGCCGCGATCACCTCGTGCACGAACACCTCGAACCCCTCGGTCATGCTCGCGGCGGGCCTGCTGGCCAAGAAGGCCGTCGACAAGGGCCTGAAGCGCAAGCCGTGGGTGAAGACAACGCTCGGCCCGGGCTCGAAGGTCGTCACCGACTACTACGAGAAGTCGGGTCTGGACAAAGCGCTCGAGGGGCTCGACTTCTACACGGTGGGCTATGGCTGCACGATTTGTATCGGCAACTCCGGCCCGCTCATCGAAGAGGTCTCGGCGGCGATCAACGAGAACGACCTGGCTGTCACGGCGGTGCTCTCCGGCAACCGCAACTTCGAAGGTCGCATCAGCCCCGACGTGAAGATGAACTACCTCGCCTCGCCGCCGCTCGTTGTCGCGTACGCCCTGGCCGGCTCGATGAACTTCGACTTCGACACCGACCCGCTCGGCAAGGATCACAACGGCGAGGACGTGTTCCTGAAGGACATCTGGCCCTCTCCCGACGAGGTGCAGGAGGTCATCGACTCGTCGATCTCGCGCGAGCAGTTCATCAAGCAGTACGCCACCGTCTTCGACGGCGACGAGCGCTGGACGAGTCTGCCGACCCCGACCGGTCCCGTCTTCGAATGGGATGCCGACTCGACGTACGTCCGCAAGGCCCCGTACTTCGACGGCATGTCGATGGAGCTGACGCCGGTCAGCGACATCCACGGCGCGCGTGTCATGGCGACGCTGGGCGATTCGGTCACGACCGACCACATCTCCCCGGCCGGCAACATCAAGGCGGGAACCCCGGCCGCGCAGTACCTGACCGCGCACGGGGTCGCGCAGAAGGACTTCAACTCCTACGGTTCGCGCCGCGGCAACCACGAGGTCATGATCCGCGGCACCTTCGCGAACATTCGCCTGAAGAACGAGCTCGTCTCCGCCGTCAACGACGGGGCGATCGTCGAGGGTGGCTTCACCCGCGACTTCACGCAGCCCGGCGGCCCGCAGTCGTTCATCTTCGACGCGTGCCAGAATTACGCCGCGCAGGGCACTCCGCTCGTCGTGTTCGGCGGCAAGGAGTACGGCTCGGGCTCGTCGCGTGACTGGGCGGCGAAGGGCACGTCGCTCCTGGGCGTGAAGGCCGTCATCACCGAGAGCTTCGAGCGCATCCACCGCTCGAACCTCATCGGTATGGGCGTCGTGCCGCTGCAGTTCCCCGAGGGGCAGTCGTGGAAGTCGCTGGGCCTCGACGGCACCGAGATCGTCTCGATCGAAGGCCTCGAGCAGCTCAACGAGGGCGTGACGCCGAAGACCGTGAAGGTGACGGCCGCGCCCAGCGAGTTCTCGCCGGAGGGCAAGGAGACGGTCGTCTTCGACGCGAAGGTCCGCATCGACACGCCCGGTGAGGCCGACTACTTCCGCAACGGTGGCATCCTGCAGTACGTGCTGCGTTCGCTGGTCTGAGCCCGCTGGCACCTAGGATCAGGGGATGAGCCTGCTCTCGTCGATTCGCGGTCCGCGCGATCTCGACGCCCTGTCGACCGAGCAGCTGGAACAGCTGGCGCAGGAGATCCGCGACTTCCTCGTGCAGAACGTCGCCCGCACCGGCGGTCATCTCGGGCCGAACCTCGGAGTGGTCGAGCTCACCATCGCCATCCACAGGGTCTTCGACTCGCCGGGCGACCCGATCGTCTTCGATACGGGGCACCAGTCGTATGTCCACAAGCTGCTGACGGGCCGGCAGGACTTCAGCGCGCTGCGCTCGCGAGGGGGCCTGGCGGGCTACCCGCAGCGTGCGGAGAGTCCGCACGACGTCGTCGAGTCGTCGCACGCGTCCAGCTCGCTGAGCTGGGCCGACGGCATCTCCCGCGCCCTCACGCGCACAGGACGCACCGACCGCCACGTCGTCGCCGTCGTCGGCGACGGCGCGCTCACAGGCGGGATGACGTGGGAGGCGCTCAACAACATCTCCGACGACAACGACCGCAACCTCGTGATCGTCGTCAACGACAACGGCCGGTCGTACGCGCCGACGATCGGGGGCATGGCGCGGTACCTCAACCGCGTGCGCACGACCGAGGGGTACGAGACCCTGCGGCGCGGGTCGGACTCGCTGTTCCGCAGGCTTGGCCCGGCCGGCGCCGCGGTCTATCGCGGCGTCCGGGGCGGCACCCACGGTTTCCTCTCGCGCTTGACGAACAACGAGGCGCTGTATTCGAACCTCGACATCAAGTACCTCGGCCCGATCGACGGGCACGATCTGCCGGTACTCGAAGAGACGCTGCGTCTGGCCAAGGCGCACGGGGCGCCCGTGATCGTCCACGTCATCACGGAGAAGGGCCGTGGCTACGAGCCGGCGCGCAATGACGACGCCGACCAGTTCCACGCCGTCGGCAGAATCGATCCGGCGACCGGCGAGCCGCTCGGCTCCTCGGATGCCCTCGCGTGGACGGATGCCTTCGCCGACGCCCTCGTCGCCGCCGGCTCACGGCGCGAGGACATCATCGCGGTCACGGCGGCGATGCTGCGGCCGACGGGCTTGCAGCCTTTCGCCGAGCGTTTCCCGGATCGTGTCTACGACGTCGGCATCGCGGAGCAGCACGCCGTCGCCTCCGCCGCGGGGCTCGCCTTCGGCGGGTTGCATCCCGTGGTCGCGATGTACGCGACCTTCATGAACCGCGCCTTCGACCAGGTTGTGATGGATGTCGCCCTCCACAAGGCCGGAGTGACGTTCGTGCTCGATCGCGCGGGCGTGACGGGCCCTGACGGTCCGAGCCACCACGGTGTGTGGGACCTCGCGACGCTGCAGTTGGTGCCGGGCATCCGCATCGCCGCGCCGCGCGACGAGGAGCGTCTGCGCGAGGAGTTCGGCGAGGCGATCGAGGTCTCGGACGCGCCGACTGTGATCCGGTTCCCGAAGGGCGCCGTCGCGCCGGAGCTGCCGGCGATCGAGCGACGCGCCGACGGCACCGACGTCCTGTGGCGTGACGGTGCCGACGATGTGCTCCTGGTGGGCATCGGCGCGATGGCGCACCTGGCGGTCGAGGTCGCTGGCCGCTTGCGTGCGCAGGGCATCGGCGCGACGGTCATCGACCCGCGGTGGGTCGTGCCGGTGCAGCCGAGCGTCGCCGAGCTCGCGGCATCCCATCGCCTGGTCATCACGATCGAGGACGGCATCCGGGTGGGTGGCATCGGCACACGGGTGCGGCAGGTGTTGCGTGAGGCCGGTGTCGACACGGCGGTCGACGAGCTGGGCCTTCCCGACGAGTTCATCGCGCACGCGACGCGCGAGCAGATTCTGGAGGATGCCGGGCTGACGGCCGCCAAGATCGCGCAGGACGTCGTCGCCCAGGTGCTCGGCACGCGCATTCCGGTGGCGCGCCCCTCGAGCGACACCGGCGCGATCTGGTCCGTCGCCGCGCACGAGGACCCCGAGCCGCAGGATCGCTAGGGCACCGACGGGAGCCGCTCGCGCTGCGGAAAGCCGCTCGCGCTGCGGAACCTTTCGTGGCGCGCGCAGCTTTCGGTAGCGCGAGCAGAGTCCGGTGTCGCCGTCGGCGGGCTGGCGCGGGTGCACCGGTGCGGGCGGATGCCGCGATCAGCCCGCGATCCCGCGGATCGGCGGCCGGTGGAACGTGGCGCCGAAAACGCGCTCCGAAGCCCCCTCGCGGTCGAGATAGGGTGACGCGCCGCCGTCGATGAACGGCCAGCCCGCGCCGAGCAGCAGACACAGGTCGATGTCCTCGACCTCGGACACGACGCCCTCGTCGAGCATGGTGCGGATCTCCTCCGCGAGGCCGTCCTGCACGCGGCGCAGGATCGCGTCGGCGGATGCCGGGGACGAGCCCAGGTGAGGCTTCAGCGCCTTTTCGGCGGCCTTCGTGAAGCCCGTGACGCGCCCGGCTTTGTCCTTCTCGACGATGGCGTCGAGCCCCGCGAGCTCGTGGAAGTTCTCGTTCGCGTAGAACCGCTCGGGGAAGGCGTGCACCATCGTGTCCTGCACGTGCGCGGCGACCTTCCAGCCGACGAGGTCGATGAGCTGGAACGGACCCATCGGCAGTCCCAGCGGGGCGAACGCCTTCTCGACGTCGGCAACGGGAGTGCCCTCGTACAGGGCCCGCGCCGCCTCGCCCATGACCTTCGCGAGCAGGCGATTGACGACGAAGCCGGGGGCATCGGCGGTGAGGACGGCGTTCTTGCCGAGGCCCTTGGCCACGACGAACGCCGTCGACAGCGCGGCATCGGTCGTCTGCGGTGTCTTCACGATCTCGATGAGCGGCATGACCGCGACCGGGTTGAAGAAGTGGAAGCCGACGAGGCGTTCGGGGTGCTTCAGCTTCGAGCCGATCTCCTCGACCGACAGCGACGAGGTGTTGGTCGCGAGGATCGCATCCTCTGCGACGATCTTCTCGATCTCGCCGAACACCTGCTGCTTGACGCCCACCTCCTCGAACACCGCCTCGATGACGAAGTCGCAGTCCGCGTATTCGCTCCGATCGGTCGTGCCGTTGATGAGGCCGCGCAGCTTGTTCGCGGTGTCGGCGTCGATGCGTCCCTTGGCCTGAAGCGCGTCGATCTCGTCGCGGATGTGCGCGATGCCCTTGTCTACGCGCGCCTGGTCGAGGTCGGTGATGAGAACCGGCACCTGCAGGCGGCGCAGGAACAGCAGCGCGAACTGGCTCGCCATGAGGCCGGCTCCGATGATGCCGACCTTGGTGATCCGCTTCGCCAGGGACTTGTCGGGCGCGCCGACGGGGCGCTTCGCGCGCTTCTGCACGAGGGTGAAGGCGTACATGGATGCCGCGAACTGATCGCCCGTCACCAGGTCGGCGAGGGCTTCGTCCTCGCGAGCGAAACCGTCCTCCTTCGTGCCGCCGCGCGCCTTGTCGAGCAGGTCGAGGGCGATGTAGGGCGAGCGGGGGACCGTGCCGATCTTCGACTCGAGCATGCCGCGCGCCATCTTGATCGCGACGGGCCATTTCACGGTCCGCTCGATCTTGCCGGGCTGATGTTTGCGGTCGACCTTCGTCGTGCCGCTGAGCACGCCATCGGCCCAGCGCAGCGAGTCCTCGAGGAAGGTCGCCGCAGGGAAGACGGCGTCGATGATCCCGAGCTCGAACGCCTGCTGCGGTTTCAGCGTCCGGTTCTGCTTGAGCGGGTTGGAGATGACGACTTCGAGAGCCTTCTCGATGCCGATGAGGTTCGGCAGCAGGTAGGCGCCGCCCCATCCCGGGATGATGCCGAGGAAGACCTCGGGCAGCGCGATCGCGGCCGCCGAGGCATCCACCGTGCGGTAGTCGGAGTTCAGCGCGATCTCGAGGCCTCCGCCCAAGGCGAGCCCGTTGACGAAGGCGAACGAGGGCACACCGAGTGCGGAGAGTCTGCCGAGAACCTTGTGGCCGAGCTGCGCCACGAGGCGCGCGTTGTCCCGGGAGGCGACCTTCGTGATGTCGGAGAGGTCTGCGCCCGCCGCGAGGATGTACTGCTTGCCCGTGACGGCGACGGCCTGGATCTCACCGGCTGCGGCCCGCGCGGCGAGGCCGTCGAGCGTCTCGCCGAGAGCGGCCATTGTGGCCGGACCGAGTGTGTTCGGGCGGGTGTGGTCGCGACCGTTGTCGAGTGTGACGAGCGCCAGCACCTTCCCGGAGGGCAGCGTCACATCGCGCACGAGCGCGTGCGTGATCACCTCGCCGTCGGTGAGGGCCAGGAGGGGGGAGAAGTCGATCTCGTCGTAGTTCGTCATCGCCCGTGACCTCACTTCTTCTTGCCGTTGTAGTGCGGGTTCTCCCAGACGATCGATCCGCCCTGGCCGAGACCGACGCACATCGCGGTCAGGCCGTAACGCACGTCGGGGCGCTCGGCGAACTGCGCCGCGAGCTGGATCATGAGGCGCACGCCGGAGGCGGCGAGCGGATGCCCCAGGGCGATCGCGCCGCCCCACGCGTTGACGCGCGGGTCGTCGTCGGCGATGCCGAAGTGGTCCAGGAGCGAGAGCACCTGCACGGCGAAGGCCTCGTTGAGCTCGAACAGGCCGATGTCGGCGATCGTCAGGCCCGCCTTGCGCAGCGCCTTCTCGGTGGAGGGGATCGGCCCGATGCCCATGATCTCCGGTTGGACGCCCGCGAACGCGAACGACACCATCCGCATCTTGGGTTTGAGCCCCAGTTCCTTCACCGCCGCGCCGCCGGCCAGCAGCGACATCGTCGCCCCGTCGGTCAGCGGTGACGAGGTGCCTGCTGTGACCCGGCCGTGCGGACGGAACGGGGTCTTCAGGCCGGCGAGGTCGGCCATCGTGGTCTGCGGGCGGCGCCCTTCGTCCTCGGTCGCCAGGCCCCAGGCTCCTTGCGCGTCCTTGATCGCGACGGGCACGAGGTCGGGCTGGAACTTGCCCGCGTCGTAGGCCGCCTGCGCCTTGTGCTGGCTGAGCATCCCGAATCGGTCGCTGCGTTCCTTCGTCAGCTGAGGGAACCGGTCGAAGATCCGCTCCGCCGTCACCCCCATGTTCAGGGCGGTCGGGTCGACCATCCGCTCGGCCACGAAGCGCGGGTTCGGGTCGGCGTTGCCGCCGATGGGGTAGTGGCCCATGTGCTCGACGCCGCCCGCGAGGGCTACGTCGTACATGCCGCTGGAGATCGAGGCGCCCATCATCGCGACGCTCGTCATCGCGCCCGCGCACATGCGGTCGATCGCGAACCCGGGGACGGTCTGCGGGAGGCCCGCGAGGATCGCGACCGAACGTCCCAGGGTCAGTCCCTGCTCTCCGGTCTGGCTCGTGGCGGCGATCGCGACGTCGTCGACGCGATCAGCCGGGACGTCCGCGTTGCGCGCCATCAGCCCGATCGTCGCCTTGACGGCGAGGTCATCGGCGCGGGTCCTCCAGTACATGCCCTTCTCACCGGCACGACCGAACGGGGTCCGCACGCCGTCGACGAAATGGACGTCCGAGATCTGGGCCACACTGCCTCCAAGCGAAATGAGATTGAGTCCACCCTAACGCGACACTCAGTACCGCCGAATCGATTGGCCTGACTCTACGAGGGGTCCGCCGACCCCGCGACGGCTGCCTGCACGGATCCGACAAAGGCGTCCGCGATGATCGGCGCGGTCAGCGCGATCTGCCAGGGCCGGGCACCGAGCGCGGCCAGGGCCTCGCCGATGGACGCCTCGTCGATCTCGGCGGGGGGCGCCCACGCCACCCGCCGCAGCGTTTCTGGGGTGAGGAGGTTCTCGATGGGCATCCGCATCTCGGTCGCGAGCTGCTCGACGGGCGGCCGCGCGGCCTTCAGCCGTGCGTCGGCCGGAGGGTTCCGATCGGCCCAGGCCCGCGCAGGCGGCATCCCGTCGCCCGAAACCCGTTCGGCGGGCAGCATGCGGTCGGCGCGACCGGCCTCGATCGCCGCCCACCAGCGGTCCAGCTGTGTGCGGCTGGCGCGCCCTGTGAACTCTTTGACGCGGGAGAGTTCGCGCTTGCTCGCGGGGTCGGCGAGCACGGCGGCGACCAGCGAGCGGTCGGGCACGAGGCGCCCAGGGGCCGTGTCCTGCTCGCGGGCATAGTCCTCGCGCGCCTGCCACAGAGCGCGGGCGACGGCGAGCGCCCGTCGACCCCGGACGGTGTGGAGCCCGCTCAGGCGGCGCCACGGCTCTTCGCGCGGGGGCTTGTCGGGGCGCGTTCGCACCGCCTCGAACTCCTGCGCGGCGATCTCGGTCTTGTTCTGCGCGGCCAGCTCGGCGACGAGAGCGTCGTAGACGTCGACCAGATGCAGCACGTCGAGCGCGGCGTACTCGAGCCACGGCTGCGGCAGCGGGCGCGTCGACCAGTCCGCTGCCGAGTGCGCCTTGGCGAGAGTGATTCCGAGGGTGTCCTCGACGACGGCGCCGAGGCCCACGCGCTCGTGGCCCAGCAGGCGTGCTGCGAGCTCGGTGTCGAAGATCGAGCTCGGGTCCAGGTGCAGCTCACGCAGAGAGGGCAGATCCTGGCTCGCCGCGTGCAGAACCCACTCCTCGCCTCCGACCGCCTCCTGCACAGCGCTCATGTCGCCGATCGCCGGCGGGTCGAACAGGAAGACGCCGGCGCCTCGGCGGAACATCTGGATGAGATACGCGCGCTGAGAGTAGCGGAAGCCGGAGGCACGCTCGACGTCGACCGCGACCGGTCCCGTGCCGGCGGCGAGGGCGCGGGATGCCGCAGCGAACGCCTCGGCATCGATGATGACCGTGTACTCAGCCACGCGCACTCCTGTGCGTTGCGACCTTGTGCGACCCCAGCACGGCGATGCCCTCGGAGCCGGGCGGCAGGCCCGCCAGCATGCAGACCAGCTCCGCCCACGCGTCCAGATGCGCGGTGAGCTCACCCTCGGGAGACCATGAGGCGCGCAGCTCGATCTGCGCCCCGTCGCCCTCGTCGGCGAGGCCCCCGAAGCCCTTGGAGAGTGTCTTGGTGGCGGTCCCCGATGCCGAGTGGAACGCCGCGCCGCGCGCGTGCAGCGCGTCCATGAGCCACGACCAGGCGACGTCCGCGAGCAGCGGGTCGGTGCCGATCTCGGTCTCCAGCGGCGCCTGGGCGAACGAGACGATGCGCCAGGGCCCTCCCCAGGCATCCGGCGCGCCGTTGTCGTGCAGGAGGACGAAGCGGCCCGTGCCGTACTCCGAGTCGACGGCGTGCGCATCGGGGCGGATGTCGCCGGCGACCGCGAACGCGTCGGGCGCGAGCGAGGTCGGCGCCGCGATCTCGCGCACCGTGAAATCGGCGCGGAACGTCATCGCGCGCAGGGCGTCGACAGCTCCGGCGAACGCCGAAGGCACGCCCGAGGGGCAGGGGTCATCCACGCAGTCAGACTAAGATGTGGGAACGATGAAGCCATCCAGGCGCGCCGTCGCCCCCGACTCACGCAACGGCCCTGCCTCACGCAACAGCACCGCAGCGATCCTCCGCGGGGCGGTCGTCGCTCTTTCCTCCGCGCTGCTGGCCGTCTCCGCCGCTCTTGCTGTCGTCACCGTCCGCGTGGCCCGTCGCGTCGTCACTCCCGCCGCCCGTGAGCCCGACACCCGCATCATCGACGTCGACGTCGCCGCCCAGACCGTCACGCTCTCGCGCACCCCCGATACCTCGCTCCCCGGGCGTTACGGGCTGTTCACGAGCGGTTCGCTCGACTATCTCAGGCTCGGCTCGGTGCTCGCCGGTGACGACGCGAGCGTCACCCGTAAGCTCCTCACCGAGGTCGGCGGGGAGATGCGCCTGAGCGCCGAGGCGGCGTTCAGCGGCTGGTACTTCCGCCGTCCCGACGAACTGCACCTCCCGGTCACCCACGAAGACGTGCATGCCGCGGTCGGCAACTGCCCCGCGTGGCTGTTCCCCGCCGGTGCGGGCGGGGACACCTGGGTCGTCCAGATCCACGGGCGCGGCACGACGCGGGCCGAATGCCTGCGGGCGGTGCCGGTCTTCCACGCGTGCGGGATCACGTCCCTCGTCGTCTCCTACCGCAACGACGGCGAGGCGCCGCGCACGCGCACCGGTAGCTACGCGCTGGGGGCGACGGAGTGGCGCGACATCGACGCCGCGATCGGCTGGGCGCGCCGCCGCGGCGCGCGCCGCATCCTCCTCATGGGATGGTCCATGGGCGGGGCGATCGCGCTGCAGGCGTCGCTGGGCTCGGCGCATCGTGAGTCGATCGCCGGGATCATCCTCGAGTCGCCGGTCGTCGACTGGCGGTCCGTTCTCGCCTTCCAAGGGCGCCAGCTGGGTCTGCCGGCTCCCCTCACGGGGCTCGCGATCGAGACCCTGCGCGCCGACTGGGCCTCCGCCGCGACGCACGCCGACGGGGGCATCCCGTTCGATCGGCTCGATCTCGTCGCGCGTGCCGGCGAACTGCGGCATCCGACCCTGATCCTGCACAGCGACGACGACGGATTCGTTCCTTCGAGCGCATCGCACGCCCTCGCGGCGGCTCGGCCTGATCTCGTGGAGCTGCAGGCGTTCACGGTCGCCCGCCACACCAAGCTCTGGAACTACGACCAGCAGCGCTGGACGGATGCGATCGAGGGCTGGCTCCGACGCCATGACCTGATTCCGCAGGAAGAGGGCGTGACATGACCTCCGTCGTCCGCCTGGTCGATCGTCACCCCGAGGTGTCGGGTGCGGAGATGGTCGCCGCGCTCGTCCCACCGCCGCAGTTCGACGACGCCACGTTCGAGACCTATCGCGCCGACCCCGCCTACCCGGCGCAGCAGGACGCGAAGGAACGGCTCATCACGTTCGCGCGCGGGGGAGCGCCCGCTGCGCGCGGCGGGTTGTTCCGTCGCGCAAAGCGGGAGCCGGACCTCAGACCGGGGGTCTACCTTGACGGCGGATTCGGCGTCGGCAAGACGCATCTGCTCGCGGCGATCTACCACGCGATGCCCGCACGGCGGAAATACTTCGGCTCCTTCATCGAGTACACCGCGCTCGTCGGCGCGCTCGGCTTCCAGAGGACGGTCGAGCTGTTCCGCGGCGCGGACCTGCTCTGCATCGACGAGTTCGAGCTCGACGACCCGGGCGACACGATGGTGATGACTCGGCTGCTCGCTCAGCTCGTCCCGACCGGGACGAGACTCGCCGCGACCTCGAACACGCCGCCGAACGCTCTCGGCGAGGGCCGGTTCGCCGCGCAGGACTTCCTCCGGGAGATCCACGCGATGGCGTCAAGCTTCGAGACCCTCCGCATCGACGGCACCGACTACCGGCAGCGCGCGATCGACGGACACGCGATCTCGCTCGACGAGGACGCGTACGCGCGGGCGCTGGCGGATGCCGCATCCGCCCCCGCCGTGCGCGGATCGGTATCGGACGATGATTTCGGAGCGTTGGTCCGTCACCTCGCCTCGGTGCACCCGTCCCGGTACATCCGCCTCATCGAGGGGGTCGCCACGATCGGCATGCGGGGCGTCGAAACGCTCCACGATCAGTCCGCCGCGCTGCGTTTCGTCGCCTTCGTGGATCGTGCCTATGACGCCCAGATCCCGATGCGCGCGACGGGCTTCCCGCTCGACGAGGTGTTCGGCGCCGAGATGCTCTCCGGCGGCTACCGGAAGAAGTACCTGCGCGCGATCTCGCGGCTGAACGCGCTCACGCACTCGTGACGAGAACGCTCGGTCGACACGAGGCCGCCCGAAACGCGATGTTCACACCGGAGCGATGTATGTAACATGCACGAAACGCGACACGCATGGCCGCGGTAACGGCGCGTGGCCACACTGAATAGCGTCCGTACCGGTGCGCCCCGAAACGCAGCCCGACGCGGACCCGAGTAACACAACCCCCTAATGTGAGGACCTTCATGGACAGCGGAAACCTCGCGTGGTCTGTCGCCGCGACAGCCCTCGTACTTTTCATGACGCCGGGCGTGGCGTTCTTCTACGGCGGGCTCGTGAAGGCCAAGAGCGTCGTCAGCATGATGATGCTGAGCTTCGGAGCGATGGGCCTCGTCGGCGTGCTGTGGATTCTCTACGGCTCGAACATGACCGTCATCGCCGAGGGCGAGCCCCAGTTCCTCGCGGGCAACCCGTTCAGTGACTTCGGTCTGGCCGCCACCGGCAGCGACGGACTCGTCGTCTCCGCGTACGGTGCGACGTTCGCGATCATCACGGTCGCCCTTATCTCGGGTGCGATCGCCGACCGCACGAAGTTCGGGTCGTGGATGATCTTCGCGGGCATCTGGGCCACATTCGTCTACTTCCCCGTCGCGGCGTGGGTGTGGGGCGGCGGCTGGATCTACAACCTGGGCGCGAACCTGGGCCTCGACGTCAGCGTCATCGACTATGCCGGCGGTACCGCGGTCCACATCAACGCCGGTGCCGCCGCGCTCGCGCTCGCGCTCGTGCTCGGCAAGCGCGTGGGCTTCAAGAAGGGCATCCAGAAGCCGCACAACGTGCCGCTGGTCATGCTCGGCGCCTCGATCCTCTGGTTCGGCTGGTTCGGGTTCAACGCTGGCGCCGAGGGCACGTTCGCGCTGCTCGGAACCGAGGACTCGTCAGTCGGTCTCATCGTGATCAACACCCTGGGCGCGACCGCCGCCGCCATCCTCGGCTGGGTCATCGTCGAGAAGATCAAGGACGGCAAGTCGACGTCCGTCGGCGCCGCCTCGGGCGCGGTCGCGGGTCTGGTCGCGATCACGCCCTCGTGCGCGGCTCTGACGCCCGGTTGGGCCATCGTGCTCGGCATTCTGACCGGCGCGGTGTGCGCCGTCTCGATCGAGTTGAAGTGGAAGCTCGGTTTCGATGACTCGCTCGACGTCGTGGGTGTCCACCTCGTCGGCGGTCTCATCGGGACGCTCTACATCGGCTTCTTCGCCACCGGCACCGGATTGTTCACCGGCGGCGACTTCTCTCAGCTGACGGTGCAGTTCCTCGCTGCGGTCGGTGTTCTGGTGTACTCGTTCGTCGTCGCCTACGTGCTGGGCTTGGCGATCGAGAAGACGATTGGCTTCCGCATCAAGAACGAGGACGAGATCGCGGGCATCGACACCGTCGTCCACGGCGAAGAGGGCTACGCGCTGGTCGACTGACCTTCTCGGCCATACGTCTCGAGGGCGTCGGACTTCGGTTCGGCGCCCTCGAGACGTGTCCGGCCGCTCGGTATCGTGGGGTCCATGGCGACGCGGAACGGATACCTGAACGGCCTGGCGAAGGGTATCGCGAACCTCCTGTTCCCCGGCACGCGGATCTCCGCAGGCAAGAGGGCGAAGGATGCCGGGGTGCGCCCGCCGACGCGCAGCACGGCGAGGTCGGCGGGCCAGTCCGGGGCTACCGCGACGACCGAGATCGCCCCGCCGACCGCTCTGCGCATCGCCTACGCGCCGAGCCGCGACGGCGACCCGGACGCGGGGGAGATCGTCTGGACCTGGGTGCCCTACGAGGAGGACGACGGCCGGGGCAAGGACCGGCCCGTCCTCGTGATCGCGGTCCACAGCGCCGAGCGCGTCTTCGCGGTGCGCCTGACCAGCACGCCGCACGGCGGCGACCGTGACTTCGTCGAGATCGGCTCCGGCGCGTGGGACTCACAGGGCAGGCCCTCGTGGGTCGACATCTCTCAGCTGTACAGCGTGCACCGCGACGGCATGCGCCGCGAGGCGGCAGAGCTCGATCTCACCCGCTTCGCACGCGTCGCCCGGGCTCTGCAGAAGCGGTACGGCTGGGCCGTCGGTGACTGATCCGCCCTATGGCCGCCGGCCGGGCCTAGGCTGAGCGCATGGCTCCGGTCTCGTTCGGCCAGCATCCGCCCGCGCGCCGGGTGATCATGCACCTCAGCGACACGCACCTGCTCGCGGGCAACCGGCTGCTCAGCGGGAGATACGACACCGCCGTGCATCTCGCAGAGGCTCTCGAGGCCGCCGAGCGCACCGGCATCCGCCCCGACGCGATCGTGTTCACGGGCGACCTCACCGACCTCGGCGAGCCGGCGGCTTACGCGGCGCTGCGCGCCGAGGTCGAGCCGTGGGCGCAGCGGTTGGGCGCACCCGTCGTCTGGGTCGCGGGCAATCACGACGAGAGGCCTGCGCTGCGTGCGGGCCTGCTCGACGCCGCGCCAACCGAGGAACCCGTCACGGGGGTGTGGGATCTCGACGGCCTTCGACTGATCGCGCTCGACTCCAGCGTCCCGGGGTGGCATCACGGCGATCTCGACCCCGAGCAGCTGGAGTGGCTCGGTGGCATCCTCGCCGAGCCCGCGCCCCTCGGGACGATCCTCGCGCTGCACCACCCGCCGCTGCCGAGCCACATCCCGTTCTTCGACATCCTCGAGCTGCGCCATCAGCGCGAGTTCGCCGAGGTCGTTTCAGGCAGCGATGTGCGCGCGATCCTCGCGGGCCATCTGCACCATTCGACGGCGGGCACCTTCGCCGGTGTCCCGGTCAGCGTCGCCTCGGCCAGCTGCTACACGATGAACCTGCAGCGGCCGCCGGAGCGGGTCAACGGCATGGATGCCGGGCAGTCCTTCCACCTCGTCCATGTCTACGACGCCACCATCACGCACTCCGTCGTGCCCCTGCGCACGGGTGAGACGGGGGAGTTCTTCACCGAGGAATGGGTCGAGCGGATGGCGGCGCTGAGCCCCGAGGCGCGCCTGGAGGAGTTCTCGCGCAAGCGCTCCGGCTGATGCGGCTCCGGCCCCGATGTCCGGGCGCACGAGTAGGCTCGCAAAGGAACCACGCCGCGATCGCGCACTGATCGCACGAGGTGAAAACCCGCAAGGACATCACTCATGGCACACGACGCGGCGACGCGTACCGAGACCGACTCGCTGGGACCGCTCGAGATCCCAGCGGACGCTTACTGGGGCGTCCACACCGCCCGGGCGCTGGAGAACTTCCCGATCTCGTACCGGCCCATCTCCGTCTACCGGGACCTCGTACAGGCGCTCGCGATGGTGAAACAGGCATCCGCCCGCGCCAATCAGGAGATCGGCGTGCTCGATGCCAGGCGGGCGCGTCTGATCGACCATGCCGCGCAGCGGGTGATCGACGGCGAGTTCCACGACCAGTTCGTCGTCGGGGTCGTCCAGGGCGGTGCCGGCACCTCGACCAACATGAACGCCAACGAGGTCATCACCAACATCGCCCTCGAGCTCGCGGGGCGCGAGAAGGGCGACTACGCGTACCTTTCGCCCATCGATCACACCAACCGATCGCAGTCGACCAACGACGTCTACCCGACCGCCGTGAAGATCGGGCTGAGCCTCGACCTGGTGACCCTGCTGGATGAGCTCGATCTGCTCCGGCAGTCGTTCATGGCGAAGGCGGTCGAGTTCCACGACATTCTCAAGATCGGGCGCACCCAGTTGCAGGATGCCGTGCCGATGACCCTCGGCCAGGAGTTCCACGGCTTCGCCACGGCCCTCGGCCACGATCATCAGCGCCTCACCGAGAACGCCTCCCTGCTCTCCCAGATCAACATGGGCGCGACCGCGATCGGCACCGGCATCACGACCCACCCCGGCTATGCGCCGGCGGTGTTGCGGCATCTGCGCGAGATCACGGGCCTCGACCTGACGACGGCGGACGACCTCGTCGAAGCCACCAGCGATACCGGCTCGTTCATGTCGTTCTCGTCGACGCTCAAGCGCAACGCGATGAAGCTCTCGAAGATCTGCAACGACCTGCGCCTGCTCTCCTCGGGTCCGCAGGCGGGGCTCGGCGAGATCAACCTGCCCGCACGACAGGCGGGGTCGTCGATCATGCCGGGCAAGGTGAACCCTGTGATCCCCGAGGTCGTCAACCAGGTCGCGTTCTCGGTCGCCGGCGCCGACCTCACCGTGACGATGGCGAGCGAGGCCGGGCAGCTCCAGCTGAACGCGTTCGAGCCGATCATCGCGCACTCGATCTTCCAGTCGATCACCTGGACGCGGCGGGCGGTGCGGACGCTCCGGGTTCACTGCGTCGACGGCATCACGGCCAACCGCGAACGTCTCGGGGCGATGGTCGGCTCCTCCGTCGGCGTGGTCACCGCCCTCACGCCGTTCATCGGCTACGCGGCCGCTGCGGCTCTCGCCAAGACCGCCCTGCTGACGCACCGCAACGTCGGCGACCTCGTGGTCGAGGCCGGTCTGATGAGCCGCGAGGAGGTCGACAAGCAGCTCTCGCCCAAGCGGCTTTCGGGGCTCGAGGCGATCACGCAGGCGATGCCGATCGTCCAGTCCGCGGAGAACCTGGTCGAGGGGTGAGGGCGCTGGTGGAGCGTAGAGACGCCCGGTAGCGTCGAATGTGCCGGCATCGCCGGTGCATTCCCATCCTCGAGGAGGCCGACATGACCGACCCCACCACGCCTGCGCCGGACGCGCAACCTACCCCGCCGCCGCCCGCCTACGGCGAGTACGCGCCGACGGCTCCGTCGTCGCCCTCTACGGCGCCACCGGCCTATCAGCAGCCCGCCTACCCGCCGCCCGCCTACGCCGCGCCGGCATACGCGGGGCCGGGCGTGACGGCGCCCGTGCCGGGCCGGACGCTGGGCATCGTCGCGTTCATCGTGTCGTTCTTCGCGGGGCTGATCGGTCTCATCCTCGGCATCGTCGCCCTTGTGCAGAGCAGGAGGGCCGGAGCGGGCAACGCCTTCGCGATCGCCGCCGTCGTGATCGGCAGCGTCTTCGTGATCATCGGCCTCATCGTCGTCTTCGCCGTCATCGTCCCCTCGATCAACGCCGCGACGGCCTGCCTCAACGACCCCAGCGGGACCGTCACGGTGTGGGGCGTCGAGCTGAGCTGTGAGCAAGTGCTGGGCGAGTCCGGCTACTGACCCGACTCTCTGGCCGGCGAGGGCGCGGATTCCTGCGGGGTCGGTGCCTTCGCCAGCTCAGCCGACGATGCGGCAGTGGGTCGTGAGCTCGCCGATGCCGTCGATGCCGACCGTCACGCTCGAGCGGTCGCGGAGGAAGATCTGCGGATCGCGCGAATACCCCGCCCCGCCCGGACTGCCGGTCGAGATGAGGGTTCCCGGCAGCAGCGTCGCCGAGCGGGAGAGGAGCGAGACGAGGGTGGCGACCGACCGGACCATCTGGCCCGTCGAGGCATCCTGCACCGTGTGGCCGTCGACGACGGCCCAGATGTGCAGGTCTTGCGGGTCGCCGATCTCGTCGGCGGTCACGACGTACGGCCCGACGGGCGTGAACCCGTCGAACGACTTGCAGCGCGACCACTGCGCCTCGGAGAACTGGATGTCGCGCGCCGTGATGTCGTTGACGACCGTGTACCCCCACACGTGAGCGAGGGCCTCCGAGACGGCGACGTCCTTGGCGGGGCGGCCGATGACGACGCCGAGCTCGGCCTCGTAGTCGACCGATTCGCTGAGCCTGCGCGGCCACGTCGTCGTGCCCTCGTGGCCGGCGAGCGAGTTCGGCCACAGTGTGAAGACGGTCGGCGCCGTGTCGGTCTTCAGACCGAGCTCGCTCGAGTGGGCCGCGTAGTTCAGGCCGACGGCGAGCACGACCGGAGGAGAGGGCACGGCGGGGGCGTGGACGAGGTTCGCGAGCGGGATGCCGGTGGCATCCGCGGCCGCTTCCCGCACCCGTCCCAGCAGGTCGTCGCCGCCCTCGATCAGCGGCTGCAGGCTGCGCGGCGCGCCCTCGAACAGCCCGCCGACCGGGATGGCGGTGCTGCTGTCGACGACGACCAACTCGGCATCCGTCGATTCGGGCAGGCGGACATGGGCGAAGCGCATCCCTCCAGATTAGCTTTCGCGGCGGCGTCGCCGAGCCGCCGACGCCGCCGGCGCCGCCGCGAAGCCGGACGCGCCCCGCTCGGTCCTTCAGCAGTCAGCTTCGCACAGTGCGGGAGGCGCGTGACCGTGCCGGAGCGGCTGCCGATCGCATTTCGGAGAGGCGCCTTCGCTCCCGGTGCTCCCGCGGGGCGGGCGCGTACCTGAGACGTGAGCGCGCCCTAGGCTGAGCGGCATGAGTTCGCTGCCGCCGTTCGCCCAGCCGCCGCGGGCCGCCGCGGCGCCCGTCGCCTCGGCATCCGCTTCGCTCGGAGCGCTCGCTGTGCCCGTGTCCGCGCGTCGCGGGCGCTCGACACCGGTGTGGGTCTTCGCGGTGCTCATCGTGCTGCTGATCGGACTGGTCGCGTACGTCCTGACGTATCTCGGGGCCGTCGCCTCGGTGGTCGGGATGGTGCTGGCCCTCGTTCCGCTGGCCGGCGTGCTGCTGGCGGTACGGATCGTCGACCGGTGGGAGCCCGAACCGGCCTCGCTCGTCGTCTTCGCCGTCGCGTGGGGAGCGATCGGTGCCGTCGCGATCGCGCTCGGCATCGACATCGCGCTGGGAGCCCTCCTCCCGGCCTCGCCGGTCGATCCCGTGCGCGACACGCTGTCGTCGGTCGTCCAGGCGCCGCTGGTCGAGGAGCTCGCGAAGGGCCTTGGGGTCCTCCTCGTCTACGTCTTCGGACGCCGCGCGTTCGACGGGCCGATCGACGGCGTCGTGTATGGCGCGCTCGCCGGCGCGGGGTTCGCGTTCACCGAGAACGTCCTGTACTTCGCGACGAGCCTCATCGAGGGCGGGGTGTCGGATACCGCTTTCACGTTCTTCCTCCGGGGTATTCTCTCGCCCTTCGCGCACGTCATGTTCACGGCGATCACGGGGTACGCGATCGGCCGGGCCGCGCGCGGCGGCGCGTCGACGGGCGCCGCGGCCAGAGCGGGGCTGATCGGGATGCTCGGTGCGGTAGCGCTGCATGCGCTGTGGAACGGATCGGCGATTTTCGCGGACTTCTTCCACCTGTACCTCACGCTGCAGGTGCCGCTGTTCGTCGCATTCGTTCTCGGCGTCGTGATGCTGCGCCGCGAGCAGGAGCGTCTGACGAAGGAACGGCTGGAGGAGTACGCCGCCGCGGGCTGGTTCACGCGGGCCGAGGTCGACCTCGTCGCGACGCGGTCCGGCCGCCGCCGTGCGATCGCGTGGGCGCGGACGCTGCCGGGCGATCGCTCGGCGCAGATGCGGGCCTTCATGGCGGACGCGACCTCGCTCGCCGCCGCGCGCCAGCGGCTGCTCTCCGGACGTTCCCCTGAGGCGGAGCAGGATGCCCAGCTGTACCTCGGTCGGGCGATCACCGCCCGCGCCGTGCTGTTGCGCGGGTGAATCCCCCGTCTTCCGGAGGCTGCGGTCCTGGACGGAACAGACTCCTATCGGCAGTCTCGCGAGGCGTCTTGACACCGCCGTATCGGCGCGGGAACAATGGGGGAAAGACCAGCTCAGCGCCCGGGAGACACGCAGGCATCGCCGCGGCCCCGGGCGCTGAGTTCTGCTGGCGCTGAGTTCTGCTGGTGCTGATTGCAACGGGCTCGGGCGGCTGCCGGCATCCGTGCTTGGATGGATGCCATGACACAAGAGCGCACCAAGCCCGAATTCGACGCCCCCACCGGTCCTGCACCCGCGGAGCTCGTCATCCGCGACCTCATCGTCGGCGACGGCGCGCAGGCGCAGCCCGGCGACAACGTCACGGTGCACTATGCGGGCGTCGAATACGACTCCGGCGAGGAGTTCGACTCGTCGTGGAGCCGTGGCGAGTCGATCCAGTTCCCCCTGCGCGGACTCATCCAGGGCTGGCAGGACGGCATCCCCGGGATGAAGGTCGGCGGCCGGCGCGAACTGGTCATCCCGCCGCACCTGGCCTATGGCCCCGCCGGTGGTCACTTCCTCGGAGGCAAGACGCTGATCTTCATCATCGACCTGCTCGCCGTGGGCTGACTCGACAAATTTTCCATTCACGGGAATAGAGGTCTGCGGGGACGCGTTTCGTCCTCGCAGACCTCTTCCCCTCTCGACGAAGGACATCGCATGACCGACACCACCACACCCCTCGACATCCCCGGCTACAAGGCGGGCACGTGGGTTCTCGACCCCTCGCACAGCGAGGTCACCTTCTCCGTCCGGCACATGATGATCTCGAAGGTGCGCGGCGTCTTCGGCGTCAAGAGCGCGACGATCGTCGCGGGGGAGAACCCTCTCGACACCACCGTCACGGCGTCCGTCGACGTCGCCTCGATCGACACGAAGGACGAGGGGCGCGACAACCACCTGCGCTCCGCCGAGTTCTTCGACGCCGAGACCTACCCGACGATCGACTTCGTCTCGACGGGCGTGCGCTACGAGGGCGGCGACTTCCGCGTCGACGGCGACCTCACGATCCACGGGGTGTCGAAGCCCGTGACCTTCGACGTCGAGTTCGGCGGCTTCGGCACCGACCCGTGGGGCAACTACAAGGCCGGCGCGACGGCGACGACGGTCATCGACCGTGAGGACTTCGGTCTCACCTGGAACGCCGCGCTGGAGACCGGCGGCGTCCTGGTCGGCAAGGACGTCACGATCACGCTCGACCTGCAGGGCACGATCCAGGCCTGACGCTGGAGCGGCCCGTCCTTCCTGCCCGGTCGATGCGCAAGCCGCCTCTCGTCCGCCGGCAGTCCGTCCCGAAAGCAGGCTGAAGGTGAGGATCGGCCGCGAGAGCGCGCCAGTTCCTGCACCTCAGCCTGCTTTCGGCACACGCGATGCGGTGCTGGGCGGGCTTACGGCTCGGGGTGCTCGGCGTCGTACGCGCGGAAGCGCGGGTTCAGGCGCACCAGCAGCCCCACGAGCGCCACGATGACGAAGCCGCCCAGCAGCGGCGGGCACCACAGGGCGGTGACGCTCGCGAGCGCGCCGGTGTAGAGGGCGCCGATGCGCGGGCCGCCCGCGACCACCACCATGAAGATGCCCTGCAGGCGCCCCCGCATCGTGTCGGGCACGGCCGCCTGCATCATCGTCGAGCGGTAGATCGCGCTCACGTTGTCAGCGGCGCCCGTCGCCGCCAGGAACGCCATCGCGACGGCGATGAGCGCGTAGTTGGCGTGCGTCTCATCGACAGCGCTGGGTGCGAACCATCCCAGTTGCGCGGCGACGAGCACGAGGCCGAACAGCACCGTCGCGACGCCGAACACCTGGATCGATCGTTCGATGCCCACGCCGTGCCGCCGCACGCGGCCGATCGGCCCCGAGAACAGGCTCGAAACGAAAGCGCCCGCCGCGATCGACGCTGTCAGCGCACCGACCGTGATCGCGCCTCCCCCCAGCAGCGTCGCCCCGATCGCAGGGAAGAGCGCGAGCGGATGCCCGAAGGTCATCGCGACGATATCGAGCAGGTACTGCATCCGGATGTTCGGCGCCTGCTGCAAGAAGCGGATGCCGTCGCGCAGCGATTCCAGCCCGGGTCTGACGATCTCGCCCTCGGGCACGATGCGGGGCAGGGTCCACAGGCCGAGGAACAGCGACAGCATGAGCACGACGTCGATCGTGTAGGTCCACGCGTAGCCGGTCAGCGCGACGAGCACGCCGGCGAGCGCGGGGCCCGCCATGACCATGATGCCGACCGTGATGCCCTGCAGCGCCGCGGCGGCGGGCAGCAGTTCACGGGGGAGCAGACGCGGGGTGATCGCGGACTTTGTCGCCCCCACGATGGAGTTCGCCGCCGAGTTGACGACGCTCAAGGCGTACAGCCACCACACCGTCTCGCTGTCCGTCCAGGCCAGCAGCGCCAGCAGCAACGTCGAGGCGAAGGTGACGGATGCCGCCAGCAGCGCCACGATCCGCCGGTCGAAGGCATCGGCGAGCATGCCGCCGTACAGGCCTGCGATGATCATCGGCACGAGGCCCGCGACGGCGACCATCGAGACGGCGAAGGTCGATCCGGTCAGCGCGAACACGTGCAACATGACCGCGACGATCGTGAGCTGGCCGCCCAGGCCCGCGAGCGTCGAGCCCACCCACAGCCGCGCGAACGCCGGGCTCACCCGGAAGGGGCGCAGGTCGATGAAGTGATCGCGACGAAGCCGGGCCATCAATCGGGCACCTCGACGCGCTTTCGGCGCGCGGTGTGGCCGCGCAGGATCGTGACGTCGCGGGGTGCGACACCGAAGTGCTCGGCGAGGGCGCGGATGACGCCCCCGTTCGCGGCACCGTCTGCGGCGCGCTCGCGGACGTGGACGACGAGGCCTTCGGCATCCGCTTCGACCAGCGGTCCCCTTCTGCTGCCGGGCTTGACGCGGATGGAGTACTGCACCCGACGAGCCTATGGGTTCGGGGCAGTTCCCGAGCGCGTCGCGGCGCTGGTAGACTATTGCGGTTGCCGTTGGATCGGCCGCGGACAAAGAGAGCCCACGCATCAGGCGTCGGGCGCCGCGCAACAAGCAGAGAGGGGATCACTTATGGCACTGGAAGCAGACGTCAAGAAGGCGATCATCGAAGAGTACGCGACGCAC
>JASGGN010000018.1:0-37098 GCA_047605005.1 Microbacterium sp.
GCCGCGCGCAAAGCGCGCCGGAAGGCGCAGCGGGAAGCCGCCGCCGCGTCGTGACAGTGAGGCGCATCGTCCTCGATGCGAACATCCTCATCCGGGCGATGCTCGGCGTGAAGGTCGGCGGGTTGCTGGCGGAGTATGCGGAGTCGGTCGAGTTCTGCGCGCCGTCGATCGCGTTCGAGGATGCCGAAGCGAATCTGCCGGCGATCATGGCCAAACGCGGGACCAGGCCTGAGCAGCTCGCACTGGGGTGGACGCGGTCCGTCTCCTGGTTGAGGAACTGCCCGCCGAGGTCACCGATCCGATGCAGGCGAAGGCACTGCAGCGCATCGGCCGTCGTGACCCCGATGACTGGCCCATCGCCGCAGCCGCGCTGATCCTCGACTGCCCGATCTGGACCGAGGACAAGGACTTCTTCGGCGCCGGCATCCCCACCTGGACGAGCGATCTGGTGGAAATATGCCTGCGCGACGATCATCAGGCGGACGCCATCACCGACGGCTAAGAGGTTCCGCGACCATGTACGCCGCCTCGCTGCCGCCGAAGAGTTCGGCCGCAGCGGGGGGTCACATCGAAGGGGCCGAGCCTCGGACTCTGATCACCAACACCCGGCAGTCGAGCCGCAGAGATGGGGCCTGACCTGGGAAAAATGGCGGAGACGGAGGGATTTGAACCCTCGGCCCCCGTGAGGGGACTCCACGTTACCAGGTCCTGCGACGTATGCAGATGGTGCAGATTCCGTGGGTTCTTGCACGCGAAGCACACGGGATTCAGCGGTGCCACCGGACGCTGGGACCCCACGGGACCCTTGCATTCCGAGCTGGTCACCTGTCGATGCGGTGCTTCCAGTAGCCGGGCAAGCGTTTCTCGTGGGCGTAGGCAACGATCACGATCTCACTGTCGGTGACGTAGTAAACAATCCCGTAAGGGAACCCGGTGACACCCTTGCGCCGGACGATCGGCTCCCGGTTCCAGTCGCGGATCGGCGGCCAGGCGTCCGGCATCTTGGCGATGCTCTGCCGCGCCTGGCGCGTCGCGTCGAGCAACTCCTGGCCCGTTGCCGGGTCGTGGTACCAGTTGGCTCCGGCACGGAGTTCAGGGCGAGCCTCGGGGTGCTCGCGCTGGGCGAGCGTCACTGGCGCTTTGACGCGAGCTCGGCAGAAAGCAACCGGTAGGTCTCGTCCGCGTCGACCAGCTGAACCTTGCCCGCGAGGATGTCACCGACCCGGGAACCAATCTCGTCGCGCCAGGCGGAGTCGATGTCGGCGGGGTCGGCGTCGGCATCCTGATCCACGCTGAGACGGAGCATGCGGGCCGCCTCCAGTCGCTCATCGGGCGTGAGCGAGTAGCCTGCCTCGATGTAGTCGGCCAGCTGCGGAGTCATGCGTCCAGTGTACGGCGGCGCACTGACATCGGCCAGGATCGCACTGTGCCGCCAGCCCCCGAGCCGGGCGCCACCTTCTGAACAAGATGGCGCCCAACCGATCAGGCCGCGACGGCGCCCTCGTCGTCGACGTCGGCGAACCGGGCGTCCACGAACGCCTTGAAGATGGCGAGAAGATCCTCTCCACCAGCGAACGCTCGGAGCGTTGCGGCGAGGATCGTCTCGCGGCCCGGTTCGAGTCCCACCTGCTTACGCAGGTCGAGCTTCCGAGTCTTGATCGCCTTGCCCGCTGATGTGCGGACTGCTTGCTCCATCTGAGCGAAGGAGAGCACCGTGGTGTCGTAGTAGCGTACCGACGACATCAGCAAACTCGGCCGTGCCCATCCGAGCGGTACGAGCACAAGCGCCTTCCCGTTGGCAACCGGAAGACTGGACGTGGCCTCGGCCCACGCACACGTGTCCGGATCCCAGATCTGCCTCGTGATCGAGAAGCGCGTCCTCAAGGACGGCTCGGTGCGCTGGAAGGCGCGGATCAAGAGCGGCGGGGCGGTCGTCGCGCAGCAGACGTTCCGGCTCAAGGGCGATGCCCAGACGTGGGAGCGCGAGCAGATGCGGGCGATCCAGCCCGGGACCTTCCTTCCGCCACAGAAGGCCAAGACTCCGCTGGGCGAGATTGTCACCTCGTTCCTCGCGGCGCGCACCTCCCAAGTTTCGGCGCACTCGCACCGCACCGACCGCGACAACCTCGCCGCCCTCCCCGCGAAGCTCCGAGCACGGCCCATCGGCTCCGTCAGCGAGGCCGACGTGCTCGGCTTCCTCACCGATCAGCTCAAGATCAAGGAGCGCTCAACAGTCGCACGGATGCGTACGACGCTCAGCGCCCTGTTCACCTACGCGGTGCGCGAGAAGTATGTGGCCGCGCATCCCGTTCGCGGCGTCGAGTTGCCGCCTGGCGCGAGCCAGAAGCCCGCCGACGAATGGTTCACGGCGGAAAGCCTCGCCGCGATGCTGGCGGCGCAGCGCGAGGCATCGGCGCACTACGCGACGATCACCGAGTGGACCTCCCTGACCGGCCTGCGCTGGTCCGAGACGCGGGCGCTGCGGGTGGCCGACCTCCAAGACGTGCCGTTCCCGGCGGTCTGGGTGCGGAGGGCGCAGTCTGAGGGCTACGACGAGAAGGCACCCAAGACCACCAACAGCGAACGCGCCGTGCCGCCCACCGATCGCGCACGGCAACTCGCCCGCGAGGCGGCAGCCGGGAAGCGCCCCGAGACGTACCTGTTCACGAGCCCGAAGGGCCGGCAGTTGCGGATGAGCCTCTACCGGCGCTTCACGCGCTGGTCTACGACGGCGCCTCGGAAGCGTCCCCACATGCTGCGACACTACTGCGCGTCGCAGTGGCTTCGCGCCGGCATCCCGATCAATCAGGTCGCCGCCTGACTGGGCGACGATCCGCGCAGCGTTCTGAAGGTCTACGCGCACGTCCTCGGGGAGGCGCAGGACATCGAAGCGCTGTGCCGACTGAACGCGCCGCTCCCCTCACGCTCCCCTGAGAACGCATCCGAACGCGAGGCACAGGAAGGAGGAAGGCCGGAAGAGTCTGAGACAACAGGCTCTGACCAGGGAAAAATGGCGGAGACGGAGGGATTTGAACCCTCGGTCCCCGTGAGGGGACTCCACCTTAGCAGGGTGGTGCACTAGGCCTGACTATGCGACGTCTCCCGGCATCCGGCCACGCGGGCGGCACGAACACACCCGGCAATCATAGCCGCTCGGCCGCGACCGGCGAACCCGTCGGAAGCGAAATCGCCTTCCTCGAGCTTTCAGCAGTCGCGTGCACACAGTCGCTCGAGCACCGGAGTGTGCTCGAGCGACTGCCGTACACCCTCCGCTCCTCTGAGCGAGGCGGCCGAACCGGATCCCCCGCCCGGGCCGCGCGCTACTCCTGCGCGACGGTGCAGGTGACCTGCGCGGCCGTCTGGCCGGTCACGGTGCTCGGCAGGGCGACAGCCGTCTCGCTCGCGGACGGGGTCGCCGTCGCCTCGCTCGTGTCCGACGCGGATGCCGAGGGCGTCGCCGTCGCCGTCGCCTCGGTCTCGGTGGCCTCTCCGACGACCACGGTGCCGTAGCCGTCGCTGGTCGACCCGGTGAGCTCGAGCGGCTGGTTGTTGGCCAGGGCGTCGAACAGCACCGCGGCATCGTCGGTCAACGGCACGACCGTCGACCCGTCCGACGAGTAGGCCGTCGGATACTGCACGAACACGATGTCGTCGTAGGAGACATCCTTGACCGCCATCGCGATCTGGACCATGCGCTGCGGGTTCGCGAGCGACGAGCTCAGCACGAGCTGGCCGCTGGTGACCTGATTGACGGCGGTCGTCGCGAGGCTCAGCAGCGTCGCGGGGTTCGCGAGCACCCCGTCGGACTTCAGCTTGCGCACCAGCGAGCTCATGAACTGCTGCTGGTTGGAGATGCGGCCGAGGTCCGACCCGTCGCCGATGCCGTGGCGGATGCGCAAGAACTGCAGCGCCTCCACACCCGTGAGCGTGTGGTAGCCGGCCGTGAGACTCAGCCCGGTGTGGGAGTCGCTGATGTCCTCGGTGACACAGACGTCGACGCCACCGATGGCATCCGACATGTTGATGACACCCGTCCAGCGGATCGCCGCGGCGAACTGGATGTCGAT
The DNA here is from genome assembly GCA_047605005.1 of Microbacterium sp. Lineage (GTDB taxonomy): Bacteria > Actinomycetota > Actinomycetes > Actinomycetales > Microbacteriaceae > Microbacterium. The sequence goes on from JASGGN010000018.1 coordinate 4,068, forward strand.
GCCGGTCAGCGACTCGACCGTGGCCACGGAGCAGGACAGCCCGCCGTACATGTACGACACGTTGATCATCTGCGCGCTCATGGCCGAGTACACGGTGCCGTCCTCGCCGGTGCACGACGGGATCGGAACGATCATGTCGCGCGGGAACGAGATGACCGTCACCCGCCGCGGATCGTCGGAGATGTGCAGCAGCAGCGTGACGTCGTTGCGCTCGCCCTCGGTGTCGCCGGAAAGGCACGCGGTCGACAGCGACGCGTTGTCGCCCTCGCACGAGTCCGTTCCGACCAGCAGCAGGTTGACACCACCCTCGATCTCACCGATCGTCGGCGCCAGCTGCTCCTCGTCGTCACCGATCGAGACGCTGGTGTCATCGACGGCGCGCGCGGCGTTCCACACGTAGAAGGTGCCGACCGCGCTCACGCTCACCACCGCGACCGCGACGATCGCGCACAGGACGGTGAGCGCCTGGAGGAACGGATTCGGCGAGTGCAGGATGCCGTGGCGCGCGACGGGCTGGCGTCGGGAGCGTCGGGTGCGTGCGCTCACAGGCATCCTTTCGAAAAGCGGAGGGTGTGGGATTCGAACCCACGGGACATTGCTGCCCACTGGTTTTCAAGACCAGGTCCATCGGCCGCTCGGACAACCCTCCCGGCGGAGCACACTGCCGGGCAGCGCGACATCCGTCGACCGGCGTCGAGTCTAGTCGAGGAGCTGGCTCCATCTTCCCGCGCCCGCCTGTGCAGGCGCTGAACGACGGGCCCACCAGGCGATAGCCGGCCGGCCGTCTACAGCGCGTGGAGGATGTCCGCGGCGCCGCCGGCGTAGACGGATGCCGTGGTCTCCCCCGCCTCGCGGCGCACCTCCTCGGGCCCCTGCCCCATCGCGATCGCCCGCCCGCCGTGCCTCTGCGCCCATCGGAACATCCCGAGGTCATTGCGCCCGTCGCCCATCACGAGGACGTGCGCGGGGTCGATCCCGAGCCAGGTGCGCACCCGCTCGAGCGCCGTCGATTTGTCGACGCCCTGCGGGGCGATGTCGAGCCACGCCGACCAGCCGACCGCATACGAGACCTCGGTCAGCCCGATCCGGCCGACCAGTTCGAGGAACTCCTCGTCGCTCCCCTCCGGCGAGACGACGACGATGCGGCACACCGGCCGCGCGGAGAGCTCCTCGAACGGCACGCGCCGGGCGTGCACGAGATGCCAGTCCTCCACCGGCTCGGTGTACAGGCGCTGCCCGTCGGGGAGTTCCACCATGTAGTGCGCGCGCGGCAGGTGATCGCGCAGGAGCGTCAGCACCTCGGCCGCCTCGAAGGTCTCGATGTGGAACCGCTCGTACCGCGTCTGTGCGCCGAGGTCGCCGCCGACCCGTTTCATGATGACGGCCCCGTTGGAGCACACGGCATACTCCGGCGCAAGCTCGAGCACGTGCTGGATGCCTCGCATGCTCTCCCACGCACGCCCGGTCGCGAGCATGACCTCGTGCCCCGCGCGACGCGCGTGCGCGATAGCCTCCACGATGCCGGGGCTCGGGGTCTCGTCCTCCAGCAGCACGGTGCCGTCGATGTCGAGCGCGATCAACAGGGGCCGGGCACCCGTCACGCGATCGGCTCCGCGACCTCGAGGCCCCCGAGGTAGGGGCGCAGCGCCTCGGGGATGACGACCGAGGCATCCGCCCGCTGGTGCGTCTCCAGCAGCGCGACGATCCAGCGGGTCGTCGCGAGCGTGCCGTTGAGGGTCGCGACGGGGGCGGGCTTGCCCTCCTTGCCGTCGCCGAGCGGGCGGTAGCGCACGTCGAGCCGGCGCGCCTGATAGCTCGTGCAGTTGCTCGTGCTCGTCAGCTCGCGATAGGCGCCCTGCGTCGGCACCCACGCCTCGATGTCGTACTTGCGCGCGGCGCTGGAGCCCAGGTCACCCGCCGCGACATCGATGACGCGGTAGCTGAGCCCGAGGTCCTGCAGCATGCGCTCCTGCATGTCGACGAGACGCAGGTGCTCCGCCTCGGCATCCTCGGGCGTCGTGTACACGAACATCTCGAGCTTGTTGAACTGGTGCACGCGGATGATGCCGCGGGTGTCCTTGCCGTAGGACCCCGCCTCGCGGCGGTAGCACGTCGACCAGCCGGCGTAGCGCTTGGCGCCGGATGCCAGGTCGAGGATCTCGCCCATGTGATAGCCCGCGAGGGGAACCTCGCTCGTGCCGACGAGGTACAGGTCGTCGGCCTCGAGCCTGTAGACCTCGTCGGCGTGCTGGCCGAGGAATCCGGTGCCGCGCATGACCTCGGGGCGCACGAGCGTCGGCGGGATCATCGGGACGAACCCGGCATCCACGGCCCGCTGCATCGCGAGCGACATGAGCGCGTACTCCAGGCGCGCGCCGATGCCGGTGAGGAAGTAGAAGCGGGAGCCCGAGACCTTCGTGCCCCGCTCCATGTCGATCGCGCCGAGCCTCTCGCCGAGGGCGAGGTGGTCGAGCGGCTCGAAGTCGAACGCGCGCGGGGCACCGTGGGTGCGCAGCGTGACAAAGTCGTCCTCGCCGCCTGCGGGAACCCCGTCGATGACGATGTTCTCGATGCGGGCCAGGGCCTCGTCGGCATCCTGCTCCGCCGCGGTGACCGCCAGCTGCGCCGCCTTGACGCGGTCGCTGAGGTCTTTGGCCTGCGCGACGAGGGCGGGCTTGTCGTCCTTGGGGGCGCGCGCGACCTTCTTGCCGTGCGCATTCTGCTCGGCGCGCAGCTGCTCGAAAGCCGTGATCGCGGCCCGGCGCGCGCGGTCGGCCTCGAGCGCCTCGTCGACGGTGTCGGGCGATGCTCCGCGCGATGCCTGCGAGCGCTTGACGAGTTCCGGGTCATCGCGAAGCAGGACGAGATCGATCACTCGCCAAGTCTAGATGGGGCAGCCGGGCGGCCCGGTGCGGACGTGTGGGTGCGATGCGCTGCACAGCACGGTCACAGCGAGGTCACACGGCGCGGGTATGGTGGCGACATGCCCCCGGTCTTCGCAGACGACGAGCCCACCCACGGCGGGGCCTCGGCGTGGGCAGCATCCGCGCCCACGAAAGGACGCGGGCGCCGGGAGCGGCGCGCGGCGCTCGTGTACAACCCCGTCAAGGTCGACGCCGACGCCCTCCGCGCCATCGTCGCCGATCATTCCGCGCAGGCGGGGTGGGCCGAGCCGCTCTTCTTCGAGACGACGGTCGACGACATCGGCGAAGGCATCGCACGCACGGCGCTGGATGCCGGGGCCGATGCCGTGCTCGTCGCGGGCGGAGACGGCACGGTTCGCGCCGTCAGCCAGGTCGTCGCCGGCTCGGGCGTGCCGCTGACGATCGTGCCGAGCGGAACGGGGAACCTCCTCGCCCGCAACCTCCGCCTGCCGCTGACCAACCCCGCGACGATGATCGCAACGGCCTTCGACGGCGACGACGTGGCGATCGACATCGGCTGGGCCGAGTTCGTGCGCCCGGACGGCACGCGCGAAGAGCACGCGTTCGTCGTCATGGGCGGAATGGGGCTGGATGCCGCGATGATCGCGAACACCAGTGGCGACCTCAAGAAGCGGGTCGGCTGGGTCGCCTACGTCGACGGCGCCGCGCGCTCGCTGCCGCGCGCGAAACCCTTCCCGATCATGTACCAGGTGCCCGGGCATCGCATGCACCGCGCGCAGATCCAGAGCGTGCTGTTCGCGAACTGCGGTTCGCTGCCGGCCGGGCTGGAACTGATCCCCGAGGCATCCATCGCCGACGGCGACCTCGACATCGTCATCTTCCAGCCGAAGAACCCCCTCGGATGGCTCGCCGTGTGGCGCCAGGTCGCGTGGTACAACAGCGTGCTGCGGCGGTCCCGGACGGGGCGCCGGTTGCTGCGGCTGCGCACCAAGGACAACGCGGTGCGGTACACGAAGGGCAAGGGCATCGAGCTCGCCGCCTCACAGGCGCACCCGGTGCAGCTCGACGGCGACGAGTTCGGCGAGGCGACCGCCGTGAACGTGCGCGTCGCGCCCGGTGCTCTGATCGTGACGATGCCGCGCGGCTACGCCGCTGCCTAGCCGCGCCCGCGAGAGAGCGCATCGCATCGCCGAGAAGGCGGTTGGCACCCGCACTCTCGCGGGGAGGAAGGCGCCGGAACGGCCGGCGCGGAATACGGGGGATGCCGCGGGGCGTTGGCCATCGAGATGACAACCGCACTCTCCGTCCTCGATCTCGTGCCCGTGCGCACGGGGCAGACCAGCGCCCAGGCCGTCGCCGCGTCGCTCGATCTGGCGCAGCGCGCGGACGACCTCGGCTACCGGCGCTACTGGTTCGCCGAGCATCACAACATGCCCGCCGTCGCATCGACGACGCCACCCGTGCTCGTGGCGGCGGCGGCCGCCCGCACCCGCGGCATCCGCGTCGGATCGGGCGGGGTCATGCTGCCGAATCACTCGCCGCTCGTCGTCGCCGAGCAGTTCGCCGCGCTCGAGGCGGTCGCACCGGGACGCATAGACCTGGGGATCGGGCGCGCGCCCGGCAGTGACCCCGTCATCACGCAGCTGCTGCGCCTGTCGGGGACGACGAGCGACGTCGACCGCTTCCCCGACCATGTGCGCGACATCCTCGCGCTCGCCTCTCCCGAGGGTGCGACCGTGCGCCTGACGGGGCGCCCCACCGGCGACGATCGCTACACGATTCACGCGACCCCCGCCGCGACCGGATCGCCCGAGCTGTGGCTGCTCGGATCGAGCGACTACTCGGCGCAGCTCGCGGCGGCGTTCGGTCTGCCCTACGTGTTCGCGAACCACTTCTCCGGCGAGGGGCTCGAGCGGGCGCTCGAGCTCTACCGCCAGCAGTTCCAGCCGTCCGAGCACCTCGACGCCCCGCGGACGTTCCTGACCGCGAACGCGGTCGTCGCCCCCACCGCCGCGGAGGCCGAGGCGCGCATGCTGCCGCAGGCCCGGATGATGGCCCGGCTGCGCAGCGGACGCCCGCTGATCGCCCTCGAGACGGTCGAGCAGGCGGCGGATGCCGAGGCGCGAGACCTGCTCGCCGCGCCGCTGATGGACGCCCTGCACCGCCGCTGGTTCGTCGGCGAGCCGGCCCCGACACACGAGCGCCTGGCCGCTTTCGCACGGGCGCACGGCGTCGACGAGATCATGATCTCCCCCGTCGCGGGCGCCTACGACGCCGAGCCCCTCGACGCCGCTCCGGGTCGTGCCCAGACGCTCGAGCTGCTCACGGCCTGAGCCGCCGCGGCGACCTCGCCGCTTACGACGCGGGACTCAGGCGTCGGTGTCGGGCTCGCCCGAGATGAGCCCGCGCAGCCAGTCGCGCGCCTCGATGAAGACGTCGTCCGAGTAGCGCTCGGGATAGCGCACGATCTGCCGGTCGGCGCGCGGATACGAGCCGAGGAACAGCACCTTCGGGCTGAAGCGGCGCAGGCCCAGCAGCGCGTCGGCCATGCGCTCGTCCTGGATGTGCCCGTCGGCGTCGATGACGAAGCGGTACCGCCCGAGGGCGTCGCCGATGGGCCGGGAAGCGAGCAGCGACAGGTTGATCCCTCGGGTCGCGAACTGCTCGAGCAGCTCCAGCAGGGCGCCCGGATGGTCCTCGGGCAGCTCGACGATGAGCGACGTCTTGTCGGCGCCGGTGGGAGCGGGGGCGACGCCCGTGCGACTGACCAGGACGAACCGGGTGACGGCGTCGGGGTTGTCGCCGATGTCGTCGGCGAGCAGGTCGAGTTCGTGGTGCTCGAGGATGCCGGGGGGCGCGATCGCGGCATCCGCATCACTGGCCTCGTCGAGGATCCCGACCGCCGCCGCCACGTTGCTCGACGCCGGCAGGTGCGCGTGCTCGGGAAGGTGAGCCGTGAGCCACTGCAGGCACTGCGCGTACGCGACCGGATGCGCTGCGACGAGATTCACGTCCTTCAGACGCACACCCGGGCGGGCGACGAGCACGAACGTCACGGGCACGAGGTACTCACCGACGATGCGCAGCCCGGGCATCGTCGCGAGGGCGTCCTGCGCGGTCGAGACACCGCCGTCCACCGAGTTCTCGATCGCGATCATCGCGGCATCCGACCTGCCCTCGACAACGTCTGCGAGCGCTTCGCCGACGTTGCGCACGGGGCGCCAGTTCTGATCGCGCGCCTCGGCGACCTGGCCCAGGGCCGCCTCGGTGAACGTTCCCGCCGGCCCGAGGTAGCTGTAGGTGCGACGGTTCGACACGGACGGCGCGGGCGCGGAAATCACGGGGACAGCCTACGCTGAAGGCGTGTCCCGTCGACTCGCGCCCGCCCTCACCCCCGTCGCCCTGTTCGCGCTCGCCCTCGGACTGTCCGCGTGCGTGCCGGAGGAGGCCTCGCCGACGCCCAGCGTCAGCACCACGACCGCCTCCCCCACCGCCACCGCCTCACCCACCGCCACCGCGACCGCCTCCGCCACGCCCTCGGCTTCCACCACCCCGTCAACGGCCGAGACCACCGACGCCAGCTGCCTCGTGGGCACCTGGACGATGAACCAGAGCGACGTCGAGGAGTTCTATGACGACGTCAACGAGCAGCTGTCGGGCTCCGGCGTCAGCTTCACCCCGCAGGGGACCGCGGCGCTGACCCTCACGAGCGATGGCGCGTTCACCTGGGCGCCGTCGATCGAGGTCACAGCCGAGGCCTCGGGAGTGACGATCATCGTGAGCATCGGCGGGCAGTCGACCGGCACGTACACCGCGACCGCCGACACCATCTCGACCGGCACCGAGGACACGAGCGGGCTGCAGATCTCCGCCACGATCGCCGGAGAGGAAACCGATGCCGGGGATGTCGTCACGGACATGGCGGGCGCGCCGATCGGGAACTCGTCGTACACCTGCACGTCCGACACGCTGACCCTCGACGCCACGGTCGCCGACGTCACGGCCACCGCGGTGCTGCACCGCTGATCCGCAACGCAGCCCCCGGCCGCGCGAACGGGACACCACCGGCTCCTCAGCGCGGGAACAGTGCAAGACTGGGGGCATGAGCCGCGCAGGGAAGCCCGCAGAATCCTCCGATCTCATCGATGTCGATGAACTGATCTCCGCCTACTACGACCGACACCCCGATCCGTCGGTGCCCGCGCAAAGGGTAGCGTTCGGCACGAGCGGTCACCGAGGCTCGTCGCTGTCGACGAGCTTCAACGAGGACCACATCCTCGCCACGACGCAGGCGATCGTCGACTACCGCCGCGACCAGGGCATTTCGGGCCCGCTGTTCCTCGGCCGTGACACCCACGGGCTGTCGCTGCCTGCCGAGCGCAGCGCGATCGAGGTGCTGGTCGCGAACGGCGTCGACGTGCGCGTGGACGCGCGGGATGCCTGGGTGCCCACCCCCGCGTTGAGCCACGCGATCCTCGCCTACAACCGCGGACGTGCCCTGGACGACCCCGGTCGCGCCGACGGCATCGTCGTGACGCCGTCGCACAACCCGCCGCGCGACGGCGGCTTCAAGTACAACCCGCCGCACGGCGGCCCCGCCGACACCGACGCGACAGGGTGGATCGCCGACCGCGCGAACGCCCTGATCTCGGGAGGGCTCACGGACGTGCAGCGCACGCCGTTCGCCGACATCGACTTCGACGCGCTCGGCTCGTACGACTTCCGCGAGGGGTACGTCGCCGATCTGGCGAACATCATCGACCTCGCAGCGATCGCCAAGGCGGGCGTGCGGATCGGCGCCGACCCGCTCGGCGGGGCATCGGTGGAGTACTGGGCACTGATCGGCGAGCGCTACGGCCTCGACCTGACCGTCGTGAACCCCGAGGTCGACCCGACCTGGCGGTTCATGACCCTCGACTGGGACGAGAAGATCCGGATGGACCCCTCTTCGCCGTCGGCGATGGCATCCCTCGTCGCGCGCCGCGACGAATACGACATCCTCACCGGCAACGATGCCGACGCCGACCGGCACGGCATCGTGACGCCGGATGCCGGGCTGATGAACCCGAATCACTTCCTCGCCGTCGCGATCGACTACCTGTTCGCGCACCGGCCGGGCTGGCCCGCGGATGCCGCCGTCGGCAAGACCCTCGTGTCGTCGATGATCATCGACCGCGTCGCCGAATCGCTCGACCGTACGCTGCTGGAGGTGCCGGTCGGGTTCAAGTGGTTCGTCCCCGGCCTGCTCGACGGCTCGGTCGCCTTCGGCGGCGAGGAGTCCGCGGGCGCCTCCTTCCTGCGATTCGACGGCACGGTGTGGACGACCGACAAGGACGGGATCCTGCTGTGCCTGCTGGCATCCGAGATCCTCGCGGTGACGGGCAAGACGCCGTCGCAGCGCTACGCCGAGCTCGAGGCCGAGTTCGGGGCGTCGGCGTATCAGCGCGTCGATGCGCCCGCATCCCCCGCGCAGAAGGCCGCGCTGTCGAAGCTGTCGGGCGACGCCGTGTCGGCGACGGAGCTCGCGGGCGAGCCGATCACGGCGAAGCTGTCGCACGCGCCCGGCAACGCCGCTGCGATCGGCGGGCTGAAGGTGCAGACCGCGCACGCGTGGTTCGCGGCACGCCCTTCGGGCACGGAGGACGTCTACAAGCTATACGCCGAGTCGCTGCGCGGCCCGGAGCACCTTGCCGAGGTGCAGGCCGAGGCCCGCGCCGTCGTCTCGGAGGCGCTCGGCGGGGCGTAGACGCTCGGTGGGCGGGGGCGCGGCGACGCACCCCCGCCCGTACAGCGGGCGCAACAGCGTGAGCCCGTCCTCCACCCCCGGGTCAACGGGGAGAAGGACGGGCTCACGCCACGCGTCGCGCGTCGGTCACTCGCCCCCGGCCTGCGCGAGGATGTCGATGACCGTCGCGCGCGGCAGCGGCATGCCGTCGATGCGTCCGACGGGGAAGTTCGCCATGAGCACGAACAGCTGCTCGTCGAGACCGCCGGGAACCTTGTCGAGCTCGGCTCGCAACAGCGGCCCCGCGACGGGGTGCGCGAGGACCTCCTCGAACGAGGATCCCAGCGACAGCGGCAGGTCGACGGGGTCACCGGCGATCGCGACGCTCGTGACGGCGCGGATGTCGCGGCTCGATGCGCCGACCTCGATCGTGTACGCGCCGCCCTCGACGACCCATCCGTCAACCCGCACGTCCCAGTAGGCGAGCTCGCTGCGCCGCAGCTCGACCTCGGCCGTGACGGTCTCGCCGGGTTCGACCGAGACGACCGCGAACCCCTTGAGCTCGCGCGGAGCGCGCTGCACAGCGGAACCGGGCAGAGACGTGTACACCTGCACGACCTCGCGCCCCGCGACCGAGCCCGTGTTGGTGACCGGCACGCTCACGCGCACGTTGCCATCGTCGCCGACGGCCGCCGTCGCCTCGCCGAACGCGAATGTCGTGTACGACAGTCCGAACCCGAACGGGAAGGCGACGTCGAGCTTCTTCTCGTCGTACCAGCGATAGCCGACGAGCAGGCCCTCGCCGTAACGCACGTGGCCGAACTCGCCGGGGAAGTTGCCGTACGACGGGTTGTCCTCCAGTCGGAACGGGATCGTCTCGGCGAGCCGGCCCGACGGGTTCACGTCACCGAACAGCACGTCGGCGGTGGCCGACCCGCCCGCCTGGCCGAGCAGCCACGCCTCCAGCAGCGCGGGCACGCGGCCCGCGAACGGCAGGGCGACCACGCCGCCGTTGGAGAGCACGACCACGACGTTCGCGTTGGCGGCGAGAACGGCGTCGACGAGGTCGAGCTGCGCGGCGGGCAGGTCGATGTGCGTGCGGTCGAAGCCCTCCGACTCCTCGGCGGCGGGCACGCCGAGGAAGAGCACGACGACGTCGGCGGATGCCGCGGCATCCGCCGCCTCGGCACGAAGAGCTGCGGCGTCACCGCTGCCGTCGAGCGTGAACCCGGGCGCGAAGACGACACCCTCGGACCGCGCGCTGATGGCGTCGAGCGCGGTGTCGAGGCGCGTCGGATTGATCTGCGACGAACCCGCGCCCTGGTAGCGCGGCGTGCGCGCGAACTCCCCGATGACGGCGATGCGAGCGTCAGCGCGCAGCGGCAGGAGGTCGCCTTCGTTGCGCAGCAGCACGATGCTGCGCGCCGCGGCCTCGCGGGCGAGGGCGTGGTGCGCCTCGGCGTCGAAGCCGCCTTGTGCGGGCCGCTCCTGCGACTTCTGCACGAGATCGAGCACGCGCTGCGCGACGGCATCCAACGCGCTCTCCTCGAGCGAGCCGTCGGCGATCGCCGCGACGATCTCGGCGTCGGTGCGGCCGTTGCTCGACGGCATCTCCAGATCCAGGCCCGCGCGCACCGCCTCGATGCGGTCGTTGACAGCGCCCCAGTCGCTCACGACGAGCCCCTCGAAGCCCCAGTCATCGCGCAGCACGCTCGTGAGCAGCCACGGGTCCTCCGACGTGTACACCCCGTTGAGCCGGTTGTACGAGCACATCACCGTCCAGGGCTGCGTATCGCGCACGACCCGCTCGAAGCCCCGCAGGTAGATCTCGCGCAGCGGACGGGGGTCGACGTCGCTCGAGGAGCGCAGCCGGTCGGTCTCCTGGTTGTTCGCCGCGAAGTGCTTGAGCGACGCGCCGACACCCTGAGACTGGATGCCGCGGACGAGCGCCGATCCGATCACGCCGGAGACGATCGGGTCCTCGGAGAGGTACTCGAAGTTGCGACCGCACAGCGGGGAGCGCTTGATGTTGATGCCGGGGCCGAGGATGACGGCGACGTCTTCGACGGCAGACTCGACGCCGAGGGCGACGCCGATGCGCTCGGCGAGGCCGGCGTCCCACGAGGAGCCGAGACCGACGGCCGGCGGGAAGCACGTCGCCGGGACGCTCGCGGCGAGCCCGAGGTGGTCGCTCGCGCCCGACTGCTTGCGCAGGCCGTGCGGGCCATCGGTGACCATGATCGACGGGATGCCGACGCGCTCGACCCCCTTCGTGGTCCAGAAATCCGCACCACTCGTGAGAGCGGCCTTCTCCTCGGTCGTCAACTCCGACAACTCGGCCATGGCCCGTCCCTTCCTGTCTGTCACACCCGTGTGAATCTTCCGGTCACGTCCCTGTGACCGGGCCGCCCGGAATCGGGCGATGTCTGCGCAGGTGTTGCGCAGAGAAACCATATCGGGCTAGGTTTCATGAAACAAGCGTGAAAAGTGAGGGATCGCGAAGCCGCGACCGCTCACCATCCACCCGCCAAAGGAGGCAGGAGACATGAGTTCAGTCAGCGGTGCCGCTGCCGGCAACCCCTCGGGGATGACGGCCGCCAGCAGGGTGCATTCCAAGCCCGACCAGTGGTTCCCCGAACCCACCGACCCGGCGAAGAAGGGCTACGTTGCCTGGCTGCTGATCGCGCAGCTGTTCTTCTTCATCGCGCTGCTCGGCCCCGCGATCGTCGGCATCGGCCTGAAGATCAACGACCTGGTCGCACAGGGCGCGATCGCAGAAGACGCCGCGATCGGTGCGGCCGCCGTGCTCGGTGGCTTCGGCGCGTTCTTCGCGACCGTGGCCAACGTCATCTTCGGACGCGTCTCCGACCGTACGACGAGCAAGTGGGGCCGCCGCCGCATCTGGATCGTGCTCGGCACGATCGTGATGACGATCGCCTTCGTCATCATGGCGCTCGCCCCGAACCTCACCACCGCCGTCATCGGCTGGTCGCTCGCGCAGCTGGGCGCCAACATGACCCTGGCGCCGTTCATCGCGACGATCGCCGACCAGGTGCCGAAGTTCCAGCGCGGGCAGATCACCGCAGCGCTCGGCATCGCGCAGAACATCGGTGTCCTCGGCGGCACCTACGTCGCCCAGTGGTTCCAGGGCTCGATGATCATCATGTTCGTCGGCCCCTCGATCCTGGCGATCGTGGCGATGATCGTCTTCGCCGTCGTGCTGCCCGACCGGGTGCTGCCGTTCAAGCCCGTCCGCATGACGTGGAAGGAGAACGTGCAGACCTTCTGGGTGAGCCCGGTGAAGCACCCCGACTACGCGCTGGCCTGGTGGTCGCGCTTCCTCATCACCTTCGCGAGCTTCGTGTTCTCGACCTTCCGCTTCTTCTACGTGCAGCTCCACCTCGGGGTCGATGAGGCCGACGTCGCCGGCGTCATCTCGACGAGCGTGCTGATCTACACGGTCGTGCTCATCGTGAGCGCGTACGTCTCCGGATGGCTCTCCGACAAGCTCGGGCGACGCAAGGTGTTCGTCTGGACCTCGACGGCCATCTTCGCCGCCGGCACCGTGGCCCTGACGATGATCGGAAGCGTCGGCGAGTTCTTCATCCTGGAGGCGATCATGGGTCTGGCCTACGGCGTCTACGTCGGCGTCGACATGGCTCTGGTCGTCGACGTTCTGCCCAACCCCGACGACTCGGGCAAGGACCTCGGTGTCTTCAACATCGCCAACGCGCTGCCGCAGACGTTCGCTCCCATGATCGCGGGTGTGCTCGTCTACGTCGGCACGTATCCGAACTTCACCCTGCCCCTGCTGGTGGCCGGCGGCGCGGCCCTCATCGGCGCGCTCGTGATCTTCCCGATCAAGAAGGTGCGGTAGCGAAGCTCCCGACCCTCGGTGCGCGGCGGTCTGCGGTCGACGCAGGCCGCCGCGCACGCTGGACGATCGTGTCGCGAGGAGGCGATGACGATATGGCGAGGCAGGGAAAGTACTCGAAGGGCATCGCGAAGCGCGCCGAGATCCTGCGCCGCGGGCATGAGGTGATCGCGCGCACCGGTCCGGGTGCGGCCTACATCAAGGACATCGCCGATGCCGTGGGCCTCACTCCCGCCGGTCTGCTGCACTACTTCGGCAGCCGCGAGGAGCTGTTCGCCGCCATTCTCCGCGAGCGCGACCGCCACGACGTCGCGGAGTTCTGGCCCAAGGCCGCCGAAGCCAACGACATCGACGCCTTGCGGCGAGGCTACCTCGGGATCGTGCGGCACAACACCGAGATGCCCGGGCTCGTGCAGCTGTACATGAACATGGCTTCCGAGGCGCACGACCCAGAGCACCCCGGGCACGGCTTCCTCCGCGATCACGGCGAAGAGCTGCGCGGCAATCTGATCGGCGGCATCCTCGCCCTGCAGAGCTCCGGCACTCTCGATGCGGACATCGACCCCGTCGTGCTCGCGCGGGTGCTGCAGGCCGTCGCCGACGGACTGCAGCTGCAGTGGCTCATCGAGCCCGACGTCGACATGGTCGGGGGCGTCGACGTGCTCTTCCGGCTGCTGCTGCCGGGGCTTGCGGTCGGGGCCGGCGCGGCGCCCGGCGAGGGCAGCGCGGGCGGCTCGATCAGCGGCTGAGGGGCGCGCGGCGGCGGGCGTGAGGCATCCTCACTCTCCGTGCGCCCAGAGCACCTCGCCCCGGGGGCCTCGTATCGTGACCGCCGGCGCCCGGTCGAGGTCGATCGTCACGTCGAGGAACGCGCCGCCGTCCGCGGAGCGCGCCCGGTAGACGTAGCGCGTGTTCTCCAGGGCGAGCGTCTCGGTCGTCGCGGTCGTGAGCCAGCTGTTCCGACGGCGCAGACCGATGAGGTCCTGATGAGCGCGGAGGATGCCCAGGCCTCTCCCCGCGAGCCCGGCAGGCGTCTCGGGGAACGCGGGGCGGACGGCATCGTCACCGCCGAGGCGCTCCTCCTTGACGCCCGTGAAGCCCCGCTCGTCGCCCGCGTAGATCGACGGGATGCCGCCGACGGTCATGAGGATCGCGAGCGCGACGACAGCGCCGTCCGCGCGCCCCCCGAGTGCCGGGTCGAGCAGCGAGGCGATGCGGGTGACGTCGTGGTTGCCGACGAACGTGTTCGGCACGAAGCTGTGCATGAAGCCGTCGTGCCGCCGCAGCGTCCAGTCCAGTTCGAACAGGTTGCGCTCGCGCAGACTCGACCAGATCGCCTTCCACAGCTCGTACTGCGTGACCGTGTCGACACCGGATGCCTGAACGAACCCGGCGTAGTCGCCGTGGATGACCTCCGCGAGGAACCACGCGTCGGGGTGTTCCGCGCGCACCGGCGTGATCACCCGCCGCCAGAAGGCCGGGTCGACGGAGTAGGCGGCGTCGAGGCGCCAGCCGTCGATGCCACGGTCGAGCCAGTAGGTCATGACGCGCGTGACGTACTCGACCGCGCGGGGGCTCGCATGGTCAAGCCGGGCGAGCGATCCGTGCCCCTCGAAAACGCGCGGCGCCGGTCCTCCGGCGGCATCCCAGTCGATGTCGAACAGCTGCGCGCTCTCGCTTTCGGGCCCCTCGCGCAGCGCGCGGAGGAGGTCGGGATGCTCGGCGGAGACGTGACTGAAGACGCCGTCGAGCAGCACCCGCAGCCCGCGCGCGTGACACGCCTCGACGAGGTCGGCCAGATCGCGCTCGCCCCCCAGACGGGGGTCGATGCGGAACTGGTCGAGACTGTCGTAGCCGTGCGTCGCCGACGCGAAGACGGGCCCCAGCAACAGCCCCGAGGTGCCGAGCTCGATGGCGTAGTCGAGCCAGGAGAGCAGGCGGCGCAGTCGCGGCGCGGGGGCCGGGTCGGGCTCTCGGATCGGCGCCCCGCAGAAGCCGAGAGGATAGACGTGCCACCAGATCGCGTGCTCGGCCCAGCCCATGGCATCCTCCTCTTGGGTGCTGCTCACCAACGCTATCCCCGCGGGCGCTCGGCCGCTCGGCGGGCTACAGCACCGACCAGTTCGCCTCGAACTCGCGCGGGTCGGAGCGCGCGATGCGGGCCGGCGCGACGATGCCCGGCCGTGGCCATCGGCGGCGGTCGAAAACGCCCCGGAAGACGATGTCCGCCCGGATGCCCTCGGCCTCCGCGCGAAGCTCGAGGCGGCACTCCTGGTAACGCCCGCGGCCGGCGGGCTCGGAGGCCGAGAGCACTGTCAGCCGCCCCGGCACGGCGTCCGCCATCGGGTCGCCCGTCAGCCGCTGCAGCCAGCGCGTGGTCTGCTCCAGCTCGGACTCTTCTTCTGGTTCCGGCGGGGGGTGCGCCTCGGGGGTCCGCGCGCCTGTCATCCTGCCAGCCTAGCCAGGCATCCTCGGCGCTTCGGGAGGAGATCTCACCTCGGGAGGGCAGATACCGTGGATTTGGTCCTCCCGAAGCGAAATCTCCTCCCCGGGAGCGCGGACCGAACCAGAACGCGCGCTACTCCCCCCGCGAGATGCGCACCATCTCGTCGCGGTCCACGACCTTGATGCGCGCCCGCGCTCCCGCGCCGAGCGCGATCTCGTGCTCATCGAGCCGGTGCCAGCCGGTCAGGTCGGTCCAGGCCACGCCGCGCGCGGCCAGGAGCGCCGGGATCGCCTCAGCAGACGGGTCCTCCGGTGCCCACCACGAGCCCTGGTCGTTGATGAGATGGCTGACGGTCTCCATGGCATCCGACTTCGTGTGACCGATCAGGCCCACCGGCCCGCGCTTGATCCAACCGGTCGCGTAGACGCCGGGCACCCGCTCGTTCGACTCGGCGTGCAGCACCTGGCCCTCGTGGTTGGGGATCACCCCGTGTCTCGCGTCGAACGGCACATCGGGCAGCGGCGACCCGAAGTACCCGACCGCGCGGTACAGCTGCTGCACCGGAACCTCGCGCAGCTCGCCCGTGCCGACGACCCCGCCCTCGCGGTCCGGCCGGGTGCGCTCGTACACCAGGGCGCTCACGCGGCCGCCGTCGGTGCGCACCTCGACGGGCTTCGCCCAGAAGTGCAGGTGCAGGCGGCGGGATGCCTCGCCGCCGGCACCGTTGGCGCTCGGGCGCTTGCGCCATGACTGCAGCACCCGGTCGATGACCATGACCTGCTTGTTGCTCGCGATCGCTGCTTTCGAGGCCTCGTCGTCGTCGAAGTCCTCGTCGTAGACGACCATGTCGACGTCGCGCAGCTCGCCCAGCTCGCGCAGCTCGAGCGGAGTGAACTTCACCTGCGCGGGCCCGCGGCGGCCGAACACGTGCACGTCGGTGATTCGCGAGGCCTCGAGCCCCGCCTGCACGTTCGCGGGGATCTCGGTGACAAGCAGGTCTTCCGCGTGCTTGGCGAGCACGCGCGCGACGTCGAGTGCGACGTTGCCGTTGCCGATGACGGCGACGGATGCCGCATCCAACGGCCACTCCCGGGGGAAGTCGGGGTGCCCGTCGTACCAGCTGACGAAGTCGGCCGCACCGAACGAACCCGCGGCGTCGATTCCGGGGATGTCGAGTTCGGCGTCGCGGATCGCACCGGTCGCGAAGATGACGGCGTTGTAGTGGCGCTTGAGATCATCGAGGGTGAGGTCCTGCCCGAACCGGACGTTCCCGAAGATGCGGATGTCGCCGCGGTCGAGCACGTCGCGCAGCGCCGTGATGATGCCCTTGATGCGGGGGTGGTCGGGGGCGACGCCGTAGCGGACGAGTCCGTACGGTGCGGGTAACTGGTCGAACAGGTCGATCGAGACCTCGAACTTGCGTTCAGCCTTCAGCAGGATGTCGGCCGCGTAGATGCCGGCGGGCCCCGCGCCGACGATGGCCAGCCTGAGCTTGGTCATGGGTGTTTCCTTATGTCGATTGCGGAATATAAGCTGCTGCGCGCTCAGCCAGAGCGGTCGACGACCACGTCGGCGAGACGGACGAGCGCCTCTCGCACCGGTCCCGCCGGGAGCGGATCGAGCGCGCTGACGGCGGCATCCGCCCACTCGTACGCGCGACGACGCGTGGACTCGGTGACGGCGTGCTCGCGCAGCTGCCCGATCGCCTCGTCGAGGATCGCCGGGTCGGCGCCGTCGGCTATCCGCGCGACGCCGTCGTCGATCGTGGCCTTCAGCGCTCGCGAGACGGGGTCGGCCGCGCGAGCGAGCAAAAGGTAGGGCATCGTCGGGACGCCCGCCCGCAGATCGGTGCCGGGAACCTTGCCGGTCGCTGCGGGGTCGGGCGACAGGTCGATGACGTCATCGAGCAGCTGGAACGCGACGCCCACCCTCTCGCCGTACTGCAGCACGGGCTGGCGGTACTCGGAGGGGGCGTTTGAGAACAGGATGCCGGCGTGCGCGCACGCGGCGATGAGCGACCCGGTCTTGTCGGCGAGCACCCGCAGGTAGAACTCGACGGGATCCTGCCCGGCCTGCGGCCCGACCGTCTCGTGCATCTGCCCGAGGACCAGGCGCTCGAACGTATCGGCCTGCAGCCGGATCGCGCGCTCGCCGATCTGCGCCATCAGCTGACTGGCACGGGAGAACAGCAGATCACCGGTGAGGATCGCGACGTTGTTCCCCCACACGGCGTGAGCGCTCGGCACCCCCCGCCGGGTATCGGCGCCGTCCATGACGTCGTCGTGGTAGAGCGAGCCGAGGTGCGTCATCTCGAGAGCCGTGGCACCCGCCACGACGTCCTCGGTCGTGCCCTCGCCCAGCTGGGCGGTCAGCAGGGTCAGCATGGGCCGCACCCGCTTGCCGCCCGCCTCGTACAGGTAGCGGGTCGTCGCGTCGGCGAGGGCATCGGTCACCTTCAGCTCGCGCGCGAGCGTCTGCTCGACCGTGTCGAGGCCGTCCTCGACGACACCCATGAGCTTGCGCATGCGGGGCCCCGCGAGGACGCGCTCAGTCAGGCCCAGCTGGGCCGAGAGGCGTTCACCGACGGGAAGTCTCGCAGTCACCCTCCCAGCGTACCGGGGGCCTCGGCGCCGGGCCGCCGCGCCGCCCGCTCCGCCCGCTCGATACGGGATTCACCCGAGAGGCTTGGTCGCGCGGTGCAGCGCGACGATGCCGAACGTGAGGTCGCGGTGGGCGACGCCGGTCCATCCGGCATCCCTGATCCACGCCGACAACGTGGCCTGGTCGGGCCAGTCGCGGATCGACTCGTTCAGGTAGTCGTACGCCTCGGCGTTGGAGCTGACCGCCTTCGCGACGACTGGCAGCACGCGGTCGTTGTAGAAGCGGTAGATTCGCGCGAAGACGGGGCGCGGTGGGTGCGAGAACTCGCAGACGACGAGTCGGCCGCCCGGCGCGGTGACCCGCAGCATCTCGGCGAGCGCCTTTTTCGGATCGTGGACGTTGCGCAGCCCGAAGGAGATCGTGACGGCGTCGAAGCTGTCGTCGTCGAAGGGCAGCGCCAGGGCATCGGCCTCGGCGAAGGTCAGGTTCGGAACGTCGCCGTGCCTGCGGCGGCCCTCGGCGATCATGCCGGGTGAGAAGTCGCCCGCGACGACCTCGGCGCCGCTGCGGGCCAGGCTCACGGCGCTCGCGCCGGTGCCGGCGGCGAGGTCGAGGATGCGCTGGCCGGGCTTCGGGGCGACGGCACGGGTGGTCGCGATGCGCCAGAGGCGGTCGTTACCGAGGCTCAGGACCGTGTTGGTGCGGTCGTAGCCGGCGGCGACCTCGTCGAACATGCCGCTCACGCGGGCGGGGTCTTTGCCCAGGTCGGCGCGGTGTTCAACTCGATGTTCCGCAGGAGCCGCAGCGGCCGGATCGACGGCCAGCTCAGCGGGAGGGGGCGCGTCGCTCATCCCTCGATCCTAGGCGGACGCCACGCGCTCGAGCACGGCGAGCCAGTGCTCTGCGGTGGGGCCGTCGTAGGGTGCCTGCTCTTCGGTGACATGGCGCTCGAGGTCGAGCGCGACCTGCTCGAGACGCGTCACGATGCCCGGCGGATAGCCGTAGCGGACGCGGTGCTCGTCCCACTCGTCACGGTCGTCGATGTAGATGCCTCGGCCGTCGAGGGCCCGGACGACGTCGAGGTCCATGTCGATGCCGGTCGGAGCGCCGGCTTCCCAGCGCACGTCCCACGCGATGTCGATGTAGATCGCCACGCGCGGGCTCGCGTTGAAGGTCGCGGCGTACTCGCCGCTCGGCGGGATCAGCGTCACGTTGTCGCACTCGACCGCGAAGTCTCGGCCGGGTCGCTTGCTGCGCCAGCCGGTGCGCTGGCCGACCCAGTCGCCCCACCGGTCGCTGCCGAGATAGACCGACTCATGCTGCCAGTGCGATGATCCGTCCCATTTGCGCCAGAGGAAGACGAGGGGCGTGCCTGGTTCGGGGCGGGAGGTCGGGCCGGTCGTCACGATGCCGAGCCTACGCCCTCCATATCTCAGGTGAATCGGCGGCCGCGCCCCGGGAGTCGGCGAGCGCCCAGCCGACGCACCGCCGGATCTCCTGAGAAGTTGCGGACGGGCCGCGGGCGGCCGGGCCGCCGGGCGGGCACGGATAGGCTGGCCGAGTGAGCTCCGCGACGCCCAGCCCCGCGCGGCTGCGCGTCCTGACCCGCGAGATCGACGGCGTGGGCGATCTGCTCGAATACGCCGATCCGAGCGATCCTCTCGTGTGGGCCCGCCGCGACGCCTGGCTCGTGGGAGTCGGGTCGGCGCTCAGCCTGACGGCACGAGAGAACGAGTCGGGTGACCTCGCGGCGCGTTGGCGTGCGCTCGCGAGAACTGCCCGGATCGACGACGCGGTCGGCGAGCCGGGCTCGGGACTCGTCGCCTTCGGCGCGCTGCCGTTCGACGGACGCTCTGCTGCGGCCGCCGTGCTGCGCGTGCCGCGTCTGACGATCGGGCACCGGAGCGGGCGGACATGGGCGAACTGGGTGCTGCCGGATGCCGGCGCGCCCGACCCCGAGCCGCCGCAGCCCACCCCGTACGGCCCGCACTGGTCGGCCGCTGTCGGCCCGGGGGCACTGACCCCTGCCGGATATCAGGACGCCGTCCGCGCCGCGCTCGCCACGATCGCGGCGGGCGAGGTCAGCAAGGTCGTCCTCGCCCGCGACCTCGTGGGGAAGTCCCCCGCCGGCTCCGATCTGCGTCGCCTCGTGCGCTCCCTTGCCTCGGCATACCCCGACACGTGGGTGTACGCGGTCGAGGGCCTGATCGGCGCGAGCCCGGAGACGCTCGTGACAGTCGCGGACGGCAGCGTGACGGCGCGTGTCCTCGCCGGCACCATCGCTCGCGGCCCCGACCCCGACAGCGACCGCGAGGCGGCGCTGGCCCTGGCATCCAGTGCCAAGGACCTCGCCGAGCACGCGTACGCAGTGCGCAGCCTGACCGACGCGCTGGCCCCGCTCACGAGCGCCCTCGCGGCGAGCGAGCAACCGTTCACCCTCGCGCTGCCGAACGTGTGGCATCTCGCGACCGACGTCGAGGCAGCGACCGCTGCGGGCACCTCGGCCCTCGACCTCGTGCGTGCGCTGCACCCGACGGCCGCGGTCGCCGGTACCCCGACGGATGCCGCGGTCGCCGCGATCTCGCGGATCGAGCCCTTCGATCGCGGGCGATACGCAGGGCCGGTCGGGTGGATCGACGCGCACGGCGACGGCGAATGGGCGATCGCCCTGCGCGGGGCACAGTTCGACCTCGCGCGCGCGGACGAGACCGGGATCCCCTTCACGGCGCACGCCGGTGCCGGGATCGTCGCCGGCAGCGATCCCGAGGCGGAGCTGCTCGAGACGCGCGTGAAGTTCCGCCCCATCGCCGACGCCCTGGCCTGACCCGGCTCCCCCGCGAGCCGCCAGGTTTCGTGCGCGCAGAGCCCAGCGGCCCGCACGGGGGCAGGCGGCTCGGCACGAGGAACCGGCCACCGCGGAGCGATCAGCGGGCGAGGACGACCTCGACCACCTGGCACCCCGCGACGGGCGCTGTCAGAGCCTGGT
This sequence comes from Microbacterium sp., assembly GCA_047605005.1. Taxonomy (GTDB): domain Bacteria; phylum Actinomycetota; class Actinomycetes; order Actinomycetales; family Microbacteriaceae; genus Microbacterium. The sequence goes on from JASGGN010000018.1 coordinate 24,585, forward strand.
CGAGTTCGGCGCGGGTCGCAGCGCGCGCGTGCCGCCAGCCGTACGCCTCCGCGAGGTTGGCGATCTCGACCGCGTGCGGCGTGTACAGCACGCGGTCCATCGCAGCAGGGCCTGCAACGGATCCCACCTCGAGCGTGTCGAAGATCGTCCCGCCGCCGTCGTTCCCGACGATCACCTGGAGGCGCGGCATGGTCTCGCCGCGCGGCAGCAGCATCGCCCCGACGTCGTGCAGCAGCGCGAGATCGCCCAGCAGCACGCGGGTGACTCCCGGAGTGCCGGTGGCCTGGCTCGCGAGGGCGACACCCATCGCCGTCGCGATCGTGCCGTCGATCCCGGCAAGGCCCCGATTCGCGTGCACCGGCACCTTCTTGCCGCCGAGCACCCCGTCGGCGACCCGCACGAGCCGCGACGACCCGAACACCAGCCGGTCGTGCGGCCAGGTGGCGCGCCACACGGCATCCACGAGCGTCTTGCGGTCGATCGGTGCCCGCAGCACGCCGAGCTCGGCGGCGATCGCGCCCAGCCGCTCGCGTGGCACCGCGGAGGCCAGCCCGTCGGCGTCGGGCGCAGCGGGGGCGAGGTCGACGGATGCCTGACGCGAAGCCCGCATCCACGCCCCGAACCAGTCGCGGTCGATCTCGCCGGCCGCGGCTACGACGGCGTCGACGGCGTTGGTCGCGCCGTTGAGGTCCAGCGACTCGCCGGGGCCGCGCACCGCGAGCACCTCGACCTCCTCGCGAGACAGCAGCGCCGCGACCTCGCGGCTGAGGGTCGGGTGCCCGAAAACGACCGCGCGCTCGACACGCCCGCCGAGATCGGGGCGGGCCAGAAGCTCGCGGTACCCGTGCACGAGGTTGCGCCCGTAGCGCGCGCCCGAGACGATCTCGGCGACCAGAGGCCACCCTCCTGCGTACGCGAGCGCCTCGGCGGCGGGCCCCGCGTCGGCGCCCGCGACGACGATCGTGCGGGGCCCACGCTCGAGCACGTGCGGGGTGGAATCGGGGTCTGTCTGCGAGTTCGCCTCGCCGGCACGACCGCCGTGTGCGAGCACGCCGGAGGGCTCTGGCGCAGGTACGTCTTCGGCGGGCTCGGCACCGGCGAACTCGGCACCGGCAGGTGGGTCATCAGCCAGCGCCATGCCGGGCGCCGGCGCCCGGGGCGCGGCGGTCCGCTCCCCGAGCCAGTCCGGAAGGACCCCGGCGAGCGGATCACGATACGGCAGGTTCAGGTGCACCGGCCCGGCTGGCCCGGCAGCGGCGCCCGCGCTCGCCCCCGCGCTCCTGCCCGCGCCGATACCCAGAGCGGCCGCGACCGCTTCGTCCGCGATGCGCCGGAGGAACGTGGACTGCTCCCTCGCTCCGTCCGGGTCGATCTCGCCCGGCACCGGAAGGTCTGCTTCGAACCGCACGTTCGGCGCGAAGATCCCGGGCTGGCGCGTCGTCTGGTTGGCGCCCACGCCGCGCAGCTCGGGCGGCCGGTCGGCGGTCAGCAGGATCAGCGGGACGCCCGCGTGGTGCGCCTCCAGCGCGGCGGGCAGGAGGTTCGCGACGGCGGTTCCCGAGGTGCAGATGACGGCGGCGGGCATCCGGCTCTCGCGCCCGATCCCGAGCGCGGTGAAGCCGGCGACCCGCTCATCGATGCGCACGTGCACGTGCACGGATGCCACGCCGCGCGCCTCGAGCTCGGCGGCCACGAGCGCGAGCGCCTGCGAGCGCGCGCCCGGGCTCACGACGAAGTGATGCACACCGAGTTCGACGAGCCGGCAGAGGAGTGCGGCCGCGGCATCCGTCGCCGGCGCCGCGTGACGAGAGTCGCGCATATCAGCCGTGCGCGGAGGGGAGGTCGCCCTCCTCGTCAGGTGCGGCACGGCCCTCGCGCGCGGCGTGGTCGGGAGGCGGGATCGGGGCGTCGTCTTCTGCGTCGAGTGCGGCGAGCTCCTCTTCGAGGCGGCGGATGCGTTCGTCCTGGTCGCTGGACGATCCGATCCGGCCGAGGAAGTCCGGGTCGTCGTCGGGAGCACGGACGAGGGGCGCGACCCGCGCGCTGCCGCGGCCGACGAGGAACCAGAGCGCTCCCCCGACGACCGGGAGCAGCACGATGATGAGCAGCCACACGGGCTTGGCCACGCCGCGGTGGCGGGTGGGGGGCTGCAGCGCGCAGTCGACGATGCTGTAGACCCAGAATGCGATCAGCAGCAGCACCACCGGGATGAGGATGCGCACCACTGTTCCATCCTAGGCGGGGCAGCCGGCCACGAGCAGGGAGTTACCCGTTCGTGACAGCGACCGCGCGGGGCGTTCGGTCGTCAGTCGTGTCGCATGCATGGCATCCATGCGACCACGACCGACGTGTCTGCGGCGACACTGCGCGTCGACTGCGCATCAACCGCGCGAGGGGCTCAGGCCGCGTCGACCGGCTTTCCGGCGTCGGTCCAGCCGCTGATGCCGGCGCTCAGCACGGCGACGTTCTCATAGCCGAGGGATGCCGCCGTACGCGCCGCGTTGGGAGCGGCCTGGCACGAGGGGCCGCCGCAGTAGAAGACGAGCCCGGCGCTCTTGTCGGCGGGAAGCTCGGCGATGAGGTTCGTCTTGTCGAGGTGCACGGCTCCGGGCACATGGCCCTGCGCGTAGCGCTCGGTGGAGTTGACGTCGACGATCGTTCGGCTGCCGTCGGCGATGAAGCCCTCGACCTCCTCGATAGAGACGACGGGAACGGTGATGGTGCTCTCAGACATGGGGATGCCTCCTTCGTGGGTCACTTCCTCTACGGTAACGCCGTCTACCGACACGAGCCTCGCCCACTGCAAACTCCTCGATACGCGATAACCGCGGTGCGGGTGAGATGCCGGAAGCATCCCTCCTGTGCCCGACACGCTCAGAGCTGAACCGATGCTCCCGAAACCCGCGTGGCGTCCGTGGCATCCGCTCGCGCTGCCCTTTCCTGCTTGCGCTGCTCATTCTTTTGACGCGTGCGCAGGATTCCGCAGCGCGTGCGCGGAGCATCGCGCGAAAGACAGGATGCCGGAACAGTGGCGATCCCTGTCACCCCGGGACGTCGAGGCGTCGGAAGGCGATAGCCGCCATCCGTTCCGCGATGGCATCCCTGCCGCGATAGCCTTCTTGTAAGGTATGCCTAACCTTAGATAGCACCGAGCAGTCTCGAGCCGAAGAAGTAGCGTCATGCACCTTTCCACCCGCACGCGAGGCGCGAGAACTCTCGCGTCAGCCTTCGCCGTCCTCACCCTCACCGCTGCCGTCCTCGCCGGATGCTCCAGCACGACGACGACGGAAGCGACCTCGAACATCACGACCGAGCCCTCCGACACCTTCCCGGTCACCGTCGAGCACGAGTACGGCGAGACGACGATCCCCTCCGAACCGCAGCGGATCGTGGTGGTGGGCGTCACGGAACAAGACATCCTCCTCGAACTCGGCATCGTGCCGATCGCGACGACGGAGTGGTATGGAGAACAGCCCTACGCCGTGTGGCCGTGGGCAACCGATCTCCTCGGAGACGCGCAGCCCACCGTTCTGAGCATCGACGACGGATTCGAATTCGAGAAGATCGCCTCGCTCGAGCCCGACCTCATCATCGGCACCAACGCGGGCATGACCGAGGAGGACTACGAAAAGCTCAGCGCGATCGCCCCGACGGTGACCAACGTCGCCGGGTCCGGCCTGTGGTTCTCCGACTGGCAGGACCAGACCCGCCAGGTTGCTGCGGCCGTCGGCCGCTCCGCCGAGGGCGAAGCGCTCATCGACGGCGTCGCCGACGCGTACGCCGAAGCCGCCGCCGCGCACCCCGAGTTCGCCGGCCTCACCGCGACCTTCGCTCAGGGCGGGCCCTGGGAGGGGAATCTCTACGTCTACCCCGACGGCCTGAACACCGATTTCCTCACGGATCTCGGATTCACCATCACCCCGGGACTTGAGGAGTACGCCGTCGACGAGGGCGAACAGGCGGCGATCTCGCCCGAGAATCTCAGCCTGATCGACGCCGATGTCATCGTCTTCGCGACCGAAGACGACGAAGACTTCGGCATCGACGCACTGCTCGAGTTCGGCATCGGGACCCTGAGCGCCGTCCAGGAGAACCGCGCGGTGTTCACCGACGGCACCCTCGCCGGTGCGATCTACTTCCTCACCCCGCTCAGCCAGAAGTACGTCCTGGAGAACCTCGTGCCGAGACTCGAGGATGCCGTCGCAGGCGAAGCCCCGCAGAGCACCGAGGGCTGACGCCCGTGCGGCCAAAACTCCTCCACTTCACCGCGGACCGTCCACGACACGCCGGGCCAGCGGGTGCCAGGGCGCGAAATCGGAGGAGTTGGCCACGCCCCACGCCGACCATACGCCCGCCCGCGGCAGGATGGATGCCGTGGAACTTCCTACGCTGTCTGAACTTCCTGCCCTGGCCGAACTCCTTGCCACGGCGCATGTCGTCTCGCTGCCGCTGGTCACGCGCTTCCGCGGCGTCGATCACCGCGAAGCAATGCTGATCGAGGGCCCCGAGGGCTGGACCGAGTTCTCGCCGTTCCTCGAGTACGACGACGAAGAGGCGGCGACCTGGCTGGCCGCGGCGATCGACTTCGGCTGGCATCCGCAGCCCACCCCCGTGCGCGACACGATCCCCGTGAACGCGACCGTGCCGGCAGTTGCGGCCGGAGACGTACCGGGCATCCTCACCCGCTTCGACGGATGCCGCACCGCGAAGGTCAAGGTCGCCGAGCGCGGCCAGACCCTCGCCGACGACGTCGCACGCGTGCACGCCGTGCGCACCACCCTGGGATCAGAGGGGCGCATCCGGCTCGACGCGAACGGCGGGTGGAACCTCGACGAGGCCGAGCACGCGGCGCATGCGCTTGCGGCGTTCGACCTGGAGTATCTGGAACAGCCCTGCGCGAGCATCGACGAACTCGCCGAGCTGCGCGAGCGCCTCGCCGACTGGGATCTGCCGATCGCCGCCGACGAGAGCGTCCGCAAGTCCGCCGACCCGCTCGCGGTCGCCCGCGCGGGCGCGGCTGACATCCTCGTCGTGAAAGCCCAACCGCTCGGCGGGGTCGCACGGGCGGTTCAGCTCGTCGCCGACGCGGGGCTGCCCGCCGTCGTCTCCAGCGCCCTCGACACGAGCGTCGGGCTGTCGATGGGGGTCGCGCTGGCCGCGGCTCTCCCCGAGCTGCCCTACGACTGCGGGCTCGGCACGGCGTCGCTGCTGGCCGCCGATGTCACGACGTCATCGCTGCGGCCCACGGGGGGCGCCCTCCCCGCGGGGCGAGCGGGGCGCGTCGAGGCGGATGCCGCGCTGCTGGAACGCCACACGGCATCCGCCGACCGCCGTGCCTGGTGGCTGGCGCGCCTGGACCGCTGCTACGGCATCCTCGCGCAAAGCTGAGCGCGCTGTCGCGCGGAGACCGACGCCAATCACTCGCATCGCCTCTGCATCATCAGTGATGCTACGTTCGACGCATGCGGACAACCGTTGACCTTCCCCCCGCAGCGCACCGGCGCGTGCGCGAGCTGGCGCAGTCGCGTCACCAGTCGATGTCGGCCGTGATCGCAGACCTGACCTTGCACGGTCTCGCCCAGTTGAGCGTCGAGATCGAGTACTCACGGGATGCGCGGTCCGGTCTGCCGGTGATCAGCATCGGGCACCCCGTGACGCCCGACGACGTCGCCGCGGCCCTGGATGACGAGTGACCCGCTACCTGCTCGATGCCAACGTGCTGATCGCGCTGACGATCGCCGAGCATACGCATTTCGATCGCGCGAGCGCGTGGTTCGCGAATGTCGACGAAGCATCGCTGTGCCCGGTCGTCGAAGGCGCGCTGACACGCAACCTGGTCCGTGTCGGCGTGCCTACGGTGACGATCAGCTCCATGCTCCGCGCGCTGCACGTCGACCGTCGCATCGAATCGTGGCCCGACGACCTCTCCTATGCTGACGTCGATCTGAGCCACATCGTCGGGCATCGGCAGGTCACCGACACCTACCTTGCGGCCCTCGCAGCGCACCACGGCGGGCAGTTGGCGACCCTGGATGAGGCGCTTCACCGCGCGCTGCCGGATGCGACCTTCCTCGTTCCCGCATACACCACATGTAGTGGTTGATACTGCTCTGGGCCATCGGATGCCATGAGGTAGCTGATTGGCTATCCGTGGTGCTCGGAATCGGTGGGCGCCTGCGCGCCGGGGCCGTTGCTGTGGTAGCGCTTGCCAGGGGCGAAGTAGGTCAGCGCCGGGGCGAGTAGAGCGAGCGCGGCAAGGACTGACTGACGCTGAAGCCGTGACGGTGATCACGCACACGATCCCGAGCGCTGCCTCAGCCGCCACGATGCGGACCACGGCGCCAGCATCTCGATAGACCCAGCTCGTCACGGTCACGGTCACGGTCACGAGCGCGAGGATGGCGATGCCAACAATCCAGGTAGGCACGGCAAGTCCCACCGTTGCACGGTCCCCACCCCAGCGCACGGGGATTAGCCCGGGCATGAGGAAACTCAGTGCGGCGAACGCGAGTGCGGCAGCCGCCATCACAGTCACGGAGCGATATCGACGATGACTCATGTCGCGCTCTGGGTCAAGAGGATGAACACCGGGCGGTGCGGCCGGTAGCACCGAGCCGCGGACATCGAAGAACGCGATCCTATTGTCAGCGCGCGAGCCGCAGCCGTCAGCCGAGGCGGATCATTCCGATTTCGGCAGCGTGGATGAGGATCTGAGTACGATCTCGAACGCTCCACTTGCGTGCGACGCTTCCCAGGTGCGACTTCACGGTCGCCTCGGAGATGTTGATCGCACGGGCGATCTCGGCGTTGGACATCCCGTGGGCGAGGTGTGCGACAGCTTCAGCCTCGCGAGGGGTCAGCACTTCGGAGCCCAGCGTCTCCGGCTGCGGACGCCGATGTCTTTGGAGCGACGATACGAGGAGACCGGTGACCCGGGGTTCAAGCACGGTGGTGCCGGTCGCGACCCCTCTGATCGCCTGCAACAGTTCCGCTCGGGTGGCGCCCTTCAACAGATACCCGGACGCTCCTGCCCGCAGCGCGGGCACGATCACGTCCAAGGCGGCGAAAGCTGTCATGACGAGAACCCTCGCAGACGGCCAGCGTCGGGTGATCTCCGCAGTGGCGTGAACGCCATTTACCCCAGGCATCTGCAGATCCATCAGTACCACATCGACCGCGTCGAGCTCCATCGCTCGGATCGCGGCGTCCCCGTCGCCAGCCTCGCCGACCACCGTGAAGACGGGAGGGTGGTGAATGAGTGTCCGCAACCCGACTCGCATGACCGGGTCGTCATCGACGACGAGGACCCGGACCACTGTCATAGCTGGATTTTACGGGAGCCCGCGATACCCGCGTTCCTGCATAGACGAAAGTAGGAGCGTCGTTTCCTCCTGGAGCCCTCAAATGACAGCGTCAAGTCGTCAGACCCGCGAGAGCGTCACGAAGAAGAAGGGAATCGACACACATGCTGGGATTCATTCTGGTGGAGATCATCGGTGCGGTGAAGCTTCTCGATCCCTGGTGGTGCAAGATCATCCGCACGTGCGGATGAGTGAAGCACGGCCGGGCCGTCGGCCCGGCCGCATACCGTGTTGACAGATCAATCCGTCGTCGGGTCTGCTGGAACGATGTCACTCGGGACAGCGGGCAAGATCGGTCACGATCGTCCAGCAGCGTCGTGGCGGACGCAGAGCGAGCTGTCCACGCCGGAGTGGTGGGTTGTTTTCGCTTTGGCTGGCATCGGCGTAGTCGCCAGCCCGCTGTTGGATCTCACACAGCCGAACCCTGACCCGCTCTCAGCCGTGATCGATACCGTGTTCTGCGTCGCTTTCGTTGTCGCGGCCCGATGGCCCTGGGTGGGTCTGCTTGTGTACGCGGTCGCGCTGGCAGCCTCCTTCCCATTCCACGAGCAAGAGGTCGTCCTGTCGGCTATCGCACTCTCCTCGTGTGTGCTCGTTCGCGTAGGCGGCCCCCGCGCCATCGCCGGTCTCGTCACGCTCCTCGTGGGAGGCGTGGCAATCGTCACGGCCAGTGTGCAAGTGACTGACGGCCTGAATGTTCTCGTCGGGATCCCGTTCGTCGCGTTGATCAGCAGTGCCATCGGCGCAGTCCTCCGCATCTCACTCGGTAGGGCGCGGACGCTGACGGCCGAGTTGCAGCGTCGCATCCAGACGGAGCAGGAGATCCGAGCCGAGGAGCGACAGCTCATCAGCGATGAACTCCACGACGACATCGCCCACGATCTCACCGTGATCTCGACCTACATCAGCGTGCTCGAGCAGGACCATGAGCAGGGAATCGACCCGGCTACCAGAACGCTGGCGATGTCCGTGCTCGGCAACACCACCCGCAAAGTCCTCGACGACATCCGCCTCATCATGCAGCAGGGGACCGCGATCGAGGAGCAGTCGATGCGTGCTCTGACGGTTGCGTTCGACGATGCACGTCGCGAACTGGCGGCGGCGAACCTCCGCGTCGAGGTCGAAGGCGATCCGGAAGACGAACGAGTGAGCCGCCTGGTGTCGGCGACCCTCTCTCGGACTCTCCGTGAGGCCGTGACGAACATCCTCAAACATCATGGCCAGAGCCCGATTCGCATCGAACTGTCCGTCGTTTCCGATGTCGTCTGCTTCGACGTCACCAATGCGCTCCCGCTCGTTCAGGGGCAAACCGAGCCGGGCTTCGGCACCATCCGGATATCGGAACGCATCAAGCAACTCGGGGCAGTTGCGTCATCGGGCCGGATGGCGATTCCTGGGTCGTGTCGATACGGATCCCGCTCCACCGCCCGCTGTAAGCACGGCCTGAGGGCTCAGGCGCTGGTGCGATCAACGCGCGCCGCGCTTGTTGATCACGAAAGGGGATGCCTGGGAAGCGAGTGCGGCGCTCCGCCCCTACTGCGCCGTACTCGGAGAGGGGAAGTTGAAGACGCGGTCGCATCGAGCCGTCACCCGACGATCGTGCGTCACCACGACGAGCGACTTGCCGTACTCCTTCCGAAGGGCGAGCATCTCGGTCACTGCAACATCGGCCAGGGCGTCGTCAAGGACGCCCGTGGGTTCATCCGCGAGGATCAGCTCTCCGGGCTTGAGGAGGCACCGCGCGAGGGCGACGCGTTGCCGTTCGCCCCCCGGAGAGGGTCATGATTTTGTCGTCGATCACATCGCGCAAGCCCAGCCGTGCCAACAGTTCGATGCTCTGCTTCTTCTGGAGGGGAAGGAGGCCACAGCTGCTTACCTCGAGGGCCACGCCTTGGGGTCGAGCTTTCAGCCGAGGTCGACGCGATTCCGGGGCTACTCGCAATCGAAGTCCCTCCGATTCTCCTTACCCAAGGACCATACAGACGACACAGCAGTGAAAGTAGGATGCGGCACGTCGAGGTCTTCCAGATGGGGAGCGTGAGAACTTCCATCCTCAGGAAGACCTCGACCCCTACCTCGCTGCCGACGCACCCAACCCGCTACACCCTCAATCGCGAAGAGCCAGATTTGGTCTGCTGCACGGATAGGTGACAGGTCAAGATGTCACCTATCCGTGCAGCAGGCCCATTCATCGGCGTCGTGGCGAGCATGTTCCTCGCCTCGGCCGCGTAAGCCGCGTCCTCCCATGCTCCACGAATATGCAGCCGCAGAAGCCGTGCCGCCGGCTCCAGGATCGGCATCCGCCGCCGCTGGCCCCTTTTTGCCTACAAGAGCGAGTCGGCGATGGTCAGCTGAGTTGCGAAACTGCGGATCGCGGCGTCCAGCTCCTTTGCGTGAGTAGTGATGAACTCGGCTTGCCATGCGTATGCAACAGCGACTCTCAGACTCGTGAGACCCGTCGAGACCTTGCACTTAATGTCAGCAGTCGCAGTCTCGATCTCCGCCGCCGCCACCACCTGCGTTGCCCACTGCGGGTCGTTGATCGCTTCGCGAGGCGTAGCATAATCGAATCCGAAGGCCGCCATGCATCTGCTCCAAGAGCCGAATGCGGCGATGACGCGCGGATCTCGATCCGACTGGGACAGGCCATAGTTCACCGCCTCTTCGTACAAGGACTGAATGGCGTAGTCGTCGCCAATTTTCGCGCGGGCCTCAGCGATGCAACCACCGTCGGGAATCTTTTGCCCATTGACTACCTGAGTCTCCCCATCGCCCATGGCTACGTCCAAAAAGGCTGGATCCAGTTCTGCGGAGTCGGATTTGCTATCAGCGCCTTTCTCCGTTTCGCCGGACGCGAGGACTGCGTCACCGGGCACATGATACCCGTAACTTTGCGCTTCGCTCAGATCGAGAACGCCGAAGAGGCGATCGTAATCGTGGTTCTCAGAGGGTACCGTCCACACCGGCTGATCGAACGTGAGCCCATACCGTTTCATACACGATTGCATGGCCTTGTATTCGGCGAGGAGCACCCGGTTCTCATCCTTCGCCGAGGGGCGGTAGGAATCGATGGGTCCGCTGATATCTTCGGCGGAGCCTACATCGGTGACGTCACCAATCACCAGCTCCTCGACAGGGTCCAGTGAAGCAGGCTGTGCTGTGGCTGTCGCGGATGGGGTTTCGGTGCTGGACGCAGCCTGAGCTGAAGTAGAGAGGACCACGACGGCCGTGACGCCGAAGCTAACACTTGCGATCACGGTCGCACTGAGGGCTGCTCGTGCCCGAGAGCTTAGAAAGTGCATACTGTCCCCGCATTCCAGCATTCAGACGAGATCTGATCGTTGTAGGTGACTTGGGAGTCACTCGTCAACGGCCTGAGCGTTTGGTAGTTGCCCGAGTAGCCCGCGTCGTTGAAAAGTCGGACCTTGTAGGTTGAATCTTTGTTCTTCGCGGCGCTTATCGTGTCATTCAGATTGCAGATAGCCCAAAACGCGTACACGTTATTGCATACATCCGGGTTGTTGTAAGTGTGGGGTGACGGCCAGCTGCTCATGTTGTAGTAGCCCCCGCTGAAGGCTGACCACGGGTTAGTGACACCGAGACCGCCCTCCGGGTCGGCATCAAAGCTGGCGTTGTTGAACACGCACACGTCACCAGACGAGCAAGAATGACCGGATGCGTTGGCCGCGATCGGTATAACAGAAGTAGCAGCGATCATGCCAAACACTGCTGCGCCCAGCGTTCGGATCAACGTCCGGCTTCGTCTTCGGGGAACATTCGCCATTGTACGGTCGGCTTTGCCCGCGAATGTGTCGTGCAATTTTGCTTCTTTCATCCTGTCCTCCGTTGGTTTTTCTGGTGAACGTCGCTGTTATCAGACGGGCTTGGAGATTGGAGTAGCCCGTGAAGAATTCTTAGGGCGAGGTGATGCCTTTCGCGCTGCGGAGCACTTGGAACCCACCGAAGATGTATCCCACCGCGGGAATAGCGAGGAGAACGTCCCACGGCACGATGATGATGCAGAGCGCGAACAGCACCATGCATCCCGCGGGGATGGCCAATGCCCAACGGTCTGGTGTGCGCACTGTTCGGTCCGCTAGTAAAAGCGCGGCACCAGCACCTGTTGCGGCGAAAGCTAAAGCAGAAGCAAGGAGCGAAGGCGCCGGGCCGAGGGGCGAGTCCAGGAGTATCTGGATGCCATTAACAGCAACAAAAAGCATGCCCGAAGCGCCCGCGATCATAAAGCCTAGACGTCCACGTGCCCGGTAAGAAGTACCGACTACCATGGCGCCAATCGCGATCAGAAGCGATGGGGTGAGACTCACTAGTGCCACGATGAGCGGCGACGCTGCTATCGAAGGGAGCACGAGCTGAGTGATGACAATCCGCGCGATTTCTAGCGCGCCGCCAGTCACCACAAGCGCTACACCGATGCCACGGCTCCTCATAGCGGAACCATCCCACCGCAAACTTGAAGTGTCAATAGGCTACTCATGGATCGCCCAGAAATTGTTATGCGTGAGCAGGTGATTACGACGGCGCAGCCCTTGCGCGACGCGACAGCCCGTGTTCGTTTGAGGATCGCCCAACGGAACGCCCGTGACACGGGTCGGGCGGTGCGGAATCTGGCGACTCCCTTCTTGATGAGTGCGTTCATGTCACTACTTCCTTTCGCGAGGTTCACAGTGACGCTCATGTACTGGTCAGGTTCCCCAACGCTGGCTCAGCCCTGATCCACCGTGTCGGGTGAGTGGTGTAGCGCGCGCCTGTATGTGAAATGCCCTTCTGTTCTGGGAAAATGTTGCTTGCGAAGGTCAACAGGTCCCGGTCCAGGAGGGCATCTCGTAAGTGAAAGCATCTCACGGTATCGTGCCGGTTTTCGATGACCGGAACCTCGTGTCGCACGCGGGCCTGGTGCCGGTGCTGGAGCTGGCCGAGAAAGCGGGCCTTTCCGGGCTGATCGAAGAGTCCTCGACGCTTCCGGCGGTGAACGCGGCGATCAAGGTCCGCACGATCCTCGGCGGGATGCTGGCCGGGGCGGACAGCATCGACGATCTTGATGTGCTGCGGTCGGGGGCGACGGGCAGCGTCATCGGCGAGGTGCGGGCGCCGTCGACGATCGGCACGTTCCTGCGCTCGTTCACCCATGGTCA
>JASGGN010000019.1:0-32430 GCA_047605005.1 Microbacterium sp.
CGCAGGTCGTCGATGTCGATGCCGCACGAGGCCATCGCCTCGGTCGCGATGTCGGCCAGTCCGCTCGCGAGCAGGTTGTTGTCGAGCTGGCGACCGAGCAGGTATTCGGCGGAGAGATAGCACACGCCCTTGGCCTGCTTCTCGCGCTGACGGCGCAGGTCTTCCAGCCAGCGCGCCATGAGGTAGTCGCGCACCGTCAGGGCGAACGCGAAGTAGCGGTCGTTGTCGCTGGATGCCGAGAGGGCGACGCCGCGCTCGTAGTTGAGGTTGCGCAGGAACTGCCGCACGAACCCGTCGACGGAGCTCGCGGGGCCCGTGACGGGGGCAAGTGCGAGGGGGTGCGTGGCGCCGAGTGGATGCGGGGTCATAGATGCGTTGTCGGTTGCAGTCACTTAAAAGAACCTACACACTGCGAGCGAGCGCGATGACCGACATAAGGTACGCACAGCGCACAATTTACATAGTCGTCACGGCATGGCTCACGACCGTTCCACGACGGCCCGCGCGGTGGCGAGCTCGTCCGATGCGAGGGCCACGGCATCCTCGGCTCGCTGCACTCGCCGGCGCGGAAAGGTGGTCGCCCCGAAGCGTTCCCGAACGCGGTCTTCGCCCTCGCGGACGAGCGTGTAGATGTAGGACGTCGCGACGAGGATCACTTGGGCCGAGAGGTTGATCCACAGCAGGAGCGCGATCAGCGAGGCGAAGGCCGCCAATAGCGGGTTCGACGTCGCGCCCCCGACGAAAAGGCCCGACAGCTGTTGCAAGACCGTGAGCCCGGCGGCGCCCAGCAACGCCCCGGTCCGCAGCGCCCGCGCGGGTGCCCTCACTCCCGAGAGCACCCGGAACAGCACGGCGATCGCCGCAGCATCGAGCGCGAAGGTCACCACGATCGCGAGCAGGCGGCTCCCCCACGCGATCGCGGCGTCATCCTCGGAGAGGCCGAGCCAGCCGGCGAGGATGCCGAGGCCCGCGGTTCCGAGAACGGTCGCCCCCGCGGAGAGCACCAGCGCGCCGCCGGCGGAGACCGCGAGCGCGAGGTTGCGAACCATCACGAGCCAGAACGGGACGTCATCGGAGACCTGGTCGCACACCGTCCGCATCGCGACGCGCAGCGAGCCGATCGCTCCGATCGCGGCACCCACGAGGCCGATGAGCGCGATGCCCCCCGCGATCGACAGCCCCGCCGGTGCGCGGATGTCGTCGGGATCGATCAGCCCGCCCTCGCCGACGAGCCCCGGCACCGTCCGGTCGACGGCGGCCACGAGCGCGTTCCAGGCCGTCTCGTCCCCCGCGAGCCACAGGGCAGCGAGCGAGAATCCGAGCAGGACCGCCGCGAGCACGCTGAACAGCGCGCGATAGGTCACGCTGTCGGCGAGCACGGCGCCGCGGTGCTCGCTGTAGCGCAGATAGGCGCGGACGGGGGTGAGAGTCAGCGCCCAGGCGGTGACGCGCGCGATGTCCATGGTGCCCAGGATGGCACTCGGAAGGGTGGATGCGGGGTCAGAAGACGGATCTCGCGATCACGGCGCCGGCGAAGACCCCGATCCATGCCCCGGTGAGCATGAACGGACCGAACGGAATACGCGACCGGCGGGTCGCGCGACCGGTCGCCATCAGGGCGATGCCCGCCGCCCCGCCCAGAAGGAAGGCGCTGACAGTGCCGACGACGAGATGCTCCCAGCCGAGCCAGCCGAGCAGCATGCCGAGCGCTCCCGCGAGCTTGACGTCCCCGAACCCCATTCCGCCGGGAGAGGCGACGGCCAGCACCCAGTACAGCCCGAACAGAACGAGGCATCCGATCGCCGCGATCACCAGGCGACGCGCGTCGCCCATGACCACGGAGGCCACGACGAGCAGCACGGCGGTAAGGGGATAGCTCGGCAGCACGATGGGATTGGGCAGCCGGTGGTGGTCGAGGTCGATGACCGTCAGCGCGATGCTGATCGCGGCCCAGGAGACCAGGGCCGGCAGGAGCGCCGCGGGGTACCAGCCGAGGTACCCGCCCGCGCCGACGACCGCGAACGCGAGGGCGGTCTCGGCCTCGATGAGCGGGTCACGGATCGGGATGCGCGCGCCGCAGCATCGGCGCGCGCCGTGCAGGGCCAGCCACGAGACGATGGGGAGCTTGTCTCGTCCTGTGAGCGCCTGGCCGCACGCGGGGCACGCGCACGCGACTCCGACGACGCCGAGCCCCTGCGGCACGCGCGAGATGACGAGGTTCAGGAACGATCCGGTGAGCGCACCGAGCACGAGCAGGACGACGACGGTGCACCACCACGGCAGCAGATCGATCATCCGAGCTCCTGGATCTCGCCGAGGGCCGATCCGGTCGTCGCGGGCGAGAGATCCCCAGTCTAACGACGGAACCCTCGGCGGGGCGGAGGCGGAGGCGGGGGCGGGGGCGGGCGGAGCGGACGGGCGGAGCGGGGCCGGGTCGGCGTCGCGCACCGCCCCGGGCGCGAGAGGTTGGCCCCGTTGCTCGCATCCCGTGGGCAAGGCCACCCGCTGCGACCACCGTTTCGCGCGACGCGACGATGTGTGCCCGTAGATGCGCCGCGCAGGCGCCCATGGAGGCCCGATCTCAGCCGGACGTCGCGGTCGTGTAGGCGTCGTTGAGGAACGTCGCGAACGCATCCGCGTCGCTGAGGTCGCCCGTGTAGACAGAGCCGGCCGCGATGACGAGAGCACCGGAGGTCACGCCCGCGCCATCGCTCGCGTACGGGACGGATGCCGCAGCCCGCTCGCTCGCGGCCGTCGCCCACGGCGTGAAGCCGCCGCTGTCGATGCAGTCGATCGCTTCGCTCGTCGTGACGCCGGCTGTGCTCGCTGCGTCGGCGAGGTCGGCGGCGGTGACGGCCGTTCCGGCGTCAGCGCCGTCGATTCCGTATTGCATGATGGCATCCCACAGAGCGAATGCGCTGTCGGCCTCGGCGTCGGCGACGCATCCGAACGCTGCGACCGCAGCCACCGCGTCGGTGTTCGAGGTGTCGAGAGCGAACGGGTGCAGTTCTACGCTCACGTAGCCGGCGACGACATACGCCTGCAGCGTGTCGCTCGTCGCCGACCAGAACGTCGCCGCATCCGTCGAGGTCGGGTCGAGGTAGACCTGGATGTCGAGCACGCCCGTCGCCGATACCGTGGAGGCGTTCGTGGTGGGCTCGTCCCCGTCTGCGAGCGCCTCCGTCGCGGTGTAGCTCATCGACGTCGAGTCGTCGGCGCTCACCCACTGCAGACCATCGGTGATCATGTTCGCGGGGCCCGCGTTGGCGGCCGCTTCTGCTTCGGCGGCGGCGCGTTCCTGCGCGCTCTGCACGACCGCGTGCGTGGCGATGCCGCCGGCCGCGACGACCACGAGGCCGCCCGCCGTCCACCAGGCGATGCGGCGCCGGCGGCGCACGCGCGCGAGGCGCTCGCGCTCGGCGCGGCGAGCCTCGCGGACGAATCTGGCGCGCTCCTTCTTGGTCATGCCCTGAACGAGCGCGCGATCGACCGTGAACTTCTCCGCCACGACAGCCCTCTCCGCCGGCACGAGCCTGCACACGCCGGTCACGGCGACGCTAGGCGACGCGCCTCGGCGGCGGGTCAGCGTGGGATATGAGCGCGCTATGGCTCCGCCAGGGTTTGAGTGCGGGTGCGGCGCGACGAGCAGAGCGCGCTGCGTCGACGCGCTGTCGCCACGTGAGCGATGCCCAGGAGGATGCCCAGCGAGGATGCCACCGTCGATCGGCATCCTGGAGCAGACGCCACGTGCCATGTTCGCCCCGGCACGCGCCGGCCCTCGCTCCCTCGAGGGGCGTCGTTGCGGTCGGCGATGCCGTCAGGACGGGAATGGCGCACGGGGCGTCATCGTCCGGATCGCGCCGGTGGGTATGTCTTCGTGTGCGGCATGCTCGCGGCGGGCGTCGCGGAGACGGTCGGGTTCAGGTTGGAACAGCCAGCCGCCGACCGCGAGGAGCGGGGCGACGAGCGACCACAGCATCCCCAGAGGGAGCACCAGCAGAGCGGAGACAACACGCCAAATTGCGCGGGCGAGCGCAGCGAGCAGATCACCGACAAGGTGCAGGCCGAGCCACCGGAGCAGCGCCCACAACACCAGCCAGGACGCGAAGCCGATCAGCACCACCGTGCCTGCGCGGACGAGCACGTGCACGAGTCCCACGGAGGAGACCCGGAACGGCCCTTGCTGCGCCGCGAGCAGTACCAGCAGCCACGGCGTGGCCGCCGCACGAGAGGACATCACGACGCCCGCCTCGATCTTGATGCCGTCCCGATGCCGACACCCGAGGAACAACACCCGCCCCGCGATGACGACCGCAACGAGCACCACCGTCCAGAGCAGGGCGTCTCGGAAAGGGGCTGAGGACGCTGTGATCGCAGCTGGAGCGTCGACGGTCAACCATCGCTGCACCGGGGCGAGCCCGATGGATCCCGCGACGGTCGCGACCGTCTCCGACGGTCGCCGCTCGGTCACCATCGAGACGATCACGACCCACCCCGCAACTGTCGTCACGACGAGATACACCGTTGCGCCCTGCTTCTTCCACTGCTCGACCGCGTCCGGCATCCCGCTCACCCAACCCCACATCGCCGCCACTCCTCACCCATGACCTCGCCAGACCCGTATTCTGCCGTCACCCACCGACATCCACGCTTCTGGGGCATGCCCGGCTGACGCCCAGGGCCTAGCCTCAGGGAGATGCCATCTTCGACGCCCCGCCGACTCCATCCACGCGTCTTGGCCGGTAACCCGCAGTGACCGTCTTCGGAAACGACGAAGCCCTGGTGAGAGCTTCTCCCACCAGGGCTTTTTGTCGGGATGACAGGATTTGAACCTGCGACCCCTTGACCCCCAGTCAAGTGCGCTACCAAGCTGCGCCACATCCCGATGCCCTCACCGAAGCGCGGACAACTCCCCCATCTTACCCGTTTCGGCCGCGGCGACGGACACGTGTCGGACGGCAGGGGTAGCCTCGGCGGCATGAGCGAAATCGTGATCGCCGAGGCATCCGCCGATCGCTTCGCCGACGTCGAGCACGCCCTCACCGGCGGAGGTGACGGCGGATCGTGCTGGTGCCAATGGTGGATGCTCCGCGGCAAGGCATGGGAGTCCTCGACCCGCGCGCAGCGTCGCGAGCTGCTGCGCGAAGATCTGAAGCAGTCTCCGGCATCCGCGCTCATCGCCGACGTCCAGGGTGAAGCGGTCGGCTGGGTCAAGGTCGCCCCGCGTGTCGCGCAGCCCCGCATCGCCCATGCGCGCAACCTGAAGCAATCGCCCGAGCCGATGGACGACGCAACAGTGTGGGCCGTGACCTGCTTCGTCGTGCGGCGAACGCACCGCGGCCGGGGCATCGCGCGCACGTTGCTCGATGCCGCTGTCGCTCACGCCCGCAGGCAGGGAGCGCGAATCGTCGAAGGTTAGCCCATCGATACCACGGCGGCCACGACCACGGCGAACAGCCTGTACCACGGAGCCCTGTCGACCTTCCTCGACGCCGGGTTCGCCGAGGTCGCCCGCCCGGCGCCGGCGCGCCCGATCGTGTCTCTCACCGTGTGAACCGGGCAGAATCGAGGGCGTGAACGAACCGACGGCCGCATCCGTGCGCATCGACTCATGGCTGTGGGCTGTCCGGGTCTACAAGACCCGCTCGGCGGCCACCACCGCCTGCCGGGCGGGACATGTTCGCCTCGGCGGCGAGAAGGCTAAGGCCGCCCAGGCGGTGCGCCTCGGCGACGAGGTACGCGTGCGCATCGCAGGCTTCGATCGCATCCTGATCGTCCGTCAGCTGCTCTCCAAGCGCGTCGGCGCGCCACTGGCCGCCGTCGCGGCCGAAGACCGCACGCCTCCGCGCGAACCGGTCGCCCAGGTCGCCGTCCGCGACCGCGGCGCGGGACGCCCCACCAAGCGCGAGCGGCGCGACATCGACCGCCTGCGCGGACGCGACTGAGGAGCGAGATCGCCGAGGACGCAGATTCACACGGCACTCGTGGCCGGATCGACTCCCATCAGGCGACCACAACTGCCAAGGATCCCGGCGCTCCCCATACGACACGGCACTCGTGGCCGGATGCCGCGCCGCGACGCGACCACAACCGCCACCTCACTGCCTGTCGCCACCCGGGGCTCTGAGAACTCGGGCCAAGAGAGCACGGCCGTTGAACGAGCGAAACGAGACGGAGCCTCCGACAGGACGCATCGTGGCGCGTTTCGAATCGGGCGCCTCCGGCGCCCTCGCGGGGTGCCAGGAAAACCCCCTCGTGAGGCGCGCTCTACCCCAGCAGCGCGCGAAGCCACGACGAGCCGCGCACCGCGGCGCCCAGCCCTTCGATGCGTGCCGCGAGCCCACGATCGCTCGTGATGACAGTGACGGTGCCCCCGGCATCCACGAGCCGCGCGGCCTCGGCCACAATCGCGTCGTCACCCGCTCCCGGTGCCCGCACGACCTCCAGCCCCGGCACATCGCCCACCGCACGCGCCTGCCCCTCGAGCACCACGTGCATCGACGGGAACCACAGATCCGCCGGCAGCCCGAGCACCTCTGCCGTGAGCCCTGCCCCGGCGAGCGCCGCGAGTTGCTCGAGCAGGCGCGCCGTCGCCCCCGTGCGGTCACGCCACCAGCCGTCGGGCACCGAGCCCACGACGTTCGCGGCATCGACCACCACGGCGGGACGCACCGAAATCAGCGACCGCAACATCGGCCACGACGCCGCGAACCCGGGATGCAGCGGATACGACTCGACGGCATCCAGCGGCACCCACGCGAGCTCATGGCTCTCGGGGTCGCTGATGACGGGCTCGAAAGGCACTTCGACGTCCGCGATCACCGTCGCGTAGGTCCAGACGCCCCGATCGAGCACGCTGATCAGGCGCGGGCGGACGGCACTGTCCGGCACGCCCGCCTCCTCCGCCGCTTCGCGCAGCGCCGCAGCGCTCGCCGACTCGCCCTCGTGTCGTGCGCCGCCAGGCAGCGCCCAGGTGTCGCCGAAGTGGCTCCACGACACGCGGTGCTGCAGCAGCAGCCCGCGACCAGGGTCGACGGCCAGGAGACCTGCCGCCCCGAACCGGCCCCAGTAGGTGGCGCCGTCATCGTCGACGACCCACGCATCGCCGGGATCGCGCGGCCCGTGCGGGCGGCGCGGCTCATCGGGCGCGGGCGGGACGATCGTCACCGCTTCAGCCTGTCACACCGCTGACACGCCGGACGGAAGCGACGTCACATGAGGAACGGATGCCGTCGACCTCCCGCACGTGCGACGCATCGGAGCGCGGGATGCCGGCCGAGGCGAACGCTGCGGGCATCCGGCGCGAACGAGATCACGCGACCGCGGGAATGTCCTTTGCAAAGGATGCCGACCGCCGCCTCAGCGCTGCCGTCGCTCGCGCACGCGCATGTTCACGACGATCGGCGTGCCCTCGAACCCGAAGATCTCGCGCAGCCGACGCTGGATGAAACGCCGGTACCCCGGGTCGAGGAAGCCGGTCGTGAACAGCACGAAGGTCGGCGGGCGGGTGGACGCCTGCGTCCCGAACAGGATCCGGGGCTGCTTTCCACCCCGCAGCGGGTGCGGGTGCTCCGCGACGAGCTCCGCCAGGAACGCGTTGAACTTGCCGGTCGGGATGCGCTGATCCCACGACGCGAGCGCCGTCTCGAGCGCCGGCACGAGCTTGTCGAGGTGACGCCCCGTGCGCGCGGAGATGTTGACCCGCGGCGCCCACGCGACGTGCGCGAGGTCCTGTTCGATCTCGCGCTCGAGGTAGCGGCGGCGATCGGCGTTCTCCAGGTCGGGGTCGTTCAGCCGGTCCCACTTGTTGAACGCGAGCACGAGCGCACGCCCCGACTCCAGCACCAGGTCGATGATGTTGAGGTCCTGCACGCTGATCGGCTGCGACACGTCGAGCACGACGACGGCGACCTCGGCTTTCTCCAGGGCCGCCGAGGTGCGCAGCGACGCATAGAAGTCGGCGCCCTGCTGCAGGTGCACGCGGCGACGGATGCCGGCGGTGTCGACGAAACGCCACAGCTTGCCGCCGAGCTCGACGATCTCGTCGACGGGGTCGCGCGTCGTTCCGGCGAGCTCGTTGACGACGACGCGCTCCTCCCCCGCGGCCTTGTTCAGCAGGGACGACTTGCCGACGTTGGGCCGCCCCAGGATCGCGACGCGGCGCGGCCCGCCGAGCTCGGCCTTCGCGACCGCCGAGACATCCGGCAGTACCTTCACGACCTCATCGAGCAGGTCCGCGACGCCGCGGCCGTGAATGGCGGAGACCGGGCGCGGCTCGCCGAGCCCCAGGTTCCACAGCGCCGCCGCCTCCGGCTCCTGTCGCGCGTCGTCGATCTTGTTCGCGACGAGGAAGACGGGTTTGCGCGCCTGGCGCAGCAGGCGCACGACCGCCTCATCGGTCGCGGTCGCGCCGACCATGGCATCCACGACGAACAGCACGACGTCGGAAAGGTCGATCGCGACCTCGGCCTGAGCGGCGACGGAGCGGTCGATGCCCTTGGCATCCGGCTCCCACCCGCCCGTGTCGACGAGCGTGAACCGCCGCTCCAGCCACTCCGCCTTGTACGTGACGCGATCGCGCGTGACCCCGGGGGTGTCTTCGACGACGGCCTCGCGGCGGCCGAGGATGCGGTTCACGAGCGCCGACTTGCCGACGTTGGGGCGCCCGACGATCGCGACGACGGGAAGCGCGGGCAGCACCTCGACGACCTCGCCGCCCGCCGTGAGACCCGCGAGCAGCTCGGCGTCGTCGTCGTCGAGGTCGTAGTCGCTGAGCGAGGCGCGCAGGGCTGCGGCGCGCTGATCGGCGAGCTCCTCGTCAAGGCTCGCCATCTTCTGCTCGAGCTGGTCGGGACCGCCCTCGTACTCGTCGTCAGCGGTCATGTGTGCTCTCCTGTGTCCCGGCGGACCGTGCGGCCCCTGCCGTGTCGCCTGTCGTGCGCCCGGCGACGTCCAAGACGGCGTCGACGGTCTGCGCGAAGTCCAGCTCGGTCGAGTCGACGACCGTGACCCCCTCTGCCGCGGTGAGGAAGTCGACGACCTTGCTGTCGGCCGCGTCGCGGCGGTGCAGGGCTGCGGCGACCGCCGCGGAGTCGTGGCCTTCCAGCTCGCCGGCGCGGCGCGCGGCGCGCACCTCAGGCGCCGCCGTCAGCAGGATCCGCACGGGCGCGTCGGGGGCGACGACGGTGGTGATGTCACGGCCCTCCACGACGACGCCGGGGCGGCCGGATGCCGCGACGAGGCTGCGGAACATCGCGGTGACCCGCGCGCGGACGGCGGGCACGCGCGCGACGCCGCTGACGGCGGCGGTGACGCGGGGCTCGCGGATGGCATCCGTGACATCGACGTCACCGACGCGCACCCAGTGGTCGTCGGGGTCGAGCGAGATCGCGTACGGGAAGTCCTCCGCCGCGGCGAGGACCGCCTGCTCGTCGGCCGTGCCCGCGATCCCGGCGGTCTCAGCCGTGGAAGCCTCACGGGCGAGCACGTGCCACGCCAGCGCCCGGTACGCGGCCCCCGTGTCGAGGTAGCCGTAGCCGAGCCGGCGCGCCACCTGCTTCGAGACGCTCGACTTGCCGGAGCCTGCGGGCCCGTCGATCGCGATCGTGACGGGGCCGGAGGCCGCGGCGGGGATGCCTGTCGTGTCTGTCATGTCCCTGTCCTCTCCGGCGTGCTCACTCGGGAACGCTCGCGATCTTCCAGCCGCGGGCGAGCAGCCCTTCCTCCGCCTCGTGGACGATGCCCGGGACGACGCTGATCTCGGCGAGACCGAACTGCGCCCCCGGCGAATGCTCCAGGCGCAAGTCTTCGACATTGACCCCGAGCTCACCGAGCTCGCCGAACAGGCGCCCGAGCTGGCCCGGCGTGTCGTCGACCATGACGACGATCGTCTCGAAGCGGCGGTTCTGCCCGTGCTTTCCGGGCAGCCGCTCGACGCCGTCGTTGCCGCGGCGGATCGTGTCGGCGACGGCCCGGCGGGCCCCTGGCGCGTCGGGTGCCCGCAGCGCGTCGGCGACGGCGTGCAGGTCATCCGCGAGGGCGTCGAGCACGTCGACGACGGGGGCGGCGTTCGCGCCGAGGATCTGCACCCATAGTTCGGGGGCGGATGCCGCGATGCGCGTCGTGTCGCGCACGCCCTGACCTGCGATGCGCAGCGCGTCGCCCGGAGCATCCACGAAGCGCCCGGCCAGGAGCGAGGCCACCAGCTGCGGAACGTGCGAGACGAGCGCGACCGCGCGGTCGTGCTCGTCGGGCGTCATCTCGATGGGGGTCGCGCCGAGGTCGAGGGCAAGCCCCTCGACGAGGGCGAGGTCGGCGGCCGGGGTCTCCGCGTCGCGGCAGACGACCCACGGCCGCCCCACGAAGATGTCGGCGCGCGCCGAGATCGCCCCGCCGCGCTCGCGCCCGGCCAGCGGATGCGAGCCGATGTAGTGCGTGAGGTCGACGCTGCGCGCGCGCAGCGCGCGCAGCGGCTCGAGCTTGACGCTCGCGACGTCGGTGACGACCGCCCCGGGGTGGTCGGCGAGCTCTCGCGCGACGACGTCGGCGACGACATCGGGGGGCACGGCGACGACGATCAGGGCCGGGCGGTCGCCGTCCGCGGCAGCCCGTCCGGCGCCGTAGTCGATCGCGAGCTTCAGCTGCGCGGGCGAGGCGTCGGCGAGCGCGACGTCGACGCCGAGCGCGCGCAACGCGTGCCCGATGCTCGAGCCCAGCAGACCCGCGCCGACGATCCGCACGGTGCCCCCCGTGCGCGCCGCGCGCGCACCCTGCACCCCCGTGCGCGCCGCGCGCGCACCCGAGACGTGGGAGTCGGTCACAGTCGTCCGCCTAGTGAGTGTGCTGGGAAGTCAGCTCTGGGGTTCGGAGGGCGCCCGGTCGTGATGATCGTCACGGCCGTCATCGTCGTCACGCGGCGCCTCGCGCGCCACCGTGAGCAGCGCGCCGCGTTCCACTGTAGTCAACTCGCGCGCCGCCCCCGCGGGGAGCGTTCCCAGGTGCAGCGGTCCGAACTGCCGGCGGACGAGCTCGACGACGGGGTGGCCGACCGCCGCCATCATGCGGCGCACGATGCGGTTGCGTCCCGAGTGCAGCGTCAGCTCGACGAGGCTCGTGCCGCCTCCCGTGCTCGCGGGGCGCGTCGAGGCATCCAGCAGCCGCGCCCGGTCGGCGGCGATGGGACCGTCCTCGAGCGCGATGCCGCGCGTCAGCTTCGCGATCGTCTGCGGCGTGACGCGCCCCTCGACCTTGGCGATGTAGACCTTCGTGACGCCGAACGAGGGGTGCGCGAGCACGTGCGCGAGCGCGCCGTCGTTCGTGAGCACGAGCAGTCCGCTGGTCTCGGCATCCAGCCGTCCGACGTTGTAGAGGCGCTCGGGCCACTGCCTCGTGAACCGGCGCAGATCCGGGCGCCCCTGCTCGTCCTTCATCGACGAGACGACACCGGCGGGCTTGTTGAGCATGACGTAGCGCTTCGTGGCATCCAGCTGCACGGCGGTGCCGTCGACGTCGACGAGATCGGATGCCGGGTCGATGCGCGTGCCGAGCTCAGTGACGACTCGGCCGTTCACCCGCACGCGGCCGGCTGAGATGTACTGCTCGCACACGCGCCGCGAGGCGACGCCCGCGTTCGCGAGCACCTTCTGCAGCCGGATGCCTTCGGCCTGCGCCCCCTCACTCATCGGATCGCCTCGGTCTCGAAGCCGTCCGACCCGTCGTCGAGCAGCGGCGAGATGTGCGGCAGCTCGTCGAGCGCGTTGATGCCGAGGTTCACGAGCAGCGCGTCGGTCGTGCCGTAGTTGATCGCGCCGGTGTCGGGGTCGGTGAACAGCTCGGTGATCAGGCCGCGGGACAGGAGCGTCCGCACGACGGAGTCGACGTTGACGGCCCGGATCGCGGCGACCTGGCTGCGCGTCACGGGCTGTTTGTACGCGATCACCGCGAGGGTCTCCAGGGCCGCCTGCGACAGCCGGCTGGGCGCCTGCGCGTTCACGAACTCGGAGACGAGCTCGTCGTGCTCCTCGCGCACGTAGAGGCGCCACCCCCCGCCGACCTCGCGCAGCTCGAACCCGCGGCGCGGGCCCGCGCTCTCACCGTCGTAGTCGGCGACGAGGGCCTCGACCGCCTGACGCACGGCGGGCACGGGCGAGCCGACGGCGGCGGCGAGGGCGACGAGGCTCTGCGGCTCGTCGACGACCAGCAGAATCGCCTCGATGCGCCGCGCGATGTCCACGGAATCCTGCGAGCGCACGGGCTGCTCCGGCTTCTCGGGCGAGGTCTCGGTCATCTCATCTGTCATAGTCGGCCCCCAGGGTGGCGAGGTTCTCTTCTGACCACCGCTCGGCGGTCCAGCGCAGGGTCAGCTCGCCGAGCGGCTCGAGCTGTTCGAACGAGATCGCGGCGTGGCGGTAGAGCTCGAGGACCGCGAGGAATCGTGCGACGACGACGCCCGCCTGCGCGACGCCCGCGACCAGCTCGCGGAAGTTCAGGCTGCCGGCGTCGCGCAGCAGCGTCACGACGACGGCTGCCTGCTCGCGGATCGACACGAGCGGCGCGTGCAGGTGGTCGAGCCCGACGTGCGGGATCTCCTTCGGCGCGAAGGCGAGCAGCGCGAGCGCAGCGAAGTCGTCCTTCGACAGCGTCCACACCAGTTCCGGAACGGCGCGCCGGTACTTCTCGTCGAGCCGCACCGCGCGCACGTGCCGCGCGTCCTCGCGGCGCAGCGACCGCTCGAACCATGCCGAGACCTCCTTGAAGGCGCGGTACTGCAGCAGCCGCGCGAACAGCAGGTCGCGCGCCTCGAGAAGTGCGACCGACTCGGCGTCCACGAGCTCGCCCTGCGGCAGGAGACCGGCGACCTTCATGTCGAGCAGGGTCGCTGCGACGACGAGGAACTCGGATGCCTGCTCGAGCTCGGCCTCGTCGTCGAGGCCCTTCAGATACGAGAGGAACTCGTCGGTGACGCGGCTCAGCGAGATCTCGGTGATGTCGAGCTCGTGGTTGCCGAGGAGGGTCAGCAGCAGGTCGAACGGGCCGTCGAAGTTCGAGAGCGAGACACGGAAGCCGTCGGCGGCGGCGTCCGTGACGCCCTCCCCCGGCAGCGCCTCCTCGTCAGGCGACGGCGCCACGGGCGACCAGCTCCCGCGCGAGCCGCAGGTAGGCCTGCGCTGCAGGATGCTCCGGCGCGAAGGTCGTGATCGGCACGCCGGACACCGAGGCATCCGGGAACTTCACGGTGCGCCCGATGACGGTCTCCAGCACATCGTCGCCGAAGGCGTCGACGACGCGTTCCAGCACCTCGCGCGCGTGCAGGGTGCGCGCGTCGTACATCGTCGCGAGCACCCCGTCGAGCGTGATCGCGGGGTTGAGGCGGTCGCGTACCTTGTCGATCGTCTCGATCAGCAGCGCGACACCGCGCAGGGCGAAGAACTCGCACTCCAGCGGGATGAGCACACCGTGGCTCGCCGTGAGCGCGTTGACCGTGAGCAGGCCGAGCGAGGGCTGGCAGTCGACGAGGATGACGTCGTATTCCCCGGAGACCTTGCGCAGCACGCGGGAGAGGATCGTCTCGCGCGCGACCTCGTTGACGAGGTGCACCTCGGCGGCCGACAGGTCGATGTTCGCGGGGATGACGTCGAGTCCCTCGACCGAGGTGTGCACGATCACCTCGTGCGCATCGCGCTTCGTGTCCAGCAGCAGGTCGTAGATCGTCGGGACGTCGTGGGTCGCCAGCCCCAGGCCCGCCGACAGCGCGCCCTGCGGGTCGAAGTCGACCGCGAGCACTCTGCGACCGTACTTCGCGAGCGACGCGGCGAGGTTGATCGTCGTCGTCGTCTTGCCGACGCCGCCCTTCTGGTTGCACAGCGAGATGATGCGGGCGGGGCCGTGCGATGCGAGGGCGGGCGGGGTCGGGAAGCCGTGGTACGGGCGCCCGGTGGGCCCCATCGGGGTGTCCTCCGAAGAGGTCTTCTTCGTCCCCCGCGCCTTGTCCGCCACCGAAACTCCCGCTTTCTGCCGTCCTTCCCAGGACCGCTTCTCGATTCTTTCACAGACCCCGACCGGGGTTCGGGGATCCCGGCGCAGATGATCGCTTCCCCCGGCATGAGGCGATCAGATGCGCCCGCTTCTCGCACGAGTCTGCGAACCGATGAGCTACGGCACGCGCAGCTCACGGATGGGCTCGCGGCGGCTCGCGGCGATCGCGGGGGCCACAGCCGCGATCAGCGCCGCGGTGAGGGCGAGGATGCCGAGGGCCGCGGCGAACTCGGCGCCGGGCAGCGGATCGCCCAGCGCCAGCGAGACGACCGTCGCGATCGCCAAGCCCACGGCGATGCCGATCAAGGCGAGCAGCGCGGTCTGGGTCACCAGCAACCCGATGATGTGGCCGCGGGGGGCGCCGAGGGCGCGACGGCGCCCGAAGTCTTTGCGGCGCATCATGACGAGCCCGTACAGGATGACGGCGACGAGCACCGCTGTGACGGCCAACAGCCCGAGCACGAGGGTGCGCGAGGTGGCTCCCAGCTGCGACTGGATCAGCGCGCGCAGCTGGGCGAGCGTCTCGCTGGTCTGCACCGTGACCTTGCTCGGGTCGTCGGCGGCGAGCACCGACAGCACGGCGTCGGCGAGCGGGGCGACCAGGTCGGGGGTCTCGGCGATCACGAGCACGACGTTCACCGTTGCGGACGCGTCGGCGTCGGCCGCGGGGATCAGGACGACCGGCTCGAACCCGGCGAGCTCGTCGGGCACCGCGATCTTCCCGCCGATGGCCACGGTCACGCCGCTCGTGAGGGTGACGGCGCCCGCGACGTCGGGCAGCCCGAACTGGTCGAGGGCGCTCTGCGACGCGTAGGCCGTCGATCCCCGCAGCGGCACCGCCCCGATCCCGAGCCGGTCGAGGCTGTCACTGTACACGTATCTGACCGGCACGCGCGTACCGTCGGGCACGAGCGCGTTCGTCGCGTCGATCGCCGACGTGAACGCCGCGGCCCATTCGATGCCGTCGATGTTCCGCAGGCGGTCGAGCACATCGCTGGTGACGCCCGCGGCATCCTCGGCTCTGATCTGGATCGTGCGGGTGCCGGCATCGTCGATCGAGGCGAGCACCTGCTGCTCGGCGGCGACCGTGCGGCCGGTCGTCATCATCACCGTGAGCACCATGCCGGCGATCATCAAGATCGTGAGGATCGAGGCGACCGGCTGTGACCGGGCGGATGCCGCAGCCTCGCGCAGCAGCGCGCTCACAGCCCGATCTCCCGGTCGCAGGCTGCGGCGACCTCGGGCGAATGCGTCACCACCACGACCGTCGCCCCCGTCGCCGCGTGCTCACGCAACGCATCGACCACGACCGCGGAGGTGGCCGGGTCGAGGTTTCCGGTGGGCTCGTCGGCGAGCAGGATGCCGGGGGCGCCCAGCAGCGCCCGGCACAACGCGATGCGCTGCGCCTGCCCACCCGAGACCTGCCCGGGCTTGCGATTCGGGGGCACGTCGACCCCGAATCTCTCCAGCAGCTCACGGGCCTCGGCGTCGACGGCGCGCCGCGGCATGCCGCGGTAGAGGGCGGTCTCGGTGACGTTGTCGAGCACGGTGCGGCTGGCATCGAGCGCCGCGTCCTGGAAGACGAACCCGAACCGGCGCGCCCGCAGGTGGGCCCGCGGGGCATCCCGCCCCGCGCTCGCGGTCACGCCGTCGACGGCGACCTCCCCCGACGACGGCTGCAGCATGAGTCCCAGCAGGTACAGCAGCGTCGACTTGCCCCGGCCCGACGGGCCTGTCAGCGCGGTCGTGGAGCCTGCCAGAAACTGCGCGTCCCACCCCTGCAGCACGGGGCGACCCGGCACGTACCCGAAGGTCAGGTCGCGCGCCTCAAGAACAGGAGTCACCGCGGTCACTGTGACGCCTGCCCCGGCACGCGCACCTTCGTGCCCTCGTCCACGCCCTCGATGACCGACAAGCCGCGCGCCGCCGTGACGACGGTTACCGGCATCCGCTCGCCCGCCTCGTCGATCACGGCGAGCTGCCCGTCCGCGTCCGACACCAGCGCTGACGAGGGCACCACGAGACCCGAGACGGTCTCGACGGTGACGATCGTCGATGACAGCGTCGCCTGGCCGGTCACCGGCACCTGAGCGCACTGGTCGCCGCAGATCACCGCCCCGTCGGCGCCGGAGAGCGAGACCACGACGGTGCCCATCTCGGCATCCCTCGTCTGCTCGCCCACGAACCCCGTCCACACGTCGCCGTCGGGCGAGGTGATCTCCACCCGCGTTCCGGCGGGCATCATCGCCGCCTGCGCGTCGGTGACGGGGATCGTGAACTCCGGCGACGCCGGCAGCCCCGACAGCACCGGCTCGCCGCCCGCGAGCGACGCGCCCCGGAAGACGACGTCGGCATCGACGGCGACCCGTGTCGGCAGTGACGGCACGAAGACGATGTCCCCCGCTGCGACGACGCCGGTCTGCTCCACGCCCAGGCTCTTCTGCCAGGCACGAATCGCGGATGCCGTGAGTGATCCGGCCTCGCCTTCGACCTCGCCGGAGTAGAATCCGAGATCCGTCAGCAGCTGCTGCACCTGCCGCACGTCCTCGCCAGAGCTGCCGTCGCCGACGTCACGGAAAGCGGGCACCTCGCCCTGCGCGACCACGACCGGGCGCAGGTCGACGGTGTACAGCAGTGCGCCCTGCGACACCTCCGCCCCGGCCGCGACGTCGACGCTCGTGACCACCCCCGCCGCCCGATTCGCACCCACCGGCACGGGCGTCCATTCCGCCACGGTGTTCAGCTGAATGCTCGCGCCGACCTCGCCGGCGGTGACCTCGGCGAGCGTGAACGTCGTCGCCTCCAGCGGATCCTCGGCGGGCCGTGTCACGGCGACGATCGCCCACGCCGCCGCGCCCGCGAGAACGGCGCCCGCGGCGAACAGAGCGAGGCCGGTCGCGACGCGGCGGGTCCGTGATGTCATTCGCACTCCCGCTCATTCCGTCATGTGACGCCTGTGCCACCGACGATACCGCCGCCGATATCACCGCCCGTGCGACCGCCCGTCGACTCGACCGCGAGATCAACCCGACGCGTCAAAAGATCGGGTCGGGTTGAGGGCACCTCGCCAAGACAGCGGCAAGCTCGCCCGGCGCGATCTCGGAGTACGGATCCCAGATCGAACCCGTCGTCGTCCCCGACCGCTGCTCGATGAACACCTGCAACGACGGCGTATCCGACGGCGTCGCGTACCCCTCTTCCTGAAGACAGGCGAGCGACGCCAACAGTCCTTCGTACGACGACTCGTAATCGGTATCCGTCCACTCCCGGGTGGCGATGCGCGCGTCGCAGGTTTCGATATCGGCCAGGTACTGGTCGAGCTGAGCCGTCGTCGTCTCCACCGACCCGTCATCTTCAACGATCCATCCGAACTCGCGAAGACAGTCGGACAAGAGATCTTGAGCCTGCGCACCACTCGTCGGCGTCATCGTCGGAGCCACCGTCGAAGATTCCTCTGCGGAGACGGAACTGCATGCCGTTGCGGCAAGGGAGATCAACACCGACGACACTCCGACAACGAACCACCTCACGTGGTGCATGTCACGCCGTTGCCCGTCGACTGGAACGATCCCGTTGTCGATGCGTAGCTATCAGTGACCGAGGACAGACCCGATGTGTAGTAGCGATGGATGATGTCGCTCCCGTTGGAGAACGATTTCGACTTGACAGTCCCACCCGAGATCTGGACATGCACGGTCTTGCCCGAAGAGAACGTATAGGTCTGTACATACGGGTATGAGCCACTGCATGAGCGTGCGCCGAAGGTCACGGCGGCCGCAGGCGACGCCGTCAGCCCGACGCCCAGGGCGACCGCCGCTGCCTTGAACCTCACCCGCGAATTGCTGTGGTTCCGACTCATCACTGCCTCCTCTATGAGAAAACCAAAGCCTCACGGGGCTGAGCCCCGTCGACCTGGTGCAGGTAGACAGATCATTTCGCCGCCGCCACGACTTCGTCAATTGACGCGAAGAAACGTGGCTCAAATTGTTATCTACCGGCCAACGCGGGACTGTACGTTTTTCGACCGCGCCCGGGGGTGCGAGGTCAGATACACATCGCGCAGGGCGTCCACCGTGACGTGGGTGTAGATCTGGGTCGTCGCCACCGAGGCGTGGCCGAGCAGCTCCTGCACGACGCGCACGTCGGCACCTCCCTGCAGCAGATGCGTCGCAAACGAATGGCGGAAGGTGTGCGGCGACACATGCGCGCTCAGGCCCGCCCGCTCCGCGGCAGCCTGGATCACGAGCCACGCGCTCTGCCGCGACAACGGCGCGCCGCGCGCCCCCAGGAACAGCTCCGGCGTCGCCCGCCCCCGGCGCGCGAGCTCGGGGCGCGCGCGGGCGAGATAGGCATCCACCGCCGCCCGGGCGAAGGACCCGACCGGGACGATCCGCTCCTTCGATCCCTTGCCGCGCACCCGCAGCACATCGCCGTGGGAGAGGTCGTCGACGTCGAGCTGCATGAGCTCCGACACCCGCGCGCCCGTCGCGTACAGCAGTTCCAGCAGCGCCCGGTCGCGCAGCCGCAGGATGTCGGTCTCCACAGCTTCTCCGGGAGCGGGCCCCGCGGCATCCAGCAGCGCCTCGATCTGCGCGATCGTCAGCGCCTTCGGCAGGCGCTGCGGCGTCTTCGGCGGCCGGAGCCGATCGCTCGGGTCGGCACCCGCGATCCCCTCCCGCACGAGAAACCGGTGCAGCCCCCGCACCGACGACTGCAGCCGCGCGAGCGAGGTCGCAGCCGGCGCAGGCTCCGCCGAGGCGCGCTCGGCGGCGAAGGATGCCACGAGCGCGGGCGTCACCTCCGCGGTGTCGGCGACGCCGTGCTCGCCCATCCAGCCGCAGTAGCCGGCGAGGTCGCGCCGGTACGCGGCGACGGTGTGACCGGAGAGCCCGCGCTCGATCGAGATGTGCCTGAGGTAGGCATCCACCGCGCGCGTCAGCTGCATGTCAGTTGCGCCGCACGCGCTCCGCCGCGGCGAGCACGCCCGCGGCGAGGATGCCGTTGCGCATGCGCCCCGACAGCACGGCGTCGACGACCTCCGCGATCGGTACCCGCTCGATGCGAATGTCGGCCTCCTCGTCGCCGCGGGCGAACGCGTCGGGCGTCGCCGACAGCCCGCGCGCGAGGAAGATGTGCACGACCTCGTCGTTGCCGCCGGGGGTCGTGAAGATGCTCAGCAGCGGCTCGACCGTCTCGGCGAGAAGGTCGACCTCTTCCGCGAGCTCACGGCGGGCGGTGTCGATCGGCGGCTCGCCCGCGACATCCAGCAGCCCCGCGGGAATCTCCCAGTCGCGCTGGCGGATCGGATGCCGGTACTGCTGAATCAACACCACCCGTTCCTCATCATCGACGGCGACGACCGCCGCCGCCCCCGGGTGGTCGACGTACTGGCGGACGATCTGGCCGTCGCCGTAGCGGACGGTGTCGCTGCGCACGTCCCACACCCGGCCCTGGTAGACCAGGTCGCTCGCCACGACCTCGACCTCGACGCTCTCGTCGCGCAGCTCAGGCATCGGCGGCCTCGTCGTCGACCTCGAACAGCTCGCTCGCGCGGTGCCGCGCGAGCGCCGCCGCGATCAGTCCCCGGAACAGCGGGCTCGCCTCGGTCGGCCGCGAGCGCAGCTCGGGGTGGGCCTGTGTCGCGACGTAGTAGGGGTGCACGTCGCGCGGCAGTTCGACGTACTCGACGAGGCCGTGGTCGGGCGACAGGCCCGAGAACACCAGGCCCGCGCCTGCGATCTGGTCGCGGTAGCGGTTGTTGACCTCGTAGCGGTGGCGGTGGCGCTCGCTCGCTGTCCGCGCGCCGTAGACCTCGGCCACGAGCGACCCCTCGGCAAGCTCCGCCTCGTACAGGCCGAGACGCATCGTGCCGCCGAGGTCACCGTGGTCCAAGATGTCGACCTGCTCGGCCATCGTCGCGATGACGGGGTGCGGCGTATCGGGGTCGAACTCGCTGGATGAGGCATCCGCGATGCCGGCGACGTTCCGCGCGTACTCGATGACCATGCACTGCAGCCCCAGGCAGATCCCGAGTGTGGGGATGCCCTGCTCGCGCGCGAACCGCAGCGCGCCGAGCTTGCCCTCGATGCCCCGGATGCCGAAGCCGCCGGGCACGACGATGCCGTCGAGCGCGCCGAGCGCTCTCGCCGCTCCCGCGGACGTCTCGCACAGGTCGGAGGCGATCCACTCGACCTTCACCTTGGTCTCCTGCGCGAAGCCACCGGCCTTGAGCGCCTCGGTGACCGAAAGGTAGGCGTCGGGCAGGTCGATGTACTTGCCGACGAGGCCGATCGTGACCTCGTGCTTGGGGTTGTGCACGGCGCCGGTCACCTTGCTCCACCGGGTCCAGTCGACCTCCGCAGCCTTGCCGGAAAGACCGAGCGCGTCGACGATGTACGCGTCCAGGCCCTGCTCGTTGAGCATCGTGGGGATGTCGTAGATGCTCGGCACATCCACGGCGTTGACGACGGCATCCTCGTCGACGTCGCACATGAGCGCGATCTTGCGCTTGTTCGACTCGGTCACGGGGCGGTCGCTGCGCAACACGAGGGCGTCGGGCTGGATGCCGATCGACCGCAGGGCCGCCACGGAGTGCTGCGTAGGCTTGGTCTTCTGCTCACCGGAGGCACCCATGTACGGCACGAGCGAGACGTGCACGAAGAAGACGTTCGCCCGCCCCAGCTCGTGACGGATCTGGCGGGCCGACTCGATGAACGGCTGCGACTCGATGTCGCCGACGGTGCCGCCGATCTCGGTGATGATGACGTCGGGCTTGGGGGTTTCGCCTGCCTGCAGACGCATGCGGCGCTTGATCTCGTCGGTGATATGCGGGATGACCTGCACGGTGTCGCCGAGGTACTCACCACGGCGCTCGCGCGCGATGACCTGCGAGTAGATCTGGCCGGTCGTCACGTTCGCTGCGGCCGACAGCTCGATGTCGAGGAAGCGCTCATAGTGCCCGATGTCGAGGTCGGTCTCGGCGCCGTCGTCGGTGACGAAGACCTCACCGTGCTGGAACGGGTTCATCGTGCCGGGATCGACGTTGAGGTAGGGGTCGAGCTTCTGCATCACGACGCGCAGTCCGCGCGCCGTCAGGAGGTTTCCGAGGCTCGCGGCGGTGAGGCCCTTACCCAGAGACGAAACGACACCACCCGTCACGAAGATGTGCTTGGTGGTGTCGTTGGAAGAGGCCCCGCGCGAAGTTTCCGTCACGGGCTTTCATGCTATCAGCCCCGCCCGATCGAGCGCCGCGTAACGACACCAATCTCGGAGGAAGTCGCGTACGTCGGAGTGAATCGCCAGAGGCATCCGACGTCGGCGACATTCTCCGACGCTCATGAGGGGCAGGGTCTCACGCACGCAAGGGCACCCCCACGGCTACGCCGCAACCACCTCGATGACGACCTCATCCACCTCGACCACACCACCCACGGCAGCGACCTCAACCTGCGAGATGGCGCCGATCACCAGGTCAGTGAGCACCGCGGCGCCGGCGTCGGCGAACAGTTCGAGCGACCCGTAGAGCGGGGAGAGCGTGTCGAGCCAGATCTCGGCATCCAGCACCCCGGGCGCCTCGACGCGCACGCGCTCGATGCTGCCGAACTCCTCGGCCGCCGCAGCCGCGCCGGCGCGGCGATCGACCGTGACGTCGCGGCCGTCAACGCGCACCACGACAGCAACATCGTGACCATCGCCGAAGCGCAGCTCGGCCGCACCGTCGGTCACCCTCAACCGCACCCGCACGACCGCCTGTTGCGCAACAGATGCCACAAGAGGCGCATCGGGTCGAATGCTCCGGTGTGCGACACGCGCGGACACCTCTGTACGAGGGACGATCGGGGTCTGCACGAGCCGGATGCCATCCGCGCGGCGGCTGAGCGACAGTCGGCGGGCGAGGGTCATGCGGCCGCGCTGGGGCGCCTCCGCATCGACCGGCAGGAAGGGCGCGTAAGCCCAGTTGCTCATCCAGGCAATGAGCGTGCGCTCCTCGTCGGGGAGGCCCGAGAAGGTCACGCCCGCGTAGCAGTCACGGCCGAAGTCGAGCCACGAGCACGCCAGCAGTTCGTCGTATCCGGGCTCCTCGTCGGCGGCGAAGACCGGCGCCATCGGCTCATCGGGGACAAACCGCTCACCGTCGAACGTCCCGACCACGTACTGCGTCCCCGATCCCCCGGCGATTCCTCCGGGGCACAGGCTGATCAGCAGCACCCACCGAAGATCATGCGGGTCACCGTCGACGGCGAGGGGGAACAGATCCGGGCACTCCCACACGCCACCGACAGCACCGCGCTGCGCATACGAGGACAGATACTCCCACGAGCGCAGGTCATCGGAACGGTAGAAGACGACCGCATGATCGGCCGCCTCGACCGCGACCATCACCCAATACTCCCCCGCCGCGCCGCGGTAGCGGAACACCTTCGGATCGCGGAAGTCACCGGACTGACGGTCGAGCACGGGATTGCCCTCGTACGCCGTCCAGGTCAACCCGTCGTCATGGCTGTACGCGAGCGCCTGCGCCTGATGCCGACGATTCCGCGCATGGGCGGTGTAGACCGCCACCAGCGCGGGGCCCGGCACACCGCCGAACCCCGCGCTGTCGGTCTCGTCCACGACCGCCGAACCGGAGTAGATCTCCTCCCGCTCGTTCGCCAGCAGCGCCACGGGATGCTCCTCCCAGCCGACGAGGTCGGTGCTGGAGGCGTGCCCCCAACTCATGTGCCCGTGGCCAACGCCGTACGGGTTGTACTGGAAGAACAGGTGGTAACGCCCCTTATGGAAGACGAGCCCGTTCGGGTCGTTCAACCAGTTGCGCTGCGAAGCGAAGTGCATGCCGTCCTTTTCGGTGCTGAATGTGTGACACTGCCGGTTACTTCCCTGCGCCGGCTGTCAGCCCCTCGCGCAGTGGCTTCTGCCCGAAGATGAACACGAGCAGCGCCGGGATCATCGAGATCACCACGCCGGCCAGCACCGTCGACACGCTCCCGGAGCCGAGGTTGCCCTGCAGAGTGACCAGCCCCAATGGAAGAGTGAAGTTCTGCTCGCTGATCGTCATGATCAGCGGCCGGAAGAACTCGTTCCAATGGTAGTTGAACGCGAGGATGCCGACGATCGCCAGACCCGGTGTCGCGAGCGGCAGGTAGATGCTGAAGAACGTCTTCCATGGCCCCGCGCCGTCGATCTGCGCGGCCTCGGCGAACTCCGTGGGCAGCCCCATGAAGTACTGCCGCATGAGGAACGTGCCGAAAGCCGTGGGCAGGGCCGGGATGATCAGCGCGAGCAACGTGTCGGCCAGTCCCATGCCCCGGATGAGCATGAAGACGGGCACGATCGTCACCTGCATCGGCACCATCATGGTGGCGAGGATGAGCGCGAACAGCAGCTTCTTGCTGCGGAACTCGAATCGCGCGAACACATAGCCCGCCATGGCGGCGCTGAGCATCTGCCCGACGGCGACGAGCGCCGTCACGAGGACGCTGTTCCAGATGTAGAGCCAGACGGGGATCTGGTCGAAAACGTCGGCGAACGCCGCGAGGCCGAACGTCGTCGTGTTCGTGTCGACGTCTGACGGCGTGAGCGCGGTGATGACCGTCCAGACGACCGGCCCGAGGGTCAAGAACGTCGCGACGGCGAGCACGACGTACTTGCTGACGCCGGCGAGCCCGCGCAGGGGCGAGCGTGATGTGACTGTTTCGATGGACATGACGACCTCACCCGTAGAAGACGAAACGTTTGCTGAGCTGGAACTGGAGACCCGTGACCAACATGATCAGCAGGGTCAGCACGACGCCGATGGCGGATGCGCCGCCGAAGTCGAGCTGCTGGAACGCGGATTCGTAGATCACCATGACCGCCGTGCGGGTGTCATCGCCGGGGCCACCCCGCGTGAGCACATACGGCTGGTCGAAGATCTGCAGCGCGCTGATGATGGCCATGACGGATGCCACGAGCATCGTCGGGCTCACCAGCGGAAGCGTGATCTGCCGGAACTGCGCCCATCCGGTCGCGCCGTCGAGCGAGGATGCCTCGTAGATCTCCTTCGGGATCGCCGAGATGCCGCCGATGAACAGCAGGAAGGTGAAGCCGAAGTTCTGCCACACGTAGACGAACAGCACCACGACCTTGGCGCCGAGGCCTGTCGTGAGCCAGCCGACATTGCCCACGCCGATGAGGGCGAGGAACTGGTTGACGAGGCCGAACTCCTCGTTGAACAGATACGCCATGACCAGCGAGACCGAGGCGGCCGACAGGATGAGCGGGAAGAACAGCGCCGACCGGAAGAAGGTGCGCAGCCAGTTCGGCATCCTCGACTGCACGAGCACGGCGAGCCCGAGCGCGACGGCCAACTGCACGATGACCGCGACGGCGACGAAGCCGATCGTGTTGAGGAACGACACGCTCACGGTCGGGTTGGCCGCCATGTCGACGAAGTTGTCGAAGCCGACGAACTCGGGCGGCGTGATGATGTCCCATTGGAAGAAGGCCAGCATGACCGAGCCGATGATCGGCACGAAGGAGAAGAGCCCGAGGCCGATGACGGTCGGGGCGAGGAAGACCCAGATGAGCAGCCTGTTGCCGCGCTTTCCGCTCCTATCGGCACCGCCGTTCGGGATCCTGTTCGCACGTGTGGTCGTGGGTGCTGCGGTGGTGGACATCAGCTCTCCTTCAGGGCGAGTTCGAGGTCACGCTGCATCGTCTCCAGGCCACGCTTGACCCCGTCGGCTCCGTTGGTGATCGTCGCCGTCACGTTCTTGATCAGCGCAGACTCGACGGCGGCTTGCTGCGGAGGCGCGGGCATGGGGCCGGTCGTGGGGAACTTGTCGAGCGTGTCGTAGAACACGTTCCAGTGCGCCGGCCCGAGGCCGGCGCCGTAGAGCTCGTCGTTGAGGCTGCGCCGCGTCGATGACGAGTCGGGCTTGGTCTGCCCGATGCGCATGCCCTCGAGTGTCGTGGTGTACTTGAGCCACTCCCACGCCTCGTCTTTGCGTTCGGAGGTCTCCATGATCGCGTAGCCCGCGGCGCCGAACTGGTGGCGCTGACCGCGCATCTTCGGGAAGTACGTCACGTCGTAGTCTTCGTTGGCGAAGCCCGCCTCGTACAGGCCCTCGACCCAGTAGCCGCCGGCGGCCGTCATGCCGACGGCTCCGCTGGAGAACAGCGCCACCAACTCGTTGCCGCCGCCCTGTGCGGGGTTTGCCGCCAGGCCTTCGCCGACCATCTGCTGGAGCGCCGAGAAGCTCTCGATCGTGCGTTCGTTGAGCGCGTCGGCACCTTCCCACAGGTAACCGCCGCCGCGGGGCGTCTCACCCGGGTAGAACGTGTTCCAGAGCCACTCGCCGCCCGAGGCCTTCTCTTCCGTGAGGAAGCTCGTCTCGTTGATGTACAGCCACGGCACGACCCCTCCCCACAGGCGGTTGTTCCAGAAGTAGGGAAGGAAGTTGCCCTCTGCCGTCGATGCCATCTTGCGTGCGACGCCGAAGAAGTCGTCGAGGGTCCAGTTGTCGCTCGGGCGCTCCAGTCCGGCGCGTTCGAGCGCCGTCGTGTTGTAGAAGACGTTGGCGGCGTTGAAGTTGATCGGCAGCTGGAAGAGACTGCCCTTGTACATGAAGGCCTCGATCAGCGACGGGTGCACGTCGGTGAAGTAGTCCTGCATGTCGGCGGCGTCGCGCTGGACGTATTCGTCGAGGGGATGAGCCATCCGCGAGGCGAAGAGCTGCGTGCCCTCCGTGGCGACCATGACGACGTCGGGCGGATTGCCCGCGGCGACCATCGTGAGGATCTTCGCGAAGAAGTTGCTCCAGTCCTCACCTTGGATCGCGACGATGCGCACGGCGATGTCGGGATGCAGCTTCTGGAAGCCGTCCACCAGTCCCTGCCGTGCAGCGGCATCCTGCGCCGTGCCGAACAGTGCGATGGTCAGCGCCGAGTCTCCGCGGCCGGGGATGTCACCGCCCGTCAGCCGCGGCCAGGACACGGCCGTGCCGACCGCCCCCAGCCCGATGAGGCCGAGCATCGCTCGGCGAGATAGCTCCACCACGTTGTCTCCTGTCCACGTCGTTGTTTCAGGTGCGCCCTTATCGGTGCAGCGCTAAATGCATTTAGCCCGTGGCGAAACTAACAGCCCTCCGCGTCCGCCGTCAAGACGCCGACGTGGTGGTCTCCGCTCAGGAGGAGACCCTCCGGCGAGACGTCACCGCCCCGCGCCGAGGGCCAGCAGCTCGCGCGCGTGTTCCAGGGCGGCCCCCGAGTCGGGCATCCCGGAGAGCAGGCGCGCCATCTCGGCCTCCCGCTCGGCGCCGCCCAGCGCCCGGACGCTGGATGCCGTGACCGAGCCGTCGCTCGCCTTGACGACCGTCAGGTGGTTGTTCGCGAAAGCGGCGACCTGCGCGAGATGCGTGACCACGACGACCTGGCTCGTGGCGGCCAGGGCCGCCAGACGCCGGCCGACCTCGATCGCGGCCGCTCCCCCGATGCCCGCATCGATCTCATCGAAGACGAAGGTCGGCACCGTTTCCCTTCCCGCGATGACGACCTCGATCGCGAGCATGACGCGACTCAGTTCTCCGCCCGATGCGCTGCGTGCCACGGGGCGTAGATCGGCGCCAGGGTGCGGGGCGAGCAGAATCCGGACCTCGTCGCGGCCGAAGGCGCCTGCGGCGCTCGGCGGCGCGGGATCGACGGCGACGACGACCTTCGCGTCGGGCAGGGCGAGTGCACGCAGCTCCTCGGTGACAGCTGCCCCGAGCCGGCGCGCGGCCTCTGTCCGCGCGTGCGTGAGCCGTTCGGCGACCGCGTCGAGGGCGACAGCAGCAGCCTCCGCCTCGGCGGTGAGACGGTCGATGCGATCCCCGTCGTCATCGAGCTCGGCCAGGCGCTCAGACCCGCTGTCACGGAGAGCGAGGGCTGCGGCGAGGCTCCCGTGGGCCCGCACGAGCGTCCCGATCGCGGCACGCCGCTCCTCGACGACGGCGAGCTCGTGCGGGCCGGTCTCATCGAGGTCGGCGAGGTACCCGCTCAGCTCTGCCGCGAGATCGGATGCCTGATACCCGAGCTCCTCGAGCGTCGCCACATACCCGCGCAGCGCCTCGCCGCCGCCCGCCGCACGCTCGAGCGCACGCCGGGCCTGCGCCAGCAGGCCGACGACGTCGGCGGCGTCGCCGTCGCCCGAGAGCGCCTCGTGCGCGATCGTCGCGGCGAGCCGCAGCTCCTCGGCGTTCGCGAGTCGCTCGGCGCGCTGCGCGAGGGCCGCGTCCTCGCCCGGCTGCGGGTCGAGCTGCTCGATCTCGGCGAGCGCCGCGCGCAGCTCGTCCGCCTCGCGGGCGCGCTCGTCACGCCGCTCGGTCAGCTCCGCCACCTCCGCGTTCAGGGCGCGCACTTCCCCGTAGCGAGCGCGGTATTCGGCGAGCGCCGCAGCGACCTGCTCGCCGCCGAACCGGTCGAGGGCTTCCCGCTGGGCGGATGCCGACCGCAGGCGCAACTGATCGGACTGCCCGTGCACGACGACGAGCTCCTCGGCGAGGTCCGCGAGCACGCCCGCGGGAGCTGCGCGGCCCCCGACGCTCGCGCGGCTGCGGCCCTCGGCGGTCACCGTGCGCGAAAGGTACAGCTCCGCCCGACCGTCGCCGAGCGGCTCCACCTCACCGCCGGCATCCATCACCCGCTCGCTCACGGCACCCCTCTCGGGGACGATCCAGACGCCCTCGACGACGGCCTGCGCGGCCCCCGACCGCACGGCATCCGCGTCGGAACGCACCCCCATGAGCAGGCCCAGGCCGGTGACGACCATCGTCTTTCCGGCGCCGGTCTCCCCCGTGATCGCGGTGAACCCGGGGCCCATGGGAAGAACCGCCTGCGCGATCACGCCGAGATCGCGCAGCGTGATCTGCTCGATCATGCTGCGTCCGGTCCCGCCGAGGGGCCACGCCATCCCGTGACCGGCAGCTGGAACTTGCGCACGAGGCGGTCGGTGAACACCGCGGGGTGCAATCGCGCGAGGCGCACAGGCCGCGACGAGCGTCGCGCGACGACGCGCGCTCCGGGCGGCAGGTCGTGCGAGCGCCGGCCGTCGCACCACAGGATGCCGGTGCCGTCGGTCCGCGCGAGCACCTCGATCGCGACGGTGGCCTCGGGGCCGACCACGAGCGGGCGGGCGAACAGCGCGTGCGCCGAGAGCGGCACGACGGCGATCGCCTCGACCGTGGGCCAGATCACGGGGCCGCCCGCGGAGAAGTTGTAAGCAGTCGAACCGGTCGGCGTCGAGATGACGACGCCGTCGCAGCCGAAGCTCGACAGCGGACGGCGGTCGATCTCCATCACGACCTCCATCATGCGCTCGCGCGCGGCCTTCTCGACGGTGGCCTCGTTGAGCGCCCACGTCTCGTAGATGACCGCACCCGAGGCATCCTTGACCTCGACGGCGAGCGCCAGGCGCTCCTCGACCTCATAGTCGCTGTCGATCACCCGTCGCATCGCGTCGTCGATCACATCCGCCTCGATCTCGGCGAGAAAGCCCACGTGCCCCATGTTGATGCCGAGGATCGGCGCCGTCCCGTCGCGCACGAGCTCGGCCGCGCGCAGGATCGTGCCATCGCCGCCGAGCACGATCGCGATCTCGATCTGCGCGACCGGGACATCGACGCCGAGGGTTGCGAGGGGTCCGACATCGCCGAGCTCGGCGCGCAGCAGATCGTCCTCCTCGGGCAGAACGGGGCGAGCCCCCGCGGCACCGAGCGCGACGATCACCCGTCGGGCCGCCGCGACCGTTTCCTCGCGGTGCGCGTGCGCGACGACGAGGATCTCGCGCGGCGTGCTCGTCGCGTCGATCGTCATGTCGCTCCCGCCAGTCGGTTCACCGTCTCCAGCCATTCTGTCGGATTGCCGGGGGCGGGCGACGCGCCTGCGCCGACGGGCCTCAGATGAACGAGGAATTCCCGATTGCCGTGCGTTCCGGCGATCGGGGACGCGATGACGCCCCGAGTGCCCAGCCCCGCGTCCCAGGCCGACCAGAGCACTCCGGCGACCGCATCGGCGCGCGCCGCGGCGTCGGTCACGAGCCCTTCGCGCGCGCCCGTGCGTCCGACCTCGAACTGAGGCTTGACCAGGAGGACGAGGTCGGTGCCCGCGTGCGATACGGCGGCTGCGGCCGGCAGGACGTGCGTGAGCGAGATGAAGGAGAGGTCAGCGGTCACGAGGTCGGGAGCGAGCAGCACGCCCGCGGCGTCGGCGAGGCTCTCGGGGGTCATGTAGCGGGCGTTGAAGCCCTCGACGCAGATCACACGGGGGTCGGCTGCGATCACGGGGGCAAGCTGGCCGTGGCCGACATCGATCGCGGCGACGCGAGCCGCTCCCCGCTCGCACAGCACTTGCGTGAATCCGCCCGTCGATGCCCCCAGGTCGAGGCAACTCGCGCCGACGGGGTCCACGCCGAAGGCGTCCAGCGCCGCGATGAGCTTGTGCGCGGCGCGACTCACATAGTGATCGGATGCCGCGACCACGATCTCGCGGTCGTCGTCGATCCGCGCGGAGGGTTTGAGCACGGGCGAGCCGTCGACCGAGACAAGGCCCGCGGCGATCAGCTGTGCCGCCTGCGTGCGCGAACGGGCCAGCCCGCGCGCAGCCAGGAGCGCGTCCAGACGCCCGGTCACGCCCCGTGGTCCCGTGGGCCGGACTCCAGGCGACGGGCCAGCTCATCGTGCAACGCCGCATACGCGCTCGCGCGCTCCGAGAGCGGCTGCTGCTCGATCACCTCGAGCGTCGAGAGCAGGTCTTCGCCCCGGGCATCGGAACTCTGGGCGTCGGCGTCAGCGGCATCCATGCTCCCCACGATACGCGCCGCACGTCAGACCGGTCTCCCGTTCGGCAGTCACGTCGACACAGTCTCGTGCGGATGACACGATGCGCGAGTGACTGCGGAACGAGCAGACGACCAGACCCGTGGTGTGCGTTCGCGCTCAGGGCCGGTGGAACGGGTCGGCGTACAGCCGCTCGGGAACGCGGAAACCGTAGATCGCGCGGCCGGTCGCCCAGATCGCGGCGGCGCCGGCCCGCACGAGATCGATGGGGCGCTCCCCCTCGGAGAGGATGTGAACATCGGGGCCGTCGATGCGGACAGCGGCCCCGCCCACGGTGGTGACGGCGCCATCGACACGCGTTTCCGGGTACGGCTCGGAGAGCTCACGCAGATCCCCGAGGATGAACGTCGGGCGCGAGGCCGAGGGCGCCGCCAGCACATGCTTGGGACGGTCGATGCCGGTCAGAACGAGAGCCGAGGCGATGCCCGCCGCCTGCGCACCGGCGATGTCGGTGTCGAGGCGATCGCCGATGAAGAGAGGATGCCGTGCGCCGAAGCGCGCGACCGCTTCGTCGAAGATCGCCCGCTCCGGCTTGCCCGCGACGACGGCCAGGCGGCCGACGGCTGTGTGGACGGCGGAGACGAGCGTGCCATTGCCGGGCGCGATGCCGCGCGCCTGTGGGATCGTCCAGTCGGTGTTGGTGGCGATCCAGGGGATCCCGCCCGCGTCCTCGGGGGTGGCCAGCGCATACGCGGCCTCAGCCAGCTGCTGCCAGCCGACCTCGGGCGCGAAGCCCTGCACGACGGCAGCGGGAGCGTCATCGGCGCTCCGGGTCACACGGAATCCCGCCTTCTCGACCTCGAACACGAGCCCGTCGCCGCCGACGACCAGCACGGTGGAGCCGACCGCCACGCGCTCACGAAGCAGCCGCATAGCCGCCTGCGGGCTCGTGACGACGTCCTCGGGTGCGGTTACCGAAAGCCCCAGGTCGCGCAGATGTTCCGCGACCGTCGCATCGCGTCGCGACGCGTTGTTCGTGATGTAACCCAGGCGGCGGGTCTGACCAGCCGCGTTGAGACTCTCCACAGCATGCGGCAGAGCGCGCGCCCCCGCGTAGACGACGCCGTCGAGGTCAGCCAGGACGGTGTCGACGCCGTCGAGCGGTGCCGGGAACGA
Source organism: Microbacterium sp. (assembly GCA_047605005.1). Taxonomy (GTDB): domain Bacteria; phylum Actinomycetota; class Actinomycetes; order Actinomycetales; family Microbacteriaceae; genus Microbacterium. The sequence continues at coordinate 31,002 of JASGGN010000019.1, forward strand.
ACGAGAGAACAGGCCCATCAGGAACCGGGCTCGCCCGCCGCACCGGATGCCGGTGCCTCCAACTCCTCGATCACGACGAGATCCCGCTCACCCTCGAGCGAGGAAAGCGCATCCGCCGCGACTTCAGCGCGGCGCTGCCACGTGCGCGCCTCGTCGCTGCGGCCGAGTTCCTCCAGCACCGCGGCCCGCGCGGCGAACAGCCCAGGGCTCCACGAGAAGGCTCGGTCGGGGTCCAACTCCGGGATGTCGAGCTCCTGCAAGGCCCGCTCGGGATCGTCGAGATCCAACTGCGCGCCCGACATCGCGATCGCGAGCTCGACGCGGACCTCGATCGGCAGAGCGGAACGGTCGACAGCGCGCCCGACCTCGAGCGCGCGATCAGGGCGGCCCACGCCGCGCTGACTGTCGACCAGCAAGGCGATCTGATCATCCCTACCCGAGATGCGGCGGAAGGTGCGTAGCTCGCGGATGGCAAGGGTGAAGTCACCGGTCGCGTAGGCCGTGATGGCGACCGTTTCACGGACGATCGCGATCCGCCCAGCACTACGAGAGGCCGCGAGAGCGTGCTGGTGCGCGAGCGCCGGATCGTCGTCGATCAGCCGCGCTGCCATCGCGAGATGACGCGCGACCTGCTCGGCATTTTCCTTGCTGAGCGTCTTCAGCTCGTTGCGCGCCCCGGGGTTCAGGTCCTTCGGCGTGACGTCATCGGGCAACGCCGGCCCGGAACTCACCGCACGACGATCGGAATTCTGCGGGGGGCGCGAGCCACGGCGTTCAGTGTCACGCTTGGCGTAGGGCTTCTTGTCACCCTCGCGCTTCCGATAGGGCCTGTTCTCACCGTCACGCGTGGGGTACGGATGCTTCTCACCCGCGCGCTGCGGCGACGAGACGTTCTCGCCGCTGCGTTTCGGAAAGGCCTGCTTGGACCCGTCGCGCTTCGTGAACGGCTTGTTGGACCCAGCCCCCCGCGCGCGCTGGTGCGGTCTGCGCTCCTCGGCCATCACTGCGTCCTCTCACGCTCGCACAAACGAGAAATGGCCACCCAGCTCTGGGTGGCCATTTCACGAAAGAAGTCCGGCGGTGTCCTACTCTCCCACAGGGTCCCCCCTGCAGTACCATCGGCGCTGTGAGGCTTAGCTTCCGGGTTCGGAATGTAACCGGGCGTTTCCCTCACGCTATGGCCGCCGAAACACTATTGATGTGTGTCTCGTCGGTGATCGAATGCCGCGGCTCAGCCGCGGGGCATCGAGATCCTCGACGTACGACCGTACATCGAGAACCACTCAGTGGACGCAAGCACCTCAAACGGTGTGTTATCAAGTCATCGGCTTATTAGTACCAGTCAGCTGCACGTGTTGCCACGCTTCCACATCTGGCCTATCAACCCAGTAGTCTGGCTGGGAGCCTCTCGCCCGAAGGCATGGAAATC
>JASGGN010000020.1:0-32399 GCA_047605005.1 Microbacterium sp.
ATCGGCCGCCGCGTCGTCATCCCGCGAGAGAAGTTCCTCGCCCTGTTCGCGGACGCCGAGTGAGCGCGGCGACGACGACCTGGATCCCGAAGGCCGACAACGTGATCCTGCTCGGCCCGCCCGGCGTCGGCAAGACCCACCTGGGGATCGGTCTCGGGATCAAGGCCGCCCACGTCGGCTACCCGGTGCTGTTCGACACCGCCACCGGCTGGGTCGCGCGCCTGCAGACCGCGCACCGCGAGGCCAGGCTCGAGCAGGAACTGAAACGGTTGCGCCGCTACCGGCTGCTGATCATCGACGAGGTCGGCTACCTGCCCTTCGACGCCGACGCGGCGAACCTGTTCTTCCAGCTCGTGGCGTCCCGCTACGAACAGGGCTCGATCCTCGTCACATCGAACATGCCCTTCGGGCGCTGGGGCGAGATCTTCAGCGACGACATCGTCGCCGCCGCGATGATCGACCGCCTCGTCCACCACGCCGAGGTGCTGCCCCTCGCGGGCGACTCCTACCGCACCCGCGCCCGCCGCGAACTGCTCAACACTCCGCCCGCCACCACGGCAGCGGACCACTAAACACACCACTAAACACACAACCCGAGGGGGTCAACTTTCGCCGACGAAAAGGGGTTAGATTTCAGCCGCCGTTGACACGAGACGTTCCAGGTTGCGGCGCACCTGCACGCCGCGCTTGCTCATCAGATCGTTGAACGGCTCCAGCTCGACCACCTCGCCCGTCACCGGATCAAGGGTCAGGCCGTGCCGATCCAGCACCACCGCAAGCTCCGGACTCCCCGCGATCACCGCGGTACCGAGCGCCCGGATCGCGCCCTGCTGCTTGAAGATCGCCGCCGTGTCCAACGCCCGCCACTTCCCGGCCGCCCACACCCTGGCGCCGACCTGCATGTGGATGTGACGGTGCGGGTCACCCGCGCGCGAGGTGCGGTGCGTGATCCCGACGACTTGCATGTGCTCGACAGGCACGATCTCCTGCCGCCCGCGCGGGTCGACACGTGTCACCGTGTGCTGACCGAGCCACCGCTGAATCTCAGCTAGCGCGTCCTGCTGCGCGGCATCCAACGCGGCGGAGACCTCCGGGTGCAGAGCGGCGGCGATGGACAGCGACTTCGGGGCGTTGATGACCATCTCCGCGAACCGCGGCGAACCGCGCCGGACGTCACCCGCGTTTCGGGGCGTGCCCATCCTCTCGCCCGTCTCCGGATTGATCCAGTCCACCCAGCCCGCATAGTCCTCCGCTGAGAGGGTGCGGTGGGTGATGATCGCGCCGGTCGCCTCCAGGGTGGTGTAGCTCATGGCGGTGGCGTCGCCGAGGTAGTAGTCATCGGCGCGGGAGCGGTCGGCCTCGACATAGCGCATGGCATCGGCTCCGGTGCCCCGGAACAGAACCACCCCGCCATGCATGCCGCCACCTTTGGTTGTTTCCAGAATAGAAACTAGTGTACTTACTACAGTAACATACGTCCATTCGGAAGAGAAGTGGAGAAGTGGGTTGTGAGGACGCGCTCGGGCAAGCTGGCAGCGGATCGGCACTGGGCCGAGTCTTGTGAACATGGCGCTGAGATGGCACGCAATGACGTAGGGGGCGAAGGGCGCTCCCGGTCGAGTCGTTCATGCGTCTTCTCGGCAGCCATCGCGAGAAGCGCGAGCGGGTTCGCAGAGGAGGTCATTCAGAACTGACTGCGGTACCACCCCGCTCTCCTGACTTGGCGCGGTGTCAGGAAGATCCGCTGTTTGGCGGGTGTCATCACCTGCGGCCTGCGAGGGCATGCGCGCTACTGAGCTGGGCAACTAACTTGGTATGATCCACGAAGATCGCACCAACCGGAGGAACTGTGGCGGAGGTACGCGCGCGAGTGAAACGCCCGCATGGGATCGAAACCCAGCAGGCGCTGCTCGTCGCGGCCGGCCAAGTGTTCTCCAGGCTCGCGTACTCGGAAGCGCGGCTGAGGGACATTGCGGAAGCGGCCGAGATCAGCCAAGGCGCCCTTTACTTCCACTTCGGCAACAAAGAGGATGTCGCCCAAGCGGTCTTGGAGGCGCAGCAGGAGCGGATGCGTGCCGTCCTCGACGATGTAACCGTCTATGACGGGACTGCCCTTGAACGCATACTGATGCTCTTCGACGGACTGGGCCGCCTGGTGTCGTCAGACGAACTCGTGCAGGCCGGCATCCGACTTTCGATGCAGCCAGGCACTGGTCTGGATGCGCAGGTGGGCGCTCCCTATAGGAACTGGGTGGCGGTCGCCGGCGCCATCATTCAAGATGGCATCGCCGATGGGTCTATGTCCCCGGATCTTGACGCCGACGCAGCAGCCGAGCTCGTCAACGAGATCTTCGTGGGCGCGCAGACGCTGGCCGGAATTGAAGACAGATGGGAGTCACTCCCCCGGCGAGTCGCCGCTGTGCGAAGTGCCATCGCGATGCTCCTCACCGGATCATCAAGGGTGTAGGAGCGTGCACGTGTCGATCATCGCGGACTGCTCCGAATCCGCCTATAGACCGATACCTCCTTCGTTGGTACACAAGCACAGTCCAAACAATGTCTGGGTGCACCATCCGCGACAGCGGGCCGAGAACGACCTCCACCTTGAGTACAGCTACCCGATGGATCTCGCTGGCGCGAGGCTCGTTGACCTCATGGAGGTGCAACGTCAGGCCGGCATCTACTTCGCGCATTCTCATCTCGGCGTTCCCGAGGACAACGTCTTTGTCCTCTCGTCCATCTCGCTCGAACGGAGCCTGTGGCGGTTCGAGCAACATCTCGACGGCCAGGCTCCAGGCGGTGCGATGGTTGTCCGCGAATGCGTCGACGAAGCATGGGCGCCGTCACAGAGGGCGCTCATCAAGCTGTCCTTCAACCTGCTCGCGAGCACTGGGGCTGCGACGGGATCGGCGGCGGTGCGCACGATTTCGCGGCGTGCGTACGAGCGTGTCCGTAGATTGCCTTCTCCGCCTGCTGGCCCATCCGCTGACAGTGTGTACACAGACCATGTCCATGTCGGCGCGATCGTTGTCGATATGCTCGACCCGCTGCTGTCCGATCATGCGAGCGACCATGTCTCGGCTATGGCGGTGCTCCTGTCCATCGAGCGCAGCGTGCTGTCGCTCGGGGCGCTGCGAGTCGACGCGCTCTCCGCGGACTTCCGGGCGTACGTCGAAGCGGGCGAGGACGCGATCTATCGTCTGAGTTTCGGTGCAGACGGCACGTTCGCCGGTGTTGTGGAGCAGTCTGCGGTGGTCTGCACGACCTTCACAGGACGCGCTGCCGCGCACCCGAAGTGGGGCACGACATGACCGCCCGCCCACTCGCTGTCGTGACCGGAGCCACGGGCGGTATTGGACGCGATATCTGCATCGGGCTCGCGCGGGCCGGCCACGACCTCGTCGCGCAGTTCCACGTTGATGTCGACGGCGCAAAGCGGCTCGAATCCGATGTCGCATCGGTCGGGGGACGGTGCACGACGGTTGCCGCGGACCTCAACGGTGCGGACGGAGTGGACATCATCTGCGGAGTCGTCGATGAAGAACTCCGTCGCCCGAGGGCCGGCGGCCTGCGCGCGCTCGTCAACAATGCGGCCAAGCTCCTTGGCCCATCGTTCGGCAAGGCCACCGTCGCAGATTTCGACGCCTACTTCGCTGTGAACACGCGAGCGGCGTTCTTCCTGGCACAGCAACTCGTACCGAGGATGATGCCTGGATCGAGCATCGTGAATATGTCATCCGCCAGCGCTCACTTCTCAAGCCCTGGGGACATCGTTTACGCGATGAGCAAGGCCGCACTGGAGTCGATGACGAAGAACATGGCCGAAGCGGTCGCTGATCGCGCAATCCGGGTGAATGCCGTTGTGCCTGGCTTCACCGACAACGGGCATCCGGCGTTCGACAACGACGAAGTGTTGGCGTACATGTCGAGCTTCTCGGTGCTCGGGGGAGTGTCGCAGCCGCGTCATATCGCCGACGCGGTGCTATTCCTCGTATCCGATGCGTCGGCGCGTACGACGGGGTCGATTCTCGACGTGAGCGGCGGGAGTACCGTGGGCGCGCGAGGCGGTAGAGCGCACTCCGTTCGAGACTTGCTCTGAGCGATCACCGAGGGGCGTTGAGCAGCTGCCGTGCCGCAAGGTCGCGATAGAGGCTGCAGTTCTGAAGGAGCTCGTCGTGCGGCCCGAACGCGACGAGCTGCCCGTTTTCCATCACGGCTATGTTGTCGGCGGCAATGACCGTGGACAGCCTATGCGCTATCACGACGAGCGTGCGGTCCTGTCCCATTAAAGTGAGCGCATCCTGGACGATGTGCTCGTTCGCACTGTCGAGGTTCGAGGTCGCCTCGTCGAGGAGGATGACGTCGCTTCTGCGTAGGAGCGCACGCGCGATGGCGAGGCGCTGACGTTCGCCTCCGCTCATCAGCGCACCGCCCTCGCCGACCTGCCGGTCGAGGTGCTGCTGAGCTTCTTGCGCGCTGCCGGCGAGATTCACCGCTAGCAGCGCCTTGCTGCACTCCTCGTCCGTGAGGTCGGGCATGCCGATGCGGAGATTGTCGCCGATTGTCCCTGGGACAACGGGTCCGCCCTGCTCGACGTACGCGATGCGGCGACGGACGGCGTCGCGCTCGATACGCCCCACATCGTCGCCGAAGAACCGAAGGCTTCCCGACGTGGCGTCGTAGAAGCGCTCAAAGAGGTGGAAGAGCGTCGACTTGCCTGCTCCGGAGGGCCCGACGATCGCGGTGAACTGGCGTGCGGGTATTGAAAGCGTCAGATCCTGAATCGACGGGCGATCGGTTCCCTCATGAACGAAAGTCACGTTATCGAACTCGAACGCCGCGTCCTTCCGTCCGGCGCGAGTCTCTCGCGCGGCTATCGCCTCGACCTGCCTCTCCTGCGGCTGCTCGAAGACCTGCGCGATCCTGCCGAAAGCTCCGAGCGCTTCGCTGAACCTGGTAAGAACTCCGGCGACCGCGGCGATGGGGGCGGTGACCATCATCGTGTACATCAGGAAGGCGCTCATGTTGCCGATGCTGGTTGCGCCGCTCGCTACACGCAGCGCGCCCACGCCGACGACGGTGAGGAGGAGGACTTGGACCGCCACGCCGGAGAATGACCCGGCGATCGCGCGCAGCCAGACGAGCTTGAAGCCGACGTCGCGCGCCTCCTCTGCGACAGAGATGACACGCGTGGCTTCCTGTCCTGTCGCGACCGATGAGCGGATCAGCGGAAGGCTCCTGATCGTTCCGGCGACCATTCCAGAGAGCCTGCCCAACACGGTCTGCAGGGCGAAAGACGCCGGGCGCGAGCGCTTCGTGATGCCGGCCATCGCAAGCACGACGGCAACCAGCGCACCGATCACGATCGATGTCAGTAGGGGGTCGAGGACGGCCATCATGACCAGGGAGACGGCGACAGAGGCGATCGAGATCAGGATGTCTACGATGCCCTGGCTCAGAAGACCTCGGAGCGTGTTGGTGTCGGTGACGACCCGTGAGACGAGATCTCCCTGCGCGGAGCGGTGGAGCGTCCCGATGGGAAGCTGTGCCACGTGGGCGACGAGACGGGTGCGAATCGCCAGAACGAAGTCTTCGCTGCAGCGCTCGAGGATGACCTGGCGTAGAGCACCCAACACGATGCCCGCGACGAACAGGCTACCGAGAGCAACCAGTGTGCTGACGGATAACCCCGTCGCCACCTCATCGACGATATCCGACACGAGGAGCGGCTGCACGAGCGTTGCGGTGGCGGCGAGCAAACCGATCGCGATCGCAAGCGCCACGCGGCCGCGATAGGGAGCCAGATACGGCCACAGGTCGCGTAGGCGCGCCTCGCCAGCTGATCTGCTCATCGCGGAGCCAGAACGGTTCCCAGGCTCTTCCGGGACGCGGCGGCGGCCGGCACCCGGATGGAGACGACCAGGGGGATGAACCCAATGAGCACTGTGAGCGCAATGGTCCAGACGTTCACCACGAAATGGAACCCGCCACCGGTGAGGGCGACGGGCAATCCGATCATGAGGCTCGCGAACGCGCTTACCAGGACACTCAAGATAAAGGCGGTCGCTGCATAGATGGCTGCTTCGACGAGGCCAGCTGCGCGAGACATCGACCGGGGCGTGCCGGCAGCGCGAAGCGAGCCCTCGTATCGCTCCCGTCCGGTGCCGGTGGTGAAGAGGTTGCATGTGGCGGCGATGATCGCCAGCGCTGCGCCGGGCCCGAACAGGATGAGCCCCTGCACGATGTTCGCACTGCCGCCGGAGAGCTCACGGCCGAGGACGGACTCCCACGTCGAGATCACGCTGAAGTACACCCCGATCATGGATGCGGCGATCACCAGCGGGATGACCGCTGCCGTTGTTGAGCCCAGGCGAGCGAGGACATATCGTCGGGCGAGGTACCACGTGGGGACGCGTCTCTCGCTGACGACGCGTGTCCAGAGCCTGACGAGGGCCGGGAGCAGCCACGGCGCACCGAGCGTCACGAAAGCGATGAGTGCGAAGCCCGCGAAGATCGCCTGCATGGCCCGGTCACTGGTTTGGTCCGTGCCGAGTGCGAGAACGCCCAGACCGATGGTCACCAGAGCGAAGATGGCGCTGAAAATCCACCTCGCCCTCGCGTGCCGGACGGCAACGAGCCGCTCCGAGAACAAGACGGCCGGCTTGACGGTGCTCGCCCGTTTCGCGGGCCGAAGCGAGCCGAGGAATGTGAGCAGGCACATGATCGCCACAACAGCGGAGAACGGCACGATGCCGAAGCTCACCCGCAAGTCCACCGGGATGTCGGTCGAGGAGACAAGATAGGTCACTGACGTTTGCAGGAACGGCAGTGAGAGCGCATACCCGACCAGTGCGGCGATGAATGCAACGAGGAACGAACGAATCCGCACGGCCTTCCTCACCTGCCGGGGGCTCGCTCCCGCAAGTCGCCAGCTCGCATACACTCCCTCGCTCTCACGTACTGCGAGCGAGGAGACGATCGACGCGCTCACCGTGATGGGTACCCCGAGGCCGAGGACGATGAGGACGATAGCGAGAGAGGTGAGCGCACCGGCTGTACCCGAGGGAGCCGCGTCAATCGCCGCCGAGCCTTCCGGCGTGATCGCCGACCAGAGGAAGTGCAGCGCGATGGAGAGCAGCACCGCCGCGACGGTCAGAAGGAGCAAGGGGGCGACGACAGCCCGCGCGTCTCGTCGAAGGGAGGAGTATGCCAACCGAATCAAGATGCCTTCCTTCCCGGCACGTCGCTGAGTGCTTCGAGGATGACCGCCGGGCTCGGGGCGTCGAACTCGCGGACCGTGCGTCCGTCGCGCAGCACGACTACCTTGTCTGCACGGCTGGCTGCCGCGACGTCGTGCGTGACCATCACCACGGCGACACCCTGCTGCGCGTGCTTGTGCAGGATGTCGAGGACGAGCAGTCCGTTGCTGGAGTCCAGGGCTCCGGTGGGCTCATCGGCGAATACGATGTCCGGCCGCTTCAGGAGCGCTCGGATGAGTGCCACTCGCTGCTGCTCACCCCCGGATAGCTGGCTCGGCAGATGGCCTGTCTTCGACTGCATGCCGAGCCTGTCGAACCACGCGCGCGCTTCCTTCTCGGAAACGCGTTTCTTCGCGAGGCGCTGCGGCAGGACGACGTTGTCGAATGCGTTGAGCGACTCGACCAAGTTGTACTGCTGGAACACAAAGCCGATTCGTTCGCGATAGATGCGGGAGATCTCTGCCTCTCCGCTCGTGCGCAGATTGACGCCGAGAAGGTTGACCGCCCCCTCGTCGGGGAGGTCGAGCCCACTGAGGCATTGAAGCAGCGTCGACTTCCCAGACCCGGACGGGCCGACGATGGCAGTCACCCCGCTGTCGTTGATGCGCAACGACACGTCGTCGAGCGCGCGTACGTCGGTGCCCTTTCCGCTCCGGTACGTGCGCGAGATGCGGTCGGCGATGATCTTTGGCATAAGGCCTCCTCGACCTATACGGGGGACGTGGGAATGCTGACGGCGGACGCAGACGAGGGGAGGTCGGCGTGCGCAGTCGACGCGGTGGGTGGGCGGGCGGAGCCGAGGACCGGCAGCCACGGAATCGTCGACGCTTGCTCAGCAGCGGTCAGCGCCGCGAGGATGCCCGCCGAGCCGGTGCTGAGGTCCATGGAGAGGCGCAAGTAGTTGTCGCCGGGGAAGACGAGCTTCCCTTCCCACTTGAGCGCAAGGTCGAACAGGTAGCTGACTTGTCTTTCCAGGATCTCCGCAGCGCCTGGAAGAGCCCGCGCGAAGCCGAGCGAGGCGACGATGCCAGCTCGCCCATTGAACAGCCCGGCGAACGCATACTCTCTACTGTCGCACGCTCGCAGGATGCCATCGACTTGGGCGTCGCGAACAGACGAAGGAGAAAGTTCCGTGATCGTCGCGTGCGGGAAGAGCATGCCACTCGTGCCGCTGGACAGATAGGGAAGGGAGCGGTTACCGGCACGCTCCCAAGCGTGCAGTGCGCCGTCCTCCGTCCACACGGTGTTCGCTAGATCGGCATCCAATGCGCGCTCGGCGAAGTCGAGGTATCGCGCCTGCTGGGTGTGCCTCGCGACTTCGGCGAGGAAGAGGGCTGGCCCGCTCCAGCCGTGGAGCAGCCCGGCGGATGCGTCGAGGGTCTCCGTCGACGCCGTGGTCGGAGAAGTGAACAGGCGCGCGATGACGACATCGGCGACAGCCTGGGCGAGCTCAGTGCGCCGAGTGTCACCGATGAGCTCGCCGTAGCGGAGGAGCGCGAGCCCGATGCCGGAGAGACCATCCGCCAGATCGACCTCGCGGACAGATGAGATGTGGGGCTCCAGATGCTGGATGATCGCCTCCGCTACGGTGTGGTAGCCGGTCTCCTCCAGCGCGGCCACCATCCCCGTGGAGCCGCGAAACAGCCCGAACGGCATCCGTCGATACTCACGCGAGACCGCACGAGCGAACTCATCATGAGCGCTCGGGGTGGGCTGCCCGGAACGGGAGAGCGCCAGCAGCACGCCTGATGTCCCCGTGGCGACATCGATGTGGCCGAAGCCCTCCCACCTGCGGATGTCCCCTGGATAGCCGCGCTCGAATGCCGGCTCATCGACCGGAGTGATTCCGGAAGCGACGATGCTCTTTGCGCGCCCGAGGTCGGACGCGGTGAGCGCTCCCTCCCAAGGCATCACGCGGACACGAGGCGTGAAAGTCGTCGGACCTGCGGACACTCCTGCGCGTACCTCTATCTCGTCGAGCATTGCGATCGGGCGCGGCCCGAAACGGTCGGAGATCCATTCGCGCGCGGTCCGCCAAAAACCCGGTGTCAGAACGTCCACAGGTGTCGCGACATAGAACGACGAGGCGATCAGCCGAGTGAACGCGTACCAGTCGGCCCGGGCTGCTGTCAGCCCCTCGGGAGCTTCGTACCCGAAGGCATTGAACGGTGCGGCGCTGATTTCGTCGGGGCTGCGGGAGTCCTCCAGATCGATGAGCTTCACGGCGCCGTCAGCCTGGATGAGGATGTTCGAGGGGTGAAGGTCGCCGATGACGACGCCGGCTGCATGCGATCGCTCAACGCCTCCGGCGACTCGCTCAAGGATATCCAGCAGTCGTGCGGTGTAGTCATCGAGCTGCTCTGTGCCCGCACGGTCGGTGAACGGGTGATTCTGGACGTTCCATCGCTTCAGCGTGGTGCCTTCGACGTACTCGATTTCGGCGTAGCGATGCTCCCAGACGCTGAACATGCGGAGGAGTCGCGGCGCGACCCCGGCCCCTTCGAGTGCTCTGAGGTTCTCGGCCTCCTGGTCGAGACGCGCGAAGGCATCGCGACCCGTCCGATCCAGGCCCGCGTGCGGACGAGCCTCTTTCAGCACGGTTACCTCGCCGCTCGCTGTGGTAGCGCGATAGACACCTCCGCTGTTGGAAAAGTGGAGCGCGTTGAGTTGCGCGTAGTCGCCCAGTGCGCCCTTGTCACGGGGGCGGTCTGCTCCGCGATGCTGGCCTCGATGATGGGAGGCGTCCGCCCCCACTTCGGGGCTCGGAAGATCGGCATGCGGGAGTCTTCGACGAGTTCACCGTCCGGGGCGATCAGATAGGACGCCCCGGCATTTCGCTGGTCGCTCTTGTGCAGCGGGCGGAATCCTCCGAACCGGAAGAAGATAGGCCCGCTCCGATAGCGGACATCGCTGAGGATGAAGGGTCCGGGCAGCCCGCCGATCGAGTCGTCGAACTGCAGCGCGAGGTCGGTGAGCTGATCGTCGTCTCGCGGATAGACGGTGATGAACTTCCCGCTCGCGCTGCGGTCCGCGCTCTTCGAGTTCCGTGTGATGAGATGCTCGCGCGTCCCGATGAACTTGAACGGCACATGCTCGCGGACGCAGACTTCGGCTGTCGATGCGAGGATGTGAGCAGCGTTCTCGGGAGTCGCACTGACATGAATCTTCCAGCCTTGCTGGCGCAGTTCGACGTCCATAGGTGTGCACATCACCCACGGCCCGTTGGACCCTCGCAGCCATGTCGACGGCAGCCATGACGTCGCGAAAGCCGTTGTCGGGCCTCCCAGCGCCGTTGTGTAGAACGGGCTCGATGCCTTCGCGTAGCCAAGGTAACGGAGATCCAACTCAAACTCCCGATGATCAGAGTGGCATTGCGTGACGAAACAGCAAACGACCAGAAGCCCTGAGTGCTGGAGTCAACTCAGGGCTTCTGGTCGGTGAGAGGCTTCAACAGGCGAAGAGGCTCGCCTCACTCGGGTCCGGGTCGTCGTTGCACGAGAACCAGCTCCAGTTGCTGCTCGCCGCGGACGGAGCCTCGATCTTCTCGTCCTGCAGTTCCAATACAGGGGACATGTGACCTCCTTGTTCATAACTTCGCCAGGACTACTAAGTAAGTGGCCCAACTAGGTCGCTTGCGTCAACGGTAGCTCGCGGACCCGACGTAACACAAGGAAACTTTGGGCAACGGGGACGTGTCGGTGCTCGCGAACTGAGCCTTGCGGGCCAGCTCATGGGGCAAGCGATGGGGCACCGGCCGTGTTTCCGTGCGTGTCTCGATGTGCGCGAGTGTGGATACGACGCCGAGATCCGCTGATTTCATGCGGGTCGTTGCCTCGATGCGCGGGTGCCTGTGCGGGCAGGGGCAGGAGTTCAACTCCCCCCCGCGCACCACAGGAAATAGCTCCTGACCTGGGATTTAGCTCTTCACGCCGGGGGCTATTTTCACGTCATGTGCTGAGATATGCGCTAAGCCCCACCGAGATGGGCCGCGAAGCGGTCTGCTGCGGCTTTCTGCATCGTCGGGGTGACATGGCTGTAGATGTTCATCGTGGTGGTGATGGTGGAGTGCCCCAGGCGCTCCTGTACCACCTTGGGATGCTCGCCCAGCTCCAGCAGGAGTGTGGCGTGCGTGTGGCGCAGCCCCTTGATCGTCACGCGGGGCAGCGTCGGGTGTGCCTTGGCGAGCCACTTCATGCGGCGATCCCAGCGGCTCGTCATGGCGTCGGGTGAGCGCAGCTTGCCCTCGTCGTCACCGAACACATACGCATCGGCCCCCGCGAGCTTGAACGACACTTCGGCGCGTGCGACCTTGTAGGAGGCGAGCACTTTGAGGGTCGCGGCGTCCACGTCGATCTCGCGGGCGTTGCCCGCCTTGATGGTCTTGGTGGTCGTCCAGTCCTCTGTGTTCACCGCTCGCCGTCCCGGGTCCTGCGGTTCAGGGTGTCTTCGAGGATTCGGGAGCGGTTCAAGCAGTTCACCCGTTCCTGTTGCCAGTAGTGCAGCAGCCCGTCGTCGGTGAGGATGAGGTCGCCGCGCATCCACTTCTCGACCTCCTCGGACAGATACCCCTCCGGTCGCCCGTCAGCGTGGTGGCGTCCTCCGGTGGAGTCAGGAGTGCTGCCAGTGTGGTGCGGAGGATGTAGGCGATGACGGTGAGGTCATCGACGTCCACGCGGTGATCCCGGACTCCAGTTTGCTGATCCCCGAGGGAGAGAGCTTCCGGCCGGTAGCCCCGATATCGTCGGCACGATTCTCTCGGTTGAGCTCGGTCGCCGCGTCGTGATCCCGCGCGAGAAGTTCCTCACCCTCTTCGCAGGCGACGACGCTGATTCGCGACGGTGACCTTTACTCTTTCGACGTGAGCATGCAGGGAGGAGGAGTGAGTCCTACTCAAGTGATGGAGGTTCTTATGCGCACGACGAAGCAACTCAGCATTACCCTTCCCACAGGCATGGCCGATGCTCTCAAAGAACGGGTGACTTCGGGTGCGTATGCGAGCGAGAGCGAGGTCGTCCGCGACGGCCTGCGCGCACTGTTCGCGCGTGAGGAAGCCGTCGAGACCTGGCTGCGCACCGAGGTCGCCGCCGCGTACGACGAACTGCGCGCTGACCCGTCAATCGCGATTAGCTCCAAAGACATGCGGGCGCACCTGGCTGACCTCCACGCGCGGCGGACGGCCGAGAGTCCTGCGTGACGCGCGAGGTCGTCTACTCGCCGCGTGCGCGTGACCAGCTCACCGAGCGGTACTTCTGGATCGCTGAGGAATCGGGGTTCCCGGATCGCGCTGAGAGCTACGTGCCCGCGATCTTCGACCACTGCGACGAGCTTGCCGGCTTCCCGTTCATCGGCGTCGCCCATGACGACCTGCGCCCCGGCCTGCGCACGCTCGGGTTCCGGCGTCGAGCGGTGATCGCGTTCGCGTGACCGACGATATCCTCGGTGTCTATTACGGCGGCCAGGACTACGAAACCTTGATCACTGAGGTTTTCTGACCGGGCGCCGCGGTGCATGTGTAGGAGGATGAAGGCTGCGGCGGTGATGCGGTGGGAGCGCGGAGGGTGCCGATGATCTTGTTCCGTGTCCGGTTGTCGATGGCGAGGTCGCGGCCTTTGTCGGGGACGAGGATCCCGATCCCGGCGCCCGCGTATCCCTTGTCGGTGCGAGTGGGGATGCCACGTCCGGCGGTGGCGTAGAGCGCGGCAGTTGGCTAGCGCTACGGCTCTTCGCAGTCGACGGTGTGGCTGTGGGGCGTGCGCCGTGAAGAGGTCGAGGTCCTCCGAGACGGAAGTTCCTGCGCTGCCGGTCGCTGGAAGGCCTCGACGTTGCCCCAACGTCCTTTCACGACCCCTGATCTGACCACGTTTGCTCGTCGAGACGACGTCGGCCTCGATGCTGTCGGACGGCACCTTGCCCCGGATCGCGTTCATCGCGTGCCGCGTCCGCGATCCAGACCCGTGGTGTCGGCGGTGCGGCGCGGAAGGCATGTTGCGGGACACCGTTTCGCGGCTCTTACCGTCTGGGGGACGACGGATCGTGCCGGTGATGACACCAATTGGCCTCTCCATTCGTGCATATGGGCTCGGTCCCGCTACCGTGGGTCTGTGGGCGCACTCGCGCCCGCATCGCACGTTACGTAAGGCAGTTCATGGCAACGCAGGGCACCGTCAAGTGGTTCAACTCGGAGAAGGGCTTCGGGTTCATCGCCCCCGATGAGGGCGGCGCCGACGTCTTCGCCCACTTCTCCGCCATCCAGTCGAGCGGATACCGCTCGCTCGAGGAGAACCAGCGCGTCGAGTTCGAGATCGCCCAGGGCCCCAAGGGCCTGCAGGCGGAGAACATCCGACCGCTCTGATCCTCGGACGGCCCGTGCTCACGTACGGGCCGGCTTGGTTCGATCAGGCGCGTTCGCGCGCCGGACAGAGCGCCGAAGCCCCCAGGAGATCCCCTCGGGAGATCCCCTCAGGAGATCCTGAGGGCGACGGCGCCTTTCGGCGTGCCGCGGGTGCTCGGGGCCCGGTCGTCAATCCTCGACGAGCAGCAGCGCTCGCAGCTCGCCGACCGTGTCGACGACGGCCGTCGCGCCCTCGGACTCGTGCGGCCAGCTGAACCCCCAGCGCACGAAGATCACGGGCACGCCCTGAGCGCTGCCGCCTTCGACATCGTGGTGCCGATCGCCGATGAGCACGGGGCGGTCGATGTCGGCACCCGTCGCCGCGAGCCGCCGCATCGCTTCGGCGACGATGTCGGCCTTGGTCGCGAGCGTCTTCTCGTCGGAGGTCGCGCCGACGATCGCCTGCAGGTGCGGCTCCAGCTCGAAGTGCTCCATCAGCGCCGCGACCTGGATCTCGGGCTTCGAGCTCGCCGTCGCCTGTGGGATGCCAGCGGCTCCGAGCTCAGCGATCAGCTCGCCGACGCCGGGGTAGAGCTTCGCCCCCGTCGTGTACCCGTCCGCTTTGCCGATCACGCGGTAGTACCTGACGGCCTCGGCGGCCTCGGCGGGACTCATCCCGACGTTGTTCTGGAAGGAGTCGAACATCGGCGGGCCTATCCAGTGCACGAGTTCCTCGCGGGTCGGCTCGGGCTTGCCGAAGTGCTGCAGGGCGAGGGAAAGACGGCGCAGGATGCCGTCCGAGGCATCCACCACGGTGCCGTCGACATCCCAGAGCACGCACGTCCACGGCGATCTCACAGACATGCCTTCGAGCCTACCGAGATGCTCGCCGAGGATGCTTCAGAGCCTGGCCTCAGAACAGCGTCGGCGTGCCGCTGTCGACGCCCTTCATGGCGTCGTAGTCGAGCGCGACGCACGCGATGCCGCGGTCGCCGGCGAGCGTGCGGGCCTGCGGGGCGAACGACTGCGCGGCGAGCACGCCCCGCACGGGGCGCAGATGCGGGTCGCGGTTGAGCAGGTCGAGGTAGCGGGTCAGCTGCTCGACGGCGTCGATGCCGGCCTTGCGCTTGACCTCGACCGCCACGTGGGCCTCGACGGTCGCCTCGTCCGGATCGCGCAGCATCAGGTCGACGGGGCCGATCGCGGTGGGGAACTCGCGGCGCACGAGCGTGAGGCCGTCGCCGATGACCTCGACCTGTTCGGCGAGCAGGCGCTGCAGGTCGGCCTCGACGCCGTCCTTCTGCAGGCCCGGATCGACGCCGAGTTCGTGCGACGAGTCGTGCAGCACCTCGTAGATGCGCACGAGCAGGGCATCCCCCGTCTTCGCGTGCGTCACACGCCAGTGCTCCTGCACGCCGGCTGACGCCGAGTCTTCGTCGGGGGTCTCGACCGTGAGCGTGCACGGCGGGCTCATCCAGTTCAGGGGCTTGTAGCTGAGCGCGTCGGAGTGGACCAGCAGCGATCCGTCGCCCTTGTGGATGAGCAGCCGCGTCGCCAGCGGCAGGTGCGCGGTGAGCCGGCCAGAGTAGTCGACGGAGCAGCGGGCTATGACAAGTCGCACCGCTCTACGGTACTAGCGTTGGTACCCGCGCTGGGCTACGCGAGCGACTTGGAGAGGTAGACGAGCTCGATGCCCTCGACGCCCTCGTGGAGCGGTTCGCGGCGGATCTCCGAGTATCCCTCCCGGACGTAGAGCCGGATGTTCGCGGCGGACATGCTTCCGGTGAAGAGCTCGGCGGTCTGGGCTCCGGAGAGCCCCTCGGCCAGGCGCAGCAGACGCGTTCCGATCCCTGAACCCTGCCTGTCGGGGGCGACGGTCAGTCTCCCGAGGTGAGCCGTCGCCTCTGCCACGCTCCAGCGGATCGCACCCACGATCCGTCCATCGAGGGTGGCGACCAGTCCGCTTCCGCCGTCGATCTCCCGCACGAGATCGCCGAGCGACTGGGTGAGCGCAGGGAGGAACGGGTCGCCGTGGAGCTGAGCCTCGGTCGCGTAGGCGGCGCGCTGAAGCGTCAGCACCTCACCGGCGTCGGCGACAGACATCGCGCGCGTCTTTATCTCTGGCCTGGCTGTCTCTGGCCTGGCTGTCTCTGGCCTGGCTGCGGTACCCCCGACGAAGCGGCGCGCGAGGTGCGACGCTCCCGCAACTCGCCCCCTCGATGATACGAGCTCCACAGATGGCTGTCGCCGAGTGCGCTGGTTGCGTTCGAGTGCGCCGGGTAAGCACGCGGCAACACCGGCGCACTCGACACGAAGTGGCGCACTCGGTGATCGGCGCCCCGATCGACCGACCCGCGCCGCGCGGGGCGTGCGCCTCGGCATCCCAGACGAGAGCCGCCCGCGTCGGCTCAGTGGCTGCCGGCGCCGACCTTCGAGCCGGCGATCGGCTTGGCGGCGCCCGAGGCGAAGCCGCTCATCGCGATGAGGGCGACGATGATCCACAGGGTGCTCAGGATGCCGATCTGGTGGCTGATCCAGCCCAGCACGGGCGGGCCGCACAGGAATGCGACGTAGCCGATCGTCGCAGCCGCAGAGACGGATGCCGCGGCCTTGGCGGGGTCATCCGCCGCGGCCGACATGCCCAGCGGGAACCCGAGCGATGCGCCCGCTCCCCATAGAGCGACCCCGACGAACGCGATCGGCAGGCTCGGCGCGAGAATGAAGACGGCGAGCCCCGCGCCGGCGATCACCGAGAGCGTGCGCAGCGCCCACACGCGTCCGATGCGATCGACGAGCGGCCCGCCGATGGCGCGGAACACCGTCATCGCGATCGAGAACACCGCCAGCAGCACCGCGCCGGTCGCCTCGGTCTCGCCGTGTCCGTAGACGGTCGCGATGGTGAGCCAGTCATTCGCGCTGCCCTCGGCGAACGACATTCCGAGAACGATCGCCCCGATCGCATACGTGCGCGGGTCGCGCCACACCGCGAAGGCGGCGTGCAGGCGCTCGGTGCGGCTCGGCGGCTGCGCCGCGGCATCCGTCGAAGCCGCATCGGTCCCCGCCGCGTGCGCGGGGACGAATCGCAGCGCGACGACGGCGCCCGCGTACCACACCGCCGCGACGGCGCCGAGTTGCCACGATGTGCCGACGCCCCAGGCAGCCATCGCGACCCCGATCGTGGCTCCCGCGACCGTGCCGAGGCTGAAGAACGCGTGGAACAGCGGCATCAGCGTCTTCGAGAAGGACTGCTCGACCGCCGCGGCCTCGACGTTCATCATCACGTCGGTTGCGCCGATGCACAGCCCCGCGATGATCAGTCCCCCCACCGCGAGCGGATACGAGGAGAGGGCATCGACGGCGAGCGCGACCAGCAGCAGACCGATCGTCAGACCGGTCACCGTCGCCGCCAGCCCGCGCTTGGCACCCCAGCGCGCGATGATCAGGTTCGCGGACGTGACCCCCACGAGCGACCCCGCGCCCATCGTGAACAGCAGCGCCCCGACCCCGAAGTCGTCGATCCCGAGGGTCTGCTTGACGGTGGGCAGCCGGGACGCCCACGAGCCGCTGGTCACGCCGCACAGGAGGAAGAGGGCGAAAACCGCCGTGCGCCAATGGACGAGAGCGGTGCGCTCCGGTGCGGTCGTGGATGCCATCAGACCACCCTACCGAATCGATTCGACGCCCGCGCGCGCCCCGCGTTACGATGCACGGATGACGACGCGACGCACCACGATCTCTGACGTCGCCCGCGAAGCGGGCGTGTCACCGTCGACGGCGTCCGTCGTCTTCAGTGGAAAGACGCCCGTCTCAGAGGCGACGCGCGGGCGCGTTCTGGACGCCGCCATCACACTGGGATACACCGGCCCCGATCCTCGCGCCGCCTCGCTGCGCCTCGGGCGCAGCGGGATCGTCGGCGTCGTCGTCGGCTCCAGTCTGAACTCCCTGTTCCTCGACCCGGTGCAGCGTCTGATGATGGACGGCCTCGCCGAAGCCGTCGCGCCGCGCGGCGCAGGTCTGCTGCTGCTGCACAGCCAGAGCGGCATCGAGAACGCGCCGACACTGACGACAGCGCCGCTCGATGCCGCCGTGCTCATCGGATACGACGTCATCCTGCACGACGCGCTCGTGACCGCTCACCGCCGCGGCATGCCGATCGTCGTGCTCGAGGGCGACGCCGGTCCGGACGTTCCACGGATCCTGCTCGACAATCGTGAGGCCCAGCGCGCCGCCGCCGAGCACCTGCGCGCGCTCGGGCACACCGATGTCGCGATCGTCGCGCTGCGCGCGCGCATCGACGGCAAGAGCGGGTGGATCGGGTCGGATGCCGAGGTCTTGATCGACGTGACGTGCGACCGGCTGCACGGGGCGCGCGACATCTACCCGGCGGCGCCGGCGTACGCGGCGGCCGGCAGCACGATCGGCGAGGGCATCGCGGCGGGGCGCGCGATCTTCGCCGACCCCGAGAGGCGGCCGACCGCGGTGATCGCGCAGAGCGATCTGCTGGCGGCAGGGGTGATCCGCGCCGCCGAGGAGGCCGGGCTGCGCGTGCCCGACGACCTCAGCGTCACCGGATTCGACGGCATCCCCGTCGACGGACTGGATGCGTACGAGCTCACGACGCTCGTCCAGCCGGCGACCGAGAAGGGACGCGTGGCGGGGGAGGCCATCGGAGCGTTGATGGACGGGATCAACCCGCCATCCGTGCGGCTGACCTGCGCCTTTCGAGTCGGGAACACGACCGGCCCCGCGAAGAGCCCCCGATAGACTGGGCCTTCGACCCCCCGTGAACGTCAGGAGGCCCGCATGCTCGCGCTCCTGACCGTCTTCGCGGTGGTCCCCCTCGCGCTGCCGTGGCTGGTCGGGCGGATCGGAGCACGCGCGTTCTTCGTCGCGGCGCTCGTTCCGATCGCGGGCTTCGTGCACGCGGCATCCCTCGCGCCGGACGTTCTCGCGGGACGCACGCTGACGGAGTCGGTCCCCTGGATCCCTCAGCTCGGGCTCGAGCTGTCGATGCGCATGGACGTGCTCGGCTGGGTGATGGCCCTGATCGTGACGGGCGTCGGTGCGCTCGTCATGGTCTACTGCCGCTGGTACTTCACGGTCGCGGCGGACGGATCGGGACGAAAGCGTGCGGCGACGCAGCCGGGGGTCGGTCTTTTCAGCGCCGTCCTGCTCGCGTTCGCCGGGGCGATGTACGGGCTCGTGCTGACCGATGACCTCATCGTGCTCGTGATGTTCTGGGAGATCACGAGCATCCTGTCGTATCTGCTGATCGGCTTCTCCCATGCCCGCGGCGCGAGCCGGCGCGCCGCGCTGCAGGCGCTGCTGGTGACGACCCTCGGCGGGCTCGTCATGTTCGCAGGCGCCGTCATCCTCGTCGTGCAGGCCGGGACGAACAGCATCTCCGGCATCCTCGCCGCCTACGCCGCATCCGGCTCCACGCTCGCGTCGAGCCCGCTCATCGACGTCGCGATCGTGCTGCTGCTGGTCGGAGCGCTCAGCAAGTCGGCGATCTTCCCGTTCCACTTCTGGCTGCCGGGGGCGATGGCCGCGCCCACGCCGGTGAGCGCGTATCTGCACGCGGCGGCGATGGTGAAAGCCGGCATCTACCTCATCGCGCGCTGCGCGCCGGCGTTCGCGATCGCCGGTCCGTGGCGGCCGATCGTCGTCGGGCTCGGGATCTTCACGATGCTCCTCGGCGGTCTGCAGGCGCTGCGCGAGTCCGACCTCAAGCGCATCCTCGCCTTCGGCACGGTCAGCCAGCTGGGGATGCTCACCGCGGTCGTCGGATACGGCGACCGTGACACGGCGCTCGCGGGCATCGCTCTGCTGCTCGCGCACGCGCTGTTCAAGTCGAGCCTGTTCCTCGTCGTCGGCGTCATCGATCGCCAGCTGTCGACGCGGGACATCGGCGAGCTCTCCGGGGTCGGCCGGCAGGCGCCGGTGCTCGCGGCCGTGTCGGCGGTCGCCGTGGCATCCATGGTCGGGATCATCCCGACGATGGGGTTCGTCGCGAAGGAGGCCGCCCTGACGGCGCTCCTCGAGGCGGCGAGTGAGCCGTGGGCGGTCGTGGCTCTCGTCGGAATGGTCCTCGGGGCGGTGCTGACGACCGCCTACGGGCTGCGGTTCTGGTGGGGGGCCTTCGCGACCAAGCGCACGCCCGCGGGGGATCGTGCGGTCATGACGGACTGGCCCGACCCGCCGCTCGGATTCCTCGCCGCGCCGATCGTGCTCGCCGCTCTCTGCCTCGTCGCGGGCGTCGCGGCACCGTGGCTGGATGACGCCCTGAGCGGCTACGCCGACACCGCGGGGGATGCCGAGCACCCGTATCACCTCGCGCTGTGGCACGGGCTCGAGCCCGCGCTGTTGCTCTCGCTCCTGTGCATCGCGATCGGTGTCGCGCTGTTCGCCGTCTCCACGCGGACCGGCCGCGTGCCCCGGAGAGTGCTGCCCTTCACGGCGGCCGAGGTGTACAACCTGACGCTCCGTGGCATCGCGCGGCTCGCGGTCTGGACGACGACCCTCACGCAGCGCGGGTCGCTGCCGGCGTATGTGGGCACGATCTTCGTCGTCTTCGTCGTGGCGCAGTCCTCGGCGCTGGGGACGGCGCTGATCGCAGGCTCGGGGTGGACGATCGCGCTGGATGCCTGGCAGTCGCCCCTGCAGCTCGCGGTGGCCCCGATCATGATCATCGCGGGCGTCGTCGCGGTGCGCGCCCGCAAGCGCTACACCGGCGTCGTGCTCGTCTCGGTGACGGGCCTCGGGATGGTCCTGCTGTTCGCCACGAGTGGCGCGCCCGACCTCGCGCTGACGCAGGTGCTCGTCGAGACCGTCACTCTCGTCGCGTTCGCGCTCGTGCTGCGGCGCATCCCCGCGCGCATGGGCACGCACAACGCGTCGGTGCGGCCCATCGCGCGCGCCGTGCTCGCGCTCGCGGTGGGAGCCACGATGGCGGTCGTCGCGGTGGTCGCGACCGGATCGCGCGTCGCCGACCCGGTCTCAGGCGCGTTTCCCGAGCTCGCCTACGAGCTCGGCCACGGCCGCAACGTCGTCAATGTGGCCCTGGTCGACCTGCGCGGGTGGGACACGATGGGGGAGCTCTCAGTGCTGATCCTCGCGGCCACCGGCGTGGCATCCCTCGTCTTCGTCACGCACCGCTCCGACCTGCTCTCGCGCGCCATCGCCCCGCTGCCGACGGCGGCGATCCGCACCAGACGCCCCCTCGTGGAGACGGACGAAGGCCCCCGGCCGCGCGCCGCCGCGCCCGGCAGCACCCGCCAGGCGTGGCTCGTCGGCGGGCAACGCGTGCGCCCCGAGAACCGCTCGATCATGCTCGAGGTGATCGTGCGCGTCCTGTTCCACACGATCATCGTCGTGTCGATCTACCTGCTGTTCGCGGGGCACAACCTGCCCGGCGGAGGGTTTGCGGGCGGGCTCGTCGCGGGCATGGCGCTCGTCATGCGCTACGTCGCCGGCGGACGGTACGAGCTGGGCGCCGCCGCCCCCACGGATGCCGGTCGGCTGCTCGGCGCCGGCATGACGATCGCGGTCGCGTGCGCGCTCGTGCCGCTGCTGCTCGGCGAGGCGCCGCTCACGAGCCATTTCTGGGAGACGGAGCTTCCCGTGCTCGGGCACGTCGAGTTCGTCACCTCGACGCTGTTCGACATCGGCGTCTACCTCGTCGTGGTCGGGCTCGTGCTCGACGTGCTGCGCTCGCTCGGCGGCGAGGTCGATCGGCAGGCGCAGGCCGCCCGCGAACGGGGCGTGGTGGTGCGATGAACGTCTCCCTCGTGCTCATCGTGATCATGGGCGCCCTGTTCGCGGCGGGCGTCTACGCGATGCTCGAGCGCAGCCTCACCCGCGTGCTGATCGGGTTCCTGCTGCTGGGCAACGCCGCGAACCTCTTTCTGCTGGTCGTGATGGGACAGCCCGGAATCGCCCCCTTCTTCGGCGCGTCGACCGGCTCGGGGACCGACGGGATGAGCGACCCGCTGCCGCAGGCGCTGACCCTCACCGCGATCGTCATCACGTTCGCGGTCTCGGCGTTCCTGCTCGCCCTCATCTATCGCTCGTGGCAGCTCGGCCAGGCCGACACCGTCGAGGACGACGCCGAAGACCGCGCGGTGCGCGAGCGCGCCCATGCCGACGAGGAGGCGATGGACGACGAGGCATCCATCGACGACGAGGAGGACGCGACGACCGACTTCATCGGTGCCGCGACCACGCCGATCGTCGTGCTGCACCATCGCGACCTCGCGGCGATCCGCGACGATGCACCCACCGATCGGCCGTGGTCAGACGGCGGGGAGGGTGATCCGCGATGAGCGCCCTCGTCCCGCTCCTGGTGGCCCTGCCGCTGCTCGGCGCGGGCATCGCCCTGATCTTCGGCCGCCGCCGCCGCGTGCAGGTCGGCGTCTCGCTGGTGACCCTGACCCTCGTGCTCGCGATCGCCGCAGTGCTGCTGTACGCCGTCGACTCGTCGGGCCAGTCCATCGCGGTGTCGGTCGGCGGGTGGCCGGTGCCGTTCGGCATCGTCCTCTACGTCGACCCGCTCGCGGCGCTGCTGGTCGTCGTCTCGAGCATCGTGCTGCTTGCCGTGCTCCTGTTCTCGGTGGGTCAGGGCGCCGCCGACGGTGACGACGACACCCCCGTCACGATCTTCCACCCCACGTACCTGATCCTGGCGGCGGGCATCTTCAACGCCTTCATCGCGGGCGACCTGTTCAACCTCTACGTCGGCTTCGAGATCCTGCTCGTCGCCTCGTACGTGCTGATCACGCTCGGCTCGACCGCCTCACGCATCCGCACCGGCGTCGTCTACATCGTCGTCTCGCTCGTCTCGTCGATCCTGTTCCTGGTCTCGATCGCCGCGATCTACGGGGCTCTCGGCACCGTCAACATCGCGCAGCTCGCGGACCGCATGAGCGAGCTGCCGGAGGCGACGCAGCTCGTGCTGCACCTCATGCTGCTGCTCGCCTTCAGCATCAAGGCCGCCGTCTTCCCGCTGTCGTTCTGGCTGCCCGACTCGTATCCGACCGCGCCGGCTCCCGTCACCGCGGTCTTCGCGGGCCTATTGACCAAGGTCGGCGTCTACGCGATGATCCGCACCGAGACGCAGATCTTCCGGGAGAACGATGTCAACACGCTGCTCTTGATCGTCGCGGTCGCGACGATGCTCGTCGGCGTGCTGGGCGCCCTGGCACAGGCTGAGCTGAAGCGCATCCTCTCGTTCACGCTCGTCAGCCACGTGGGCTTTCTCGTCTTCGGTCTCGCGATCGCCACGTCGCTCGCGCTCGGCGCGACGATCTACTACATGGTGCATCACATCGTCGTGCAGACGACGCTGTTCCTCGCGGTCGGCCTGGTCGAGCGCCGTGCCGGCTCGACGTCGATCCTGAGGGTGAAGGGGCTCATGCGCGCGGCTCCGCTGCTCGCCGTCCTCTACTTCATCCCCGCGGTCAACCTCGGCGGCCTGCCGCCGTTCTCGGGGTTCATCGGCAAGTTCGCGCTCTTCCACGCCGCGGCCCAGGTCGGTACGCCGCTCATGTACGTTCTCATCGGCGGCGGCATCCTCACCTCTCTTCTGACGCTGTACACGCTCATGCGCGCGTGGAACCTGTCGTTCTGGCGCGAGGACGGCGATCATCTCGAGGAGTCGGCGGTCGTCGAACGCATCGAATACCTCGGCAACGCCCCCGCCGCCGACGATCGCGGCGGCCGCCGAGCGATTCCGCGGATCATGACGGCCTCGACCGCCGGAATGGTCGCCGTCACGGTCGCGCTGACCGCTTTCGCGGGGCCGCTCTACGAGCTGTGCGCGAAGATCGGCGACACCCTGGACGAACCCGTCACGCTGGTGCAGCTCGAGCAGGAGGTGTCGCAATGACGAAGCGCCTGTCCTCGCGTATCTCCGTGTGGGCTGTCGGGTGGCGGCAGCTGCCGTTCTTCGTGTGGCTCGTCGCGCTCTGGATGCTGCTGTGGGGACAGTTCACGGTGCTCGCGGCGCTCACCGGCATCGTCGTCGCGGTCTTCGTGACGCGGGTCTTCCGGCTGCCGCCGGCTGAGCTGTCCGGGCGGGTGAACCCGTGGTGGGGGCTCGTGTTCTTCTTCGAGTTCCTCGTCGCGCTCGTGCGCGGCTCACTCGTGGTCGCCTGGCAGGCGATCACGCCGGGGCAGCCGGGAGCCGCGATCATCGCCGTTGCGCTGGCGACGGACGACGACCTCATCATGACGCACGTCGCGGTGACGGCATCCCTCGTCCCCGGCTCGCTCATCGTCGACATCGACCGCGACCGTCGCATCCTCTACCTGCACGTCATCGGCGTGCGCGATGCGGCGAGCATCGAGAGGCAGCGCCGCGACGTACGGCACTGGGAGGAGCGCATCGTGCGGGCCGTCGGCTCGCGCGCGCAGCTGGAGGCCATGCGCGCGCGAAAGGAGGCCGACACATGACGACGGTGCTGCTCATCCTCATCTCCCTCGTGTTCGGTATCGCCGCACTGCTGACGGTCTGGCGGATCATCCGAGGGCCGTCGATCCTCGACCGCGCCGTCGCCGCCGACGTCCTGCTGACGCTCGTGCTGTGCGTGCTGGGCGCGGAGATGGCGATCGGTCACCACACCCGCACTCTGCCGCTGCTGCTGATCGTCGCGGCGGTCGGGGTGTTCGGCTCGATCTCGGTCGCGCGCTTCGTCGCGCGCCGCAGCGAGGAGGAGCGATGACCGAGATCGTCGTGCTGGCGCTGATCCTCATCAGCGCGCTGCTGTGCCTGACCGCGGCGATCGGGCTGCTGCGCTTTCGCGATGTGCCGACGCGCCTGCACGCCGCGACGAAGCCACAGGTGCTGGGTCTGCTGCTCGTCTGCCTCGGTGTCGCCCTCGGGCTGGGGTCATGGCAGGTCGCCGCGTTCCTCGTGCCGGTCGTGCTCATCCAGCTCGCGACCGCGCCGTTGTCCGCCCACATGATCGGCCGCCAGGCCTACCGCAACCGCACGATCGACGAGGCATCCCTCGTCGTCGACGAGCTCGTCGACGACTGATCACCGAGGCTCACCGAGAACGCGCGATCTGCTGGCAATCGCGCCGGAACGCGACCGTTTGCGCGTTCTCGGCGGGGCGTCGACTCCTCCACAGGTGGGGGATGTGGGGCGGGTGGGCTCGGGGCTGTGGATAACGCGTGCGCGGGTGCGCGCGCGGGGCAGGATGCCGGGATGATGGATTCACGGCAGCCACGAGCGCTGGGCGGCGATGCCGGGTTCCGGGTCGCGGACGGCCTCGCCGTGGGCCTCACCCCGGGCAGGATGCGCGGGCGAGCCTTTGCCCGCCCGTTCCACGGCATGCGCGTCGCGGCACCGTCGCCGGATGCCGGTGGGGAACTGCTGACACGGTGCCGACAGCTGACCACGGTGCTTGGCCCCGCCGTCGTGTTCAGCCACGCGACCGCCGCACGCCTGTGGCGGATGCCTCTCCCCGCGCGAGTCTCAGAACAGCTGCACACCCTCTCGATCGGCACGACGGCCGTGCGGCGCCCGGGTGTCATCGGGTGGGCGCGGGATGCCCCGGGTCCACCCGTGTTCACGGGCAACGGCATCCGCCTCACCGGCCCGGTCGACACCTGGGTCGCGCTCGCGACGATGACCGCCGCGCGTGGAGGGGCGCTCACGCGCGAGGAGCTGGTCGCCGTCGGCGACTTCGTGATCTCGGGCGAGCGGCTCGCGTACGGGCGGGCGTCTCCCCTCGCGACGTGGGCCGAACTCGCCGCCGCGGTGTCCGCGCACGGCAGCCGCCGCGGGGCGCGTGCGCTCGCGTGGGCGCTCGAGCGCGTGCGAAGCCCCGTCGACTCACCCGCCGAGACGCGCCTGCGGCTGGGCCTGATCGCGGCTGGGCTGCCCGAGCCGCGGGTGCAGCCCGCGGTCGAGACCCGGGCGGGCACGCGGCATCCCGATCTCGGCTACCTCGAGCAGCGGGTTCTGCTCGAGTACCTCGGCGATGTCCACCGCACCGATCGCGACGCCTGGCGCAAAGACCTCACGCGGGTTCAGCTGTTCGAAGACGCCGGATACCGCGTCATCATGGTCGGCGCGGATGACATCTCCCTCGCCGGCCTACCGGCCCTCGCCGCCCGCGTGCGCCGCGCTCTCGAGCGCTGAGTCACCGAGAACGCGCGATCTGCACGGTTCCGGGGGTTCTGGGGACAGGTTGCGCGTTCTCGGCGGCGGAGAGGTGGCTCAGTCGGCGCCGAAGTCGAACGACGCCGACTCGCTGGCCTCGTCGACGGCCTCGGCGAGCTCCTCACGGTCGGCGTCGAACGGCACGGCGTGCTCGGTGATCTCGGCGGCCTCGCCGGGTGCCAGGGAGCCGACGAGGTCGGCGGTCGCGCCGGCGATCAGGCCCAGCCCGGCGTACTGCTCGAGCCGCGCGCGCGAGTCGGCGATGTCGAGGTTGCGCATGGTGAGCTGGCCGATGCGGTCGACGGGGCCGAACGCGGCATCCCCGACCCGCTCCATGGAGAGCTTCTCGGGCGCGTACGAGAGGTTCGGCGAGGTCGTGTCGAGGATCGTGTAGTCCTCGCCGCGGCGCAGCCGCAGGGTCACGGTGCCGTTGATGGCCGAACCCACCCAGCGCTGGATCGACTCGCGCAGCATGAACGACTGCGGCTCGAGCCAGCGTCCCTCGTACATGAGCCGCCCGAGGCGTCGGCCCTGCTCGTGATAGGTCGCGAGGGTGTCTTCGTTGAGGATGCCGTTGACGAGCCGTTCGTACGCGATGAACAGCAGCGCCATACCCGGGGCCTCGTAGATGCCGCGGGACTTCGCCTCGATGATGCGGTTCTCGATCTGGTCGCTCATGCCCAGGCCGTGGCGGCCGCCGATCGCGTTGGCCTCTTGCACGAGGGCGACGGCGTCCGTGAACTCGACGCCGTTGATCGCGACGGGGCGGCCCGCCGCGAAGGTCACCGACACGTCCTCCGTCGCGATCTCGACGGAGGGGTCCCAGAACCGTACGCCCATGATCGGGTCGACGATCTCGAGCGAGACGTCCAGGTGCTCGAGGGTCTTGGCCTCGTGCGTGGCGCCCCAGATGTTGGCATCCGTCGAATACGCCTTCTCGACCGAGTCGCGGTAGGGGAAGTCGTGCGCGACGAGCCACTGGCTCATCTCGGTGCGTCCGCCCAGCTCGGTGACGAAGTCGGCATCCAGCCACGGCTTGTAGATGCGCAGCGCCGGGTTCGCGAGCAGGCCGTAGCGGTAGAAGCGCTCGATGTCGTTGCCCTTGTAGGTCGACCCGTCGCCCCAGATGTCGACGCCGTCCTCCTTCATCGCGCGCACCAGGAGCGTGCCCGTGACGGCGCGGCCGATCGGGGTCGTGTTGAAGTAGGTGCGGCCGGCGCTGCGGATGTGGAACGCGCCGCAGGAGAGGGCGACCAGACCCTCCTCGACCAGCAGCGGCTTGCAGTCGATGAGACGGGAGCCTTCCGCGCCGTAGCGCAGCGCGCGGCCCGGGATCGATGCGATGTCGTCCTCGTCGTACTGGCCCAGATCGCCCGTGTAGGTGAACGGGATCGCGCCCTTGTCGCGCATCCACGCGACCGCGACGGAGGTGTCGAGTCCCCCCGAGAAGGCGATGCCGACGCGCTCGCCGACGGGCAGGGACTGGAGGACTTTGGACATGGGTTCTAGCTTACTGAGCGGATGCCGGGACCCCTTCGCCGGGGCATCCGGCATCCGGCATCCGTCGTCGGCGTCGGAGAATGTCGCGAACGTCGGACCCGAACGCGGAAATCCTCCGAAGAAGGCGACATTCCCCGAGCGCCCCGATGTCGCAGGGCGACGCCGCGTCAGTCCGCGACGGGCACGACCAGGCCGCCCCATGTCTCGGTCATGTACTCCGCCGTGTCGTCGCTGAGGAGCAGCTCGTACAGGGCGACGATGCGCGGATCGTCGACGAGCTCGGGGCGCGTGGCGAGCACGTTGTAGTAGTCGCTGTCGTCGCCCTCGATGAGGATCGCCTCGTCGGCGGTGAGCCCCGCCGGCAGGGCGAAGGCGATCGTCACGAACGCGGTGTCCACGTCGGGCAGTGCCTGCGGCAGGGTGGCGTTCTCGATCTCCTTGAACTCGAACTCGTGCGGGT
Source organism: Microbacterium sp. (assembly GCA_047605005.1). Classification (GTDB taxonomy): domain Bacteria; phylum Actinomycetota; class Actinomycetes; order Actinomycetales; family Microbacteriaceae; genus Microbacterium. The sequence continues at coordinate 27,720 of JASGGN010000020.1, forward strand.
TGGCGGTGATGCCGGTGAGGTCGGCGACATCGTCGCTCACCTCGATGAGGTCCGCGGCGGCGAGCATCTTCAGCGCACGGCCCTCGTTGGTCGGGTCGTTCGGGATGGCGATGCTCGCGCCGTCGTCGAGGTCGTCGAGGTCGTCGATCTTCTCCGAGTAGAACGCGGCGCTGGGCAGGTACACCTCGCCGACGCTCACCAGGTCGCTGCCGGTGTTCTCGTTGTAGGTCTCCAGGAATGTCGTGTTCTGGAAGAGGTTCGCGTCGATCGAGCCGTCGGACAACGCCGTGTTCGGGGTGTTGTAGTCGGTGAACGCGACGAACTCGATCGTCAGGCCCACCTCGGCGGCGCCGTTCTCGGCGATGTGCGCGAGGATGTCGCCCGCGGGGGTCTGCAGGGCGCCGACCTTGATCGTCCCGAGCGAGTCGGATGCCGTGGCGTCGGCGGACTCGGCCGAGCCGGCGCAGCCGGAGAGCGCGAGGGCGACGCCCGCCGCGGCGGCGGTGAGCAGGGAGGCGCGGAGGGCGCGGGTCATGAGGAGTTCCTCTCGGTGTGGTGCAGGTGTGGTGCAGGTGTGGTGCGGTTGTGATGCGGTGCGGTGCGGTGGCGTGCGGGGCGAAGTGGCAGAAGCGGTGGCGCGTCAGCTCGTCGGCCGCGCCGGTGTGCGATGTCCGCCGCGGCGCGACAGTTTGCGCGCCCCCCACGTGGCCAGCCCCTGAAGGATCATCACGATCGCGAAGATGATGATGATGACGCTGACCATGTGGATGACGCTGTACTGCTGGTAGCCGTAGCGGATCGCGACGTCGCCGAGGCCGCCGCCGGCGACGGTGCCGACCATGGCCGAGAAGTTGATGATCGAGGTGACCGTCGTCGACAGGCCCAGCAGCATCGCGGGCGCCGATTCGGGCACGAGCACCTTGACGATCAGCTGCCAGCGGCTCGCGCCGAGCGACGAGGCCACTTCCAGCAGGCCGGCGTCGACCTCTTTGATCGCGATCTCGACCATGCGCGCGAAGAACGGGATCGCGACGACCGCCAGGGGCACGATCGCGGCCGTCGGACCGATGAACGTTCCTACGACGAGGCGGGTGAACGGGATCAGCGCGACCATGATGATGATGAACGGCACGCTGCGGCCGAAGTTCACGACGAGGTCGAGCACGCGATTGATGACGATGCCCGCCCGGCGCGAGCCGAACGGTCTCTCCCAGAACCGGCCCTCCTCCGTGCCGACAAGGACGATGCCGAGCGGGAGGCCGAGGATCACCGTGAACAGCAGCGAGAAGCCGACCATGTAGAGCGTCTGGCCGGTCGCGACCAGGAGCACCTGGAACAGGGCGTCGTTCATGCGATCGGCCCCCTCTGGACGGGACCGGCGAGCACCTCGACGAGCAGTCCGCGGCCGCGGAGGTCGGAGATCACGGCATCCGCCGCGCTCGCCGGGATCTCCAGACGCGTGCGGCCCGCCTGCGTGCCGCCGATGCGCTCGACCAGTGCGCCGAGGATCGACACGTCGACCCCGTGATCGCGCGCGAGCTGCGCGATCACGGGGCGGTCGGCCGTGCCGCCGGCGAAGGTGATGTCGATGACGGTGGCGCCCTCCGCGACGGTGTCGGGGATGTCGCCGATGGGGAACAGCTGCGAGGTGAGGCGCGATCCGGGCGTCTGGATGATGTCGACGAGCCGGCCGCTCTCCACGACCCGGCCCCGCTCGAGGAGGGCCGCCGAGTCGCACACCGACTTCACGACGTCCATCTCGTGCGTGATGAGCAGCACCGTCAGCCCCAGCTCCGCGTTGATGCGACGGTACAGATCGAGGATGGATGCCGTCGTCTCGGGGTCCAGCGCGCTCGTCGCCTCGTCGGAAAGCAGCACGGTGGGCCGCGCCGCCAGGGCGCGGGCGATGCCGACGCGCTGCTGCTGGCCTCCCGACAGCTCCTGCACCGAGGCGTCGCCGCGGTCGCCGAGGCCGACGAGGTCGAGCATCTCGTGCGCGCGGGTGGCGCGCTGCTCGCGCGGCACGCCGTCGAGCTCGAGGGCCAGCTCGACGTTGCCGCGCACCGAGCGGCTGCCGAGCAGGTTGAAGCGCTGGAACACCATGCCGATGCGCCGACGCGCTGCGCGGAGGTCTTTGTCGGCGAGGCTCGTCAGCTCTGCGCCGTCGACCGTGACGGTGCCGCTGTCGGGGCGTTCGAGAAGGTTGACGATGCGCGCGAGCGTGCTCTTGCCCGCACCGCTCTGCCCGACGATGCCGAAGATGTCACCCGTCGGGATCTCGAGGGAGACGTCGTCGACCGCCGTGAACGCGCCGTAGCGCTTCGAGACGCGGTCGAGGGAGATCACCCGCTCGATCCAACCAGGTGGCCGGCGCGAGGTGAAATCGCGTTACGAATCGTTGCGTCCCGGGTTGCGATCGGGCCCGTGCTCAGACGACGCGGACCTCGACGCCGAGGGTCGCGTAGATCGGGAGCGCGCGACGGTCGCACGACAGGAGCGGGATGCCCGCCTCGCGCGCGGCCAGCGCGACGAGTCCGTCGTACACGGCGCCGCCGGCGATGCCCGCCGTGGCGAGGGTCTCGACGGCGGCCAGGGAGGCCGCGGGGGAGAGGGCGACAGATGCCGGGAAGGCGCGGAGGATCGCCTCCCGCGCAGCAGACGGGGTCAGTCGGCCAGCACCGGGCATCCGCGTGAGCACGGAGTATGTCTCGGCGGCTGCATGCCCGGAGAGTCCGAGAACCTTTCCTCGCCGGAGTGTGAGCACGGCATCGTGCGAAGGATGGTCGCCGGTGAGAAGGGCGAGCGCGGCGCTCGTGTCGAACAGGAGGTCAGCGCTGATCGGCAAGGCGCAGCTCCCGCACCATTTCGACAGTCAAGGGCGTGCCGCTTGCGGGGATGACGAGGATCCCGTCCTTCTCGACGAGCTCGCCGGTCGCCGGGATCTCGATCTGGATGCCGGTGCCGCTGATGTGCACGTCCACGGGCCCCGGCACCATGCCGAGCCGTTCGCGGATGGCGGCGGGGATGACGATCCGCCCCGCTTTGTCCATGGTCGTTCGCATACCATCAGGCTACCATTCGAATGGCGATCGAGACAGGAGTGCGAGTCGCCGGCCGCAGCGACTGTGCGTAGACTCCCGGAATGACGCCCCCGGTGCCGTACCTCGACCTCGCGGATCCTTCTTTCGACGTCACCTCTGCGGCGGTGCACGACGCCCGAGAAGAGAGCTGGTACGCCGAGACGCCCTATGGCTGGGCGATCCTGCGCTACGAGGAGGGCACGGCGCTGCTGAAGGACCGGCGCTTCCGGCAGGGCAACGCGCAATGGCCCGACCAGAACGGCATCCACGACGGACCCTGGCGGCAGTGGTGGCAGGAGACCCTGCTGAGCCTGGAGGGTGACGATCACCTGCGCCTGCGGCGGCTGCTCGGCCCGGCGTTTCGCAACAAGACCATCGAGGCGATGCGCCCGCGGTTCCAGGCGCTCGCGACCGAGCTCATCGACGGGTTCGGCGCTCCGGATGCCGACGGCTGGTCGCGCGTCGAGTTCGTGTCGCAGTTCGCCGAGCCGTACGCCTCGCGGGTGCTGTGCCTGCTGCTGGGGCTGCCCGACGAGGAGTGGCCGCAGGTCGCGCACTGGGCCGACGACCTGGGGAAATCTTTCGGCATCCGGGTGCGCGAAGACCTGCCGCGCATCGAGGCGGCGCTTCAGGGTCTGACCGGCTACATCGAAGAGATCGTCGCCGACCGGCAGGCGCACCCGCGCGACGACCTCGTCACGACCCTGATTCAGGCGCACGAGGAGGGCGACGCCCTCTCCCGGCGCGAGCTCTCGGTTGCGCTCGTCTTCCTCGCGTTCGCCGGCATGGAGACGACGCGCAACCAGCTCGGGCTCGCGCTGCAGACGCTGCTCGCCCGCCCCGACCAGTGGGCGCTGCTGGCCCGACGCCCCGAGCTGGGCGCCCGTGCCGTCGAGGAGGTCATGCGGGTGAACCCGACCGTGACGTGGGTCACCCGCGAGGCCGTCGAGGACGTCGACCTGAACGGGCTGCACGTGCCGGCCGGCGGCATCGTGCAGGTGCTCTCGCACGCGATGGGGACCGACCCTCGGGCGATGGCCGAGCGCGTCGGCATCGACATCGCCTACGACGAGCGCCCGCTGCACAGCGGCTTCGGCGGCGGCATCCACCACTGCCTCGGTCACTTCGTCGCGCGCACCGACATGGCCGTCGCGCTGCCACTGCTCGCCCGGCGCATGAGGGATGCCGTGCCCGACGGGCCCGGGCAGTGGCTGCCGGTCTCGGGCAACACCGGCCCGGTGCGGTTCCCGATCCGGTATCGCGCCGGCAGCGGTGGGTGAGGTCTCGCGCGCGGCGCTTCGGCGCCCCGCGATTCGGCGCCCCGCGATTCGGGAGGAGATTTCCGTTCGGGAGGACGGATTTCGACTTTTCGTCCTCCCGAGGCGAGATCTCCTCCCGGGGCGCAGGCCGCGCCCGCCGATAGGATGGAGCGTAACCGTCCGATAACGGGGGAGTGAGCCCATGCCAGGCATCGTCATCGTCGGCGTCCAATGGGGAGACGAGGGCAAGGGCAAGGCCACCGATCTCCTCGGAGAGCGCACCGACTGGGTCGTCAAGTTCAACGGCGGCAACAACGCCGGCCACACCGTCGTCATCGGCG
>JASGGN010000021.1:0-31546 GCA_047605005.1 Microbacterium sp.
GAAGTAGTCGGCCATGTTGTAGCCGCAGAACGGCAGCATGGCGAACGGGTCGCGGCGGAGCTCGCCCACGGTGCCCTCGGCGGCGGCGGTGCGCTCGGACGAGATGTTCGAGCCCATGAAGACGCCGTGCGTCCAGTCGGTCGCCTCGACGACGAGCGGCACGTTGGTGGCGCGGCGCCCGCCGAACAGGATGCCGTCGAGCGGCACGCCCGCGGGCGTCTCCCAGTCGGGGGCGATCTGCGGGCACTGGCCGGCGCTCACGGTGAAGCGCGAGTTCGGGTGCGCGGCGGGACGCCCCGACGACGGCGTCCAGGGCTTGCCCTCCCAGTCGGTGAGCGCGGCGGGCACCTCGTCGGTGAGGCCCTCCCACCACACGTCGCCGTCGGGGCGCAGCGCGACGTTCGTGAAGATCGTGTTGCCCCACAGCGTCTCCACCGCCGTGACGTTGGTCGACTCGCCGGTGCCGGGCGCGACCCCGAAGAACCCGGCCTCGGGGTTGATCGCCCACAGGCGCCCATCCTCGCCCGGGCGCAGCCACGCGATGTCGTCGCCGAGCGTCTCCACCCGCCAGCCGGGGATCGTCGGGCGCAGCATCGCGAGGTTCGTCTTGCCGCACGCCGACGGGAACGCGGCCGCGAGGTGATACGCCTTTCCCGCGGGAGAGATCACCCGGATGAGGAGCATGTGCTCGGCGAGCCACCCCTCGTCGCGGCCGATGACCGAGGCGATGCGCAGCGCGAAGCACTTCTTCGCGAGGATCGCGTTGCCGCCGTAGCCCGACCCGAACGAGAACACCTCGAGGGTCTCGGGGAAGTGCACGATGTACTTCTCGTCGTTGCAGGGCCATTCGGCATCCTTCTGGCCGGGCGCAAGCGGAGCACCGACGGAGTGGACGGTCTTCACCCACGGCTTGCCGGCGGCGATCTCATCGAGCACGGCGGTGCCGACCCGCGTCATGATGCCGATCGAGGTGACCGCGTACGCCGAGTCGGTCAGCTGCACGCCGATGTGCGAGAGCGGACCGCCGACGGCGCCCATCGAGAACGGGACGACGTACATCGTGCGGCCGCGCATGGAGCCGGCGAAAAGCGGCGTGATGGTGGCGCGGATCTTCTCGGGGGCGATCCAGTTGTTCGTCGGGCCGGCATCCTCTTCGCGCTCGGAGGCGATGAAGGTGCGCGCCTCGGTGCGGGCGACGTCGCTCGGATGCGAGCGGGCGAGGTACGAGCCGGGCCGCCACTCGGGGTTGAGCTTGATGAGCTTGCCCTCTTCGACCTGCTGACGCAGCAGCGCCGCGTTCTCGGCGCGCGACCCGTCGACCCAGTGGATGCGGTCGGGCCGGGTCAGCGCCGCGATCTGGTCGACCCAAGCGCGCAGTTCGGCAAGGCCCGGGGCATCCGCGGGGCGGGCTCCGAACGCTCGGGTCGCCGTGATCGATGCGGGGGTGGGGGTGGGGCGGGTGAGGATGTCTACGATCGCCATGTCTGCTCCTTCGTCTGGTCTCCTGCCTCCACTGTGCTGCCGAATATCTAAGTCTTGGCAACACAGACCAATGCAAAAAGTTGGATTCTTTCGCTATATTCAAGGAATGACCCCCTCCGCGATCGAGCTGTCCACCCTCGGCCACCGCATCCGGCACCGCCGCCTCGCGCAGGGCTACACCCTCGACGCACTCGGAGCGATCATCGGCGTCGCCGGCAGCCAGCTCAGCCTCATCGAGAACGGCAAGCGCGAGCCGAAGCTCTCACTGCTGCAGGCGATCGCGCACGCGACCGGCACGGATGTCACCGACCTGCTCTCCCCCGACCCGCCGAACCGCCGCGCCGCGCTGGAGCTCGAGCTCACGCGCGCGCAGGCCTCGCCGGTGTTCCGGCGCCTCGGCATCCCACCGGTGCGCGTCACGAAGGCGACGACCGACGCGACGATCGAGGCCGTGCTCGGGCTGCATCGCGAGCTGCAGCGCCGCGAGCGCGAGGCCATCGCGACACCCGAAGAGGCGCGCCGGGCCAACACCGAGCTGCGCCTGCGCATGCGGGAGAAGGACAACTACCTGCCCGAGATCGAGCAGCTCGCCGAGAAGCAGCTGCGCGCAGCCGGCCACACCGGCGGCGCCCTGACCCATCACAGCGTCAGCATCATGGCGCAGCAGCTCGGGTTCGAGCTCATCTACGTCGATGATCTGCCACACTCGGCACGTTCGGTGACCGACCTCGAGAACGGCCGCATCTACCTGCCTCCGGCATCCATCCCTGGCGGGCACGGCCTGCGCTCGATGGCACTGCAGGCGATGGCGCACCGGCTGCTCGGCCACACCCCGCCCACCGATTACGCCGACTTCCTGCAGCAGCGGCTCCAGATCAACTACTTCGCCGCGTGCTGCCTTATGCCCGAGACCGCCTCGGTCGCCTTCCTGACACAGGCCAAGAAAGAGCGCGACCTGGCCGTCGAGGACTTCCGCGACACCTTCGGGGTCACCCACGAGGCGGCCGGCATGCGGCTGACGAACCTGCTGACGCAGCATCTCGGCATCCGCCTGCACTTCCTGCGCGTCGACGGCGCGGGGGCGATCACGCGCGCCTACGAGAACGACGGGCTGCCGCTGCCGATGGACGTCACCGGCTCGGTCGAGGGCCAGATCGTGTGCCGCGAGTTCGCGGGACGGTCGGCGTTCGCCCAGCGCAACCGCACCACGGAGCACTACCAGTACACCGACACCCCGGCAGGCACCTTCTGGTGCTCGAGTCAGACCGGCAAGACCGGCGACGGCGAGTTCTCGATCACGGTCGGGGTGCCCTTCGACGACGCCCGCTGGTTCCGCGGTCGCGAGACGCACAAGCGCGCCGTGTCGCGGTGCCCCGACGAGGCCTGCTGCCGGCGGCCGGATGCCGAGGCCGCCAGCCGCTGGGAGGGCAAGGCCTGGCCGAGCGCCCGCGTGCACATGCAGATGTTCTCGCCGCTGCCGCGGGGCGCCTTCCCCGGCGTCGACGACGGCGAGGTCTACACCTTCCTCGACCGCCACGCGCAGGGCTGAGGCGGCCGAGCCGGCCCTGACGCCGAGCGCGCTGGTTTCTGCCGAGTGCGCCGCTCCCGGCCTGTGCGCAAGCGGCGCACTCGGCACGAAGCGGCGCACCCGGCGGCAGGGTGAGGGTGCCGCCTCTAGGATGGGGCGAATCGCGGGCCGCGCGCACGGATGGCACGGCCCAACGCTGACGAGGTCGGAGCCGCATGGATGACATGAGCTGGGTGCCCATGTTCCTCGCCATCGGCGTGCCGCTCATCTTCACCCTGATCGTCGGGATCATCGGTATCGTCGGCTTGCCCCGCCGCAATCCCGAGCTCGGGGTGCGCACCGCCGCGGAGCCCGGTCGCCCACCCACCGGGAGATGGAACATGCGCATCCTGTCCGGCTTCGGCACGACAACAGGCAGCGGCATCGGCTCCATCGGCGGCATCGTTGAGGTGACGGCGGGAGTGGTCCGATTCACCCGCGACGGTGCCTCGCAGCCGGACTGGACGTATCCGTGCGCGGCGGTCGCGGTACGGCCCCAGACGGCCTTCCACGTCGCGGCGGTGCTGCTCTTCACGCCCGACGGGCAGCTGAGCTGCGACGTGAGTCGTGAGACCATCAACCGCTTCAGCCGCAACACGCTCAAGTCGCTGCGTGAGCCCGGCTACGCTCGCGAGTTCGCCGAGACCCTGTGGGCCAACGGCGCGCAACCCTGACCCGAGCCGGCGCTAGCCCCGCAGCCACAGCCACAGCCACAGCCACAGCGGTCCCGCGGCGACCGCGTGGGCCCGTCGAGATCGCGCGAAATGCACGCGCAGGCGCGATCCGAGCGCAGTTCTCGCGATCTCGGTGGCATCCGAGGGCGGCGAGGTCGTCGCCGATCACGGCAACCTCGCTGCGGGGAAGGCCGAGCGGCAACAGACCCTCGCCAAACACTGCCGCAGCAGGTTTTCCGATGACGGTGCAGGTCTTTCCCTGCAGGTCTTTCCCGACGCCCGCTCCAAGCCCGTCAGGAAAGCGCCCGTGTCGAGCCGGAATCCCGCGTCGGTGCGCCAGAGGAGGTCGCGGTGCATGACGACGAACTCGGCGCCGTGCAGCAGGCAGTCGAGCACCCGATTGAGCTCGTCATAGCTGCACTCGGCCCCCCAGGATCACGACATCGATCTCGTCGGGGGAGCGTCGGGACCGACGAGCTTGACCCCGTGCAGGTGGATGCCGGATCGCCACCGGTGACCAGCAGACACCGAGCCCCGGGCCGTCGGCACGTGAGACGGGTCGCAGCCGCCGAGGCGACGGTCACGACCTTTCGGCATCCACCGCGAAGCCGAGATCGCGTAGCGCACCGGTGATCTGCACGTTGGTGCGAGAGGTCGTGTGGGTAAGGAAACACACCGGGATGCCGGCCCTGCGGGCCGCTGCCAGCGCCTCGACGGCGCCGGGAAGTGGCTTCCATGACGTGACGAGCACTCCGTCGATGTCGATGAGTCGATGTCGATGAGCAGACCGCGCACCGTACGCACATCGTGAGCCGATCGCTCGCGATACGGCGAGAGCTCCCTCTCGTCGCGCAGTTCCCTGGGCGCATGGAACCGAGCGCGTCGAAGGTCCGCATGCCCCGAACCGACGATCTCGACGATCTCGGGAACCGGCAAGGGACGGGTGTCGATGCGATTCACTCGGGAGCTCCCACGGCGCAGCGGATCGACACGCCTCGGTCGCCCAACCGCACGATCTCGGCGACGCTGAGCGCGATGTTGGTGATCGGACCGCCCACGAGCAGGCACAGCCCTGCCCACCAGGGGATCGCCGAGCGCGCCACGGCGTCCGCGAAATCCGCGAGGCCGATGGCTATCGTCCAGACGCTCAGCAGCGCGATGACGACGGCCCGCATCGCAGGGTGCCCGTCTCGCGCACGGAAACAGTGCCGCACAATAGCGCGAGCGCCATAGCAAGCGACCGCGGCCGTGACGAAGAAGGCGGCAAACCCCGCGACGGCGACCGCGAGCGCGAGCAGCGTCGCGACCGGGCCGTCGCCGACACGCACGAGCGGCAGCACGTGGGCGAGCGCCCACAGTGCCGCGCACCACGCCACGAGCACCGCCAGCGCGATGCCGACGATTCGCACCGGCCGCATCGTGTGGCGCAGCATCGCTCGACGCTGGCCCCGCCGCGCGAACACGCTGAGCAGCACAGCCGCGAGAACCACGAGCGCGGCGAGTTGGAACGGCAGCACGACGACGGCGGCCTGCGACTGCGCCCACGCGAGTAGCCACCGCTGCGGATCCCGCTCCCAGAGGACGTTCGCGGCGACGACGAGGACGAGACCGACGGCGGCGCGCACGGCCGCGAGCCGCTCGATCGCCGGATCCAGCACCGGGCAGCGGGGCGACAGCCACTGTTCCACCGCGAGTCCGATCCGCCGCCACAGCACCAGGGCGCGCACGATGAGTGCACCGATCAGCCGACCTGCCAGCGCCGCGAACACCGACCTCATGCGTCACCTCCCGCGTCAGTGCACAGTCTGCCGCCTCCCACCGACACGCCCCGAGAACCGGTCGAGACTGCACGAACCGCGCTCTCCTGCACGATCCGAGCACCGTTCGCGCGGTCTCGGCGGCGTCCTGCGCCACGCGGCTGCCGCCCCGCGCGCTGCGCACACGGTCATGTCCCCTGCACGCACGATCAAACATGACGGCGCGACGTGACGCATAATGGGGGTCCGCCGGGAGGAGTTTCGCATGCCCCACGTTCACCATGCCCAAGCTCAGGACTCGATCTCGCCGCACCCGCGCGACCCGCTGACGGCGGCCGAGATCGAGCGCGCGAGAGAGATTCTCGTCGCCGCGGGCTTGCTGGGCGAGACCGTGCGCGTACCGATGCTCTTGCCGGACGAGTACGACAAGGCGGAGCTGGCCGCCTGGACGCCCGGCGACGAGATCGACCGCCGCGTCGACGTGACGCTGCTGGATGTCGAGACAGGCGCGGTGACCGAGGCGATCGTGTCGATCACGCGCGGCGAGGTCGTCTCGCACAGCGCGTACGACAGCGCGAACCCGCCGTACGGCCAGCCCCAGTACCTGTTCGAGGAGTACGAGCGCGCCGCCGAGATCGTCAAGTCCTCGCCCGAGTGGCAGGCGGCCATGACGCGCCGGGGCCTGGCCGACCGGATGGAGCTGGCGTTCTGCGGGCCACTCGCCCCGGGCTTCGTGGGACGGGCGAACGAGGTCGGCAGGCGGGTCATCCGCTCGCTCACCTTCCTGCGCGACAGCGAGGAGGACCTCCCCTGGGCGCACCCGGTCGAAGGCCTGATCGTGCACGTCGACCTCGTCACGAACGAGGTGATCGGCATCGAGGACGAGGGCGACATCCCCGTGCCGGCCGCCGGGGGCAATTACACTCCGGATGCCGTGGGGCCTGCGCGCGAGACGCTGAAGCCGATCGAGATCACCCAGCCCGAGGGCCCGAGCTTCCACGTCGAGGGCCACCACGTGCAGTGGGAGAACTGGTCGCTGCGGGTGGACTTCAACGCGCGCGAAGGGCTCGTGCTGCACGACGTGCGCTTCGACGACCGCCCCGTGCTCCGCCGCGCGAGCGTGCCCGAGATGGTCGTGCCCTACGGCGACACGAGCAACACGCGGTTCTGGATCAGCTACTTCGACGCGGGCGAGTACCTACTCGGCAAGAACGCCAACCACCTCGAGCTCGGGTGCGACTGCCTCGGCGTCATCCGCTACTTCGACGGCTACGTCGCCGACGACCACGGCCACGCCATGAAGATCCCGAACGTCGTGTGCATGCACGAGGAGGACTACGGCATCCTCTGGAAGCACACCGAGCCGAGCGTCGTCGGCTCACACGTGCGCCGTTCGCGGCGCCTGGTGATCTCGTACTTCTCCACGATCGGCAACTACGACTACGGGTTCTACTGGTACCTCTACCTCGACGGCTCGATCCAGGTGGAGGCGAAGGCGACCGGGATCGTGTTCGTGGGAGCCGGCATCCCCGGGTCGGAGAACACGCACGCGCCCGAGATCGCACCGGGGATCTTCGCCCCGGTCCACCAGCACCTGTTCAGCGCACGGCTGGACGTCGCGATCGACGGCGACGAGAACCGCCTGTTCGAGATCGACGCGGTGCGCATCCCGATGGGCGAGCGCAACCCCTTCGGCAACGCGTTCACGTGGAGCGCGACGCCGCTGCGCACCGAGAGCGAGGCGCAGCGCGAGGCCGACACCTCCGTCGCCCGCGTGTGGGAGGTGCAGAGCACCTCGAAGACGAACTACATCGGCAAGCCCACCGCCTACCACCTGATCCCCTCACCGACGGCGCTGCTGATGGCCGACCCCGCCTCGTCGGTCGCGGCGCGAGCCACGTTCGCGACCAAGCACCTGTGGGCGACGGCGTACGACAAGGATGCCCGCTGGCCGGCCGGCCGCTACCCCAACGCCCATCAGGGCGGCGCCGGGCTGCCGGCGTACACCGCCGGCGACCGGTCGATCGACGGCGAGGACTTCGTGCTGTGGCACACCTTCGGCCTGACGCACATCCCCCGCCCCGAGGACTGGCCGATCATGCCCGTGGACTACGCCGGGTTCTGGTTCAAGCCGTATGGCTTCCTCGACGTGAACCCCGCGATGGACGTTCCCGAGTCGAGCCAGGCGCACGTCGCGGACGCAGGCGCGGCTGGTGGATGCTGTGGCGGCGAGGCCGGCTGCGCCTGCGGGCACTGATCCCCCCCAGTCCGGCGACCATAATTCAGGCAGATCGCGCAGCCGCGGCCGGCTACTCCGCGAGATGACGCGGTTCGGCCGTGGCGGCGCGAATGAATTGCCTGAGTTATGGTCCCCGCGCCGTCGCGCATGATCCGTGCACAACGAGACAAGCGCGCACCCCGGCGTCGCGGCAGACTTGTCGCCACCTTGTCGCCGCGTGGAAGGAGAGCCACCGTGTCAGAACTGCCGAGGATCGACTTCCTCTATCTCTCCGAGCCGGACATGATCCGCGCCGGAGTGACCGACATGCCCACGTGCGTCGACGCGATGGAGGAATGCTTCCGGCTCCTGCACGCCGGCGACTACCGCATGGCCGGCGCGAACGCCGACTCGCACGGCGCGATGGTGACGTTCCCCGAGAACTCCCCGTTCCCGAACATGCCGGCACCCACCGCCGACCGCCGCTTCATGGCCATGCCCGCCTACCTGGGCGGATCGTTCGGGACGAGCGGCTGCAAGTGGTACGGCTCCAACATCGCCAACCGCGACAAGGGGCTCCCCCGCTCGATCCTCATGTTCATGCTCAACGACACCGACACGGGCGCACCGCTGGCGCTCATGTCGGCGAACCTCCTCTCCGCGTACCGCACCGGTGCGATCCCGGGTGTCGGCGCCCGGCACCTCGCCCGGGAGGACGCCCGTGTCGTCGGCGTCGTCGGGCCCGGCGTCATGGCCCACACGACGCTGTCCGCCTTCATCGCGGCCCGCCCCGGAATCGACACCGTGAAGGTCAAGGGCCGCAGCTCCGGCAGCACGCGAGCGTTCATCGCGTGGGTCGCGGAGGAGTTCCCGAACGTGTCGACCGTGATCGAGGTCGACACGATCGAGGATGCCGTGCGCGGCAGCGACATCGTCACCTTCTGCACCTCGGGCCCGTCCGGCGACCCGACCGCCTACCCGACCGTGCAGCGCGAGTGGGTGAAGCCCGGCGCCTTCCTCGCGATGCCGTCGCTGTGCAACGTCGACGACGCGATGCTGGACCCGTCGGTGCGCAAGGTCGTCGACAGCATGGGGCTCTACGAGGCGTGGGCCGAGGAGAACCCCTACCCGCTGCACCACACCGTGCCGATGATCGGCGCGCGCTTCATGGACCTGCTCCACGACGGCCAGCTCTCCCCCGGCGACGTCGAGGACCTCACCGCCATCGTGGCCGGTGCCAGCCCGGCGCGCCGCGACGACGACGAGATCGTGCTGATGTCGGTGGGCGGCATGCCCGTCGAGGACGTCGCCTGGGCGACGACCGTCTACCGGCGCGCCGTCGCCGAGGGCATCGGGGTGCCCCTGAACCTGTGGGAGCAGCCCACGCTGTCGTGACCGGCGCCCCGGGCGTCCCCGGAACGCCGCGGAGATGCCGCCGGCACATCGCAGAGAGGAACGATCGATGACGTCAGCCGACTTCGTGGTGGTGGGCCTCGGCTCCCTGGGCTCGATGGCGCTGTGGCAGCTCGCGAAACAGGGACACTCGGTGATCGGCGTCGAGCAGTTCGGCCGCGTGCACGCCGCCGGCGCCTACACCGGCGAATCGCGGCTGTTCCGCGTCGCGGCGAAGGAGGGGGCGCTCTACACCCCCGCGCTGCTGCGCTCGCGCGAGCTGTGGCTCGAACTGGCCGAGGCCTCCGGTCGTCAGCTGCTGACCACGGCCGGCGCCCTACACATCGCTCCCCGGGACCACCCCGAGCTCGCCGCGACACGGCGATCGGCCACCGACGACGACCTGCCTCACGAGATTCTCGACGCTGCCGCGCTGCGGGAGCGCTACCCGCAGTTCCATGTCGAAGACGACGACCTCGGCGTGCTGGACCTCCTCGGCGGCGCGATGCATCCGGAAGCCGCCGTCCTCGCTGCACAGGAGCAGGCCCTCGCTCACGGCGCGCGGATCGTCGCCGGCGCCGAGGTCGCCGGGCTCGAGACGACGGATGCCGGGGTCAGCGTCCGCACGGCCGATGACGAGATCCACGCGAGCCGGGCGATCGTGACGGCGGGACCGTGGACGACGCGACTGCTGCCCGAGCTTCGCGACCTGCTGACCGTGGCCAGCTACACCCTGACGTGGCTCATGCCGCGGCATCCCGAGCGGTTCACGCCCGACCGGTTCCCCGGTTTCATGCGCGACCTCCCCGTCCCCGGCGTCGGCGAGGTGCACGCCTTCGGCGTTCCCACTCTCGACGGGTTCAGCATCAAGATGTGCCCGCACGTGATCCTGCCCGAGGTGCCCGACATCGGGCTGCGGCCGACGGGGCTGTCGCCCGAGCAGCTGCGCTGGGTCGGCGAGCAGGCGCAGCGGATGATCCCCGACCTCGTCCCCGAACCCGTGCGCTGGTCGATCCATCCCGACTCGCAGAGCGCCATCAAGACGCCCATCATCGATACGATGGCGAACGGCCGCATCGTCGTCGCCGCGGGCATGAGCGGGAACGGCTTCAAGTTCGCCCCGGTCTACGGCCAGGTGCTGGCCGAACTGGCCACGACGGGCGCGAGCGCGTGGCGACACGATCGGTTCACGCTCGCCGCCCACCGCACCTGACCCACCGCACCTGACCCACCGCACCTGACCCACCGCACGGGCCGTCAAGTCCCGGCGCGGGCCTCGCCGGAATCTGCAAGGAGGAGCTGTCGTGCCCCGACTCGTCGACCACGCCGAACGTCGCACCGAGATCGTCAAAGCCACGTGGCGCATCATCGCCGAACGCGGCATCGAGGCGACGACGATGCGCGAGCTCGCGCGCGAGATGGGCGTCGCCAACGGCAGCGTCACGCACTACTTCCCGAACAAGAAGGCGATCCTCATCGCCGCCTTCCAGCACGTCTTCGCAGCGACCAACGCCCGCTACGAGCAGGCCGTCGCCGAGAGCGACCGGCACGGACTCGCGGCCCTGCGCCTGTTTCTCGAGCAGACCCTTCCGTTCGATGACGAGCGGCTGCTCGAGGCCCGGATCGTCATCCCCTTCCTCGAGCACGCCGCCATGGACCCGGATGCGGCGGAGATCTTCCAGACCACGATGCGGCAGTGGCAGGAGCGCTTCGTCGCGTTGCTCGACGAAGCGCAAGTGCGCGGGGAGGTCCGCGTCGACCTCGACGCGTGCGCCGTCAGCGACGCGCTCCTGCACGCGCTCACGGGCGTTCAGGCCGTCGGCGTGCTCATACCTGAGACAGCGCGACCGGCGCGGATGACGGCGATGCTCGACGCGCTGATGGACATGCTGCGCCGCTGATCGGCTCTGCGTTTCGACTCTGCGTTTCGACTCGCTTCGCTCGCTCAACGACCGGCGCTCCCTCCCGGTCGCCCCGCGACGAGCGCAGCGAGGAGTCGAAACGTCCCGGCCCGCAGACCCGCCCCACCCGGACACGAGTTCGTAACGTGAGCGAAACGGTGGCTCTACAGGCGTCGGATAAAAAAGAAGGCAGCACCACTCCTGCCCCCTTCACTTCCGACGTCAGCGAGGAGTTCCGCCGTGCCGACCTCCACCTCTCCGGCCGCACCCCCGGCATCTCCGGCCACCTGGAAAGGCGACCTCGCCGGTTTCCGCGCCGCCGTGAACGACTCCTTCGTGCCGCTGCGCCTGTCCAGCGACCATCCCGACCGGTTTCGTGGCGCGCTGCGCCGGGCCGCGATCGACGGCATCCAGATCACCGAGCTGCGCGCGACCGATCATGTCGTCGAACGCACGCCGGAGCTGATCGCCCGCACCACCCACAACTCCTACAAGGTCAGCGTCATGCTGGCCGGCACCGGTCTGCTGATCCAGGACGGACGCGAGGCGGTGCTGGGCCCGGGGGACTTCGCGGTCTACGACATCAACCGCCCCTATACGCTCGCCTTCGACGACGACTTCCGCACCGTCGTGCTCATGTTCGCCCACGATGCGCTCGACCTTCCGCCCGCCGCGCTCAGCCAGCTCACCGCCGTGCGCGTCGCCGGCGACACCGGACTCGGCGGTGCGGTCTCTCCCTACCTCGGCGGACTCGGCGCGCACCTCGACGAGCTCACCGGCGCATGCGGAGGCCGGCTCGCCCGCACCGCCCTCGACCTGCTGACGACCGTCTTCACGCACGAGCTCGGCCTCGACGGCGCCGCCACCGATCCGCGCCGCGCGCTGCGCGAGCGCATCCGCGGCTACATCGAGGAGCACCTCGGCTCCGCCGACCTCAATCCCACGACGATCGCCGCCGCCCACTACATCTCCACCCGTCACCTGCACGGGGTCTTCCACGACGACGGCACGACCGTCTCGACGTTCATCCGCATGCGGCGGCTGGAACGGTGCCGTCGCGACCTGCGCGACCCGCTGCTGGCCGACCGGGCCGTCGCCACCATCGGGATGCGCTGGGGCTTCCCCGACGCCGCGCACTTCAGCCGCACCTTCAAGTCCTCCTACGGCATCTCCCCCAGCGAGTTCCGCAGCGGCCGGTGAAGCACCCGATGAATCCGCGCTGCGCGCGGCACCGCACGACGAGCGGTCGCGGATGCCGGGGCGCCGCCCGTCACGCGTCCGAAACACGGCTTGCCCGAGCGGGCACGAGCGTTGACTGTCACCGCGTGAACGCCGCACCGTTCTTGTCCCGCCGGGGCCCCGCTCCCAGGATCAATGCCACCGCACTCGAATCCTGCGTCACGACATCCCGGCCGCCGAATCCCCGAACGACGGCGACGACGACACCACTGCCGGTTCGTCGCCCGCGGACCCACCTGCAACGAGAGGACCACCGATGAAAACCTGGACCCGAGCCGCCGCTGCCTCCGCAGCCGCGCTCCTCGCGATCGGCGTCACCGCCTGCTCCGGCGAGACCGAGACCACCGAGTCCGGCGACGCCAGCAACGGCGCGATCGCCTGGAGCTTCGCCTCCCAGGACGTGGCGATCTGGTCGTCGCAGCTGGAGCTGATGGCGCCGATCATCGAAGAGGCCGGATACGAGTTCCTCACCGACGACCCCGCCTTCGACGTGCAGACGCAGGTCAACGACTGGCAGGCATGGATCGCCCGCGGCGATGTGAAGGCCATCGGCGGCTTCCCCGTCGACGCCGACTCGATGACGACGGTCACCACCGACGCGACCACCGCCGGCATCCCGATCATCAGCTACGCCGTCACCTGGGACGGCGTCACCGCGACGACAGAGATCTCCAACTACGACGCCGGCTTCTCCGTGGGCGAAGCGGCGGGCGAGTGGATCGTCGAGACCTACGGCACCGACGAGGTCTCGGTCGCGCTGCTGTCGGACACCTCGACCGCGCTCGGACAGGACCAGCTCGAGGGCCTGCACGCGGGCCTGGAGTCGACGGACGCGAACGTTCAGACCTACGACCTCGAAGCGACCACCCGCGACGTCGGGTACAGCGTCTCGCAGAGCCAGCTGACCGCCGACCCCGACACCAAGGTGTGGCTCGGCATCGGCGCCGACATGGTGCTCGGCGCACGCCAGGCCGTCATCGACTCGGGCGTCTCGGCCGACGACAGCGGGTACTACGTGTCGGCGACGGATGCCAACAGCGAGGCCCTGGAGCTGATCGCCTCGGAGACCGACATGTGGCGCACCTCGTTCGCCTGGAAGGCCGCGGACCTCGCCGAGGCCAACGCCTCTCTGCTGCTCGCGGCGGCGGCCGGCGAAACCCCCGAGAACATCGAGGTCGGCGTGACGCAGGTGACGGCCGACAACGTCGACGAGTTCAGCGCCAACGGATGACCCACCGGGGCGCGGCCCGCAGCACGAGGCCCGGGCCGCGCCCCCTCCCCCCTCTTCCTTCCGAGCCGAGGTATCTGATGTCCCGCATCGCCTTCCACGACGTGACCGTCGACTTCGGCGCGACCCGCGCCCTGGACGGCATCACCTTCGCGATTCAGCCCGGCGAGGTCGTGGGCCTGCTCGGCCACAACGGAGCGGGCAAGTCGACCGTGATCAACGTCGCCGCCGGTGTCGTCTCACCCACGAGCGGCCGCTACGACGTGGACGACGACCCCGTCGTCGACGCGACACCCGCCGCCGTCTCGGCGCTCGGGGTCACCGTCGTCAACCAGACGCCGACGCTCGTGAACACGCTCTCCGTGTTCGACAACCTGTTCCTCGGACGCTCCCGCATCCCCCGGCGCGAGCGCGCCCGGCTCGCCCGCGCGGCACTGACCCGCGTGGGCCTGGCCGAGCTGTCCACCGACACCATCGTGGGCACCCTTCCAGTGGGCAAGCGCCAGCTCATCGACCTGGCACGGGGCCTGGTCGGCGGCG
The DNA here is from genome assembly GCA_047605005.1 of Microbacterium sp. Lineage (GTDB taxonomy): Bacteria > Actinomycetota > Actinomycetes > Actinomycetales > Microbacteriaceae > Microbacterium. The sequence goes on from JASGGN010000021.1 coordinate 13,999, forward strand.
AGATGAAGGTGCTCTTCCTCGACGAGCCGACCGCGGCGCTCGGGGCCGCCGAGACGGAGACGCTGCACAACCTGATCCGGAGCTTCGCCGCGGAGGGCACCGCTGTCGTCTACGTCTCGCACCGCCTGCCCGACATCCTGGACGTCTGCACCCGCGTCATCGTCTTCAACGGCGGGCGCCTCGTCATGGACGAGCCGTCCGCCGACCTCGGCATCCGCGACCTCGCCGTCGCCCTGGCCCCCGACTTCCAGGAGCTCGAAGCGCACGACCACCAGCCCACGGGACCCGAGACGCTCAGCGTCTCCGGCCCGCTCGAGTTCAGCTTCCGCGCGGGCGAGATCGTCGGCCTGTTCGGCATGGCCGCGGGCAGCCAGTTCGCCGTGCTGGAGAGCATCTTCGGCTGGCGTCACCACGAGGTGACCGGCTCGCTCTCCTACCGCCTCGACGGAGCGCGGTTCGCCCCGGCATCCCCCACCGCGGCGATCGCCGCCGGGGTGTTCATGTCGCCCGCCGATCGCGAGTCTGACGGCCTGCTGGCAAACCTCAGCGCCCGTGAGAACACCCTGCTGCCGTGGCTGCGCGGGATGTCGCGGCTCGGCTACATCGGCTCCTCGACCGGCCGCGAGGCGTACGAGCACACCCGCCATGCGCTGTCGATGCACGGGCCGGGAGGAACCGCGCCGATCGGCGCCTTCAGCGGCGGGAACAAGCAGAAGCACCTGCTGGGGCGGTGGATGTTCCCCCGCCGCCCGCGCGTGCTGCTGCTGAACCAGCCCACCCAGGGCGTCGACATCGGCGCGAAGAACGACATCGTCCGCGCGCTGCGCCGGCTCGCCGAAGACGGGGTGACCGTCGTGGTCGCCTCCTCCGAGTCCGATGAGATCGCGCGCATGTGCTCGCGCTGCTACGTCGTCTACGCCGACCGCGCCACCGAAGTCCTCGGCGGCCCCGAGATGGAGGAGGAGCTGCTCAGCTCGTTGCTCGAGCTCGCTGCAGCGTGAACATCATGCCCAAACTCAGCCCCGAGCGTCTGCGCCTCATGTTCGTCCAGAACGGCGTGCTGTTCGCCCTCGTCGCTCTCATCGCGCTGTTCGCGGTGCTCAATCCGCGATTCCTGTCTCTTGCGAACCTGCAGACGATCCTGCTGCAGATCGCCGAGCTGGGGCTCATCGCCCTGCCGGTCGCGTTCCTCATCATGCAAGCCAACGTCGATCTTTCCGTCGGGTCGGTCGCCACCGTCTCGGCGGTCGTCGGCGGGCTCACGATGGTCGGCACCGGGTCGACGATCCTGGGAATCCTCGTCGGCATCCTGGTCGGGACGATCGCCGGGCTCATCAACGGAGCCCTGGTCTCGATCATGGGTCTGAACTCCTTCGTCGTCACCCTCGGGTTCATGAGCGCCTGGAGCGGCCTGGCGCTGTTCCTCACCAATGGCCGGACGATCAGCGGGCTGCCGTCGAGCTTCACGACGCTCGGCTCGCTCGCCCCCGGAGGGGTGCGCATCCAGATCATCCTGCTCGTGATCGCGGTGGTCATCGCCTGGTACGCCCTCAACCACACGACGCGGGGCCGCGAGATCCTCGCCGTCGGCGGCAACCTGCGCGCCTCCCAGCTCATGGGCCTGCGGGTCCACCGCATCCGCGTGAGCACCTACGTCGTCACCGGCGCCGTCGCGGGCTTCGTGGGGCTGCTGCTGGCCGCTAAGCTCGGAGCCGTGAGCCCCATCGTCGGGCAGGGCATGGAGCTGTCCGCCCTGACCGTCGTGCTGCTGGGCGGCGTGGCCTTCGAGGGCGGCTCCGGCCGCATCCGCAGTGTTTTGTACGGCCTCGCCTTCGTCGGGGTCCTGCGCAACGGCCTCGTGATCCTCGGCATCTCCGCCTACGTCCAGACGATCCTCGTCGGCCTCACCCTCGTGCTCGCCGTCGCGATGGACCACGGCATCCAGCAGGCCGTCGCCCGGTCGGTCGCCTCGTCGGCGAGGCGCCGGCAGCGACGGCTCGACGCTCAGGCCGCCTCGGAGACGCCCACGGCCTGAGCACGAACCCCGAACCCCGAACCACCGGCCCCGAGCTACAGGAGCACCACACGATGACCCACGCCGACCTCATCCTCACGGGCGGCGTCGTCCGCACCGCCGACCGCTCCCTCCCGGTCGCCGAGGCGATCGCGTTCGCGAGCGGCCGCATCCTCGCCGTGGGCGACGCCTCCGCGGTGCTCACGCACCAAGGGCCCGAAACGGTGGTGCGCGATGTCTCCGGCAGTGCCGTGTACCCCGGGTTCGTCGACGCCCACAACCACCACGCGATCGCGGGCATCACCGAGCTGTACGAGCTGTCGTTCAGCTCGTCGCTGAGCCTCGACGAGGTGCTCGAGAAGATCCGGGCGCACGCGGCGACCCTCCCCGAGGGCGCGTGGATCACGGGCGGCTCGTGGGGCGCGACCCTCATGGACGAGCTGAGCACCACCGCGACGCGTCTGCGGCTCGACGAGGCGGCCGGCGGCCGCCCCGTCATGCTCTCCGACGACAGCCATCACAACCGCTGGGCGAACACCACCGCGATGCGCCTCGGCGGGGTCACGAAGGAGGCGATCCCCGCAGACGGCGTCACCCTGCTCGACCCGATCGATGGCGAGCCGACCGGCATCCTGCTCGAAGCGGCCGGCATCCCGGTCGCGCAGGCGCACGCCGGCAGCGGCGGGCTCACGGCCGAACAGCACCGGCGGGCGTCGCAGCGCGGCATCGAGATGCTGAACGAGTTCGGCATCACCGCTTTCCAGGATGCCGCGGTGTCGCTGGAGATCCTCGGCGCCCTGAAGAGCCTCGACGAGGCCGGCGAGCTGGACGCCTGGGTCGTGTCGAGCCTCACGATCAACGACGACATCTTCGGCTTCTCGCCCGTCGGCCAGCCGCTCGTCGATGCCGGCGAGGCCTTCCGCTCCCCGCACCACCGGCCCGACTTCGTGAAGATCTTCCTCGACGGCATCCCCCCCTCCCGCACGGCGCTGTTCCTCGAGCCCTACCTGCCAGACGACCTGCACGGCGCGCACTATCACGGCACGACGACGATGGATGCCGACGAGCTCTACGGCTGGCTGCGCATGGTGGCCGAGCGGGGGCTGGGGGCGAAGGTGCACTGCACCGCCGACGGCACCGCGAGGCTCCTCCTCGACGTCGTCGAGCGGTTGCGCTCGGAGGGCTTCACGGGCACCGCGTTCCAACTGGCGCATGGCCAGTACTTCGGCGAGGGCGACATCGCCCGGCTCGCCCGGCTCGGCGTCGGCGCCGAGATCTCGCCGTTCCTGTGGTTCCCGGGTGTCATCCCGCAGGCGCTCGCGGCGGTGCTCGGCGAGGAGCGCGGCGAGCACCTGCAGCCGAACCGCTCGCTGATCGACGCCGGCGCGCTCGTCGCGGCGGGGTCCGACTGGCCCGTGAGCGAGTCGCCCAACCCGTTCGAAGGCATCCAGGGCCTCGTCACCCGCGCCGACCCGCTGCGCCGCGCGCCCGGAGCGCTCTGGCCCGAAGAGGGCATCACGGCCGCCGAGGCGCATGAGGTGTTCTCCATCAACGGCGCCCGCATGATCGGCCTCGGCGACGAGACCGGCTCGCTTCAGGTCGGCAAGTCCGCGGACTTCGTCATCCTCGACCGCGACTTCGTCGCGGGCCCCGCCGACCAGATCATCGAGACGCGCGTGCGGGAGACCTGGTTCGCGGGCCGCCAGGTGTACGCCGCCGGTTAGTGGGCGCGTCTGGTCGTCTGCACCAAGATTGTGGGCGCATCTGGCCGCATCTCACGTCTGAAGCGACCAGTTGCGCCAACTTCTTGAGGCCGACTTCTCGACACCAACTCCTTGAGATGCCCCGGTCCCACATCGCGTGATCTCAGAGGGGTCGAATATACTCACGTCATGAGTAAGCGGCTGCAGGTCGTGCTCGACGACACCGAGTACGCGGAGATCGAGAAGTCGGCCCGCCGGAACGGCGAGACGGTGTCGCAGTGGGTTCGCCAGACCCTCCGCCATGCGCGCGATCAACAGCCCAAGCAGGAGCAGGCTCGCAAGCTTTCGGTGCTGCGCACGGCGCGAGCGCACGCGTTCCCGGTGGGTGACATCGACGACATCCTGGAGGAGACCACGCGGGGATATCTGTCGTGACCGTCTTCCTCGACGCGAACGTCGTCATGTACCTGATCGGAGCAGCGCACCCCCATCGCGATCGAGCCGAATCGCTGCTCGACGATCTCGTGCTCCGCGACACTCGGCTCGTCACCGACGCGGAGGTCTTCCAGGAGATCCTGCACCGCTACAGCGCGATCCGGCGGACGGATGCGATCGAGCCCGCCTTCGCGACCCTCACGGGGCTCGTCGACGACGTCTTCCCGATCGGCGAGGACGAGGTGCGCGCCGCGAAGTCACTCGTACTCGCCGGGGCGGGTGCGCGGGATGCCGTGCACGTCGCCTCGATGCGCACCCACCAGGTCGATCAGATCCTGACCTTCGATCGCGGATTCGATCGGTTCGACGATCTCGTCCGACTGTCGTAACGGTCGAGAACCTGACCTGGCCACGCGCGCAGGACGAGCGTCTCGATCACAGAGCTGCGACGAGTCGGATGCCGGCTTCGATCCGCCGCATGACGATGCCGGGGATGACGCCTGACGGATACGGATCGAGATAGGACCGATCGAGCGGCCCCATCTGGGCGACCTGAGCGACGCACTCTCGATCGTTGACGAGCCGAGTCAGCTCGGCGCCGCCCTCCAGCGCGTCGGCGTAGCACCACCTTCGGAGAATGTCGCCGGTCTCGGAGCCCTCGGGCGAAATCGTCCGAAGTCGGCGGCATCCTCCGAGCTCCGCGCCGCGGAAAGCGGAGCGGAGCCCTCCTTCACCCCGCAAGCACCTCGGCGAGCACTTCTTCCAGCGTCGCAAGCACGAGGTCGAACTCCTCGTCGCCGATCACGAGCGGCGGGCGGATCTTCAGCACGTTGTCGCCCGGCCCGATGCGGCTGATGAGCACGCCGCGGTGGTACATGCCCTCGACGAGCGCGCGCGTGACGTCCGCATCCGGCTCGCCCGAAGCGTCGACGAGCTCGAGGCCGAAGAACAGGCCCCGCCCCTTGACCGCCTTCACCTGCGGGAACGGTGCCGTGTAGGCCTCCATCCGCTCACGGACCACCCGGCCCAGCTCGGCGGCGCGCGCGACCAGCCCGAGCCGCTCGATCTCGTCGAGCACCGCGAGCCCGATCGCCGATGAGACGGGGTTGCCGGCGAACGTGTTGAAGAACATGTTCTGAGAACCGAAGGCGTCCAGCACCCGCTCGCTCGTGACCACGCCCCCGATGGGATGACCGTTGCCCATGGGCTTTCCGAGCGTGACGAGATCGGGGTGGATGCCGACGACCTGATGCCCCCACAGCGCGTCGCCCATGCGGCCGAAACCCGACTGCACCTCGTCGGAGATGATGACGCCGCCCGCCGCACGCACCCGCTCGACGAGCCCGGCGACATAGCCCTCGGGCACGTCGTTGAGCCCCTCGGTCGAGAACGAGGGATCGAACAGCACCGCCGACACGCCGTGGCCCGCAGCCTGCAGCGACGCGATGGCCTCGTCGACCTCGGCGAGCCCGGCCGCAAGCGCCGCGGCGGCCGCGTCGCCCGTGGCATCCGGGATGCGTACCGCACGGACGTGCTCACCGAACGGCTCCTTGACCTCCAGGCCGGTGGTCAGAACGGCGAGCGAGCGCGTGTTGCCGTGGTAGCTGAAGTCCGACACGATGACGCCGGTGCTGCCGGTGAGCTGCTGCGCGATGCGCAGCGCGAGCTCGTTCGACTCCGACCCGCTGTTGGTGAAGAAGACGCGGTCGAGGTCGCCGTCGAAGGTGGCCAGCAGACGCTCCGCGTACTCGACGACCCGCTCGTTGAGATAGCGCGTGTGCACGTTCAGCGTCGCCCACTGTTCGGCGGCCGCCGCGATGACGCGCGGGTTTCCGTGGCCCACGCAGGGCACGTTGTTGTACGCGTCGAGGTAGCGCGTGCCGTCGGCGGCGGTGATCCAGACGCCCTCGCCGGAGACCGCGTGCAGCGGCTCGGAGTAGAACAGCGGCGAGTACGGGCCGATCGTGCGATTGCGGCGCTCACGCAGAGAAAGGGATTCAGACATGGATGCCTCCATCGGGATAATCACGGGACGAGTGCCGCGCACTCACGCGGCGAGGTGCCGGCGGGCGAGGTCGATGACGAAGGGGCGCACCTGCGCGGCGAGGAACTCCGCCGTCTCGTCGCCGCGGCGAGCCGCCGCCCAGCCCAGATAGGTCATGCCGCGGGCGAGGATGAGCGGGTCCAGCAGCGCCAGCGTGCGCTCGGGTGCCAGGTGCACCCCGTGCGCCCGCACGTAGCCCTCCTCCAGGGCGGCACGGTACTCGGCGTAGCGGGGGTGGAACTGGAAGAAGAACAGGGTCGTGGCCAAGTCGAACGCGTGCCATCCCTCGCCGAAGTCGTCGAAGTCGATGAGCGTCAGCGACCCGTCGGCGCGGCGCATGACGTTCTCGGGAGTGAAGTCGGCGTGCAGGACGCCGAACACCTCGGCATCCGTCCCCGCCTCCTCCAGCAGCTGGGTGAGCGAGCGCGCCGCCTCACGGAGGATGCGCACATCGCCTGCGCTGTGCTCGGAGAGCCCTGCGGGGTCGCCCCACAGTGCCCCCTCGCCGACGAGCCCGGCGGCGTCCCACGCGGGCCGGTCGTACGCGGGCGGGCGGCCGATCACCGCGGCGGCCTCGTGCATACCCGCGGCGAGCGCACCGATCGCTGCGAAGTCGGCGGCGGTGAGGTCGCTGGTGCCGTCGGCGGCGCGCGCGATGTCCTCCAAAGGGGAGCCGTCGTCGAGCCAGTCCTGCACGACCACGGGGAACCGCTGACCGCCGACCTCGCGCACCGCGAACGGCCCACCGCCCGGCAGCCGGCGATAGCAGGGGACGTCCACGCCGTGCGCGCGCAGCGCCTGCACGTACTCGATCTCGCTTTCGATCTCGGCGTCGGTGCGGTACCCGGGGCGCGCGATGCGCAACGCGAACCGACCCTCGGCGCACTCGACGCGGAACACCGTGTTCTCGCGCTGCTTGATGAAGATCAGCGTCGCGTCCTCGTCGAGGCCGAAGTCTGCGAGCGCCGAGCGGGCGATGCCCTCGGCACGGGCGATGCTGGCATCCATCGGCTGTCGTTCCTCTCGCGCGGCCTGACACGGCGGGCTTTTCCGGGGTCGGTTCTCTATCCTCCCCCAACGTCGCGGTGCCGTTGTGCGCACAGTGCACGAGCCTGTGCCAGGCGCGCAGGGAACGCACACCCGCCCTGTTGCCGGAGCCCGCGCACGGCGTAGCATCCGGTGAGAAGCTCCGCCCCGCCGTGGGCGGCCCTCGCGGAAAGGCCGAACCGTGGCAGCTCCTGACCTGCACCTCCCCCGCCGCGTCGCGATCACCGGCGGCGCCTCGGGAATCGGGCTCGCGTGCGCGCGCCTCTACCTGCAGGCGGGCGGTGGTGTCGGGCTGATCGGCCGGTCGCTGTCGCGCCTGGATGCCGCGGCGCAGACGCTCGTCGGCGACGGCACGGTCGTGACGGCCGCCGCCGACGTCGCCGACGAGGAACAGGTGCGCGGCGCCATCGACGCGATCGCGGGCCGCCTCGGCGGGTTGGACGCCCTCGTGATCAGTGCCGGCGTGGAAGGCGAGATGGGAGCGGCGGCGGCGGACGTGACGGCGGACGGGTTCCGCGAGGTGCTCGACGTCAACGTCCTCGGGGCGTTCCTGGCCGTCAAGGCGGCCCTGCCGCACCTGAGCGGGTCTCCGGGCGCCACGGTCACGATCATCGGCTCCGACTCGGGGTTCGTCTCGGTGCCCGGCATGCTCGCGTACAACGCGTCGAAGGGGGCGATCGTGCAGCTCGTGCGGGCGCTCGCCTTCGAGCTGTACGACGATTACGGCATCCGGGTCAACAGCGTCGCCCCCTCGGTCGTCGACACGCCGATGGCCCGGCGCGGGCTCGGCGACGAGGTGATGGACGATCCCGCGTTCCCGCTGCAGTCGCCCGAAGACGTCGCGTGGTCGGTCGCCTACCTCAGCAGCCGCCGCGCGCGGGCGATCAACGGCACGACTCTGCTGTCCGACTTCGGCTACACCGGCCGCTCGTCGTTCCCCGCATAGCACCCGATCCGCACCCCCGAAGGAGTCCCCATGTCCGAAACGTCTCCTGGCGCACTCGCGCACAACAAGCTCGGTGTCTCCGCGATCGTCTTCCTCGTGCTCGCGGCGGTCGCCCCGGTGACCGTCGGGGTCGTCGTGCTGCCCCTCGCGATCGCCTCCGGCAACGGCGGCGGGACGCCCGTGGCCGTGGTCATCGTGGCGATCGCCCTGCTGCTGTTCGCGGTCGGCTACGCGCAGATGACGAAGGAGCTCGTCAACGCCGGAGGCTTCTACGCCATCGCGGTCAAGGGCCTCGGGCGCCCCGCGGGGCTGATCACCGGAATGATCGCCACGATCGGCTACAACGGCTTCGTCGCGGGCGCTCTGGGAACGCTCGGGTTCTTCACCGGCGCGGTGGCGCTGCCGACGCTGTTCGGCTTCGAGCTGCACTGGTACCTCGCCGGTGTCATCATGTTCGGCATCGTTTTCGCGCTGGCCCGCTCGGGCGTGCACGTCAGCGCCGTCGCACTCGGCATCGCGCTGGTCCTCGAGACCGCGCTGCTGGTGGTCTTCGCCGTCGCCGTGCTGGTGCAGACCGGGTTCGACGTCGCGGCGATCACGATGGCGTTCAGCCCCGAGATCCTCGTCGGCGGATCGATCTGGATCGGCCTGCTGCTGGTGGCGACCGCGTTCATCGGGTTCGAGGCGACCGCCCTGTTCGGCGAGGAGGCACGCGATCCACGCAAGACGATCCCCCGCGCGACGTATCTCGCGATCATCATCATCGGGGCGCTGCACGGCTTCGTCGCCTGGGCGATCGTCAGCGCGGTGGGCGTCGGCGACGCGCAGAGCGTCGCGCTGGAGCACCTGGCCGACGGCGATCTCACGCTCGTGCTCGTCGACCAGTTCCTCGGGCCGATCATGGGCGTCGTCGCGCTCATCCTGCTGATCGTTTCCCTCTTCGCCGCGCAACTCGCCTTCCACAACTCGGCGGCGCGCTACCTGTATGCCCTCGGTCGCGCCCGCGTGCTGCCGCGCTGGCTCGCTCGCACCAATGCGAAGGGCGCGCCGCAGCGCGCACTCGCGGTGAACCTGACGTTCGCGCTGGTCGTCGCGGGCATCTTCGCGCTCGTGAACGAGACGGATGCCGACGGCATCCCCCTCCCGCCGGTCGTGACCCTCGTTCCGGTGGGCCTCGGGTTCGGCACGCTCGCGGTCATGATCGTGCAGGCGATCGCTGCGCTCTCGGTCGTCGTGCACTTCCGCCGCATCCGCGACCCGCGCTGGTGGAGCACGTTCGTCGCCCCCGGCATCGGCTTTCTCGCCCTCCTGCTGTTCAGCATCATGGCGCTCGTGAACTTCCCCCTCGTGGCGGGATCCGACGCGGCCTACGTCGTGGTGCTCCCGTGGCTGCTGGTGGTCGCGGTCGTCGGCGGGCTCGGATACGCCGCCTACCTGCGCACGAAGCGCCCCGACATCTACCAGCACCTGTCCGACGACCTGGAGAGCTTCACCGAGCTGCCGGAGGACCACCTGTAGGAGCCGCGGGGTGCTCTCTGGTCCGCGTTCAGCAGCCGCTCCGGCACGGTCGCGCGCGCCAACACCGTGCCCAAGCGCCTGCCGAACGGCCGGGCCAGCGACTCACCGCGTCGTGAACACCTTGCTCGCGATGCGCCAGACCCCGTCGACCCGCACGAGACCGAAGACGTTGGTGAAGTCCGTGACCGCCGCGGGAGAGGTGGCCGATCACTGCTCCCCCTGCGCCGCGGCGAACGCGTGCCGCTGCGCCCGGCGCTGCGCCTGCTCGTCCGGATCGGTGACGGGAGAGGCGAGCAGGTCGAGCACAGCCTGCGGCGTCGTCAGGTCGCGCACTGACCGGCTCGTCGCAGACGATGAGCGTGGGCTCGCGACACAGGGCCCGGGCGATCGCGATGCGCCGCCACTGGCCGCCGGCCGGCCGCGGGCGCACCCCCGGCATCCTCAAGCCGCTCCACGGCTTTTCACCCTCAATGCCAATGTGCATGCGCTTGGAGGCAACCGGCGCCGTGTGCCCGGCGCTCTCGAAACCGAACTGAATTCGGGAATTAACGCCGTTGAAACCCAATCACCCTGGGACAACGCGACAATTTCCCTCATCGAGTGCAATACCTGGTCGCTCAGTGCTCCACGGGTGACCTGACTTCCCCCGCCCGTCATCATTCTCGGAGCCTCCATGATTCTTCCGATCGCAGATCCCGACTCGACCGATATCGGCGCCATCGCCTACGACCCCGTCCTGTGGGCGTGCGCCGCCGGCGTGTTCCTCGTCATCATCATCCAGTCCGTCATCTACCTGCGCGCGATCCGCGCCTCCGCCGCAGCGGCAAACCTCACCTCCGCACAGGTGACGGCATCGGTGCGCAGCGGGGCCGTCGCGGCCATCGGCCCCTCGCTGGCCGTCGCGATGGTCGCCATCTCGCTCCTTCCCCTCTTCGGCACCCCCGCCGTGCTCACCCGCATCGGCCTCGTCGGCTCCGCCGCCTTCGACGTGGGCGCCGCGGGGATCGCGGCGAGCACCCAGGGCGCCGAGCTCGGCGGCGACACCTACACGCAGAAGGTCTTCGCGATCGGATTCGCCGCGATGACCCTCGGAGGTCTCGTGTGGATGCTCACGACGCTCATCCTCACGCCGCTTCTGGCCAAGGGCGACGTGTCGCTGCGGAAGGTGAACCCGGCGATCATGCTGGTCGTCCCGGGCGCCGCCCTCCTGGGCGCGTTCATCACCCTCACCCTGCAGGAGACGCAGAAGTCGTTCGTCCACATCGTCGCCCTCGTCGTGTCGGCTCTGGTGATGGCGGTCTGCATGTTCCTCGCCCACCGCCTGCACAAGCCGTGGCTGCGCGAGTGGGGGCTCGGCTTCTCGATCGTCATCGCCCTCACCGTCGCCTACGCGGTCGCCTCCGCCACCGGCGTCATCGCCTGACCGAACCCGAACGGAAGGACAACGAAAATGAGCACCTCCGCCCCCGCTTCCACCGGCGACCTGAGCCGGTTCGACCGCACGACCTCCCTCTGGGGACCCATCACGATGGGCGTCGGGTTCCTCGTGTCGCTCTTCGCCGCTTTGTACGTCGTCTTCGGCACCGGACTCGGCATCTCGGGAGGCGAGGTGTGGACGGCCGTCGGCGCGGTCCTCGCGACGTTCGCCATCATCGCGGTGATCGAGCCGGTCTCCTACTTCCCCATCCTCGGCCGCTCCACGATGTACCAGGCGTTCATGATCGGGAACATCAGCAACAAGCTGCTGCCCGCCGCGATCGTCGCCCAGGCCAACCTCGACGAGAAGCCCGGCACCCGCAGGGGCGAGCTGATCGCGAGCTCCGCCATCATCGGCGCCGTCATCGTGCACCTCACGACCCTCGTGATCCTGGTCGGCGCCCTCGGCACCTGGCTCGTCTCGGTCCTCCCGCCGGAGCTGATCACGATCGCCCGGACCTACATCCTGCCCTCCGTTTTCGGCGCCGTCATCCTGCAGCTCATCGTGTCGATGAAAACCCTCCGCACGACCATCATCGCCACCATCGTCGCCGTCCTCGTCGACTTCGTCCTCCTCCCGCTGGTTCCCGCGCTCGCGTACGTCGGGACGGCGATCGCGGTGGTCGCAACGATCCTGCTGGCCTGGTTCCTGCGCGACAAGAAGCAGCAGCCGGCCGATCCGGACCAGCCTCTCGTCCTCAGCGAGTAGGGTCGGGCCCCACCGGCATCCGGCCGCACCGACGCCCACTCACCGAAGCCAGGGAGGACCGATTCCATGACCGACACCACCACCCGCACCGGGATCACCCTCGACGAGCAGACCCTCGACGACGCGATCGCGCTGTACACCCACCTGCACGCGCATCCCGAGCTGTCCTCGCGCGAGTTCGAGACGGCGAGCTTCATCGAGAGCAGGCTGGACGAGCTCGGCATCGAGAACTTCCGCTGCGGGCAGACGGGCGTCGTCGGCATCATGCGAAACGGCGAGGGGCCGGTGATCGCGTTCCGCGCCGACACCGACGGACTGCCCATCGCCGAGGACACCGGGTTGCCGTACGCGAGCAGCGCCACCGGCATCCTGCCGGACGGCTCCGAGGCGCCCGTGATGCACGGCTGCGGGCACGACACCCACATCGCCTCGCTCCTGATCACGGCACGCCTGCTCACCGCCCACCCCGGCGCCTGGTCGGGCACCCTGGTGCTGCTGTTCCAGCCGGGCGAGGAGACGGCGTGGGGCGCGAAGGAGATGGTCTCGGACGGGGTGTGGGATCGCGCACCGCGGCCCGAGCTCGTGCTGGCGCAGCACGTCATGCCGCTGCCGACCGGCGTGGTCGCGCTGCGGCCCGGCCCGATGGCCACCCTCGCCGACTCGTGGCGCATCACGGTGCACGGCGTGCAGGCGCACGGGTCGCAGCCGGAGCGCTCGATCGACCCCATCGTGCTCGGCGCGTGGATGGTCGTGCGGCTGCAGACGATCGTCGCGCGAGAGCTCGACCCGCGCACCCCCGCCGTCGTCACCGTCGGCACCTTCCACGGCGGGCTGAAGGAGAACATCATCCCCGCGACGGCCCAGTTCAGCGTCAACGTGCGCACGTCCGACGAGGAGGTCCGCAGCCAGGTCCTCGCCGCGATCCGGCGGATCGTCGCCGCCGAGGCTGCCGCCGCGGGAGCACCCGAGCCGACGATCGAGGAGATCAACTCCTTCCCGCGGCTCGTCAACGAGCCCGCGCACACCGCGCGCGTCACCGCCGCTTTCGCCGAGGCGTTCGGGGCGGATGCCGTGGTGTCCGCCGAGCTCGGGATGGGGTCTGAGGATGCCGGCTGGTTCGGCGACTCGATCGGCGTGCCCACGGTGTTTTGGGGCTTCGGCGCGTTCGACCCGTCGTCGTTCGCGGACGGCGCCGCTCCCGCGGGCAACCATTCGCCGCAGTTCGCCCCCGACGCGCGCAACGCGATGACCACCGGCGTCTCGGCGGCGCTCGTGTCGATCCTCGCCTCGCTCGGCTCGGACGCGTGAGGACCAGACCATGAGCACCGACGACCTCTGCCGCCTGCCCGCCCGCGAGCACCTCGCGCTGCTGGAATCGAAGCAGCTCAGCGCCCGCGAACTGCTCGAGGCGCATCTGGCGCGCATCGACGCGGTGAACGGCGTCGTCAACGCCGTCGTCTCGATCGATCGCGACATCGCGTTCGCGGCCGCCGAGGCATCCGACCAGCGCCGTGCCCGCGGCGATGCCCTCGGCGCCCTCGACGGGCTGCCGACGGCGTTCAAGGACCTCGAGGAGGCGGCGGGATTCCGCACGACCTTCGGCTCGCGCCGCTTCGCCGACCACGTCTCGACGGGCGACAGCGACGTCGTCGCGCGCATGCGCGGCGCCGGCGCCGTGCCGATCGGCAAGACGAACACACCCGAGTTCGGCACCGGCTCGCACACGCGCAACGACGTCTTCGGCATCACCCGCAACCCCTACGACCCGACGCGTTCGGCGGGCGGATCGTCGGGCGGAGCTGCGGCAGCGCTGGCCGCCGGCATGCTCTCGATCGCCGACGGCTCGGACATGGGCGGGTCGCTGCGCAATCCGGCATCCTTCTGCAACGTCGTCGGATTCCGCCCCACGCCCGGCGTCGTGCCCAACAGCCCCGGGCGCGACCTGTGGAACACGCTGCCGGTGAAGGGACCGATGGCGCGCACCGTGCGCGACGCTGCGCTGCAGCTGTCGGTTCTCGCGGGCGACTCACCACTGAGCCCCCTCACGTTCCCCGGCGACGGCTCACGTTTCGCCCGCATCGCCGAGGAGACGCCCGACCAGGGCATTCTGCGCGGACTGCGCGTCGCATGGTCACCGACGGTCGGCGGCCTCGACGTCGACCCGGCGGTCACGGCGGCGCTCGCAGAGCACGGCATCGCCGAGCTGACCGCGGCCGGAGCGATCGTGATCGAGCGCGACCTGGTGAGCGAGTTTGCGGGCATCGACGAGGCGTTCCACATCCTGCGCTCGCACGGGTACGCCGCCGGGTTCCGCGACGCGGTCGCCGCGAATCCCGACATCCTCGCGCCCGAGCTCGTCACCAACACCGAGTGGGGACTCGACCTCACCGCCGCCGACCTCGCACGCGCGGACGAGCTACGCGTCGGCGTGTTCGCACGGTTCGCCCAGCTGTTCACCGAGATCGATGTCATCGCCGCCCCGGCGGCACTCGTCCCGCCGTTCCCCGCGGAAGAGCGCTGGGTGCACGAGATCGACGGCGTGCCGCAGGCGAACTATCTTGACTGGATGCGCGCCGCGTGGCGGTTCACCCCGCTCGGCGGCGCATCCATGAGCGTGCCCTGCGGCTTCACCGACGACGGCCTGCCGGTCGGCCTGCAGCTGGTGACGGCCCCGCGCAGGGACGAGTTCCTGCTGAGAGTCGCTGCGGCGTTCGAAGAGCGCGTCCCCGCGTGGCGCGAGACTCCCGCCGTCCTCTCCTGAGCCGTCGTTCGACGCGCACCCGGGTCTGACGCCGAGATTCTGCCAGCATGGAGAATCGTGAGCACCTTCGACGCCATCGACGCCCTCGACCAGCGGATCATCGCGGCGCTGCTGCGCGACGGGCGTGCGTCGTGGCGCCGGATCGCCGGCGTCATCGGTGAGCCCGAGCGGCGGGTGGCGCGGCGCGGTTCCCGCCTGATCGACGCGGGCGCCGTGCGGATCCACGCGCAGGGAAACCCCCGCAATCGCGACGCGGGCGAGGCGACGCTCCTGCGCGTCGGGTGCCTGCCGCGCTCTTCGGCTGCACTCGCCGAGCACATGGCCGGCGACGCACGCACCCTGTGGGTGAGCGTCCTGGCGGGGCCGAACGAGGTCGCCGGGGAATACCTCCACTCGCACGACGAGCTCGCCGACATCATCGCCGAGCTCGCGGGCCTGGATGACGTGACGGCGATCGACGCCCGCCCCGAGCTGCGCTTCTACCGCACCGTCGGAGGGTGGTCCCCCGGCATCCTCGACGAGGACGAGCTTCGCGCACTGCACCTGCCCACCGACGCGCTCCCGAGCGCCAGCGAATACACGGCCCCCGACGAGGCCACACGCCGGATCATCGCCGCGCTCGGCGACGACGGCCGCGCGCGGATCGAAGACATCGCCGACGCCGTCGGGCTGTCGACCTCGACGGTGAGCCGGCGCATCGAGAGAGCCGTCTCACTCGATCAGGTCTCCATCCGCGCCGTCGTCGACCCCGCGCTGCTGGGCTTTCCCGTCGAGACCGTCGTCGGCGTCACCGCCGCCCATTCCTCGGTCGAGCAGGTCGGCTATCACCTCGCCCGGCAGTCCTGCGCACGGTGGGTCATCGACGACGGCTCCCGCCTGATCGCACAGTTCGCGCACGCCGATCGGGACAGCCTGCACGCGTCGCTGCGCGAGCTGCGCACCCACGCCGGAGTCGCCGCGATCGACGTGTCGCCGGTCATCCGTGCTGCCAAGCGGGGCGGCGTGCGCTACCGCGAGGGCGAGCCCGAGCAGCCTTCTGCGACAACGGCGTGACCCGCTCGGCGTCATGCGGTGTCAGAACAGATGCGCGCGAGGCACCGGGATGCCACTGTGGACACATGCAGCGCATCGTGACCAGTCGCATCGTCCTCGACGTCACCGAGACCGCCGACCTCGTGTTCGCGGTCGCCGTCTCGGCGGCGTACTCGCCGGCATCCGAGACCCTCACAGCCACCGTCGATGGCGTACCCGTGCCGGTGCGCGAGCTGGTGGACGCTCACGGCGGCCGCCTGCACCGGCTCACCGCCGCTCCCGGCGAGCTCGTCTTCGCGTATTCGGCGACCGTCGACGGCGTCGCCGACCCGCTCGGATCCGACGAGACCGAGCTGCTCGTCTACAGCCGCCCGAGCAGGTACGCCGAGTCCGACGCGCTCGCCCCGACGGCTGCGGCGCAGTTCGGCGGTACCGCCGACCCCGAGAAGCTGCTCACCGCGGTCTCCTCGTGGGTCGGCACGCAGCTGGCCTACGTCAGCGGGTCGAGCCTGCCGACCGACGGCGCCGTCCGCACGCTCCTGAACCGCCAGGGCGTGTGCCGCGACTTCAGTCATCTGTGCGTCGCCCTGCTGCGCGCGAGCGGGGTGCCCGCGCGCCTGGTCGCCGTCTACGCGCCGGGGCTCGAGCCGATGGACTTCCACGCCGTCGCCGAGGCGTGGGTCGACGGCGCGTGGCGCGTCGTCGATGCGACCACGCTCGCCCCGCGCAGCACCCTGGTGCGGATCGCGACGGGGCGGGATGCCTCCGACACCGCGTTCCTCAACGTCATGAGCGGCGTCGCGAACCTCACCGCGGCGACCGTCACCGCGACGGTGGACGCGCTGCCCGGCGACGACCTCGACCGTCTCGTCTCGATCCGCTGACGCGGTGCGGCGGGCACGACGTGCGAAGCTGAACTCATGAAAGCCTGGGTCGTGCGCTTCTGCTCGCTGTACGCGTTCAACGTCGTGGTGCTGCTCGTCATCGGTCTGCTCACCCCCGCACGCGTCGGCGCTGCCGTCGTCTGGGCCGCCGTCATCATGACCCTCGCGGAGGTGTTCGTGAAGCCGCTCGCGCACAGGGCGTTCGCACGGTCGGCCGCGAAGACGGCATCCGAGCGCACCCACGCGGGCGAAGCGCTCGTGCAGGGTCTCATCGTCTTCGCTGTCGCGGGGGTCATCTGGCTCATCACGCTGGTGCTGTCGCGCGTGAACACGGGCAGCAGCTGGTTCTGGGCATACGTCCTGCCGCCTATCGTCATCGCGATCGGATGGTTCGTCTACGCCCTCGTCGACGACAGGCTCGAGCAAGCCACCGGTGAGCTCTTCGACAGGGCGGAGGCCGGCATCCGCGGTTCTTCGCCATCAGGGGCGGATGCCTCGGATACCTCGGCCGCCTCGGACGCGGGCGCTGCGGCGGCGCGGGCGGCCGCCGCCGCGGAGGGCGCCGCCGAGCTCAGGGACGGTCTCACCCCCGAGCAGCGCAGAATGCTCGACGACCTCGGCGCCTGACGTCGCCCGGCACGGCCCGACACCGGGCTCGGTGCCGCGCCCGCTCAGCCGGCGAGGCGCTCGGCGGCCTCGACGACGTTCGTCATCAGCAACGCCACCGTCATCGGGCCGACGCCGCCGGGGTTCGGCGACAGCCAGCCGGCCACCTCGGCGACGTCGGGCGCGACATCGCCGTAAACCCGGGCCTTGCCCGTTTCGGGGTCGATCTCACGCGTGACGCCCACGTCGAGCACCGCTGCTCCCGGCTTCACGTCGGCAGCCTTGACGATGTGCGTGACCCCGGCGGCGGCCACGATCACGTCGGCCTGCCGCAGGTGATGGGCGAGGTCGGTCGTGCCGGTGTGGGTGAGCG
>JASGGN010000022.1:0-30594 GCA_047605005.1 Microbacterium sp.
CTTGCGCGCCTTGCCCGACAGCGTGTCCGGATCGGCGGCCACCACCACGGAGACCTTCTTCGTGACCGCCGGCCAGGGCACGAGGTCGCCGGCGCGCAGGCGCATCCCGCCCATCCGCGGCACGACCGCCGAGGGCGATGCCGTGACCTCCGAGGCGCCGAGCTCGATCCCCTCCACGCCGAGCAGGCCGGCGACCAGGCGCAGGTCGGCCTCCTCTTCGGCGGTGACGACGCCGTCCGCACGGGCGACCGCCAGGAGGTCGTCGAGGTACGTGCGATGGAGCCGGGCCGCCGTCGACCGGTCGATGCCGAGGTCGGCGGCGAGTCGGACGAGCGCCGCCGTCTCGGTCGCCGAGAGATGGCGATCGATCAGGCATCGGTCGAGCAGCGCGAGGTACTCGATGTGCTCGGTCGGGCCCGACCGCGGGGGCATCCGCTCGGCGATCCGGTCGAGGAATCCGGCCGGCTGCGGCGCGGTCGGGTCCGGACGCGCCTTCCAGGGGGCGCCCGAGCGGGCGAGCGTCGGCCACGACAGTTCCGCCGCGTCGCCGAGCCACGACGCCCAGGGCTCGCCCGAGCCCGTCGACGCGAGGTAGACCTCGAGCAGCAGGGCGGTCGCCCGCGCGTCCGCGAGCGCGCGATGCGCGTCGCCGATCTCGATGCCGCACGCCGCGCAGCAGTCCGCGAGCGCCCGGCCGGCCCCGGGAAGAAGCTCGCCCGCGAGCCGCATCGTGCAGACGGGAGCGAACGGCGGGATCCCCCAGACGCCCGCGCGGTCGAACTCGGCGCGGAGGAACCGCTCGTCGAAGGAGGCGTTGTGGGCGACCATCGCGCGGCCTGCCAGCAGCCCGATGAGGTCGGGGGCCACCTGCTCGAAGGTCGGCGCGTCGAGCACGTCGGCCGATCGGATGCCGTGGATGCTCTGGGGCCCGAGATCGCGACCCGGGTTGAGCACGGTCTCCCAGCTCCCCTCGATGCGCCCCCGCTCATCGACGTGCACCACAGCGAGCTCGATCACCCGATCGTGCCCGGCCGGATAGATGCCGGTCGTCTCGACGTCGACGACCGCGAATCCCGCCATGAGAGCCCTCCCCCGACGATCGCCCTCGATCGTCACCGCGAGCCTAGCGGCGCGGCGAGGCTCAGCCCGCGCGCGGACCGACGACGAGCACGGCAGCGCCGTCGGCGTCCCGCTCGACCCGTGCGATCTCCCACACCTGCGCGGCGATCTGCGTCCCGGCCGCGGTGCGGTATGCGGGCACCGCGAGGCCGAGCACGTCGGCGTCGACCCCGGCGAGCAACTCGGCGTCGACCTCGACCCCGTCGGCGAGGACGAGCCGCGCGGCCCGCGGCCTCAGCTCGTCGTCGCTCGCGATCAGCCGCGCGCCCCGATAAAGGTGGGTGTTCGTCGCGAGGAGGACGAGACCGGCGCTCACGCGGGCTCCAGCCCGGTCTCGGTGCGGCGCCAGCGGACGTTGTGCGCGTCGGTGAACTCGAGCGCGGTGACCGCGAGCCGCTCGCCGGCGGCGACCGGGCGGACGACCTCGCCCGCCTCATCGAGCGCGGTGAGGTGGTGCCAGCCGAATTCCCTCGCGGGGTCGGCGAGCACGGCGAAGGTGCCCGGCGGCAGGACCGTCAGCGACACCGGCCGCGCCGGCACGCCCGAGGACATCCTGCTCTCGACGGCGACGCGGTACACGGGCGCGGTCGAGCCGTTGTGCAGCACGATCCCCTTCGTCGACCGCCTGGCGGCATCCCGCCCGCGCGCGTCCTCCGCGCGCTCCCAGGTCAGCACCATCCAGGCGGAGATCCGGCTCGCCTGCTCGCGGACGCGCCGCGCCTCCGCGGCGGCGTCCCGCTTGTTCTCGACGTCGACGAGCCGCTTCGACGTGACCCCCGCCCACACCGCGGCGAGGAGGGCGAGCAGCGTGACGACCGCGACGACCCAGTCCGGGACCGAGCCCATCCCGACGCCCTCCATCGCCGTCGGCTCAGAAGTCCCAGTCCTCGTCCTCCGTGTTCACGGCCTTGCCGATGACGTAGGAGGAGCCGGAGCCGGAGAAGAAGTCGTGGTTCTCGTCCGCGTTCGGGGAGAGCGCGGAGAGGATCGCCGGGTTCACGTCGGTCACCGACTTCGGGAACATCGCCTCGTAGCCGAGGTTCATCAGGGCCTTGTTCGCGTTGTAGTGGAGGAACTTCTTCACGTCCTCCGTGAGGCCCACCTCGTCGTAGAGGTCCTGCGTGTACTCGACCTCGTTGTCGTAGAGGTCGTAGAGCAGGCTGAACGTGTAGTCCTTGAGCTCCTCGCGCTTCTCGGCCGTGAGGGTCTCGAGCCCGCGCTGGTACTTGTAGCCGATGTAGTAGCCGTGCACGGCCTCGTCGCGGATGATGAGCCGGATGATGTCGGCCGTGTTCGTGAGCTTCGCCTTGGACGACCAGTACAGCGGCAGGTAGAAGCCCGAGTAGAACAGGAACGACTCCAGCAGCGTCGAGGCGACCTTGCGCTTGAGGGGCTCGTCGCCACGGTAGTAGTCCATGACGATGTGGGCTTTGCGCTGAAGGTTCGGGTTCTCCACCGACCAGCGGAACGCATCGTCGATCTCCGGCGTCGAGCACAGCGTCGAGAAGATCGACGAATAACTCTTCGCGTGCACCGACTCCATGAACGCGATGTTCGTGTACACCGCCTCCTCGTGCGGCGTGATCGCGTCCGGAATGAGCGAGACCGCACCGACCGTCCCCTGGATCGTGTCCAGCAGCGTCAACCCCGTGAACACCCGCATCGTCGTGGTCTGCTCCTGCGGCGTCAGCGTCGCCCACGACTGCACGTCGTTGGACAGCGGCACCTTCTCCGGCAGCCAGAAGTTGTTCACGAGGCGGTTCCACACCTCGAGGTCCTTGTCGTCCTGGATGCGGTTCCAGTTGATCGCCTGCACCTGGTCGACGAGCTTCAAACGTTCGGGAGTCATGTCAGTCCTTGAGAGTCACAGCGTGCAGCTGACGCACGTGTCGAGCTCCGTGCCCTCGAGCGCCATCTGCCGCAGGCGGATGTAATAGATCGTCTTGATGCCCTTGCGCCACGCGTAGATCTGGGCTTTGTTGATGTCGCGCGTCGTGGCGGTGTCCTTGAAGAACAGCGTCAGCGACAGACCCTGGTCGACGTGCTGCGTCGCGGCGGCGTACGTGTCGATGACCTTCTCGTAGCCGATCTCGTACGCGTCCTGGTAGTACTCCAGGTTCTCGTTCGTCATGAACGGCGCCGGGTAGTAGACGCGGCCGATCTTGCCTTCCTTGCGGATCTCGATCTTCGAGGCGATCGGGTGGATCGAGCTCGTCGAGTTGTTGATGTACGAGATCGACCCGGTCGGCGGTACGGCCTGCAGGTTCTGGTTGTAGATGCCGTGCTCCTGGATGGATGCCTTCAGCTCACGCCAGTCGTCCTGCGTCGGGATGTGGATGCCGGCGAACAGCTCGGTGACCTTCTCCGTCTGGGGCTCCCACGCGGCATCCGTGTACTTGTCGAAGAACTCCCCCGACGCGTACGTCGAGTCGGCGAACCCGTCGAAGGCGGTTCCGCGCTCGATCGCGATCCGGTTCGAGGCGCGCAGCGCGTGGAACAGCACCGTGTAGAAGTAGATGTTCGTGAAGTCCAGGCCCTCCTCCGACCCGTAGTACACGTGCTCGCGCGCGAGGTAGCCGTGCAGGTTCATCTGGCCGAGGCCGATCGCGTGCGAGCGGTCGTTGCCGTCTTCGATCGAGCGGACCGAGCGGATGTGGCTCTGGTCGCTGACTGCCGTGAGGGCACGGATCGACGTCTCCACGGTGCCCGCGAGATCCTTGCCGTCCATCGCGAGGGCGATGTTCATCGACCCCAGGTTGCAGGAGATGTCCTTGCCGATCTGGGCGTAGGAGAGGTCCTCGTTGTACGTCGTCGGGGTGTTCACCTGCAGGATCTCGCTGCACAGGTTCGACATGTTGATCCGGCCCTTGATGGGGTTGGCCCGGTTCACCGTGTCCTCGAACATGATGTAGGGATAGCCCGACTCGAACTGGATCTCGGCGAGGGTCTGGAAGAAGTCGCGCGCCTTGATCTTCGTCTTCTTGATGCGCGCGTCGTCGACCATCTCGCGGTACTTCTCGGTGACCGAGATATCGCCGAACGGCACACCGTAGACGCGCTCGACGTCATACGGCGAGAACAGGTACATGTCCTCGCCGTTCTTCGCGAGCTCGAAGGTGATGTCAGGCACGACGACACCCAGGGAGAGCGTCTTGATGCGGATCTTCTCGTCGGCGTTCTCGCGCTTGGTGTCGAGGAAGCGCATGATGTCGGGGTGGTGCGCCGACAGGTACACCGCCCCGGCTCCCTGGCGAGCGCCCAGCTGGTTCGCGTAGCTGAAGCTGTCTTCGAGCAGCTTCATGACGGGGATGATGCCGCTGGACTGGTTCTCGATCTGCTTGATCGGCGCCCCGGACTCCCGGATGTTCGAGAGCAGCAGCGCCACCCCGCCGCCGCGCTTGGACAGCTGCAGGGCGGAGTTGATGCCGCGGGCGATCGACTCCATGTTGTCCTCGATGCGCAGCAGGAAGCAGCTGACGAGCTCGCCGCGCTGCGCCTTGCCGGTGTTGAGGAAGGTGGGAGTGGCGGGCTGGAAGCGGCCCGCGATGATCTCGTCGACGAGCTTCTCGGCGAGCTGCTGGTCGCCGTCGGCGAGGCCCAGCGCCGTCATGACGACGCGGTCCTCGAATCGCTCCAGGTAACGCTTGCCGTCGAAGGTCTTCAGCGTGTAGCTCGTGTAGTACTTGAACGCGCCGAGGAAGGTCTCGAAGCGGAACTTCGCCGCATACGCGCGGTCGTTGAGGTGCTGGATGAACTCGAACGGATACTTCTCGAGCACCGCGCCTTCGTAGTACTGCTTCTCGACGAGGTAGTCGAGGCGCTCGCGCAGCGAGTGGAAGAACACCGTGTTCTGGTTGACGTGCTGCAGGAAGTACTCGCGCGCGGCGCGCTTGTCGGCGTCGAACTGGATCTCACCGTCCTCGCCGTACAGATTCAGCATCGCGTTGAGGGCGTGGTAGTCGAGGCCCTCGAATCGCGCGTCGCTCTTGAAGGTCGCCTGAGTCACTGCAGCTTCCACCATCGTTCCAATCCGTCGGTCACCCGATCGACATCGTCCTGCGTGCCGAACAGTTCCAGCTTGTACAGGTGCGGCACGTGGCACTTGCGGCTGATGATGTCGCCGGCGACGCAGAAGTGCTCGCCGAAGTTGGTATTGCCTGCGGAGATCACTCCGCGGATCAGGCGCCGGTTCTTCTCGTCGTTGAGGAAGCGGATCACCTGCTTGGGGACGGCGCCCTTCTCCTCGCCGCGCCCCTGCCCTCCCCCGTAGGTCGGGGTGACGAGCACGAACGGCTCGTCCACCTCGATGGCGGGGTCGGAGGGGTGGAGCGGGATGCGCACCGCCGGCATCCCGAGCCTCTCGACGAATCTCGCCGTGTTGCCCGAGACGCTCGAGAAGTAGACGAGCAGCGGCGCCTCGGTTGCTGTCAGCACGTCAGCCCCCTCTCACTCATCTTTCGGCGATCGAGTGCCGCACCGTCAGGAGCGGTGTGTCGAGATCAGAGGCGGGATGCCAGCTCGTCGATCTTGTCGGGCCGGAAGCCCGACCAGTGGTCCTCGTCGGTGACGACGACCGGTGCCTGCAGGTACCCGAGCGACTTCACGTGCTCGAGAGCAGCGGGGTCTTCGGACAGGTCGAGGACCTCGTAGTCGATGCCCTTCGAGTCCAGTGCCCGGTACGTCGCGTTGCACTGCACGCACGACGGCTTCGTGTAGACCGTGATTGCCATGTCGATCCGTTCTCCCCTCGGTTCCAGCCTGGTGTGTCAGCTTGGTGTTTCAGCGTGATGCCCGGCATCCGTCCGCCGGGACACCAATACTACATATAGGTGCAGACATCGGCGCGCACCACAAGGGCTAGTAGTTACATCCGTGTAGTTTTGCACCGCGCCTCCCCAGGTACAACACATCTTGTCCACCGTTTCATCCACAGGTCACCGGATGAACAAGAACCTGCAAAACCCCTGAATCCCGGCCGTTTCGGAAGCCGACGCCCGAACCTGTCCACAGCGGCGAATCTACGCGGGGGCTCCGACATCGGGATTTCTGGGGATACCGCCCCTCGGCGTGTCACGCGCGTGTCTCGGCGTGTCGATAGCGTGGAGGAGTGCCGGGATATCAGGAACTGCTGCGCGCCCACGGCGTCGCCCGTATCATCGCCGCGCAGCTGACAGCACGCTTCCCCCAGGGCATGACGAGCCTCGCGGTGCTGCTCCATGTCGCGCAGCAGACCGGCTCGTACGCGTCGGCGGGGCTCGTGCTCGCCACCGCCTCGATCGGGCAGTCGGTGTCGGGGCCGATCACGAGCCGGTGGATGGGCGTCTGGGGCATCCGCCGCGTGCTGGCCGTCACGACCGCCGTGTGCGCTGCGGCCCTGCTCACCCTCGCGATCGCGCCGACGAGTCTCGCCGGCTCCATGGCCCTGGGCCTGGTCGCGGGGCTCTCGGCGCCGCCCGTCCAGCCCGCCGTCCGCACGATCTATCCGACTCTCGTGGGCGCGAAGGAGCTGAACGCGCTGTTCTCACTGGACGCGAGCCTGCAGGAGATCATCTGGATTCTCGCGCCCGTCGTCATCACCCTCGTCGCGACGCAGGCGGGCACGGTGGCGGCGCTGCTGCTGATCGTCGCGATCCTCGTGGCCGGGGGCGCCTGGTTCATCCTCTCGCCCGAAGTCGGGCGCGTGCGCATCCCGCGCAGCCGTCGTGCCCTCGGCTCGGTGCTCGGCAGGCCCGTCGTCACGCTGGCAACGGTCATCGGTCTTCTGTTGATCGGAGCGTGCTGCGCCGTCGAGGCCGCCGTGGTGGCGAGCTTCGGCCACAGTGGGATCGAGGCGGGGCTCGTCCTGGCCGTCTTCTCGGTCGGCAGCCTCACGGGAGGGCTCGCGTTCGGACATCTCCCGATCGGACCGTGGGCGATGGCCCGGCGCCTCGCCATCGTCGCGGCGGGGCTGTCGGCCGCACTGCTCTTCGTCGGAGAGATCACGGCGATGACCCCGTGGTGGGTCGGCCTCTGCCTGGTCACCGCGGGAATCGGCATCGCCCCCGCCCTGGCCGCGATGTTCACCATGACCTCGGCGTCGGTCACGTTCAGCGAGACCGCCGAGGCGTACGGCTGGATCGGCACCGGGCAGCTGGTCGGGGCGGCCCTGGGCTCGGCGGTCGCCGGCTTCCTCATCGACGGGGCGGGCCCCGGCGGAGCGTTCGCCGCCGCTGCGGGCTTCGCCCTCGCCGGCGCCCTGGTCGCCGCCCTCTTCGTGCGCGGATTCCCCGATCTGGGGGGCCGCGACGCGAGCCCGATCCCCGACACGGGGCCCACCGAGTCCGCCGAGCCCACCGTGCGGACCACCTGAACGGGCTGGATGCCGCGCGGCACGGCTCCTGCACCGGCTCCTAGACTGAGCCCCATGCTCTCCCCCGTCGTCCTGCCCACCCTCGCGTGGGGTTCGCCGCGCGCCGCGCAGCGGGCTCTTCTCGTCCACGGTCTCGGCTCAAACGGCGCGCTCATGTGGCGCTTCGGAACGTGGCTCGCGGATGCCGGCTGGCATGCCACTGCCGTCGACTTGCGCGGCCACGGCACCGCCCCGCGCGTCCTGGACTACACGATCGCCGCCTACGCCGCGGACCTCTCGCACATCCCCGCGCCGGGTGGCGAGCCGTGGGACCTCGTGATCGGCCATTCCCTCGGCGGCGCCGCGGCCACCGTCGCAAGCGCAGGCGCTGCGGACTGGGCGCGACGGCTCGTGCTGATAGACCCGGGCATCCACCTCGGCGACGAGGACCGCAACGCCGTCCGCGCAGGCCAGGATCTCGCCTTCGCCGACCCGTCGGAGACCGCCGTGCGGGCCGCGCACCCGCTCTGGCATCCGCACGACGTCGAGCTCAAGGCCCTCGCGACGCGGCAGGCGAGCCGCTGGGCGGTCGAGCAGACGAGCGAGCAGAACACCCCCTGGGACGTCCGCGGCGACGCCGCGCGCCTGCGGGTGCCGACCCACGTCATCGCGAGCGACCCGACCGTCGACTCGATCTTCACGGGCTCCGTCGCGGAGGAGGTCGCGCGCAACCCCGTCGTGACGGTCTCGGTCGTCACCGGCGCCGGGCACTCACCGCACCGTGACCTGCCGGAAGACACGCTGCGCCACCTCGCCGCCGCGCTCGGCTGAAAGCCTCCGGGCCCTCACGCGAGACGGCGCAACAGCTCGAGGACGGCGAGCGCGTAGGCATCCGCCGGCTCCGGATGCTCGAACACGCGGTCCTGGCCACCCAGCGAGATCTCGACGCGGTGCGTGTCGGCGAGCCGCGTGAGCGAGCGGAACGCGCCGCGCAACAGCTCGCGCAGCTGGTCTTCGCGCGGCAGCCACAGCGCGTCCTCGAGCGCGACCGAGTCGAGCGCCCACTCGTTCGTGCCGTTGAACGCGAGAATCACCCCGGTCGGGTAGCTGCGCGGCTCGATCGTCATCTCGCTCACGGTGAAGACGTCCGCCTCGAACTCGGGCTCGTCGAGCTGGAACCGGTCACCGGAAGCCGGATGCCACACCAGCCCCGCGTCACGGAGGGCTGCGGCGAGCTCGGTCGAGATCATGACCACCATCCTGCCCCCGACCCTGGGTTGCGCGTGTGCGCGCGGCGGGTTGCTTGGCGTGGCAGTCGTGGTCGCCTCGCCGTGAGGCATCCGGCCACTACTGCCATGCGAGAGGATGTCCCACAGCCGAGCCCTCGTTCACGTGGCAGTCGTGGTCGCCTCGCGCGGGCCGAGGAGGCCACGACTGCCGCCCGAAGCGCGGCGCGACCTCGGCCCCGGCGTAACAGCCAGGAAGTCCCCGAGGCCGGGAGGCGAGGCAGGATGGAGAGGTGAGCAATCCCCGCGCCTTCGACCCCGCCGCCCATCTTCCCGACGACCTGCTGGAACGCATCCGCTCGCGCGCCGCGGACGTCGATCGCGACAACGCCTTCCCCGACGAGGATCTCGCCGAGCTGAAGGATGCCGGGTACCTCGCCGTTCTCGTGCCCGAAGATCTCGGGGGTGCGGGCCTCGGGCTCGCGGAGGTCGCCGTGCTGCAGCAGCGATTGGCGGGTGCTGCGCCCGCGACGGCCCTCGCGGTGAACATGCACCTCGTCTGGACGGGTGTCGCGAACGTGCTCGCCGATCGCGGCATCGACGACCTGCGGTTCGTGCTCGAGGGCGCGGCAGCCGGCGAGGTGTTCGCGTTCGGCATCAGCGAGGCGGGCAACGACCTCGTGCTGTTCGGCAGCGACACCGATGCCGTGCCGACGGGCGACGGCGGATACACCTTCGCGGGGACGAAGATCTTCACCTCGCTCGGCCCGGTCTGGACCCAGCTCGGGCTGCACGGCCTCGATATCACCTCCCCCGACGCGCCGAAGATGGTCTACGCGTTCGCCCCGCGCACGGATGCCGTCATCACCCGCGACGACTGGGACACCCTCGGCATGCGCGGCACGCAGTCGCGCACGACCGAGCTGCGCGGCGTCACCGCCAGCGCGGATCGCGTCGTCCGCCGCGTCGACCCGGGCCCGAACCCCGATCCCATCGTGTTCGGAATCTTCAGCGTGTTCGAGATCCTGCTGGCATCCGTCTACACCGGTCTCGCGCGACGTGCGCTCGACCTCGCGGTGACGGCCGCGAAGGCCCGCACGTCGAAGAAGACGGGGCTCCCCTACAGCGACGACCCGGACATCCGCTGGCGTATCGCCGACATGGCGCTCGCCTACGACGGGCTCGTGCCCCAGCTCGAGGCCCTCGCCCGCGACGTCGACGCGCTCGCCGATCACGGCGGACTCTGGTTCGCGAAGCTCGCGGGCCTCAAGCACCGCGCCGTCGTCGCCGCGAAGCAGATCGTCGACGAGGCGATGCTCGTCGCCGGCGGGTCGTCGTACTTCACCCACAGCGAGCTGAGCCGGCTGTACCGCGACGTGCTGGCCGGGATGTTCCACCCCTCCGACCCCGAGTCGACGCACGCGACCGTCGCCTCGGCGTGGCTGGGGCCGGTCTCGGGCTGACGCGCGGCCGCCCGCGCCTCGCCCCGCGAGCCTCTCCCTCGCGCTGTCGTTCTCGGCATCCGCGCCCCAAAACTGCGCAGCGCGAGCAACATTCGACAGCGCGAGCGCCCGGCTCCGGATGCCGCGGTCTCGCCGCAGCCAGCCGGCCCCTACTCGATCGGCGGCGCAAGTGCCTCCTCGACGCCGGCCGCGGCGACGGCGCGCAGGGCGCGCTCGAGCACCTGCAGGTCTTCGATCGTCTCGACCGAGGTGACCCTGCCCCACGAGAGGGTGAGGAACTGGAACACCGTGTTCTCGTAGGCGACGCCGCCGGGCAACGTGCCCGTCACGCGCGAACGCAGCGCCACGCGGGTGCGTCCCGGCCCGCCGTTCACCAGGATCTCACCGATGTCGAACCGCGCGCCGGGGAGCAGCCGCAGCGTCCGCTCCCACCAGCGAACCATCGCCTCCTTCGAGGTGCGCCGTCCGCCGAGCGCGTGCTCGCCGTGGAAGACGTACTCGAACTCCGACGCGAGTCCGTCGACCATGGGCCGGTAGTCGCCCTCGTTGATCCGGTCGAAGACGGCCCGCACCTTCGCGCGCACGATCCGTTTGTACATGGCTCCCCCGTCGTGTCGCTCACTGCCGCTCGCGTCTTTCGTTACTATCAGTAACACTATGACTCGCACCGGACGTCCGCGCAAGGCCGACGTGGATCAAGCGATCATGGATGCCGTCGCCGCGCTGATCGTCGAGAAGGGGTACGCGCGCGTCACGGTCGACGATGTCGTCGCGCGCGCAAGCAGCAACAAGCCCGCCTTCTACCGCCGGTTCCGCGACATCGCCGACGTGGTGCCGCGCATCCTGGCATCCCGCCACGGGCTCGACGCCGACATCGACACAGGGTCCCTGGCGGGCGATCTGCGCGAAGTGCAGCGCCGCCAGCAACTGTTGTTCACTGATCCCATCGTCGCGAGGGGGTTCGCCGGGTGGATCAGCGACCTCGGCGCGCATCCGGAGCGCGTCCAGCCGTTCGTCGACGGCTACCTCGCCCCGCGCCGCGCCTTCACGCACGTCATCCTGGATCGAGCTGCAATCCGCGGCGAGATCTCCCCCGGCGCGGATGCCTCGTGGATCGCGGATCTGCTGACCGGCCCGCTCGTCATGCGCGTCGTGATGCCCGGCCTGCCGCCGATCGACGAGGCTCTCGTCGCACACACCGTGCACGCCGCCCTCGACGCGCTCGGCTACCGGGGCGACAGAGGCTGAGCCGGGCCTCGCGCTGTCGTTTTCGGCATCCGCGCCCGAACAATGGACAGCGCCAGCCACTTTCGACAGCGCGACGGGTATCGAACCGGGGCGCTTCATCGTTTGATGCGGTGATGCGGTGATGTGGTCATGCGGGTAGCATGGATGCCATGCGCACCACCCTGGATATCGACGATGTCGTGCTCCGGGCAGCCCGGGCACTGGCCGCCCAGCGTACGGTCTCGCTGGGCGCTGCGGTCTCGGAGCTCGCCCTGCGCGGGCTGCGACCCACGGCATCCACCGAGACCGTCTCCGGTTTTCCCGTACGCGTCCCGCGGAACCCCGCACACGTGATCACTGACGACCTGGTCGCTGCACAGCGCGATGAATGAGCGCGATGAGTGATGGCTATCTGCTCGATGTCAACGTGTTGCTCGCGCTCTACGATCCGCGGCATGTCCACCACCATCGGGCTCGGAACTGGTTCTCAGCGGTCGAGGTCTGGGCCACCACCCCGATGACCGAAACGGCGTTCGTCCGGCTTCTCAGCAACCCTGCGGTTTCGGGCGAGGAGACCCCGCCCGTCGAAGCCATCGCCGCATTGAATACCATCCGCCACGCTCCCGGACACCGATTCGTCCTGGATGACTCGTCCTTGGCACACCCGCACCTGGACCTCGGCTCCCTCGTCGGGTTCCGCCAGGTGACCGACTTCCATCTGCTCAACCTCGCCGTCCGGGCCGGATTGCATCTTGCGACCTTCGACGCGAGGCTGCGGCTCGCGCTCTCTCCCGACGATCGCGAGCACGTGACGCTCATTCCGGTGTGAGCGGGATGCCGCGGCGTCAGCGCCCGTCGAACTCGAACGCCTTCAGCAGTTCCTCGACGGCCCGCTCGCGCTCGGCGCCGCCGTGCTCGAACATGTGCGCGACGTGCGTGCGCAGGTGGTTCTCGACCAGCAGGCGGTCCAGCGACGCCAGCGCCTTCTGGATCGCCCGGGACTGCGCGATGACGTCCATGCAGTAGTCCTCGTTCTCGATCATCTTCTTCAGCCCCCGCACCTGCCCCTCAAGGATGCTCGTGCGGTGCAGGGCGCGCTTCTTGATGTCGTCGATCACGCGGCAAGGATACGCCCGCGCCCGCGACGTCATGCGAGACTGGGAGGATGCCGAGGACGCCCACTGCGCTGCTGAGCCCCGCCGATCAGAAGCGGCGGCGCTCTCTGCGGACCATGAAGGTCGTCGCCCTCGGTGCGCTCGTCCTCATGGCGGTGCTGTTCGTGATCGCCTTCCTGACGCAGGAAAGCTACCCCGCGATGGCGTACCTGCGCGCGGCCGCCGAGGGCGGCATGGTCGGCGCCCTCGCCGACTGGTTCGCCGTCACGGCGCTGTTCCGCCACCCCCTCGGCCTTCCCATCCCGCACACCGCGATCATCCCCCAGCGCAAGGACGAGATCGGCCGCAGCCTCGGGGAGTTCATCGAGACCAACTTCCTCGCCGCCGACGTCGTGCGCACCAAGCTCGAGTCGAGCGCGATCGCCGCGACGGCGGGCGCCTGGCTGCGCGACCCCGCGCACGCCGAGACGATCTCGCGTGAGGCGTCGGCGATGGCCACCGGCATCCTGAACACCCTGAGCGACGACGAGGTGCAGGACCTCATCAGCGACCTCGCGCGCGAGCACCTCCTCGATCCGCAGTGGGCGCCGACGATCGGCGGCTGGCTCGAGCAGGTCGTGGATGCCGGGGCGCATCACGGCGCCGTCGACCTCGCGATCGACAGCGTCTCGACGTGGCTGCAGTCGGGCCGGGAGGCGTTCTCGGGGCTCGTCTCCCGCCGGCTGCCCTCGTGGGTGCCGTCGGTCGCGATGCGTCTGGTCGACGACACCGTCTACCACGAGGCGGTCGCGTTCGTCCGTGCCATCCAGCGCGAGCCCGAGCATCCCGCGCGGCACGCGATCGACCGCTATCTGGCGCGGCTGGCCGGCAGTCTGCAGCACGACCCGGCGACGATCGCACGCCTCGAAGAGGCCAAGAGCGCCGTGTTCGACAGCCCCCGGGTGCGCCAGCTCGCCGCCGAGGCGTGGAACTCCGCGAAGGCGGGGCTACTGCGAAGCCTCGCCGACCCCGACAGCGCGCTGCGTCGCCGGGCCGTCGCCGCGCTCATCGAGGTCGGCGAGCGCCTGTCGACCGACCCCGCGCTGCAACAGCGCATCGACGCGCGCATCGCGGACACGGCCGTGTTCCTCGTCGACCGCTACCGCCACGACATCGCCTCGATCGTCACCGACACCGTCGAGCGATGGGACCCGGCGGAGACCACCGAGAAGATCGAGCTCATGGTGGGCCGCGACCTGCAGTACATCCGGCTCAACGGCACGATCGTCGGCGCGCTGGCAGGGGTCGCGATCTTCACCGTCGCGCACGCTCTGCTGGGCTGACTCTGGTCCTCTCCACGGCCCCGCAGTACCGTGGAGAGGTGCATGAGGGACCGGCCGATCAACTGCTGTTCAGCTACGGCATACTGCAATACGCCGAGGTGCAGCTCGACACGTTCGGACGTCTTCTCGCGGGCGAGCCCGACAGTCTTCCGGGCTACACGACCGACTATGCGGAGGTCTCCGACCAGCGCATCGTCGATGTCTCGGGGAAGTCGGTTCACCCCGTCGTGCGCGCGACCGGCAGCCCCCTCGACAAGGTGCTGGGCCGGGCGCTGCACGTCACGCAGTCCGAGCTCGACGCCGCCGACTCGTTCGAGGTCGCGATGTACCGGCGCATCTCGGTGACTCTCGGCAGCGGTCGCGACGCCTGGGTGTACGTCGGCTGATGACCACCCTCGTTCTCATCCGCCACGCCAAGAGCGACTGGGGCGATGCACGCCTCGACGACCACGACCGGCCGCTGAACGCTCGCGGGCGCGGCGACGCGCCCACGCTCGCCCGCCGCCTCGCAGCGACGGGGCTGCGAGTCGACGCGCTGCTGTCGTCGACGGCGCTGCGCGCCCGCACGACGGCAGAATACTTCGGCGTCGCCCTCGGCCTCGAGCCCGAACTCGACGCCCGGCTCTACGGTGCTCCCGCGTCGGCGCTGCTGGATGCCGCGGTGCGGCGGCACGTTCCGGCGGTCGCGATCGTCGCGCACGACCCCGGCATGACCTTCCTCGCGTCTCGGCTCTCGGGCGGCGGGATCGGGCAGATGCCGACGTGCGCCGTCGCGACCTTCCACTGGGAGGACGAGGACGACTGGGACGTCGCATCCGCGATCCCCCCGACGTCCTGGCACTTCGACAGCCCCCGCTGAGCAACGACGCCCCGCCGTCAGACTCGTCGCCCGCCGAGGAAGATTTCGTGCACGAGCGGCACGCCGGGGCGGTAGGCGAGATGCGTGCGCGTCGGCGCGTCGAGGACGACGAGATCGGCTCGCGCGCCGGCGCCGAGGTGCCCGACGTCGGTGCGCTCGAGGGCGCGGGCGCCCCCGGCGGTCGCGGCCCACACCGCCTCCGACGGCGTCATCCCCAGCTCGCGCACGGCGAGCGCGATCATGAGCGGCATCGAGCTGGTGAAGCTCGTGCCGGGGTTGCAGTCGCTCGCGAGCGCCACCGTGACACCCGCGTCGATGAGGCGCCGCGCGTTCGGGTACGGGTGCTTCGTCGAGAACTCGACGCCCGGCAGCAGCGTCGCGACCGTGTCACTCGCGGCGAGGGCGGCGACGTCGGCATCGGTCAGGTACGTGCAGTGGTCGACGCATGCCGCGCCGAGCGCGACCGCGAGCCGGACCCCCTCTCCCGGGCCGAGCTGATTGCCGTGCACCCGCGGGCGTAGCCCCGCCGCGATTCCGGCGCGCAGGACCCGCTCCGCCTCGGCCGGCGCGAAGGCGCCGGTCTCGCAGAAGACGTCGATCCAGCGCGCGTGCCCGGCGACCGCGGCGAGCATGGGGCCGCAGACGAGGTCGAGGTACGCTTCACGGCGGTCGGCGTATTCGGCGGGCACGACGTGCGCGCCGAGAAAGGTGACCTCGTCGGTGACCTCGGCCGCGAGAGTCGCGAGCCGCGCCTCACCGGGAACGGTCAGGTCGTAGCCGGTCTTGATCTCGAACGTCGTCGTGCCCTGCACGTGCAGCTCGGCGACGAATCCGGCGAGGCGGTTGCGCAGTTCGTCGTCGGATGCCGCGCGCGTGGCCTCGACCGTACGGCGTATGCCTCCGGCGGCATACGGCACGCCGGTCATGCGCGCGGCGAACTCGTCGGCGCGGTCGCCACCGAAGACGAGGTGCGTGTGGCTGTCGACGAAGCCCGGGATGACGGCTCGTCCGCGGGCGTCGACGATCTCGTCATCGTCGCGGGCCGGCGGCGCGGCGGCAGCCGGGCCCGCCCAGGCGATCCGCTCGCCGTCGATGAGCACGACCGCGTCGCGAACGGTGCCGCACCGGTCGCCCGGCTCCCCGGCGTCCGGGACGTTGGTGGTCAGCTCCGCGATGTTCTCGATCCGGATCATGCGTGCACCTCCGCGGCGAGCGAGCCGGCATCCGCGCGGTGCACGATCCCGCCGACGATCGTCGCACGGACGTCGCCCGATCGAGCGACGAGCGGCAGCTGCCACGCATCGGCGCCGCGCGTACGCGACGTCTCCGTGTCGAGCTCCACGGCGTCGAACGGCTGCCCGATCTCCAGCGCGCCGCCACCGGCAGCCCACAGCTGCGCGGGGGTGAAAACGCCCCGGCGGCCGAGCCGAAGGCGCTGGTCCGACTCGAGCCGGGCCAGCTCCTCCCACGGGTCGATGACCGCGTGCTGGTCAGAGCCGATCCGCAGCGGAACGCCTGCCGCCGCCAGCTCGGGCGCCGGTCCGATCCCGTCGCCGAGGTCGGCCTCGGTCGTGGGGCACATGACGACGGTCGCGGCGGCATCCGCGATCAGGGCGATGTCGGCCTCCGTGAGATGCGTCGCGTGCACGAGCGATGTGCGCTCGGCGAGCAGGCCGCTCTCTGCCAGCAGGCCGGTGGGGGTGAGGCCGTACGCGCGCAGGCAGGCCTCGTTCTCGGCGGGCTGCTCGGAGACGTGGACGTGCAGGGGCGTTTCGCCGGGCAGCCCCGCCGCGATCTCGGCGAGCGCGTCGCGCGCAACGGCGCGCACCGAGTGCACGGCAGCGCCCACGACGACGCCGGGCTCCCCCGGCCGGTCGGCGTCCGGCGCGAGCGCCTCGCGCAACCGATGCCACCGATCGAGCCAGGCGCGGGCGGTGCCGTCGCCGAACCGCTGCTGCACGCCGCGCAGCGGTTCGCCGATGCCGCCGCTGAGATAGCAGGCATCCAGCAGCACCAGCCGGATGCCCGCCACGCGGGCCGCGGCTGCGAGCGCGCGTTCCATGTCGTGGTCGGCATACGGCGTGCCGCCCTGGCGGTGGTGCACGTAGTGGAACTCGCTGACGCTGGTGTAGCCGGCATCCCGCATCTCTCGGTACACCTCGGTCGCCAGCCGCTCGTACCGGTCGGGGGTGAGCTCGGCCGCGGCGGCGTACATCGCCTCGCGCCAGCGCCAGAAGTCCCCACCGCCCACGTGCGTGCGCCCGCGCAGCAGGCGGTGGAACGCGTGCGAGTGCGCGTTGCGGATGCCGGGGACGACCGTGCCGAGCCGCACCGCAGCGCCCGGTGCCGGGTCGGTCCCGATGCGGGTGAGGACGCCGCCCGAGACCTCGACGACGACGTCCCGGAGCACCTTGCGCCCGGTCACGAGCTGCGCACACGCGAACACCGCGGCGCCGCCTGTTCCTTTCATGCCGGCTCCCCCGCCAGGTCGCGCAGCACCGCCACGAGCCCCGCGACGCCGACCTCTGCGTCCGCGTCGTCAAGCGCCTCGCCGGGGGCGTGCGAGACGCCCGTGGGGTTGCGGACGAAGATCATCGCGGTCGGCACGTGGGCAGCGAGGATGCCGGCGTCGTGCCCCGCCCCTGTCGGGATCGCGGGGACATCACGTCCACCGGCCGCTGCAAGCGCGGCCCCGACCCGCACCGCGAGCCCCGGGTCGAAGTCGACGCGGGGCGTGTACGACTCCCGCACCACCGCGAGATCGCAGCCTTGGGCCGCGGCGATCTCCTCCAGCCGCCGCGCGATCCGCTCCCAGAGCGCCGCGAGGTCGGCGTCGTGATCGGTGCGCAGGTCGATCCACACGTCCGCGCGCGACGCGATCACGTTCGAGCCGCCGGGAACGGCCTCGATGCGCCCGACAGTGCCGCGCGCGCTCGCCTCCGCGGCTGCTGCGGCCTCGCCCTGCACTGCAAGGACGGCGGATGCCGCCGCGACGACAGGGTCTCGGCGGCCGCTCATGGGCGTCGTCCCGGCGTGGTTGCCCTCGCCCGTGAACGTCGCCCGCCACCGCCCGTGCGCGAGGATCGCGGTCGCGACCGCGAGCGGCGCGTCGCGTTCTGCGAGGTCCAGGCCTTGCTCGACGTGCAGCTCGACGAACGCGCCGATGCCGGCGAGCCGCTCCGGATCGGCGCCCATCGCGGCGGAGTCGAAGCCGGCGGCGGCGACGACGTCGCAGAAGCGCGCGCCCGCGGCATCCGTCCGCTCGGCAAGGGCTGCCGGGGACGTTTCCCCGACGAGCAGGCGCGAGCCGAGGCACGGCGCGTTGAACCGTGAGCCCTCCTCCTCTGCGAAGACGGCGACGACGATCGGACGGTTCGGCACGAAGCCCTCTTGCCTCAGCGTCCGCACGGCCTCGAGCGCCGAGACGACCCCGAGCGGGCCGTCGTAGGCGCCGCCGCCGGGCACCGAGTCGAGGTGGCTGCCGGTCACGACGGCGGGGCCGGAGCCGGCATCCCACCTCGCCCACACGTTCGCGTTCGCGTCGGTCTCGACCCGCAGCCCGAGGCTTTCCGCGTGGGCGGCGAACCAGGCCCGGAGGGCGAGGTCGGCATCGTCGAACAAGTGCCGGGAGTACCCGCCGCGCACCGGATCACGGCCGATGTCCGCGATCTGAGCCAGCAGAGCGGCGACGCTCATCGCGGCTCGACCGGAGCCACCGGAACCACCGGAGCCACCGCAGCCATCGGGACCGTGAGCCCCCGCTCCCGGGCGATCTCGCGGGCGTGCTCGTATCCGGCATCCACGTGCCGCATGACGCCCGTGCCGGGGTCGTTCGTGAGCACGCGCGCGAGCTTCTCGGCGGCAAGCGAGGTGCCGTCGGCGACCGTCACCTGGCCGGCGTGGATCGACCGGCCGATCCCGACGCCGCCGCCGTGGTGCAGCGACACCCACGAGGCGCCCGACGCCGTGTTCAGCAGGGCGTTCAGCAGCGGCCAGTCGGCGACGGCATCCGACCCGTCCTTCATCGCCTCGGTCTCCCGGTAAGGCGAGGCGACCGAGCCGGAGTCGAGGTGGTCACGGCCGATGACGATCGGCGCCTTCAGCTCACCCGAGGCGACCATCTCGTTGAATCTCAGCCCGGCGAGGTGACGCTCCTGGTAGCCGAGCCAGCAGATCCGCGCCGGCAGGCCCTCGAAGTGCACCTTCTCGCGCGCCTTGTCGAGCCACCGGTGCAGCGCTGTGTCGTGCGGGAACAGCTCGGCGATCGCGCGGTCGGTCCTGTAGATGTCCTCGGGGTCACCCGACAGCGCCGCCCAGCGGAAGGGTCCGCGGCCCTCCTCGAACTGCGGGCGGATGTAGGCGGGCACGAACCCGGGGAAGGCGAACGCCCGCTCGAAGCCACCGAGCTGCGCCTCGCGACGGATCGAGTTGCCGTAGTCGAAGACGGCCGCGCCCTCGTCCTGGAAGGCGACCATCGCGGCCACCTGCGCCGCCATCGACGCGCGAGCGCGCCGGGTGAACTCCTCCGGGTCTGCGGATGCCGCCCGCTTCCAATCCTCGAACGCCACCCCGACGGGGAGGTATGCGAGCGGGTCGTGAGCGCTCGTCTGATCGGTGACGACGTCGATCGCGATCTCGCCGGCGCGCGTGCGTCGCAGCAGCTCGGGGAAGACCTCGGCAGCGTTGCCGACGACGCCCACCGAGAGTGCCGAACCCGCCGCGCGGGCGGCCATGACGCGGGCGACGGCGGCATCCAGGTCCCTCGTGTACTCGTCGAGGTAGCCGTGCTCGACACGGCGGGCCAGGCGCGACTGATCGACGTCGACGATCAGCACGGCGCCCTCGTTCAAGGTGACGGCGAGGGGCTGTGCGCCGCCCATGCCGCCGGCGCCCCCGGTGAGCGTGAGGGTTCCGGCCAGCGACGGGCGGCCGAGCGATCGCGCGACGGCGGCGAAGGTCTCATACGTGCCCTGCAGGATCCCCTGCGTGCCGATGTAGATCCACGATCCGGCCGTCATCTGGCCGTACATCGTGAGCCCGAGCTCTTCCAGGCGGCGAAACTCCGGCCACGTCGCCCAGTCGCCGACGAGGTTCGAGTTCGCGATGAGCACGCGCGGTGCCCACTCGTGCGTGCGGAACACGCCGACGGGCTTGCCCGACTGTACGAGCAGCGTCTCGTCGGGCTCGAGCTCGTCGAGGGTGCGCACGATCGCGTCGTAGGCCTCCCAGCTGCGCGCGGCGCGGCCCGTGCCGCCGTAGACGACGAGGTCTTCGGGGTGCTCGGCGACCTCGGGGTCGAGATTGTTCATGAGCATCCGCTTGGCAGCCTCGGCGCCCCAGCTCTTCGCGGTGTGCTCGGCGCCGCGCGGCGCGCGGATCGGGCCGCGCGGGTGTTCGGACGTGCTCATCGGTTCTCCTCCGTTGTCATGGCGGTTGTGTGTGCGGTGATGGATGCCGCCGCTCGCGCGACCGCACCCGACAGCACGAGGTCGGTGACGATCTCGAGGTCGGGGCTCACGAACCGGTCGTGGCCGGGGCCGTCCACGCCGGCGGCGCGCACGAGGTCTCGCACCGCCGCGGTCGCAGGCGCAGGTTTCAGCGGCGCAGGCGTCATCTGCGCTCGCAGGTCGAGCGCGCGGCATCCGGTGACGACCTCGATCGCGAGCACGCGGGCGAGTCCGTCGATGCCGCGGCGCAGCTTGCGCGCGGCAGCCCACCCCATCGAGACGTGATCTTCCTGCATCGCCGACGAGGGGATCGAGTCGACCGAGGCTGGAACGGCGAGGCGCTTGAGCTCGGAGACGATGCCCGCCGCGGAGTACTGCGCGATCATCAGGCCCGAGTCGACGCCGACCTCGTCGGCGAGGAACGGCGGCAGCCCGTTGCTGCGGGTGCGGTCGAGCGCGCGGTCGGTGCGGCGCTCCGAGATGGACGCCACGTCGGCGACGGCGATCGCGAGGAAGTCGAGGACGTACGCGACGGGGGCGCCGTGGAAGTTGCCGTTGGACTCGACGCGCCCGTCTGCCGTGATGTCGCCGGCGATGACGGGGTTGTCGACGACCGACGCGAGCTCGCGCGCCGCGATCAGGGCAGCGTGCTCCGCCGTGTCGCGCGCCGCACCGTGCACCTGCGGCGAGCAGCGCAGCGAGTACGCGTCCTGCACGCGCGTGCAGACCGCGGGGTCGCGGTGACTCGCCACGATGCCGGACCCGGCGAGCAGCGCACGCAGGTGCGCGGCGGATCTCGCCTGCCCGACCTGGGGGCGCAGCGCCATGAGGTCGGCTGCGAAGACGGCATCCGTGCCCAGCTGCGACTCGATCGACAGCGCCGCCGCGACATCGGCGGTCTCGAGCAGCACGCCGAGGTCGTGAAGGGCGAGGACGAGCATTCCGAGCATCCCGTCGGTGCCGTTGATGAGCGCGAGGCCCTCCTTCTCCTCCAGCACGAGCGGGGCGATGCCGGCCTCTGCGAGCGCTGAGGCGGCACCGGTCTCGGCGCCGGCGGCGGTGCGCACCCGCCCCTCGCCGAGCGCGGCGAGGGCGACGTGCGAGAGGGGGGCGAGGTCGCCCGAGCAGCCGAGCGAGCCGTACTCGCGCACGACCGGGGTGATTCCCGCGTTCAGCATCGCCGCGTACGTGTCGACGACGACGGGGCGCACTCCCGTATGGCCGGTCGCAAGCGTCTGCATCCGCAGCAGCATGAGGGCGCGCACGACCTCGCGCTCGACCTCGGTGCCGGTGCCGGCGGCGTGCGAGCGGATGAGGCTCACCTGCAACTGGCGGCGCCGTTCGGGCGCGATGAAGGTCGTCGCGAGCGCGCCGAAGCCGGTCGAGATGCCGTAGTGCGGCTCGGGGTCGTCGGCAAGGCGCTCGATGAGCGCGCGGGAGGCCGCGACCCGCTCGCGTGCCGCGGCAGCCAACTCGACGCGCGCGTCGTGGCGAGCGACCGCGACGACCTCGGCGAGGGTGAGCGGCCGGGCGCCGACGGCGATCGCCTCGTCGGGCGCGATGATGGGCGCGCCTGTGGACGCGGGAGATGCAGTGCGGGCCATGCATCGATTCCATCGCGCACGGTGGCCGGCAACCACCCCTTCACGACATCGCCTGTCTGGGATCCCAGACGAAGCTCAGTCGACCTTGACGACCGTCCCGTCTGTGAGCCGCACGAGCTCCTCGAAGGTCAGGGGGAACACGGTGTGCGGCGTGCCGCCTGCGGCCCAGATCTGCGGGAAGGCGGCCAGCGCCTCGTCGACGACCGTCGGAAGTGGCGCGGGGTGCCCCGTCGGGGCGACGCCGCCGATCGCCTGACCCGTCGCCTCGCGCACCTGTTCGGGAGTCGCACGCTGGATCTTCCCGCGTCCGAGGCGCTGGGCGAGGGCTGCCGTGTCGACGCGGTGCGCGCCGCTGGTCATGACCAGGAGCGCCGCGCCGTCAGACCAGAACACGAGGCTGTTGGCGATCGCACCGACCGGGACGCCGAGAGCGGCTGCGGCAAGGGCGGCGGTCGACGCGGCATCCGGCAGCACGACGATCTCCCCGCCCACCCCCGCAGCGCGCAGGGCATCGTGGACGAGCCGACTCC
The DNA here is from genome assembly GCA_047605005.1 of Microbacterium sp. Taxonomy (GTDB): domain Bacteria; phylum Actinomycetota; class Actinomycetes; order Actinomycetales; family Microbacteriaceae; genus Microbacterium. The sequence continues at coordinate 22,241 of JASGGN010000022.1, forward strand.
GCGGCGGCAGGTTCTCAGCGGTCACCGCCACACTCTACCGACCGACCCCGCCTCGCGAAGGTGCCGCTTCGTGTCGAGTGCGCCGCTCGCGCGTCGACCGCAACGAGCGCGCTCAGCGCGAACCGGCGCACTCGACGCACGCACGAAGGTGCCCCACTCCAGGACGCAGTGCCAGCAACGGTGGTACGGCGTCCCCGCGGGTGTCATGATGGATGCACCCGGCAGCGACGCCGGGGCCGTCGTGTCGAAGGAGACCGTCCGTGTTCACCAGCCCGTACCCCGAAGTCGCGATTCCCGAGCTCAGCATCTTCGACGAGCTCTTCGGCAGCCTCTCCCCCGATGACGCGGAGCGGGTCGCCCTGATCGACCCCGCGACCGGCGCCGAGACGACCTACGGCGCGCTCAAGGCCCAGATCGAGGCGTTCGCGGGCGCTCTCGCCGCCCGTGGCGTCGGCATCGGCACGGTCGTGGGGCTCCTGTGCCCCAACATCCCCGCGTTCGCGACCGTCTTCCACGGCGTCCTGCGCGCCGGCGCCACCGTCACGACGCTCAACTCCCTCTACACCCCGGGGGAGATCCAGAAGCAGCTGACGGATGCCGAGGCCACCTGGCTCGTGACCGTGAGCCCCCTCTTACCGCAGGCCAAGGCGGCCGCCGACGCCGTCGGGCTCCTGAACGACCAGCTCATCGTCCTCGATGCGACGCCGGAGTCCAACCCCGATCACCCCGGCCTGCGCGCGCTCCTGTCGGAGGGGCGCCTCGCACCCGAGGTGAGCTTCGATCCCGCGACCCAGATCGCCGTCCTGCCCTATTCGTCGGGGACGACGGGCACTCCGAAGGGGGTCATGCTCAGCCACCGCAATCTCGTCGCGAACGTCGAGCAGTGCCGTGTGAGCATCCGCCTGCACGCGGACGACCGGGTGCTCGCCGTGCTCCCGTTCTTCCACATCTACGGGATGACGGTGCTCCTGAACCTCGCCCTGAAGCAGCGCGCAAGCCTGGTCACAATGCCGAAGTTCGACCTCGTCCCGTTCCTGGAGAACCTCCAGAACTACCGCTGCACGTTCCTGTTCATCGCTCCCCCGATCGCCGTCGCGCTCGCGAAGCATCCGATCGTCGACCAGTACGACATCTCGACCGTGCACACGATCTTCTCCGGCGCCGCCCCGCTCGACGGCGACACCGCGGAGCTCGCCGGGCGCCGCTTGCACGCGCAGATTCTTCAGGGGTACGGCATGAGTGAGCTGAGCCCCGTCTCGCACGCGATGCCGTACGAGCGCGACGACATCCCGGTCAGCTCGGTGGGAGTCGCCCTGCCGAACATCACCTGCCGCCTCATCGACACCGAGACGGGCGAGGAGATCACGTCCACGGGCGAGGACGGCCGGACCAAGCCGGGCGAGCTGTGGGTCACGGGCCCGAACGTCATGCTCGGCTACCTGAATCAGCCGGATGCCACCGCCGAGACGCTCGACGCCGACGGCTACCTGCACACCGGCGACGTCGCCGTTTACCACGAGGGCGGGTACTTCTCGATCGTCGAACGCGTCAAGGAGCTCATCAAGTACCACGGCTACCAGGTCGCCCCAGCCGAGCTGGAGGCGCTGCTGCTGAGCCACCCCCAGATCATGGATGCCGCCGTGATCGGCGTGCGCGGCGACGACGGCGAGGAGATCCCCAAGGCCTTCGTCGTCGTCGCTCCCGGTGCCGAGCTCACCGAAGACGACGTCACGTCGTTCGTCACCGCGCACGTCGCACCGTACAAGAAGGTGCGCCGCGTCGAGTTCGTCGACGCGATCCCGAAGTCGAGCTCCGGCAAGATCCTCCGCAAAGACCTGCGCGCCCGCGAGGCGGCCGCGCAACTCGCCTGAGACCACACCGCGGCGGGGCAGCTCAGGCGCGCGCGACGGCGCCGGCCCGGTCATCCAGGCCGGCCCGCACGTCACTTCGGTCGCGAGATCGTTCTGATCGTGTCCGTGACGCCAGAGCGTGACGCCCGGATGAACCGGTCGCCTTCCACGTCGTCGTCATCCTTCTTCAGAGCGAAGAAGCCCCACACTCCGGCGCAGGCCACCACACCGGCGATGATGAGGAAGGTGGGCTGGAAGCCGAGGCCGTCGCGGATGAACCCGAAGGGAATCGCGAACAAGGTGTTTCCGACCTGGGCCGAGACCTCGAACCCGACGAGGTAGAGCGTGGCCGAGAGCCCTGCGTTGAAGTGCAGCGTGAGGTAGCGGAAGATCCCGAGGATGAACAGGGGCACCTCGATCGCGTGGAGCATCTTGACCATGGAGACGATCACCGGGTCGGTGAAGACCGCGGACCCCAGAATACGAAGCGCCATCACGCTCACGCCGAGCATCAGGATGTTCTTCACCCCGACGCGGCGCATGAGGATCGGGACCAGCATCATGCAGCCCGCTTCGGCGAACACCTGCACGGAGTTGAGGATGCCGTAGGCGTGCAGACCGGTGTCTTCGTCCTCGAACAGGCTGCGGTAGAAGTTCGGGAACATCTGGTTGTCGTAGAGGTTGTAGAAGGTCCAGCTGAAGATCACGAACCCGATCACGACCCAGAGGTTCTTCATCTTGAGCACGGCGCCCATCTCCCGCAACGTCGGGGCGTGCGGGTGCTCGGTGTGCCCCGGCGCGAGCGGCACCTTGTCGGTCTTCCAGAGCACCTGCACGAGCAGGCAGACGAGGCCGAGCACCGACCCGATGTAGAAGTTGATGTGGGGGCTGATGGTGAACATGAACCCCGTGAACAGGGCCGCGATGCCGTAGCCCAGCGAACCCCAGCCGCGGGCTTGGCCGTACTCGAAGCCGTAGGTGCGGCTCATGCGCTCGGAGAACGCCTCGAGCAGGCCCACCGCGGCGGTGTAGCCGAAGGGGAGGAAGATCGCTCCGGCCAGGACGCCCCAGCCGAAGGCGTTCTTCAGCAGCGGCTCGTACACGAGGATCGCGAAGGGCGCGAGGCAGGCCATCACCGCGGAAGACAGGATGACGAGGTGGCGCTTGAGGACCAGCCGGTCCTGCAGCATGCCGTAGAGGAACATCACGACGATCGTGGTGAGCGAGTTCACCGAGTAGACGGTGCCGATCTCACCGCCGCTGAGACCGAGTGTCTGGTCGAGCCAGGTGGAGAAGAACGACCACCAGATGCCCCATGATGCGAAGAACACGAACAGTGTCGTCGAACTCTGCCAATAGGCCCCGTTCTTGAAGAATGCGGCTTTCGTTGCCACGAGCAACCTCCTTTGGTTACCTCTGATCACATCTGATTCGCAGTGCTGAATCCATTTAGCACACGACGCTGCGAGATTAGCAGGCGGCAGCGCCGATGCACAAGCGCTGTGCTGAATCAATTCAGCCACCGTTCGCTAAGGTGGGAGGGCAACACGACGATCGAGGGAGCAATCGTGGCGAAGCGCGCGTCTGCCCCTGGCGACGGTCATCGTCCTACCCTTGCGGACGTCGCTGCACGCGCCGGACTGTCCAAGGCCGCGGTCAGCATGATCCTCAACGACCGGCCCGGGTCGCGCCTGTCGGCAGAGGCCGCTGAGAAAGTGAGAGCCGCGGCGGCAGAGCTCGGTTACCGCCCGAACCCTGCAGCGCGGAGTCTGCGATTGGGCACCACCCATTCGATGGGGCTCATCTCCGACCAGGTCACGATCACTCGCTACGCATCCGCAATGGTGCGCGGTGCGCTGCGAGCGGCGAAGGAACACGATGTCTCCGTCCTCATCGCCGAGACCGGCGATGAGACGAGCCTCGGTGAGGCCCTCGAGGAGATGCTTCACCGTCGGGTCGACGGTGTGATCATCGGACTCATGGCGGCACGTCTGGTGGATGTGCCACCTGCGCCCGAGCATGTCCCGGTCGTCATCGTCAACGGAAGGACCCCCGACGACCTGCCCAGTGTTCTGCCAGATGAATACACCGCCGGGCGCGCCATGGCGGAGGTCTTGCTCGACGCCGGCCACACACGCGTCGGCTTCATTGGCGACATTCCGCGCGTCGCCAGCGATCCGCGAAGCTCCGCGACGATCGCACACCGCGTCACCGGCATCCGAGAGGCCTTCGGTGAGCGCGGGGTATCGCTGATCTGCGTCGATCTCGATGCCTGGGAACCCGAGGTCGGCTTCACCGAGATGAATCGCATGCTCGACGCCGAACCGAATCTCACCGCCGTCATCGCCGCAACCGACGGCGTCGCCTTCGGGATCTATCAAGCGCTTGCCGAGCGCGGGCTGCGGGTGCCCGACGATGTGTCCGTCGTCTCCTTCGACGACGAAGAGCTCGCGGCGATGCTCCGGCCCGGCCTCACCACCGCACGGCTGCCCTACGAGCAGATGGCACGACACGGCGTCGAGATGCTCCTCGGCGCCCGCGAGCGCACGCATGAGTTGGTTCCCATGCCCCTGATCCTGCGTGGTTCGGTGCGTGACCTTCGCTGACTGCTCGTCGCCCCCAAGAGCAGCTGGTCGAGTTCATCGGCATCTCGCTGTACTCCTACCAGCAGTACGAACGCGGCGCCGCCACAACGGCTGCAACACCGACCACGCCTCGCCTGGCGACGGTCCTCGCCATCTGCCCAGCACTCGGCGTCGACATCGGCGAACTATTGCCCGACGCGCCGCGGCTTACGACGCGATAGCCGACCCGCCCGCTCGCGGACCTGCCCATTCGGCAGCCACTTCGGCACAGTCGTGTGCCCGAAGGACTATGCGTAAGCGACTGCTGAACGGGGTATGGGCCCCGCGCGACTGCGCACCCCCTGACCCCGGCGGATGCCTGGAGCTTCATCACCGACTGGCTTGACGCGATCTGCGCGGCAACCTCGTCACCGACGCCCACCTCGCCGCCCTCGCCATCGAACACGGCACGAGCATCTGCTCCTTCGACAGCGACTTCGCCCGCTTCGCCGGCGTTCAGTGGCGGAACCCCGGTTCGGGCCGACCCCGCTCCGCTGCGCAACCTCGTTCCTCCCCCGGCGCCAACCGTGATTTTCGGAACGTCCTGCGAGCGTTCAGCGCCAGACACCCTGCCAGTCGTAGAGCGCAGCAGTGGTCTGGTACTCACGGAGCTCCGCGACGAGCCCGTCGGCGACACGCGCGATCGTCGCACCGTCGAACGTGCTGCGTCGCCCGGCCCAGGTGCACTCGAATGTCCACTGCGCGGTCTCGCGGTCGGCTGCGATGAAGTGATCCGTGACGTCCCAGCGGTGCACGACGCCGCCCGCGGCGAACCACTCGCGCGCCCACTGGAGCACACGGCCGCGCCCCCGGTAGACCGGTCCGTAGCACTCGGCGATGACGCAGTCCTCGGCAACCGTGGCGGCGATGCGATCGACATCGCCCTCGGCCCAGGCATCGATGTAGTCGGTCAACGCGCTCACACGACCACGATATCGACGCCACCCGGCGAGCGTCACAGTGCGCCGGTCACCCCGCCTCGCGCGCGGCGCGGCGCTGGGTCAGAGCGATGCCTCCGAACACGATGGCAGTGCCCGCGAGCTGCTCCCAGCCGATCCGCTCACCGAGGATGAGCGCGCCGAGGATGACGCCCACGACCGGCGTGAGGTACGTCACCTGCGAGGCACGCACCGCACCCCAGCGCGCGGTGATCGTCGTGTTCCAGACGTAGCCGAGCCCGGTGGAGAACACCCCGAGCAGCAGCACCGACACGGCGACGTTCGCAGTGACGTGCGGCACGACGGCGAAGACGCCGGTCCACGGCGATGCGGCGACAGTGATCACCGTCGCGATGACGAGCTGCGCGGCAGTGAGCGCGAGCGCGTCGGGCTGCGGCTGCCGGGCGTTCCCGGCCACAAGGAACGCGCGCATCCACGTGTAGGCGCAGCCGTACGAGGCCGTCGCGCCGAGACACGCCAGCACCGCGAGCCCGCGCTGCCCATCTGCTGGCACTGCGTCCGCGGCATCCTGCCACGGCGCGGTCAGCACGACGACACCCGCGGCGCCGAGGACGACACCGATCCCCTGACGCACGGTCACGCACTCGGCGCGTAGCGCGACGGCTCCGACCACGAGCGTCATCAGGGGCGTGGTCGCGTTGAGCACGGCGGCAAGGCTGGAGGGCAGGTGCTGACCGGCCCAGGAGTAGAGGGCTACGGGGATGACGAACAGCAGCACCGCCACGACCGCCAGGTGACCGAGCAGCCCCGGCTCGGTCGGCCATCGGCGTCGGGACACGAGCATCACGACGGTCAGCGTCGCCGCCCCGAGCGACAGGCGCAGCAGTCCTACCTGAGCCGGGCTGAAGCCCTCGAGTCCGATGCGGATGAGCAGGAAGCTCGCTCCCCACAGCAATCCGAGCAGCCCGAACAGCGCACTCGTCGGGACAGTCGCTGATCGCATCCATCCATGCTGACCTCGCCGCGATCATGAGGCAAAGTAGTCTTGATCAACCTCACATGAAGGAATCTCATGCCGATCACGTTGCCGCAACTGCGCGCCTTCGTCGCGGTCGTCGATCATCGCGGATTCGCTGCGGCCGCCGATGAACTCGGGGTCACACAGTCGGCGGTGTCACACACGGTTTCCGCTCTGGAGGCATCCCTCGGCGCACCCGTCGTCGTCAGACGTCCCTCGCTCGAGGTCACCGCGCTCGGGCGCGACATCCTCCCTCACGCCCGCTCCGCCCTCGCCTCTGCCGACGCACTGCTACATGCCGCCCGGCAGACCCAGGAGCAGTCCGGCACGATACGACTTGGCGTGACCTCGACCGTGTGCTTCGGCCTGCTGCCCGCGCTCATGACCACCTGGCGCACCGCCCACCCGGCGATCATCGTCCGGGTCTTCGAGGGTGACGACCCGGAACTGGTCACCTGGTTGGAAGACGGCACCGTGGATGCCGCGATTCTCATCGATCCCGCCGCGGATTATCCCAACGGCGTGCTCGTCGGCACCGACGCCTACTGCGCCGTCGTGCGCGAAGACCACCCGCTCGCGGCCGAGGCGAACATCACCGCCGACGCCCTGCTGGATGACCCCGTCCTCGTCTCCGCCGGGGGCTGCGGCCCCGACATCATCGACCTGCTGCGTTCGCACGACCCCGGCTTCACCCCCGCCCAGCGCGTCTACGACAGTGCCGCGCTGCTCAACCTCGTGGCCGCGGACCTCGGCGTCACCGTGTTCCCCTCCATCGGGCGCGGCATGCTCGCACCCGGTACCCGCATGATCGCGCTGGATCCCGCCATCGAACGCCGGATGGTCTTCACTGGCCCGGCCGGCCGCGCCTGGCATCCGCTGGTCGAACCGCTCCGCTCACCCCTCACGCGAAGAGCCGCGCATTAGGCTGGTGCGGTCCTCAGAGGGTTTAGGAGCACCATGTCCCAGGAGAGAGTCGTCCTCGTCACCGGCGGCAATCGCGGCATCGGCCGCGCGATCGCGGAGCGATTCGTCGCGGCCGGCTACCCGACCGCGGTCACCGCGCGTTCGGGAGAAGGGCCCGAGGGAACGCTCACGGTGCGCGCCGACGTGACGGATGCCGCATCGTTGGATGCCGCGTTCGACGAGGTCGAGCGTACGCTCGGGCCGGTGGGCGTCGTCGTCGCGAACGCCGGCATCACGAAGGACACTCTGCTGCTGCGAATGACGGAGGACGACTTCGACAGCGTCGTCGCCACGAACCTCGGCGGCACCTTCCGGGTCGTCAAGCGCGCGTCGAAGGGGATGCTCCGCGCGAAGTGGGGCCGGGTCATCCTCATCTCCAGCGTCGTGGGGCTCTACGGCTCGGCGGGGCAGATCAACTACTCGTCGTCGAAGGCCGCCCTCGTGGGCTTTGCTCGCTCGCTCACGCGCGAGCTCGGCGGACGCGGCATCACGGCGAACGTCGTCGCTCCCGGTTTCATCGAGACCGACATGACCGCGGAGCTGCCCGAGGCCACACAGGCGGAGTACAAGCGGAACATCCCCGCCGGCCGGTTCGCGACGGCGGACGAGGTCGCGGGTGTCGTCGCGTGGCTCGCCTCGGACGATGCCGCCTACATCTCGGGAGCGGTGATCCCCGTCGACGGTGGCCTCGGCATGGGGCACTGACCCCTCCGGCTGCGGCCGGAGGCCGGGTCAGCTGCGGAGGATCGCCCAGCCGATCGCACCCCCGCGCACCCTCATCTCGAACTCGGTCGCGCACGGCCCTCGCTGCGGCATGAAGCTGCGGAGCCCCTCGTCGCCCGACGGCCCTTCGGCGGCGCGGTCTGTCTGCCACGCAGAGGGAGGAAGCGCTCGCGTTGCAGGGGATACGAGATCGACGTCTATACAGCGCCCGCGCTTGGTTGATCCGCCGCCTGGCGGTCGTGTTCTGCCCGGGCTGCCCGGATGTCGTTGCGGTGGT
>JASGGN010000023.1:0-27804 GCA_047605005.1 Microbacterium sp.
GTGCCGTGGCATCCGCCACGGCACCACCCGGGCCCGTCTTAGTCGGTCGGCCAGGAGGCGTCGATGTCGCTGAACGCCTGTTCCATGGTCTTCTGACCGGTGAACCAGTTCGTCAGCTCGGTCCACATCGTCCCGGAGCCCACCTCACCCGGCATCTGGTCGGACGCGTCGAACCCGAACAGCTCCGAGTCGGCGAGCAGCTCCTGCGCCTTGGTCTGGAACTCGCTCGTGTAGGCCGAGGTGTCGAAGGTGTTGTGCGGCGACAGGAAGATCGCCTGGCTCGCGTAGCCGTTGGTGCCGAACTCCGTTCCGACGAGGTACTCGATGACCGCCTTGGTGTCCTCGTCGTTGGTGAACGCGCCCACCAGGTCACCGCCGCCGAGCATCGCGGTGTCGGTGCCTTCCGGCGACGGCAGCTGGAAGAAGTCGATGTTCGACAGGTCACCGGCATCGATCTCGGCCTGGATCTCGTCCGGGAAGAAGTCGGCGATGAACGACCCCTGCCGCATCATGAAGCACTGGCCGTTGTCCTTGCCCTCGACGAACAGCTCGTTGCCGGCGGTCTGGAAGGACGTGGTCGCAGCGGCGGATCCGCCGCCGTTGATGTGGCCGTCGGTGAGCAGCTCCGTGGCCACCTTCTCACCGGCCTCGATCACGACGTCGCTCGAGAAGGTCGTGTCGCCCGCGATCCAGGCGTTGTACTCGTCGAGCCCACCGTAGCGCAGGACGTACTCCTCGAGCCAGTCGGTCGCCGGCCACCCCGTGGCGGCACCGGACTCGAGCCCGACGCACCAGGGGTAGCCGAGCCCTTCGTCGACGATCTGAGCTTCGAGCGCCGTCAGCTCGGCATCCGTCGTCGGCACCTCGAGGCCGGCCGCCTCGAAGGCGGAAGGGTTGTACCAGACGAGCGACTTGACGTTGATCGAGTAGGGCAGACCGTAGGTCTCCCCGTCGACCTGCGCGATCTCGCCGAGGCCGTTGGCCTCGTCTTCGGTGATCGCGTCGACGTCGATGCCCAGATCCTCGAGCGGGTACAGGGTGCTCGTCTGGCTCTTGAGGACGCCCGGCTGCGGGTAGATCGCGATGTCGGGCGGGTTCCCGGCGCTGGCGCGCGCGACGATCGCCGTCCCGAAGTCGGAGCTGCCATCGTAGGTGACCGTGATGCCGCTCGTCTCGGACCATGCGTCCAGATCGGCCTGGAAGGCCTCGGCCTGGGCGTCGGTGAACGCGCCCATGATGGTGATCTCGCCGTCACCACTGTCCGTGGACGCCGTGTCGGTGCTGCCACCGCACGCGGTGAGCGCGATTCCTGTGATCGCCAATCCCACCAGCGGGATGATGCGGCGCTTTGACATTGCCATGTAGTTACTCCTCCTCGAGCCACACCGACAGCACGTCTTCGCGCCATCGGGAACCGTTTCCAGTCAAACCTAAGCGAACGCTAAAACAGGCGCAAGCCACGCCACATCACAAGCAGATAACAACGGCGGATGGCCGGCATCGCGCGGCGGCAACCGCTTCCAGAATCGACCGGTCTTCCACTACAGTTCGAAGTGATTCAGCGGGGAGCACGCAGGCGACCAGCTCGAGGAGGAGCGCCGATGACAGGCATCGCCGATGTTGCCGCACGAGCGGGTGTGTCCAAGGCGACAGCCAGTCGCGCGCTCAGCGGTGCGGGCTATGTCTCCGACGCGGCGCGGCGACGCGTGCAAGACGCGGCCGCGGAACTCGGCTACGTCCCCTCCGCCGGCGCGGTAGGCCTTGCGACGGGGCGCACGCAGAACATCGGCGTCGTCATGCCGTACGTCAACCGATGGTTCTTCGCCGAGGTCCTCGAGGGCATCCAGAAGTCTCTGCTCGAACGCGGACTCGATCTGACGCTCTACGACGCGAAGCCGGGGACCGAGAGCCGCACCCGCATCTTCGACGACTTCCTCGCGCGCAAGCGCTTCGACGGGCTCATCGCGGTGGGGCTCGAGCCCGTCGACGACGAGCTCGAACGCCTCACGCGCATCGGCCGCCCGATCGTGAGCGTCGTCGGCTCGGGCGATCGGACGAGCGTCGTCGCGCTCGACGACGACGACGCTGCGCGCCGGGCGACCGAGCACCTCATCGCGTTGGGTCATCGAGAGATCGCCTTCGTCGGCGGTGAGCCCGAGGGCCATTGGGCGCACGTCGACCAGCTGCGCCTGACGGGCTATCGCAACGCGATGTCCGAGGCGGGGCTGTCGGCCCAGACGCGGCACGTCCGCTCCGGGGTCACGATACCGGGAGGGTACGCGGCGGCGGCCGATCTGCTCAGCGACGCGCGACATCGTCCGACGGCGATCGTCGGGGCGTGCGACGAGGTTGCGATCGGCGCCATCGTCGCGGCGCGGCGCCTGGGCATCTCTGTTCCGACCGCTCTGAGCGTCGTCGGGATCGACGACCACGAGTTCGCCGACATGTTCGCCCTCACGACGTTGCAGCAGCTGCCGCGGGCGCAGGGCGCGACCGCGGTCGAGGTGCTGCTGGCCGAGATCGCCGACCCCGACAGGCCGCGCACGGCGCTGCGCATTCCCGCAAGGCTCATCGTGCGCAACAGCACGGCGCCCCGTCACGAAGGATGACACCCGCAGCGGGGCGAGACGGTGGTGTCGCCGTTCCCGGGCGATGCCGTGCGATCTCCCGCAGGTAGACGGCGGGATGCCTCTCACCGCACAGACGACGAAGGCCCCCGGGCGAACCCGGGGGCCTTCGTTATGACGCTCTCGAGGCGTCGGTGCCGTGCACCGGCGCTCGATGCGTGGGGCAGGTCTCGATACGCGACGCTTCGCGTCGCTACTCAACCACCGGTGGCAAGCAGCACCCCGACCGGTGATCGAGTGCCGGCGCGAAGCGCCGGTGTATCGAGATCACCCTGCCTAGCCAGGCCAGGAGAGGTTTCGATGCGCGACGCTTCGCGTCGCTACTCAACCTGAGTCGCGGGCGCATCAACGCTGCTGCGCAGCATTGATCCGCCCCGACTCACTTGAGGGTGACGGTTGCGCCGGCCTCTTCGAGCTTGGCCTTGGCCTTCTCGGCGTCCTCCTTGTTGGCGCCCTCCAGGACGGCCTTGGGGGCACCGTCGACGACGGCCTTGGCCTCGCCGAGGCCGAGCGAGGTGAGCTCGCGGACGGCCTTGATGACCTGGATCTTCTTGTCGCCGGCGGCCTCGAGGATCACGTCGAACGAGTCCTTCTCCTCGACCTCTTCGACCGGGGCGGCGGGGGCGCCGGCAGCGGCGACCGCGACGGGGGCGGCCGCGGTGACGTCGAACGTCTCCTCGAACGCCTTGACGAACTCCGACAGCTCGATGAGCGTGAGCTCCTTGAACGCGTCGAGCAGCTCCTCAGTGCTGAGCTTTGCCATGATTTTCTCCTTGATTGTGTCTCGATACGACCGCTTCGCGGTCACTCGACAACCGATTGATATTTTGCCGGGCCCGAGTTCAGGCCGCGGACTCCTGCTTCTCACGCAGCGCGTCGACCGTGCGGACGGCCTTCGACGGCAGCGCGTTGAAGACATAGGCCGCCTTCGTCAACGAGGCCTTCATCGCGCCGGCGAGCTTCGCCAGCAGGACTTCACGGCTCTCGAGATCGGCGAGCTTGTTCACCTCGTCGGCGGTCAGGGCGGCGCCGTCGAAGTAGCCGCCCTTGATCACCAGCAGAGGGTGTGCCTTGGCGAAGGCACGCAGGCCCTTCGCGACGGCGACCGGGTCACCGTGCACGAAAGCGATGGCAGACGGGCCCTTGAGCTCGTCGTCCAGCCCCTCGACCCCGGCATTTCGCGCCGCGATCTTGGTCAGCGTGTTCTTCACCACGGCGTATTCCGCGTCCTGACGAATGCTGCCCCGCAGCTCCTTGAGCTCGGCGACCGTCAGACCGCGGTACTCGGTCAGCAGAACGGCGGTCGAGTCCTCGAAGTTCTTCGTGAGCTCGGCAACCGATGCATCCTTGTGCGCCATGGCCACTCCTTGTGTCTACGAGACGCTCCGCGATGGCGGGGCGCCGACCTCAGAGGCTGGATGCCGTGCACATGAGAAAAGCTCCGGCGCAAGCGCACGGAGCTGGGATCCGGTTTCCCGGGGAGTTCGTGTCACCTGCGCGGGCCCCTGCGGTGCAAGGCTTCGTCGGCATCCGCTTGCGCGCACACCGAGACCAGCGGTCTTTGGCTCCGACGAGCCTACACCCCCACCCCTCCCCCCACCAACTCCCCCGAACTCCCCCTCGCCCCGCCCCCGAGCGCGCCGGTTCGCGCCGAGCGCGCCGCCTACTGACCGTACGTAAGCGGCCGCCTCGGTATCAACAGGCGCTCTCGACGATCCGGGATCGCCACTCCGAAACTCTGCAACCGGGCGGCGAGGGCGTCAGGGCTCGCGGAGTGCCTGCTGCCACCGCGGAGCACCCGCCTGCCCGTCGTCCCTCGCACCCAGTCCTCGCGCTGTTTCTCGGCGAGGAGCACCTCTTCGAGGGGCCGTCCTGAGCGCATCGCCTCGTCCGTGTACTTGGTCTCGCCGTCGCATTCGTAGAACGCGTTGACGTCGTCGAGCCCGATGTCCATCCAGTACCGCCCACCGCGAGGGTCCGGCACGGGAACCTGCAGGCTCGGCTGTGCGAAGCCGAGCCTGCGCAGCTGAAGCTTCGTCGTGATCTCCAGAGGCTGTTGTGACCGCCCGTCCGCGATGCTGATGAGGGTGCGGGCATGACGGATGCCACGCGCCGCGCCGCCCGCGGCGATGCGTTCCCCCATCCCGGTGAGCCACTCGGAGGCCGCACGCTCGTCGTAGCGACGCGGGTCGCCGCCGATCCGGCCGAGGGCGGTGTCGATGCCGACGAGCGCGACCTCTGCGCTGGTCAGACGGGCGAGGTCGTAGACGGTGCGTTCGACGGACGTGCAGAGGATGCCGTCGACGTCCACGATGTCGGCATCATCGACGTGGCCTCGATGACGGACGATGTCACCGTTCGACCGCCGGGCGGCATCCGGATGCACCGTGTGGACCCGTTCGACGCGCACACGGTACAGCGCCAAACCCTGGATCGCTGCCGCGGAGGTCAGAGCGAACACCGGCCGCGTCTGCGCGCTGTCGTTCACGGCGACCACGTGCGCCAGGTGACGCGACTCGGGCCACAGGCTCGCCCACTCTGCCTCTGCGATGCACCATCCGCGGCGCACCCGCATCAGCCGACGCTCGGCCAGGTCGGACCGGACCTGCGCCACGGTACGGCCCGCGGAGATCACCTCGTCGCGCGTGAGCAGCAGGCGGCGGAGTGTGCGGATGTCGACCTTGTGCATCGCCCAAATCTGGGCGCTCGTGGCAGGCAGCCGACGCCACATTCCGCGATCTGGGGACAACTTCGCGCAGAGCGACGTTGTGGAGGAGGCGATGCGCCCCCGCGCGCGGCGCGCCCGTGCCACCGAGCGCGCCGCCTGTTGCCGAGTGCGCCGGGTACGCACGCCCCACAACCGGCGCATTCGGTGCAAACGGGCGCACTCGGCGACACCCCGCGCGCTGGCGGCGGGCGAGCGGGCGAGCGGGTTAGCCTCGATGTCATGCGTCCGGAGGCCCTCGCGCTCATCGCGCCCGAGCTGGCCTCGCGGATCGTCGCCGACTCCCGCGACCGCGTGGGCTGGATGCGGGCGCGCTCGCGCGGCATCACCGCCACCGACGTCGCCCAGCTGACGAGCCACACCGCGATCGCGCGGGTGGCGGATGCCAAGCTCGGCGGCAGCGGGTTCTCGGGCAACGCCTACACCGATCACGGACGCCGGCGCGAGCCGGAGATCGCCGCCTGGGTGGCCTCGACCCACGGCATCCAGCCCTCGTCGGCCCTGTTCCACGCCGTCGTGGAGAAGCGCCATCTCGCGACACCCGACGGCATCGCCGTCGATGACGACGGCCGCATCACCCTCGCCGAGATCAAGACGACCAACAAGAGCTGGCGGTCGATCCCCCGCACCTACCTGCGACAGGTGTGGTGGCAGCAGCACGTCCTGGGCGCCGAGCGCACGCTCGTGGTGTGGGAGGAGCACAACGGCTTCGTCCCCGTCGGCGACGAACCGCGCTGCGCGTGGGTCGACCGGGACGAACGCGAGATCGGCCAGCTCGTGCGCCTGGCGACCGAGCTGATCGATGAGCTGTACCGCCGCACGACTGTTCGGGCCCGCCCGCACCAGGCGTCGCCGCAGCAGGCATCCCCACCGCCGGATGCCACGGCACCGCGGCCGCGCGAGCCGTACCGTGCCCTCGCGCTCACCGACTGACCGCCCGTTCCGCGCGGAAGTCCTCGGCCCTCGCGGGAATAGTTGAGGTAGATCAACGTTTGAAATAGAGTTGACCCGTCTCAACTGTTGATGAACATCAACCTTCTCGCCATTCGGCGGCGCAGCAGACGCACACGCAGAGGAACCCCCATGACAGAAACCGCCCCCGCGGACACCAAACCCCGCATGTCGCAACGCCAGGCGCTCGAGGCCCTTTCAGGCCTGCTCTTGGGCATGTTCGTGTCGATGCTCGCCTCGACCGTGGTCTCCACGTCGCTGCCGGTGATCATCCACGACCTCGACGGCGATCAGACCGCCCTCACCTGGGTCGTGACCGCGACGCTGCTCACGACCGCGATCTCAACTCCTATCTGGGGAAAGCTCGCCGACCTGACGAACCGCAAGATCCTCTTCCAGTGCGCGATCGCGATCTTCGTGCTCGCGACCGCGGCCGCCGGCTTCTCACAGAGCCCCGAGACGCTCATCGCCTTCCGCGGCGTGCAGGGACTCGGCGCGGGCGGACTCGCCGCTCTCAGCCAGGTGCTCATGGCCGACATCATCAGTCCGCGCGAGCGCGGTCGGTACATGGGACTGTTCGGCGCCGTCATGGCCGTGGCCACGATCGGCGGCCCGCTCCTCGGCGGTGTCATCACCGACGCCTGGGGCTGGCGCTGGAACTTCTTCGTCGCACTCCCCTTCGCCGTCCTCGCGCTGATCCTCGTGCAGACGACCCTGCACGTGCCGGCACGCCCGAAGCGGAAGGTCTCGATCGACTACCTCGGCATCGTGCTGCTGGCGGTGGCCGTCGGGCTGCTGCTGGTGTGGGTGACCAATGCCGGCACGAGCACGACCGGCGACTGGTCCGATCTCGGCAACAACGACTGGTGGAGCCTCGTGACGGTGCTCATGGTCGGCGGCGCGCTGCTGAGCGCGATCCTCTTCGTCATCGTCGAGCTGCGCTCGAAGGAGCCGCTGGTCCCGCTCACGCTCTTCCGCAACCGCACCTTCACGCTCGCGGTCGTCGCGTCGATCGCCACCGGCATCTCGATGTTCGGCGCGACGGTGTTCCTCAGCCAGTACATGCAGCTGGCGCGCGGCGCCACCCCCACCCAGGCGGGCCTGATGACCATCCCGATGATCGGCGGGCTGCTGGTGTCCTCGATCGTCGTCGGCAGGCTGATCTCGCAGTACGGGCGCTGGAAGCCGTTCCTCATCGCCGGGGCCGTCCTGCTGATCGCGGGCTCCTCCCTGCTGTCCACGATCCACTACGACACCAACTTCGCGCTCGTGTCGGTGTACATGTTCTGCCTCGGCGCGGGCGTCGGGATGACGATGCAGAACCTCGTGCTGGTCGTGCAGAACACGACCCGGCCCGAACAGATCGGCGTCGCCAGCTCGGGGGTCACCTTCTTCCGCAGCCTCGGCGGAACGATCGGCGTGTCGGTCATGGGAGCGGCCCTCTCGGCGCGCGTCATCGACCTCGTCACCGCGCGGACGGATGACATCACAGCGGCCATCATGAGCCTCGGCGACGAGGCGCAGACGTGGGCCGACCAGCTCAGCTCCGGCACGCTGCCGGAGGTCGCGGCGATGCCGGAGGCACTGCGCGTCGTGTTCGAGGACATCTATGCCAACGGCATCTCGCACTCCTTCCTGATCGCCGTGCCCTTCGCGGTGCTCTCGCTGATCGCGGTCTTCTTCCTCCCCAACAAGCCCTTGACGACGATGACGACGACCGAGCGGCTGCACGCCGGCGAGGCCGACCTCGCGACCGTCTCGGTGCCCGAGGCGATGGAGACGCTCACGCCCTCGGGCTCGGTCCGGACGGTGACGGATGCCGAAGACCGCGGCCCGTCACAGTCCCGCTAGGCGCCCGGGCATGAACGCCGACGAGTCCCTGGCCCACACCGAGGCGGCACGCACCGAGGCGGCACGCACCGAGGCGGTACGCGCCCTGGAGGCCGAGTTCGGCGATCTCTTGTCGCGGATGCGTCGCATCCTCACCGAGATCGCCGGGCGGGTGAGCCCCGGATTGCTTCCGGGCGCTTACAAGGTCTTCACGACGATCGTGCACCGCGAGTCGATCTCGCAGTCTGCCCTGGCCGATCATCTCCTGGTCGACAAGGGGCAGCTGAGCCGCACGGTGCGCGACCTCGAACAGCTGGGACTGGTCCGGCGCGATCCCGACCCGGATGACGGCCGCGCGAGCATCCTCTCCCCCACACCCCTCGGGCGGGAGCGCCTCGCGGCCGCACGCGCGCCGCAGGAGAACGCGCTGCTGCACGCGCTCGATGACTGGCCGCTCGACGAGATCCGCAGTCTGACGCGGCTGCTGCACGCGCTCACCACGGGGGTCACGCCGTCAGCGTGACCCCCGTGGGCGACCTTCTCCCCCCGGTAGCACTCACGTAACACAGTTGAGACATAGCCGCGATTGACTGGGGGAACCCCGGCATCCCCCGTGCCGACCCGCCCCCGGAAGGACGCGACCATGAGATTTCGGCCGCTCCGAGGCGCGTCGGCCCCGGTTCCCGCACGGGAGGATCTTCCCGAGATGCCCGAGGAGATGAACGCCGTCGTCTTCGACGCGCCGGGCGATCCCCGTGTGTTGCGATCCGCGCTCGTCCCCACCCCCGCCCCCGTGCTCAGCGAGCTGCTCGTGCGCGTCGCCGCCGCCGGCATCAACCCGATCGACGCGAAGACCCGCGCGGGCCGCGGCGTCAGCGGCGCCATCGAGCGGTTCCCGAGCACCCTGGGCTTCGACTTCAGCGGTGTCGTGGTGCAGTCGCCGTACGAGTCGCACCCGTTCCCGGTCGGCACCGAGGTGTTCGGCACGGTGCCCTTCCCGCGCTCGGGCGGCAGCTACGCCGAATACGCCGTCGTCCCGACCCTCTCGGTCGCCCGCAAGCCGCCGTCGCTCTCGCACGTCGAGGCCGCGGGTGTCCCGCTCGCGGCGTTGACGGCCTGGGGGCTGATCGTCGAGACAGCCCACGCGCGCGAGGGCCAGCGCATCCTCGTCCACGCGGGCGCGGGCGGTGTCGGGCACTTCGCGGTGCAGCTGGCAGCGTACTTCGGCGCGCAGGTGACGGCCACCGGTTCGGCGACGAACCTGCCGTGGTTGCGAGAGCTCGGGGCATCCGTCGTCATCGACTACGCGACCACGCGCTTCGAGGACGTCACGGCCGATGTCGACGTCGTCATCGACCTCGTCGGCAACGTCCTCGACGACACCGGCACGCGGTCACTGCGCGTGCTGCGCCCGGGCGGTCTGTACGTCATGGTGCCGACGGGTTCCTGGCCCGGATACGCCGAGGCCGCGGAGGCAGCGGGGGTGCGGGCGACGTCGTACAAGATGATCCCCGACGGCGGCGTGCTCGCGACGATCGGGCGCCTCCTCGAGTCCGGCGCGATCCAGGTCTACATCGATCGGGTCTTCCCGCTCGCCGAGGCCGCCGACGCCCACCGCGAGCTCGAGCGCGGCCACACGCGCGGCAAGATCGTCCTCTCCGTCGGCGACGCGTAACCGCCTCGATCTGGCGTCGCCCGGCTCGGCAGCGCGAGCGATAGTGTCGGAGCGGTGTCTTCGATCCTCTCCGGCTTCGGCCTCGGCCTGTCACTGATCGTCGCGATCGGCGCGCAGAACCTGTTCCTGCTGCGGCAGGGCATCCGCCGCGAGCACGCGGGCGCCGTCGCGCTGGTGTGCGCGCTGTCGGATGCCGCGCTGATCGCGATCGGCGTCTCGGGGCTCGGGGCCGCGCTGCAGGCCACGCCCGGGCTCATCGACGTGGCCCGTTGGGCGGGCGCGGCGTTCCTGGCGGTCTACGCCGCGCTCGCGGCGCGGCGCGCGCTGCGCCCCTCGGGCGACACCCTGCGCCTCGAGGACGACGTCGCCGAGAACGCGCAAACGGTCGCATCGTCCTCCCGTTCCGCGCCGATCGAGCGTTCTCGGACCGCTGCCTCGGCGATCGCGACGTGCCTCGGGCTGACATGGCTGAACCCGCACGTGTACCTGGACACGGTGTTCCTGCTCGGGTCGGTTGCGAGCACGCACGGCGACGCCCGCTGGTGGTTCGCCGCGGGCGCCGCCGCGGCCTCCTTTCTCTGGTTCTTCGGCCTCGCGCTCGGCGCCCGCCGGCTCGGCAGAGTGCTCTCGACCCCGCGCGCGTGGCGCGTGCTCGACGGCGTCATCGCGCTCGTCATGATCGCGATCGCCGTGGGCCTCGTGTGGCCGCGCTGACGCGGCATCCTTTCGGCTCACGCTCCGCGGCGAGAGGATGGGGTGCATGAGACGCGTGCACGTGACGGTCGACGGCATGGTGCAGGGCGTGGGCTATCGCTTCACGATGCAGCACGTCGCGCAGCGCGAGGGCGTGACCGGCTGGGTGCGCAACCTGCGCGACGGGCGCGTCGAGGCCGAGATCGAGGGGCCGGATGCCGCGGTCGACGCCGTCCTCGCGTGGATGGCCAAGGGGCCCCGCGGGGGCTACGTCTCCGACACCACCGTCAGCGGCATCCCGGTGACCGGCGACTCCGGCTTCCACATTCGCCGCGACGGGTGAGGACACTCTCGACACGGCGCCACTCGGGGCGTCGCAGTTCTTCCTTCACCGCGTCAATCCGGCTTTCTCGCGCCTTTGCCGAAAGCTGCGTCGAACGCGGCCGCAGGCCGCGGCCACAGCAGCGAGCGGACGTAGTCGACGGCCTGCGCGGCGCCGTGCAACCGGTCCATGCCGGCATCCTCCCATTCGATGGAGATGGGGCCGGTGTAGCCGATCGCGTCCAGTGCGCGGAACGCATCCTCCCACGGCACGTCACCGTGGCCGGTCGAGACGAAGTCCCAGCCGCGACGCGGGTCACCCCACGGCAGGTGCGAGCCGAGCACGCCGACGCGACCGGTCGCGGGACGCAATCGGGTGTCCTTGCAGTCGACGTGATAAATGCGGTCCTGGAAGTCCCAGATGAACCCGACCGGGTCGATGTTCTGCCACATCATGTGCGATGGGTCCCAGTTGAACCCGAACGCCTCCCTGTGGCCGATCGCCTCCAGCGCCTGCCGCGACGTCCAGTAGTCGTACGCGATCTCCCCGGGGTGCACCTCATGCGCAAACCGGACGCCCTCCGCGTCGAAGACGTCGAGGATCGGGTTCCATCGCCGTGCGAAGTCCTCATATCCCGCTTCGACGACCGCGGCGGGCACGGGAGGGAACATCGCCACGTACCGCCAGATGTTCGACCCCGTGAATCCAACGACCGTATCGACGCCGAGTTTGCGCGCCACGCGCGCAGCGCGCTTCATGTCCTCGGCGGCACGCCCGCGCACGCCCTCGGCATCGCCGTCGCCCCACACATAGTCGCGCACGATCGCCCGGTGACGGAAGTCGATGGGGTCGTCACAGACCGCCTGACCGACGAGGTGATTCGAGATCGCGTAGACCTTCAGGCCGTACCGGTCGAGGATCTCCAACCGCGAGCGCAGATAGGAGTCATCCTCGTCCGCACGCTCGAGGTCGAGGTGGTCGCCCGACGCTGCGATTTCGACGCCGTCATACCCCCATTCGGCGGCGCGCCGAGCCACCTCATCGAAGGGCAAGTCGACCCACTGGCCGGTGAACAGGGTGACCGGGTGATCAGTCATGCATCCATCCTCTCGGCTCCGGCTGCCCGTTCCCCTGAAACCACGTGATCGTTTGGCGAGACCTCGGTCCACTGTCCCGAACGCGACGACGTGAGAACCGCTGAGACGATCCGCGCCGAACGAAGGCCGTCGTCGAACGTCGGCAAGCCCTCGGGATCACCGCCGGCGAAGCGCGCGTACGCGTCCGCCGTAAACGCGTTGAACGCATCCTGGTATCCCATGGGATGCCCAGCGGGCACGATCGACAGCCGCGCGGCATCCTCACTCAGATTCGCCGGGTCTCGCAGCAGCAGCTGCGACCCGTGCCGACGCCCGATCCAAAGCTGCTCAGGGTTCTCCTGCTCGAATCGGACGCTCGCTCGCTCGCCTGCCAACTCGATGGCGAGGGCGTTCTTCCGACCCGGCGCGACCTGTGAGACCAGAAGGGTGCCGACGCCGCCGTCGGAGAGTTCGAAGAGCACCGCCGCGATGTCCTCGGTCTGTACGGGAGCGATGTCTCCGCGGGTTGCGAACACCGTGCGGACGAGGGCCTGAACGCGCACGATGTACGAACCCGACACGAACTCGATGAGATCGCACAGGTGGGAACCCACATCGGCGAAAGCCCTCGACGGCCCGCCGAGGGCGGGGTCGACACGCCAGTCACGATCGCCCTGATCAAGCAGCCAATCCTGCAGATACGAGCCCTGCACGCTCAGAACGCGCCCCAGTTCCCCCCTGCGCACGCGGGCGCGCGCTTCGCGGACCAGTGGATGGAACCGATAGATGAACGGCATGGCATGACCGCCGCGCGCCCGGTCGGCATGAGCACGCAGTCCCTCAGCGTCTTCGACGCTGGTGGCAAGCGGCTTTTCGCAGATGACGTGCTTGCCTGCAGCCAACGCCGCCCGGGCGATCCGTGCGTGCGTCGTGTTGGGCGTGCAGACGTGCACGACGTCGACCAGTGGATCATTCAACGCGTCGTCGAGGCAATCGTGCGACCGGATGACGCCCAGCCGGGCGGCGCCGTGCCGGGCGCGGTCCGCGGTGGCCCCGACACAAGAGTAGGGGGTGCCACCGACCGCACGAACCGCGCGGCTGTGCACGGCGGCCATGAAGCCCGTTCCGATGAACGCGGCGTGCGGCGCCCGGGTGCGCGCTGAACCAGACATTCCTCCATCGTGGCACGGATGGGACCTTTTTTCACTATCTCGCCATAAGTTGACTGTTTCGTGACAAGCTTTTGGCGCGTCAGCGCCGATGGGTCGCCTGTGGTTGACTCTCCTCATGGCCGTCCCCGCAGCGTCTCCCGGCACCGCGCTATCGGCCGCGAGCGAGCTGTTCCAGCTTTTGCGTGACGGTGAGCCGCACACCCGAGCAGCGCTGGCGCACGAGACGGGCTTGGCTCGATCAACGATCGCCGCCCGCGTCGATGAGTTGATGAAGCTTGGCCTGGTTTGCGGCGTCGACGATGGGGTATCGACAGGAGGGCGCCCGCCATCGCGGTTCGCGATGAACCCAGCGGGGGGCAGGGTGCTCGCCGTCGACTTCGGCGCATCTCACCTCACTGTCGGCGTCACCGACATGATGGGCACGGTCATCGCGCACGAGACGATCTCGAACGACGTCGCCGACGGCCCGGAGATTGTTCTCGAGCGCGTCACGAGCATCAGCGCAGGCCTGCTGTCAGGCATCGGCGGAGATGGTGAGCTCGTCGCTGTCGGTGTGGGCGTTCCCGGACCCGTCGAGCACTCCACCGGTCGTCTCTCCAACCCTCCGATCATGCCCGGGTGGCACGATTTCGACATCCCCGGGTGGCTCGGGCAGCGCCTGCACGCCCCGGTTCTCGTCGACAACGATGTGAACGTCATGGCGCTCGGCGAGCGGTTCCGGGCCTGTCCGGGTGTCGATCACCTGATCTTCGTGAAGGTCGCCACCGGCATCGGTGCGGGCATCATCTCAGACGGTCGCCTCCAACGCGGCGCGCGCGGAAGCGCCGGCGACATCGGCCATATCCGGCTGGCCCGAGGCTCAGATGTGCCGTGCCGCTGCGGGAGCCGAGGCTGCCTCGAAGCCCTTGCCTCGGGTCCCGGCATCGCGCGCGCCCTGCGCGCGCAGGGCGTCGACGCGGCCGACGGTCAGAGCATCATCGAACTCGTCAAACGAGGCGACCTCGACGCCATACAGGCGGTGCGTCAGGCCGGGCGCGACATCGGCGAAGTTCTCACGTCCGGCGTGAGCTTCGTCAATCCGTCGATGATCATCATCGGCGGATCGATGAGTCAGGTCGGGGAGCATCTTCTGGCCGGGGTGCGCGAGGTCATCTACACACGCTCGACGCCGATCACCACCGAGCACCTCATGATCGCGCAGTCCGAGGCTGCCGAGCTGGCAGGCGTGATCGGCGCCGGCATCCTCGCCATCGATCATGTGCTGTCGCCCGCGGGCATCGTCGAGCTCTCCAAGCGCCGCGCGAGCTAGCCCGCGTCCCGAGCAGGATCCTCCGTGCCGACCGCCCGCCGGTCTGCCAGCGCCCGATACGTGGCCTCGACCAGACCCGTCAGCCGCAGGGCCGCCCGCACATTGTCGGTGTCGGCACGCCCGGCGGCGACGGCATCCAGAAAACGCCGGATCGGCGTCGCCCGCCGCGGCCCGTTCTCTCGCGCGACCCACCCGGTGCCCTCCGTGCGGACAGAGACCAGGTCGTCACGAGAGTCCACGACGGCGAACCCCTTCGTGCCGTACACCTCGCACCAACGCGCGTACGGGCCCGCGACCAGGCTCGTCTCCAACGTGCTCACCGCCCCGTCCGGGTAGCTCAGCACCACGACGGAGTGATCTTCGACGGCATGACCCGAATACGCCTGAGCCGACGCCGAGATCGACGCGGGGAAAGATCCGTGCAGCATGAGGCTGAGGTAGTAGCCGTGGGCACCCAGATCGATCACCGATCCGCCCGCTGCCTCACCCGGGTCGAGGAAGCCATCGGGCAGCCAGCCTTCGACGACGCCCCCGTGCTGGTAGCGAAGGCGCGTAGCCGTCACCGTCCCGATGACGCCGGATCGGATCACGTCGAGCATCGAGTACAACCAGGGTTCGGCGAGGCGCTGCAAGGAGACCAGCAGCACGCGCTGCCGTTCGGCGGCGAGCCGCTCCAGCGCCAGCGCCGAGTCGAGATCGGGTGTCAGGACCTTCTCCGTGAACACGTGCTTGTCGGCCTGCAACGCCGCGGTGATGATGCGCGCGTGCGCCGTGGTCTCAGCGCAGACGAGGATCGCATCGACGCCGGATCCGAGCGTCTCGGCGAACGCGTCGATCACCGGCAGCCCGTGCCGGCTGGCGAACGCCGCGGCACGCGCCCGATCCTCGTCGAAGACGCCGATCACCTCGACGCCGCGCTCCTCGAGGAGCTCCTCGACGTACTCGTCCGCATGGACGTGCCACACTCCTACGACGGCGATACGCACGGCGCGGTCCCTTTCCTCTCGGTGTCTTCACGCCTCCGATCGCAACATCGGAGTGGAGGTGACGAGCTTCGTCGTGTTCTCGTCCTGGGTCGTGCGAGAACGCGAAACGGGCCCCACTCGAGGGTGGAGCCCGTTTCGACGAGCGGGTCAGACGAGCGAGCTGACGTCCAGCGGGATGCCGGGGCCGAACGTGGTCGACACCGCGCCCTTCTGGATGTAACGGCCCTTCGAGCTGGAGGGCTTCAGGCGCACGATCTCCTCGAGCGCGGCCTTGAAGTTCTCGTCCAGCTGCTCGGCCGTGAACGACGCCTTGCCGACGACGAAGTGCACGTTGGCGTGCTTGTCGACGCGGAACTCGATCTTGCCGCCCTTGATCTCCTCGACGGCCTTGGCCGGGTTGGGGGTCACGGTGCCGGTCTTCGGGTTCGGCATGAGGCCACGGGGACCGAGCACCTTGCCGAGGCGTCCGACCTGACCCATCAGCTCGGGCGTGGAGACGGCCGCGTCGAACGCGGTCCAGCCGCCGGCGACCTTCTCGATGAGCTCGGCGCCGCCGACCTCGTCGGCACCCGCGGCGATCGCGGCCTCAGCCGCTGCGCCGGTCGCGAAGACGATGACGCGGGCGGTCTTGCCCGTGCCGTGCGGCAGGATGACCGTGCCACGGACCATCTGGTCCGCCTTGCGCGGGTCGACCGAGAGCTTGAGGGCGACCTCGACGGTGGAGTCGAACTTCTTCGAGCCCGTCTCCTTCGCGAGGGCCACGGCCTCGGTGGACGTGTAGACCCGGTCGCGGTCGATCTTCGCCGCGGCCGCTTCGTAAACCTTGGACTTTGCCATTGCCTTCTCCCCCTCAGTCCTCGACCGTGATGCCCATGGAACGGGCGGTGCCGGCGATGATCAGCGAGGCGGCCTCGATGTCGTTCGCATTCAGGTCGGGCATCTTCGTCTCGGCGATCTCACGCACCTGCGCCTTGCTGAGCTTGGCGACCTTGACGGTGTGCGGAGTCTTCGACCCCTTCTGCACTCCGGCGGCCTTCTTGATGAGCTCGGCCGCGGGCGGGGTCTTCAGGATGAAGGTGAAGCTGCGGTCCTCGTAGACGGTGATCTCCACGGGGATGACGTTGCCGCGCTGCGCCTCGGTGGCGGCGTTGTACGCCTTGCAGAACTCCATGATGTTGACACCGTGCTGACCGAGCGCGGGGCCGATCGGAGGTGCCGGGTTGGCGGCGCCAGCCTTGATCTGAAGCTTGATCAGGCCGGTCACCTTCTTCTTCTTGGTGGCCATGTTCCTCTTCCTTTTCGAGCGCCGGCGATATCTCGCGGGGCGCGCTGCCACGAGCCAGGCCGATCCTGGACGTGGTGTGGGATCGTCGCGCGAAGCGCGCAACCTGTTGATTCTACCGGATGCCGCCGGCATCCGTCACCCGCCGGTCGCATTCCCGAGTGCGCCGGTTTCGCGCGAGCGTGCTGGTTCCGTATGCGCCACAGCGGACGCACTCGATGACAACCGGCGCACTCGCGGCAGGATGCCTATTGCTTGGTGACCTGGTCGAAGCTCAGCTCGACGGGGGTCTCGCGCTCGAAGAGCGAGACCAGCACGGTGAGCTTGCCGCGCTGCGGGTCGATCTCGCTGATGGTGCCGGGCAGACCCGCGAACGAGCCCTCCTTGATCGTGATCGTCTCACCGACCTCGAAGTCGACCTCGGTGATGACCGAGCGCGCCTGCGTCGCAGAGCCCTTCGCCGCGCCCTTGGCCGGGGCCACCTCGGCGACCTGCACGAGCGAGCGCAGCATGTTGAACGCCTCTTCGAAGCGCAGCGGCGTCGGATTGTGGGCGTTGCCGACGAAGCCGGTGACCCCCGGGGTGTGGCGCACGACCGACCAGGTGTCCTCGTTGAGCTCCATGCGCACGAGCACGTAGCCGGGGATGCGTACGCGCGTGACCATCTTGCGCTGCCCGTTCTTGATCTCGACGACGTCCTCCATCGGGACCTCGATCTGGTAGATGTCCTCCTCGACCTCGAGCGTCGACTTGCGCTGCTCGATGTTGGCCTTCACCTTGCGCTCGAAGCCCGCGTAGGAATGGATGACGTACCACTTGCCCGGCAGCGACCGCAGCTCGGCACGGAACGCCTCGTAGGGGTCTTCCGGTTCGGCGGGCGCGGCATCCGCGACCTCGTCGTCCACATCGGGGCCGTCGTAGGGGGTGATCTGCTCTGCTTCGGCGGCGGCGGTGGCTGCCTCCTCCTCTGCGAGCGCGTCGGTGAGCACCTCGGCGGCGGCCTCGGCCTCCGCGGTCTCGTCGATGTCCAGCGCGTCGTTCACGATCGCATCAGCCTCCGGGTCGTCGATGTCGATGTCTTCCAGTTCGTCGTCGGCGCCGTCCGCGCCGTCCTCGTCCACGACGTGCACCGCGAGGTGCTCGGCGGGGGCGGACGCAAGCTCCTCCTCGGCGAGGATGTTGCCCTCCTGGGCCTCGTCGTCCTCGCTGGACTGCTCCGCGGCGGTCGCCCAGTCGGCGTCGTCGACATACTTTTCAGACACGTGCGTTCTCTTCCATCGGGGGGTGTGCGGTGACAGCAGGATGCCGCAGCTCAGCTCGGAGCACCGAAGACGACGTCCACCACCCAGGTGAAGAGCAAGTCGAGGCCGTACACGATCGCCATCATGACCACGACGAAGCCGAGGACGACCGCCGTGTACTTGATGAGCTCCTGCCGGGTCGGGGTGACGACCTTGCGGAGCTCTCCGACGACCTGACGGATGAAGAGTGCGATCCGCTGGAAGAAGTTCAGCTTCTTCTCGCGGGGCGTGCCGCTGAGTGCGACGAAATCGCCGTGCGCCTCTTCCTGAACCATGTACCCACCTGTGTGACTTACTTCCGTGCCAGCTGCTGCTGACGCGCCTCGGTGCCAACTGATCGCTGACCTGCAGGGCGGACAGGAATCGAACCTGCAACCTGCGGTTTTGGAGACCGCTGCTCTGCCAATTGAGCTACCGCCCTAGAGATCCTGAGGAAGCCCTGGATCCCGGGGGAAATCCGCCTTCGCTTTCGGCAGCCACGCGGGCACGGCGAAAGAATGCAGACTTCACTTGCGCACACCAGTGTACGTCATGCCCCCACCGGTCGCGACCGAGCGCCGCCGGCCCACGCGCTCAGTACTGCTGGATGCCGTACCGGTCGGGCTCTTCTGCGCGCACGAACTCGCGCCCCGACAGCGAGACGGCCACGATCCGCACGTACTCGTACTTGATCGTGGGGATCCAGGGCCTCAGCGGCAGCAGGTCGGCCGCGGCGACCTCCTCGGCCGCCGTGAGGCGCTCGGCACGGCCTCGGACGACGATGCTCCAGGCATCCGTTTCGGTGTATTCGTCGGCCTCGAACAGGACGTCGTCGTTGATCGTCAGCTCGGTGAGCTTGCTGCCCTCGGCGGTGCGAAAGACGATGCTGTCGCCGTCGAGGGTGTAGTTCACCGGGAAGATGTCGAGCACCGCACCGACGTGGGTGACGAGGCGGCCGAGCTGCTGCTCGGCGAGGCGGTTCCAGCACTCCCGGTCGCTGAGCACGGTGAGGGGATTCGGGGTCGTGTGCATGTCTTCATCCTGCCCTCGAGACGAACGCCTCACCGCGCTGGGAGGCCGGATCAATTCCCCCGGCCTCGATGCACGCGAGCCCCATGGCCCGCCGCAGATGCGACGACTCAGCCGATGCCGTCGTCGAAGACCGCGATCGCGGAGGTGTCGCTGGACGCATCGGCCTTCGAGAGCACCCTGCCCTTGAAGAAATCTGGCGCTTTCGCCGCGTAGGCGAGCATCAGCACCACGCCGATCAACAGCACTCCGGCACCCAGGATGCCGACGAGCCCGACCCCGCCGATGTTGCTGCCCGATCCGGCCGCGGGATCCATCGAGTCGATGGTCGTCTGCACGAAGATGACCAGCAGCACGATGCCGCCGATGCCGGGGAGGATCATCTGCATGATCACCGCGCCGATGCCCTCCTTGGGCGCCGTCTTGCGGAAGTACCACGGGCTCGCCAGCGCCGTCAGACCGTAGTAGAAGCACACCATCATGCCGAGCGCCGTGATGGTGTCCCACAGCACGTCCTCGCTGATGAAGCGCATGACGGCGTAGAACACCGAGGCGACGATCGACGAGAGCAGCAGCGCCACGTGCGGCGACTTGTAGGTCGGGTGCACCTTCTTGATCGCGGGGGGCAGTGCCCCGTAGTGCGACATCGCCAGCAGGGTGCGGGCAGGGGAGATGGCGGTCGAGTTGATCGAGGCCATCGCGCTGACGAGGATCGCGAGCGAGAGCAGGATCGCGGCGGGCCCCATCACGGGGTGCGCGAGCGCGGCGAAGACGTTCTCGATGATCTCCGGGTTGCCCAGGCCCGTGGCCCCGTCGCCGAGGCCCGCGTAGGCCACGGTGGCGGTCGCGGTGGACACGTAGAGCACGACGAGGATCGCGACGAGGATCATCGCGGCCTTGCTCTCGGTGGACAGCTTGCCCTTGGAGGGCTTGGTCTCCTCGCCCATGGTCAGCACGGTGTCCCAGCCCCAGTAGACGAAGATCGAGACGGCGATGCCGGCGGCGAAGGTGCTGAAGCTCGGCACCTCGAAGGGGTTGAACCACGAGAGCGAGGGCGTCGCGGCCTCGGTGTTGGCCGGGTCGGCGGAGCCGATGAACAACGCGATGATGAACCACACCATGATCAGCATCTGGAAGGCGACGGTGACGTACTGGTAGATCTTCGTCGAGGTCATGCCCCGGTACGAGATGTAGGTCGCCATCGCCATGAACGCGAGGCAGACGAGGATGTTCACGATCTTGTTGTCGGCGATGTCGGCGATGTCGGGGTTGTCGACGAGGATCGCGATCGACTGGAACAGGAACTCGACAGCGATGCCCGCCAGGTTCGAGAGCACGAGCACGGTGGCGGCGACCAGACCCCACCCGGCCATCCACCCGACCCACGGGCCGAAGGCCCGCGTCGCCCAGGTGAACGAGGTGCCGGAGTCGGGCATCGCCGAGTTCAGTGCCCGATACCCGAGCGCGACCAGCAGCATCGGGATGAACCCCATCAGGAAGATCGCGGGGGTCTGATAGCCGACCTCGTTCGCCGCGGGACCGACCGAGGCGGTGAGCGTGTAGGCGGGAGCGCAGGTCGAGATGCCGATGACGAGCGCACCGAGCACGCCGACGGTTCCCGAGTCCAGACCTTTGCGACTGATGCCGGTCGCGGTGTCGAGAGTCCGTGTCTGCGGATCAGAGCTCTGGTCGTATCGAGACATAGACGTCACCACACCTTTTCCGGCACCAGGCGGCACCAATGTGGGTATCGTATAGGCGTCGTGCGCCTTCCTGTGGGCGGGCGGAACGGATGCCGACCCAAGGGGACTCGATGACAGCCCACCCGCTCGACTCTCTGACGGCTGCCGAGTTCCGTGCCACGTCGGCACTGCTCGCCCAGGAGAAGCAGATCGACGCCGGCTGGCGCTACGCGTCGATCCTCCTGAAAGAGCCCCCCAAGCGCGAGGTCAAGGCCTGGCGCGAGGGCGATGCGATCGTGCGCCGGTCGCTCGCCGTGCTCTGGAACAAGCAGAGCAACCAGGTCTACGAGGCCGTCGTCAACCTGAGCGACGGCGTGCTCGACAGCTGGACGCACGTGCCCGGCGTGACCCCGAACTTCACGATCGACGAGTACCACGACTGCGACGAGACGCTGCGACAGAACCCCGAGGTGCGCGCGCGGCTTCAGCAGCGCGGGGTCGATCCAGACCTGGTGCTGTTCGACCTGTGGACCTACGGCCGCGAGGTCATGCCCGAGCAGTGGCGGGACCGGCGCCTGGGCTGGGTGGACCTCTGGGCGCGCGCCACACCGGACGGCAACCCCTACGCGCACCCGGTGAGCGGACTGAAGATCATCGTCGACGTCAACACCATGGAGGTGCTCGCCTTCGACGAGGCGCACGATCACGGCCTGCCCGCCGTCGACGCGGAGTACGTGCCGGAGCTGCGCGGCATCCAGCCCCGATCCGACCTCACACCCCTCGACATCGTGCAGCCCGAGGGCGTCTCGTTCGACCTCGAGGGCTCGCGGCTGCGCTGGCAGAACTGGGAGTTCCGCCTGGGCTTCAACTACCGCGAGGGGCCGGTGCTCTATCAGGTCAGGTTCAAGGACGGCGACGAGTACCGCGACATCGCCTACCGCATCTCCCTCGCCGAGATGATCGTGCCCTACCGCGACTCGAGCTTCGACCACTACCGCCGTACCGCCTTCGACATCGGCGAGTGGGGCCTGGGCTACATGTGCACCTCGCTCGAGCTCGGCTGCGACTGCCTCGGCGAGATCACCTACCTCGACGGCGTGCTTCCCGACACCAAGGGCGAGCCGTACACGATCAAGAACGTGATCTGCCTGCACGAGGAGGACGACGCCGTGCTGTGGAAGCACGTCGACCCCGATGCGGGCGCCGAAGTGCGGCGCATGCGCCGCTTCGTGGTGTCGGTGCACGCGACCGTGGCGAACTACGAATACCTCATCTACCTGCGCTTCTCCCCCGACGGCAACATCGAGTGCGAGGTCCGCGCGACCGGCATCATGGTGACGACGCCGATGGCGGACAAGAGCGCGACGTTCCCCACCGGCACGGTCGTGGACGAGCGCACCTATGCGCCCCACCACCAGCACTTCCTGGTGGCGCGCATCGACATGGACGTCGACGGCGACGAGAACACCGTCGTCGAGACCGAGTCGTTCGCGCCACCGGTCGGAGAATCGAACCCGCTGGGACTCGATCTGCACACGCGGGCGACCGTGATCGCCTCCGAGAAGGATGCCGGACGCAGCTACCGCTGGGAGACCCAGCGCGGCTGGAAGGTCCAGAACCCCCACCGGCTCAACGCCTGGGGAAACCCCACGGCCTACAAACTGGCCCCGTCGGGGCAGTTCCCCGCCATGTTCGATGAGACCTCGCCCGTCCTGAAACGCAATCCGGTGATCGGCAAGACGCTCTGGGTGACGCGCCACCACGACGACCAGCTGTGGCCGGCCGGCGACTACCCGACGCAGTCCGCCGACGACCTCGGCAACGGCATGACCGCCTGGATCTCCGACGACGAGAGTCTCGTGGACACCGACATCGTGCTGTGGTACGTCTTCGGCATCCACCACATCACCCGCACCGAGGACTGGCCGATCATGCCCGTCGACAAGGTCTCCTTCGTGCTCAAGCCGTTCGGATTCTTCGACCGGAACCCTGCCCTCGACGCGCCGCGCTCAGAGCCGAAGGGTTCCTGCTGCGGCCCCGCGTGCACCTGCGACCACTGACGACACACCCAGAAAGAGAGCCCGCGATGAGTACATTCGCCGTTATCGACCCGGCCACGGGGCAGACCCTCGCGGAGTATCCGGAGGCCAGCGACGCGCAGATCGAGCAGGCGCTCGCCGCCGCGGACGGCGCGTACCGGGACTGGGCGCGTCACAGCACCGTCGCCGAGCGCGCCGCACTCGCCCAGCGCGCCGCCGAGCTCATGCTCGAGCGCAAGGACGAGCTCGCCGCGATCATCACCAGGGAGATGGGCAAGCCCTCCGCCGCCGCGGAGGGCGAGGTGGAGTTCGCCGCGGCGATCACCGAGGCGTTCGCGAAGAACGGCGAGGAGTGGCTCGCCGACGAGCCGCTGGCCGTCGAGGACGGCCTGCGCACGTTCTTCCGCTACCAGGGCATCGGCGTGATCCTCGGCATCATGCCGTGGAACTTCCCGTACTACCAGGTCGCTCGATTCGCGGCGCCGAACCTCGTGCTCGGCAACACCATCGTGCTCAAGCACTCGGAGCAGTGCCCCGAGTCGGCGCTGGCGCTGGAGAGCATCTTCCGCGACGCGGGCTTCCCCGAGGGCGCCTACGTCAACGTCTTCGCGTCGCACGCGCAGATCTCCACGATCATCGCCGACGATCGCCTCCAGGGCGTCTCGCTCACCGGCTCGGAGCGCGCCGGCGCGATCATCGGCGAACAGGCGGGCAGGGCGCTCAAAAAGTGCGTGCTCGAGCTCGGCGGCTCCGATCCGTTCATCGTGCTCGACACCGACGATCTCGACCACGCCGTCCGGCACGCGGTGATCGGCCGTATGGAGAACTCGGGCCAGGCCTGCAACGGCTCGAAGCGCATCATCGTGCTCGACGAGTACTTCGACGCGTTCGCGGAGAAGTTCGCGGCCGCCATCGGCGCCCAGTCGTACGAAGCGGGCGACTACGGACCGCTCTCCTCCGCCCAGGCGACGAAGACCCTCACCGCCCAGGTGCAGGGAGCGCTCGATCAGGGGGCGCAGCTGCTCGTCGGCGACAACACGCCCGAGGGCAACAAGTACACGCCCTCCGTGCTCAGCGGCGTCACCCCCGCGATGGATGTCTACAGCCAGGAGCTGTTCGGCCCCGTCGCGCAGCTCTACCGCGTGACCAGCGAGGACGAGGCGATCGCGCTCGCGAACTCCTCCCCCTACGGCCTTGGC
The DNA here is from genome assembly GCA_047605005.1 of Microbacterium sp. Taxonomy (GTDB): domain Bacteria; phylum Actinomycetota; class Actinomycetes; order Actinomycetales; family Microbacteriaceae; genus Microbacterium. The sequence goes on from JASGGN010000023.1 coordinate 23,878, forward strand.
TCGGTGATCATCTGCGACGACGTGGAGCGCGCAGAACGCGTGGGCAGCCGGCTCGACGTCGGGATGGTCTTCATCAACGGTGCCGGCATCGAGGGGCCGGACGTGCCCTTCGGCGGCGTGAAGAGGTCCGGCTTCGGCCGCGAGCTCGGCCGGGTGGGCATGCTCGAGTTCGCGAACAAGAAGCTCTTCCGCTTCGCGGAGAAGTGATCCTGGGACCCCCGGGCGGCCTGAGCGACCCGGGCGGCGCAGGCGACCCGAGGGCTTCCTGATCACGACACCCGAACCCACGAGGAGCACCATGGCCTGGCGCATGCCGTCCGAGACCGCGCCGCACGAGCGCACCTGGATGGCGTTCCCCCGCGAGGGGCAGACGCTCGGCCAGACCGATGCGCGGCGCGAGGAGGGCTACGCCACCTGGACCGCCGTCGCGCACGCCGTCGCGGAGTTCGAGCCCGTCTCGATGCTCGTCGACCCGAGCGAGAGCGCGCGAGCCCGGCGGATGCTCGGCGGGCACATCGAGATCGTCGAGACGCCGGTCGGGGAGTTCTGGGCGCGCGACACCGGCCCCACCTTCGTGGTCGATGACGAGCGCCCCGGCATCCTGGGCGCCGTCGACTGGATCTTCAACGGCTGGGGCGACAACGACTGGGCCGACTGGCGGCCTTCGTCCGGGCACGCCCGACTGATCGCATCGCATGCCGGGGCGGAGCTGGTCAGCTCGACCCTCGTCAATGAGGGCGGCGGCATCCACGTCGACGGCGAGGGGACGGTGCTGCTGACCGAGACGGTACAGCTCGACCCCCGCCGCAATCCCTTCGCGGATCGGGCGCGGGTGGATGCCGAGATGCTGCGCACGCTCGGCGCCTCGAAATCGGTCTGGCTGCCCCGCGGCCTGACGCGCGACTACGATCCGTTCGGCACGAACGGGCACGTCGACATCGTCGCCACGCTCACCGCTCCAGGTCACGTGCTGCTGCACGAGCAGCTCGATCCCGCTCACCCCGATCACGCCGTCGTCCGCGAGCTGCGGGAGTTCTTCGCGTCGCAGACCGATGCAGCCGGTCGGCGGTTCGAGATCACCGGCATTCCAGCGCCCGCCGTGCTGCGCGATGCAGAGGGCTTCGTCGACTGGAGCTACGTGAACCATCTCGTCACCAACGACGGGGTCGTCGCGTGCGGCTTCGGCGACGATCCCGCCGACGCCCGTGCCCGCGAGATCCTCGCGCAGGTCTATCCCGGCCGTCGCGTGGTGACCGTCGATGCCCGGCCGCTGTTCGATCGCGGCGGCGGCATCCACTGCATCACGCAGCACCAGCCCTCCCTCACCGGGGCGGAAGGGTAATCGGGGCGAGCGAGCCTGCCGACCCGCTCAGGCCCCCTCAGCAGGCGGCGAGGGCGGATGCCACCACGTCGAGCCCCTCGGAGAGAAGCTCGTCACCGATCGACAGCGGTGGCAGGAACCGGATGACGTTGCCGTGGGTGCCGCAGGTGAGGACGATGACACCCTGGGCGATCGCGGCCTTCGCGACCGCGGCGGCCAGGGCGGCATCCGGAGCCTTCGTGGCCGGGTCGACGAACTCGGCGGCGATCATCGCGCCGGCTCCGCGCACGTCTCCGATGCGCGGGTCGGCCGCCTGCAGCTCCTCCAGCCGGCCGCGCAGGATCCCTCCGATCTCGCGCGCCCGCTCGATCAGCCCGTCGTGCTCGAATGCCTCGATCGCGGCCAGCGCCGCGGCGCAGGCGACCGGATTGCCGCCGTAGGTGCCGCCGAGACCACCGCCGTGCGTGGCATCCATGATCTCTGCGCGGCCCGTGACGGCGGCCAGGGGCAACCCCCCCGCGATCCCCTTGGCCGTCGTGATCAGGTCGGGGACGATCCCGAACAGCTCGCTCGCGAACATCGCGCCGGTGCGCGCGAACCCGGTCTGCACCTCGTCGGCGATGAAGACGACGCCGTTGGCACGGCACCACTCCACGACGGCCGGCAGGAAGCCTTCGGCGGGGACGATGAATCCGCCCTCGCCCTGGATGGGCTCGATGATGACGGCGGCGAGATTGCCGGCGCCGATCTGCTTCTCGATGAGCGAAATCGCATGGGCTGCGGCCTCGGCGCCGGTCAGCCCGTCGCGGAACGGGTAGGAGGCGGGAACGCGATAGACCTCAGCGGCGAACGGCCCGAAACCGCTCTTGTAGGGCATCGACTTGGCGGTGAGGGCCATCGTCAGGTTGGTACGGCCGTGGTAGGCGTGGTCGAAGGCGACGACAGCCGCACGGCCGGTGTGCTTGCGGGCGATCTTGACGGCGTTCTCGACGGCCTCGGCACCCGAGTTGAACAGCGCCGACTTCTTGGCGTGGTCGCCGGGGGTCAGCCGGTTCAGAGCCTCGGCGACAGAGACGTACGACTCGTAGGGCGAGATCATGAAGCACGTGTGCGTGAACTGCGCCACCGCCTCTTGCACCGCCGCCACGACGCCCGGATGCGCGTTGCCGACGCTCGTGACGGCGATGCCGCTGCCGAGGTCGATGAGCGAGTTGCCGTCGGCGTCGACGACGACCCCTCCGCCTGCGGCGACGGCATGGATCGGCACGGTGTGCGCGACCCCCGCGGCGACGGCGGATGCCTTGCGCGCCAACAACTCCTGCGAACGGGGACCGGGGATCGCGGTGACGAGAGTGCGGCTCTGAGGGAGAGTGGGGCCGCCGAGGACGGCGGTCGACGTCATGCTCATGCAGGAAGCGTACGCTGCCGCGCCGATCAGGAGGGGGATTTCCGTTCGGGAGGAGGCTTTCGCGCCAGGCATCCTCCCGCAGCGCTCTTCTCGTCCCGAACGGCGACCGGGCATGGCGCGTCAACCGCCAGTCCTTTTGAGGTGACACGCAAAACGTCGGCGAGGTCGATGCGGGCAGGGCCGCCAGCCGAGTCCGGTGGCTCGAGCCATCGTTCCGCTGATACAGTCCGCGTGCAGCCTCCGCGTAGCCCAGCGCCTCCATATTTTCGTCACACAGCGCGACGATCTCCTCGCGCTGTTGTTTCTGGCATCCGCGCCTGATAAATGAAGCGCGGCTGCCGCTTTCGACAGCGCGGAGCGCAACGACCTCGAAAACCGATCCTGGCGGCGGATGCCGCGCGGGATCCTCTCGGGAGCAGTTGAGCCACCCGTTCCGCGCCGGGGCGGCGACCGGCCGGGGCGAGTACGGCGCCTCACCCTGACAGGGCGGCTACTACGCTGGAAAGCGTGACCGAACGCGCTCCCCTGTCCCGCAAATTGTCCGCCATCGCCGAGTCGGCGACCCTGAAAGTCGATGCGAAGGCGAAGGCGCTGAAGGCCGAGGGCAAGCCCGTCATCTCGTACGCTGCCGGCGAGCCCGACTTCGCGACGCCGCAGTTCGTCGTGGATGCCGCGGCCGAGGCCCTGCGCGACCCGGCGAACTATCGTTACACCCCCGCGGCGGGACTGCCCGTGCTGCGCGAGGCGATCGCCGCCAAGACGCTGCGCGACTCGGGGCTGGAGGTCTCGGCATCCCAGGTGATCGTCACCAACGGCGGAAAGCAAGCCGTCTACCAGGCGTTCCAGGCGGTCGTGAACCCGGGCGACGAGGTGCTGCTGCCGGCGCCGTACTGGACGACCTACCCCGAGGCGATCGCCCTCGCCGACGGCGTTCCCGTGGAGGTCTTCGCCGGCGCCGACCAGGAGTACAAGGTCACCGTCGCACAGTTGGAGGCTGCCCGCACCGACCGCACGACGGTGCTCGTGTTCGTCTCCCCCTCGAACCCCACCGGCTCGGTGTACACGCCCGAGGAGACGAAGGCGATCGGGCAGTGGGCGCTGGAGCACGGCATCTGGGTCATCAGCGACGAGATCTACCAGAATCTCGTCTACCCTTCGACAAGCTCAGGGCACGCGTCCGGCGGAACGCCGGCCGGCA
>JASGGN010000024.1:0-27238 GCA_047605005.1 Microbacterium sp.
GCGGCGGCGAGCGTCAACCCGGACGGGAGCGTGCTGGTGTTCGGCAGGATCCTGGAAGCCGAGCTGGCCGACGAGCACGACTACGAGGGCGACCTGATCGAGTTCGCCCTCACCGGCGGCGGTGCCCGCGACCACGATGAGCACGAGGCGCTGTTCGCCGCCGCGGGTCTCGCCCCGGCGGAGCGCACGACGATCGGGTGGGGGCTCACGCTCTACACGCTCGCCCCCGGTGAGAGATGACGGCGGCACAGGAGTCCGCCGATGAAACGCTGGGCCGGACATGGTTCGGCATCCGTCTGCCGGTTCTTCTCCAGGCCCCGGTCCAGCCGCGACTGTCCGCACCGATCCGGTACGAAGGCGTGTCGGCGACGCGGTTCGCGGTGCGGGTCATGTTCGCCGCGCGCCGGTTCACCGTGCCGGCAGGGCTCCTGCTCGCGGTGAGCATGATCGGCGAAGCGCTCGTGCCGGTGATCGTCGGCGCGGCGATCGACGGGGCCATCGCGACGGGAGATCTCGGCCGGCTGCTGTGGTGGCTGGGCGTGCTGGCGGTGGATTTCGCGGCGTTCTCCCTGGCGTTGCGCTTCGGATCGCGGCTGGGTCTTTACGGGATGCAGCAGGTGCAGCATCGCTTGCGCACGACCGTCACCGACCGGCTGCTGCACCCGGCGGGCAGCGAGCACGGTCAGTCGGACGGGGCCGCGCTGTCGATCGCGACGAGCGACGTCACCCGCCTGGCGGCGATCATGCAGATCGGCGTCTACCCGGCCGGGGAACTGGCCGCGATCGTGTTCTGCGGCGTGTGGTTGTCGCTGCTGTCGCCGTGGCTGGGCATCGCGGTGCTGCTCGGCGCGGCGGCACTGCTGGTGGTGCTGTTCACCGCCGGCGGGCCCCTGCAGCGCCGGTCGTTTGCGCAGCAGGAACTCGCTGCCGACGCCGTGGGGCGGGCCGCGGACCTGCTCGCCGGGTACCGGGTCATCAAGGGGCTGCGCGCAGAACCCGAGGCCACCCGTCGCTATCGGGAGGTCAGCCAGGCGGCACTGGGCGGGACGCTGCGGGCCAAGACCGCACACGGCGTGTTCCTCGGCGGCACCGATGCCCTCACCGGGCTGTTCACCGCCGCGCTGACGGTGCTCGCCGGGTTCCTCGCCCTGCCGTCGCATCTGGGCGGGGCCGGGCAGCTCGGCATCGGAGGGCTGATCGCTGCGGTCGGGCTGATCCAGTTCCTCGTCGGACCGCTGACGATGATGCCCGCCAACACCGGAGCGGTCTGGGCGATCGGGGTCGCCTCCGCCCACCGCGTGCTGAGCGTGCTGAACGCGCCCATCGCAGCCGATGCCCCGGATGCCGCTCCCACCCCTCGCGCCGACGGTGAGGCGCCCGTGGTCGAGGCGGTGCTGCCGAAGCTCGCGCTGCGGGTCGAGCCGGGCGAGCTGGTCGGTGTGCGCGCCGATCAGGCCGCGGCGGAGCAACTCGTCCGGCTGCTGTCCGCCCGCCGCCGATCGGGCGATGCGGGGAGCGTGCTCCTCGACGGCGCGCCGCCGTCCGCCCTCGGCGTGGATGCCTGGCGACGCCTGGTGCTGGTCGCCCCGCACCGGGCCGAGTTGTTCGACGGAACCATCGCGTGGAACCTCTCCACTCCCGCCACCGACGCCGCCCTGGTGCCGAGCGCTCTGGAAGCGGCCGCGTGCAACGACATCCTCGACGCGCTCCCGGACGGCGTGGAGACCCCGGTCGGCGAGGGTGGCACGCAACTGTCGGGCGGACAGCGCCAGCGCATCGCCCTGGCCCGCGCGTACGCCGCGCATCCGCCCGTGCTGCTGCTGCACGAGCCGGCGACTTCGGTCGACGCCGCCACCGAACAGGCCATCGCGTCGAGGCTCTGCGGCATCCGGGCGGGGCGAACGACGATCGTGCTCACGGCATCCCCCGCGCTGCTGGGCGTGTGCGACCGGGTCGTGACCGCCGGGAGCGGAACATGACCGCCACCACATTGCCCATTGCAACCGGACGGCAGACCCTCGCCGTCGCGTGGCGACTGGCGTCCCGCCGGCCCGGGCTGCTCCTGCTCGTCGTCGTCGTGATGCTCAGCGGCGCGGCTGCGGGGCTCGTGACGCCGTGGGCGCTGGGGGCGCTCGTCGACCTCATCGGCGACGACACCGCCACCGCGGCGGAAGTGTGGCGACTGGGACTCGCGATCCTCGGTGCCACGCTCTTCGCAGCCGCGACGGCCGGGGTGGGGGTCATGCTCGCCGCACGTCTGTTCGAGAGGATGCTCGCCGAGTTGCGTGAGGAGTTCATCGCCCGCGCCCTCGCCCTGCCGCAGGGCGTGGTCGAGCGCGCCGGGACGGGTGACCTCGTCTCGCGCGCGAGCGATGACGTGGCCGAGGTGTCCGACGCGATCCCGCAACTCGTCCCCGCCCTGACCTCGGCGCTGTTCACCGTCGTCGTCACCGTGGCGGGCATGGGCCTCGTCGATGGCCGCTTCGCGCTCGCGCTCGCGGTCACCATCCCCGTCTACGCCCTGACGATCCGCTGGTACCTGCGCACCGCGCCGATGATCTACGCGGCCCAGCGCGCCGCGACGGCGACGCGGGCGCACCACGTGCTCGCCGCGTTGCGCGGGCTCGACACCGTGCTCGCCTATCGGCTCTCCGACGAGCACTCGGGTCGCATCGCGGTCGCATCGTGGGACGTCGTGCGCTGGGCGCTGCGCGCACGGGTCGTCCAGAACATGCTCACCGGCCGCCTCAACCTCGCCGAATATCTCGGCCTCGCCAGCCTGCTGCTGGCGGGCTTCTGGCTCGTGCAGGCCGACCTCGCCACGATCGGCGGGGCCACGACCGCCGTGCTCCTGCTGCTGCAGGTGTTCGCTCCCGTCGGTGAGCTCGTGTTCGTCATGGACGAGGCCCAGGATGCCGCCGCGTCGCTCTCCCGCATCGTCGGCATCACGCGGAGTCCTTCCGCTGTCAGCGCGCCGCCCGCGGAGATGACGACGCCCGCAGCGGGCGGACCCGTCGCGTCGGCGCGACGCGTCACGTTCTCCTACGGCGACAGCAGGCCTGTGCTGCACGAGGTCGACCTGCACGTGGACCCGGGCGAGAGGGTCGCCCTCGTCGGCGCCTCGGGTGCCGGCAAGAGCACCATCGCCGCCCTGCTGGCCGGCATCCACGAGCCCGCCACCGGATCGGTCAGCAGGCCGGCACGGACACTGCTGCTCTCGCAGGAGACCCACGTTTTCGCCGGGACCCTCGCCGACAACCTGCGCCTCGCCCGTCCCGATGCCTCGGATGCCGAGTTGACGGAGACGCTCACCCGCGTGCACGCCGGCGGGCTGCTGCACGCGCTGCCGGACGGGCTCGCCACGCCTGTCGGGCACGGCGGGCACCCGCTCACCGCGGCGCAGGCGCAATTGCTCGCCCTCGCGCGGCTGCTGCTGGCGGATGCGGAACTCGCGATCCTGGACGAAGCGACCGCGGAGGCCGACAGCGCGGACGCGAGCCTGCTCGATCGCGCCGCCGAGACGGCCATCTCCGGGCGAGCAGCGCTGGTCGTCGCCCACCGGCTCTCCCAGGCCGCCAGCTGTGATCGCGTCCTCGTCGTCGATGACGGTCGCATCGCCGAGGAAGGCTCCCCCGCGGCGCTCGTCGCCGTCGACGGGGCGTATGCGCGACTGTGGGCGGCGTGGGAGGCCGGTCGAGGCAACCGTCCGAACCCGCGTCCACCGACGTCCAGGGGTTGTTGACAACTCGTTGAGAGATCTTTGAGAGGTCGTTGGCCGCATCCGCGCGGCGAGCCAGGAAGGCGCGTTCTCTGCTGGATGCCAGAACGGACTCCTGTTCGATGAGGAGCTCCGCATCGCGGGGGAGAGTCCACAAGCGACGACGTCAGGGCGCGCGTCAGGCGCGGCCGAGACAGCTGCGGTGTCGCCCCGCAGAGCAATGGCGGCGGCTGACGGGGAGTGCCCCGTGGTCACGGCCCACTGCCCGTGATGCGGAGGAGGAGATGCCCTCCGCATCACGGGCAGTGGATGCGATCGACGCTCGGCAGATCTCTGGTGCGGATCGCCGGAATACGGTCACGCGCGACACGGCACCCGAGCCGCGTCCGGTGTACGCGCACCCGTCACACGCTGTGTGCCGCTGTCACCGCACTCTCACCCGAGCACCGAGTCGATCATCGCGACCAAGCGCTCGGCGGCCCATTCGGTCGACAGGGGCCCGGGATATCCGAGCGCCCAGGCGATGTTGCCCTCGAACTCTTCGCCGTCGAAGACGTAGCTGGTGCCGGCGTTGTCGAAGATCACGACATGGTTGTTCTCGACGGCATCCAACTGCTGGAACAGCGACTGCGACGTGAGCAGTTCGTCGAACTCGGTGCGCTCGAGATCCTGGGTGTTGTTCGCGACGATCAGGACGTCGGCGTCGACCAGGCTGATCAGCTCCGTGCTGACCGTGGTGCGCGTGTCGTCGAAGTTCTCGGCCAGAGGGTTGGCACTGAACCCGAGGCTGAGGAACAGGGATTCGACGGTCGATCCGGTGCCGGAGTAGTACTCGATCCCCCATTCGCTCCCGAACACGACCAGGTAGGTCGCCGTCAGCCCCTCGAACTCCGGGTTGTCCTCTCTCACGTCGCTGAAGAACTGGTCGTAGCCGTCGACGACGTCTGCAGCGGCGTCACTGAGGTCCAGCGCCGTCGCGATCTGGTCGAGGCGGTCTTGCCAGGTGGCCACGACGTCGTCTGAGGTCTCGGCCGCCAGCACCGGCGCGATGGCGGACAGGCGCTCGTACGCCTCGGCGCCGATGTCCTCGGCAGTGACGATGATGAGGTCCGGCTCGCTCGCCGCGACGGTCTCGTAGGGGTAGGGCTCCGCGTCGTCGTAGGCGTAGACGGTCTCGACCTCGTGGGCAAGCGCGTCGAGGGTCCAGACGGATCGCTCGAAAGTGTCCGGGGCCAGCACAGGAGACACTCCGATGCTGGCGAGGAGCTCGACATCGGTGCCGTAGGAGTTCACGACCGCGATCCGTTCGGGACGTTCCTCGAGAGACGTCTCGCCCCAGGCCGTCGTCAACGTCAGCGGATACTCCGTCACGCCCTCAGCCGCAGGCAGCAGGCTCGTGGAGCTGCTGGCCGTCTCCGACCCCGCGCCGGCCTCGCCGCTGCAGCCTGACAGCAGGAGGAGCGCGACGACCGCGGCTCCTAGGACAGTGGCGGCGGTGGCAGTTCGGGATCGTTCCGGGCGCAGGTTCCTCATCGGTGGTTCTCTCTTGTTCGGGGTCGGTTCAGGTGCCGGGAAGGCAGGCGGCACTCGATTGAGGTTAGCTTTGCCTTACCTTCATCGGTTATCATGAAGCGACGAATCATTGTCCCGGCCAGAAGGCGTGCTCGTGCGGAGTGTCAGCAACCTCTCCATGCTCTCCGTGGATGAGCTTCCGCCCGTCTCGGCGGGACCGCTGTCGAACGATCGTCTTGTGCTCTTCCTCTGGGTGCGCGCGGGGGCAGCGATGGTCGAGGTCGCACGCCGAGTGCATCGCGTTTCGGCCGGGGAGGCGATTCTGGTTCCCCCCGGCGTCGTCCATGCGGTCCAGACGGAGCAGGGAACGCTGGCGATTCCGATCTTCGCGCCCGCGACGATGTTGCCGGCGGCGCCCCCTGACGTACGCATCATCTCCGTCCCCGCTGACTGGAATGACTGGCTCATGCACCGGTTCGCCGCCGGAGAGGTCACCCGCGTCGCCCCTTTGCAGCAGCTGTTACGCGGAGCCTCCCCGGCGAAGACCGTGGGAGAGGCCGGTGCCTATGCGGCATCCTTGCCGATGCCGCGTGCGTCCCCTGCGCGGTCTGTTGCGATGACGATCCTGCGCGCGCCCGGCAGTGACATGTCCGTGTCGGCGTTCGCGGAACGAGAGCACATCAGCGTCAAGACACTGCAGCGCCACTTCCGCAACGAGACCGGCCTCCTGATGTCTGAATGGCGCACTCGCGCGCGCGTGTCTGCGGCGGCTGCCCGGCTGATCGAAGGGCATCGGATCGGATGGACCGCCCGACACGTCGGCTATGCGTCTCCGGCCGGTTTCACGCGGGCCTTCCGCCGGCATACCGGCGTCTCTCCGCAAGAGTTCGCGCGACGCGTCGCCCTCGGCGTCGCCTCGCGCGACAACTCGAGCAGCGACATCTTCACGGACGTCGCAGCGCTGATCACGCAGAGCCACCCGGCACCGAGGATCCCGTCCGAGCTGCGGCCGGTCCAGATCGAGAACTGCCACGTTCTCCATTGGGCGTACCGAGGTCGTGTGACACTTCGCATCGGCGCTCATGACCGGCAGCTGCACCGCGGAGACCTCATCTGGGTTCCCGCGGGAGTTCCTTTCCAGGTCGAGCTCGGCGACGGATCCATATTGATCCCGGTCGGCAGCAGACATGGCCATGGGCATGTCGCGCCCGAAAATCTCGAGACGTTTACCTACCCTCTCTCCGCGGAGGAGCATCTCCTTCACGTCGCCCTGTCGGAGGAGACGTTGCTGAGGCCTGCCGCCGGGCCCGGAACGATCGTGGACGTGCTGTTCCGGGCGCAGTTCGGCCGCGACCAGGACGGCACCGCGATACAGGCTCATGCATCTTCGGTCGCGAAGATCGGCGCCGCCTTATGGCACAGCCCTGACAACGCACGATCGCTGACAGAATGGGCGGATGTCCTCCACGTCGACGCTCTTCAGCTGAGCCGGGAGTTCTCGAGACAGACGGGGATGCCCTTTGCCCAGTGGCGATCGCGACTGCGCATGGACGTCGCTCGCGCGCTCCTGTGGACCGGAAGGACACCCGGTGACGTGGCGCGACAGATCGGCTACAAGAGCACGTCGGCGTTCACGAAGGTGTTCTCCGCCACCCACGGCATGTCGCCGAGGGAATATCAGCGTCGCGAAGCCGCGATCTGAGCCGAGATGCAGCCGGCAGGGTGCGGCGGCCTCCAGACGCATGTCCGTTCTTCGGAGAATGTGACGAACTTCGTCACATTCTCCGGCCGTCGCGCGGCTCAGTTACCCACCGCCGAAGAGGCGACCCCCGAAACCGTCCCGCAGTCGGGCACGTCGCGGGCGCGCTGGTAGCGCGTGCGCGCCGTCGTGGGCCGGATACCGAAGTATCCGGCGGCGTCGACGAGGGGGAAGCGGTCCCCGTGGACGAGGATCACGATCTCGCGTTGGCGACCTGGGAGCCGGCTCACCTCCATGCGCACGAGGTCGCGGCCGTCGTCCCGATCCGGAACGTGCTCCTGCACGATGAGGAGCTGCTGGAGCGCGGATGCCTAGATCGCAGCAGTCGCGGCGCTGGGCCAGGAGCACCCGGCGGGCGACGCCGAAGGCCCACATGCGCGCCGGGGTCTCGTCTTCGGGGATTTCGGGATCTCGAGGGTCTCTTGCGCGGTCATTCCGGCCGCGCTTCCGATCGCCGCGCTCACCGCAGTGCCGCGCTGGCCCGCTTTCCGAGTTTCAGCATCGGCGGCGACGATCGAGGGGCACAGGTCTCCCCTCCACATGGCGCATAACTCAGGCAGTTCCCCACCCACCGGACAGAAAGTGCCCGGGGATGACCCATCCTGCCTGAGTTATGCGCCCGGTGCTCGGCGCTCTGCCTCCCCCATCGTTCAGTCGACCAGCGCGGACAGCTCCAGCCAGCGCTCTTCGAGGGTGGATGCCTCGGCATCCAGCGCGGTGATCCTCGCCATCTCGGCGCCGAGGAGCTGATAGTCGGACTGGTCGAGATCCGCGAGCCTGCTGCGGGCATCGGATGCCTGCCGACGCAGACGCTCCACGCGGCGCTCCAGGGAGGCGAGCTCCTTCTCGGCGGCGCGCAGGTCGGCGCCGGAGAGGGCGGGGGTGGAGGAGTCGGTCTTCTCACCGCGTTTCGTCTCGTCGCTGCGCTCCTCGCTCAACGATCGCGGAGCGGGGGTCGGAGCGGAACGCAGCTTCAGGTACTCGTCCACCCCGCCAGGGAGGTGCCGCAGCCGGCCGTCGAGGATCGCGTACTGCTGATCGGTGACCCGCTCCAGGAAGTAGCGGTCGTGGCTGACGACGATCAGGCATCCCGGCCAGGAGTCCAGCAGGTCTTCGAGCGCGGCGAGCATGTCGGTGTCGAGGTCGTTGGTGGGCTCGTCGAGGATCAGACAGTTCGGTTGATCGAGCAGGATCAGCAGCAGCTGCAGCCTCCGCTGCTGGCCGCCGGAGAGGTCCTTCACGGGCGTCGACAGCTGCGCCGAGGAGAAACCGAGGCGTTCGAGCAGCTGGCCCGGCGTAAGCTCAGCCGCCTTCGAGCCGGAGCCGAGGGTATAGGTCGTCCGCAGCCGCCCGATGACGGTGCGCACGGGCTCGTCCAGGTGCTCCGCCAGCTCGTCGAGCCGCTGGGTGAGGGTGGCGACCTTCACGGTCTTGCCACGCTTGACGCGGCCGCCGGTCGCATCGACGGTGCCCGCGATCAGGCCCAGGAGGGTCGACTTCCCCGCACCGTTGACGCCGAGGATGCCGGTGCGCTCCCCCGGCGCGAGCCGCCACTCGACCCCGCGCAGCACGGGCCTGCCGTCGAAGGAGACCGAGACGTCGAGGAGGTCGACGACATCCTTCCCCAGCCGTGAGACGGCCAGCGACTGCAGCTCGGTCTTGTTGCGGATCTCCGGCACATCGGCGATGAGCGCGTTCGCCGCGTCGATGCGGAATCTCGGCTTGCTCGTGCGCGCCGGCGCCCCGCGCCGCAACCACGCCAGCTCCTTGCGCGCGAGGTTCTGCCGCCGCTGCTCGACCACGGCCGCCTGGCGGTCGCGCTCGACGCGCTGCAGGATGTAGGCCGCGTAACCGCCCTCGAAGGGCTCGACGATGCGGTCGTGTACCTCCCACGTCGCAGTGCACACCTCATCGAGGAACCAGCGGTCGTGCGTCACGACCAGCAGCGCGCCAGCGCTTTTCGCCCAGCGCCGCTTCAGGTGATCGGCGAGCCAGGTGATCGCCTCGACGTCCAGATGGTTCGTCGGCTCGTCCAAGGCGAGGATGTCGTGGTCGCCGATCAGCAGCCGCGCGAGGGCGACCCGGCGGCGCTGGCCTCCCGAAAGAGTCGCGAGAGGCGCCTGCCAACCGAGGTCTGCGAGAAGTCCTGCGACCACCTCGCGCACGCGCGCGTCTCCGGCCCACTCGTGCTCGGGCGCGTCGCCGACGACGGCGTGCCCCACCGTGTCGTCGTCGTCCAGGGTGTCGGCCTGATCGAGGACGCCGACCGTGACGCCGCCGCGGACGGTGACCCGTCCGGCATCCGGCGCCAGGCGTCCGGCGAGCATCGCGAGCAGGCTCGACTTCCCGTCGCCGTTGCGGCCGACGATGCCGATGCGGTCGCCCTCGTCGACGCCGAGGGTGACCTCATCGAAGACGACCTTGGTGGGGAACTCGAGATGCAGCGCTTCAGCGCCGAGCAGATGTGCCATGTCCCGACCAGGCTACGCGAGCGGGCGGTGCGGCCCCGTCCGGGAACAGGCAGCCCACGTGAACGGACCGCCCCGGGGCAAACACAGGCAGCGAGAAATCCCGTGCCGCTCAGGCGGGAAGGGAGCGCAAGCGGCACGCCGGAGCGGCGCGTCGGCGAGCAGGACGATCACCGCGCGGCGGTAGGCTCCGGGTCATGCAATGCCTGTGAATCCATTCCCCCTGATCGCTGCGGCATCTCTCGCCACCTTCGAAAGGTTCACTCATGCATGCATCCGTGCCACTGCGTCCTCTGCATCCTCTGCGCGGAAAGACCGCGCTGGTCACGGGCGTCTCCCGGCGCCGCGGGATCGGCTTCGCCGTCGCGATCAAGCTCGCCGCGCTCGGCGCGAGCATCGTCACGCAGCACCATCGCGACCACGACCTCGCGCAGCCCTGGGGTGGCGACGATCTCGAGGCGGTGCGAGACGGCATCCGGTCGAGCTTGACGGAGGATGCCGTCGCCGACGACATCTCCGCCGACCTCGCCGACCCGGACGCCATCGGCGCGGTGTTCGAGCGCGCGGCGGGTTTGACCGGCTCGGTGGACATCCTGGTCTGCAATCACGCGAAGAGCGGCGACGACGGCAGCATCCTCGACATGACCCCCGAAAGGCTCGACGCGTTCTGGCAGGTGAACGCGCGGTCCACCCTGCTGCTGACGGCGGCGTTCGCCCGTCACAAGACGCGCTCCCCCGATGAGCCGCGGCGCCGCCCGGGCGAGCGCATCACGAGCGAGAGGCCCTATGTCGAGCCTCAGGGCCACGTGTTCTGGATGACGTCAGGGCAGGTGCACGGACCGATGCGGGGCGAGATCGCCTATGCGACGAGCAAGGCGGCGCTGGCGGGCGTGACGGCGTCGGTCGCGGCGGAACTGCTCGAGCTCGGGATCATCCTCAACACCGTGAATCCAGGCCCGGTCAACACGGGCTATCTGGATCCATCGACGACCGATCGGCCGCTGCACGAGCTCGACGAGTACCTGCAGACGACGGCGTTCGGCCGATTCGGAGTGCCGTCCGACCCGGCGGAGCTCATCGGCTGGCTATCGACGCCCGCCGGCAGCTGGATCGTCGGCCAAGTGCTCACGAGCGACGGTGGGTTCAGTCTCGGGTGAGTTCGACACCCCGCGGGCCTGGGACATGTGGCGCGGGATGCCCTGCCGCGCGGCGCGACTCGCCTGGCAGTCATGGTCGGATGCCAAGGAACGAGACGGCCACAACTGCCACGGCAACAGACCTGGGCACTCGGCATCCCTCGGCATCCCTTCATCTGGCACTCGTGGCCGCCCCGCAGGGCGCGAGGGGACCACAACTGCCAAGACAATGGACGCCATCCCCGCGCAGCGCGACTCGCCTGGCAGTCGTGGCCGGATGCCGGGGCAGAAGGCGACCACAACTGCCACGGCAAGAGGACGCCTTCCCCGCGCAACCCGACTCGCATGACAGTTGTGGTCAGGTGCCGAAGCGCGAGAAGGGCGCGACTGTCAAGGCAAAGGCGACGCGCACGTGGCTGGGCGTGCGCGCACGCGTCAGGTGAGCCTGAGAATCGTCTGTGCGCACCGCCACGCCTACCAGGGCAGGATCGCTGCGGCGCACTCCAGCAGGGCGGCGCGGAGCGCGGAGGGCAGTTCGATCGATGACAGCTCCTGCGCCAGGGCGAGACCGCTCAGCCCTCGCACCGCCGACCACGCGGCTTCCTTGGCGTCGAAAGCGATCTCGGCCTGGTCGAGGAGGACGAAGGCCTCGGCGACGACGTCGGGAACGGCGGGAGCAAGGCCGGACACCGTGAGAGTGAGACCGTGGCTGAGGTCGACGCGGCCCAGCTCGACGCGCAGCGCGGGCGCGAGGATCTCGTCGTCGACCACGCCCGCGTCGGCGAGTGCCGGGGCGTCGGGGAGGTCCGCACCACCGGCGACGCCGACGACCTCGAACCCCACGCCTTCAAGGCCCACGGCGCCGACGATCTCCACGACGATCTCGCGCAGCGCCGACGGCTCAGGCCCTGTCGTCGGCTCGATCGTCAGGCGCAGGTCGGCGAGGCCGTCGGGCCGAACGGTGAGAGACTGCACGAACCGCGTGAGGTTGCGATCCTCGGGCGTCGGGGCGCCCTGGCCATGGTCCTCGATGAGGTGCGACACGCCCTCGCCGGGGAACACGCGCAGGGTCAGCTTGTCCGGCACATCCCCGAGAGGCGCGAGCGCGTCGGCGAGCGGCAGCACCGCCCCCGCGCGCGCGAGCACGGGCGTCCGCTCCAGCGACCGGTGCAGCGTGACGTGCGTGCCGCCGTCGTAGCGGCGGCCCGTGAACACGTCGAACCAGGCGCCCTCCGGCAGCCAGGCACGCGCGGATGCGAGCCCTGCCTCGGGGTCGGCGGGGGTCGTGACGGGAGCGACGAGCAGATGCTCCCCCAGCAGGTACTGGTTCGGCACGGAGTACGCGGCATCCACCGCCGGCGCTTCGTGGTACATCGGGCGCACGACGGCGACGGCGTCGGTGTGCGCGCGCCACGCGGCGGTGTACAGCGCCGGGACGAGCCGGTGCCGCAGCCGCAGGAAGCACGCCATGATCCCGAGCGCCCGCGGGCCGAACGCCCATGGCTCCTTCGTCGTGAACGGGCTGGAGGACGAGTGCAACCGGTTGATCGGCGAGAACACACCGTACTGGAACCAGCGCACGGTGCGCTCGATGTCTCTGTCGCCCCACATGTGGCCGCCGATGTCGTGCGACCACCACGTGTAGCCCACGTTGGCCGCCGTGTTCGTGAAGTACGGCTGGAAGTCGAGCGAGGCCCACGTCGTGACGGTGTCGCCCGAGAACCCGACCGGGTAGCGGTGGCTGCCGAGTCCCGCGTAGCGCGAGAAGGTGAGCGGTCGCGTGCCGCGCCGGCCGGAGTCGTGGAAGTGGAGGTGGTTGAGCATCCACAGCGGGTCGAGCCCCGGCACCCGTGTCGCCCCTCCCGACTGCCAGTCGATCCACCAGAAGTCGACGCCCTGCTCCTCCAGCGGATGATGCAGGAACCGGAAGTACGCGTCGACGAACGCGCGCGAGGTGACGTCGAACTCGACGGGCAGTCCGCTGGCCGGATCGATGCCCATCGCCTCGGCCATCTGCGGATAGGCGTCTTCGTGGCGGCGCACGCCGTCGGCCGGGTGCAGGTTGAGAGTGACGGCGAGCCCGCGCTCGTGCAGCGCGGCGAGGAAGCGCGGCGGGTCGGGGAACAGCTCGCGGTTCCAGGTGTAGCCGGTCCAACCGGCACCGATCTCGGGGTCGATGTCGACGAGGTGCCAGTCCATGTCGATCACCGCGACCGACAGCGGGATGCGCTCGCTCGCGAAGCGGTCCATGACCGACAGGTACTCCTCTTCGCTGTAGGGCCAGTAGCGGCTCCACCAGTTGCCGAGCACGAAGCGCGGCACGAGGGGCGTCGGCCCCGTGAGGCGGTGATAGTCGCGCAGCGCCGCCGCGAAGTCGCGGCCGTACCCGAAGAGGTACAGGTCTTTGCGCCCGCGCGGGCCGGCCGGTGAGCGGGGAGCCACCCACCCGTCGGGAGAGAGCAGGGCCGATTCGGAGTCGTCGACGGCGGCGAAGCCGTAGGTGGCGAGGATGCCGGGTTCGAGCGCGATCGCGCCGTCGGCCTCGTCGAGGGTGCGCGCCGTGCCGAGGAGATTGCCCCGGTGCGGGAGCCGCTGGGGGTAGGAGTGCCCGTAGCGCCACGTCGAGTAGTGCCCGTCTGTCGCGCCGCGCAGGAGCGTCACCGTCAGCCCCGCCTCGGTGAACTCGCCGCCGTCGTAGCGCAGCCGGAGCGCGTCGGTGAGGATCTCCACCCCGCCGCCGGGAAGCTGCGTCACGGTGAATCCGGGCACGGGGAAAGCGCGCGAGGTGACAAGCTGCGTGCACTCATCGACGAAGGCGCCGCGCTCGTTCCACTCCATGCGGATGAGGCGCGGTGTCAGGACGGTGAAGCGGTAGGTGGCGCCTGCGACGACGGCATCCGGGTGCGCGGGCGCGGGGCGCCCGTCGGACATGGCGATCAACGGTTCTCCTCGGTGTCGTCTGAGTGCCGGCTCGGTGTCGACAGAGGATCGGCACCAGAAGCCGCGCCGCGGCGGGATGACCTCAGAAGATGCGCCACGTCGCGTCCAGGCTACGCGAGCGGACGCCGGGACAGCGCCAGGCTGGCAGTGAGAGCATAAGGGCGTGCCTCACGTGTCCGGGCTCTTCCGCCATCCCGTCAAGGGCTTCACGCCGGAACCCGTCGATCACGTCCTCGTGCAGGCCGACGGCCGCATCGCGGGCGACCGCGTGCTGGCGTTCCGCTTCGCGAGCGCGGTGGACCCGGAGGCGCGAGACGGGCTCGACTCGTGGCCGAAGAGCAGGGGCCTGGCGCTGATGGCCTTCCCCTCGCTGGCGCGCCTGCGCCTGCGCTTCGACCCCGAGGCACTGCGGGTCGAGATCCGGGAGGGCGCCGCGGTGCTCGCCGAGGAAGGGCTCGATGACGCCGGCCGGCGCCGGCTCGAAGAGGCGGTGACCGCCTTCGTCGCGGCATCCCCGGAGTACGCGCTGCTCGAGAACGACGGCGTCCTGCCGCTGCGGCTCGTCGGCGACGGTCGCACGTCGCGCTTCCAGGACCGGCCGCGGGGGTTCGTCTCCGTGCACGGCGAGGCATCCGTGCGCGCCGTGGATGCCATGGTGACGGCGTCCGTCGACGACCGTCGGTTCCGTTCCAACATCGTGGTCGCGGGCACAGCGCCGTGGGAGGAGCTGACGTGGACGGGCCGGGTGCGGATCGGCGCCGTGTCGTTCGTGCCGCAGGCGCCGATCGGCCGGTGCGCTGCGATCATGGCGAACCCCGACAGCGGCGAGCGCGATGCGCGCCTGCTGCGCGTGCTCACGACGCGCTTCGACCAGGACGAGCCGACCCTCGGAATGCTCCTGCTGCCCGAGCCGGCCGAGCCGACCGGGGCTGGCGGGGGCGAGATCCGTCTCGGCGACGAGGTCGTCGTCGAGCGGTAGCTGCCGCGATCAGTACCAGAAGCTCAGCCGCGGCGGGGTGAGGGTCGACAAGACGCGGGCGGCGGCATCCGCGTCGCTGGATTCCACGCGACCGGCACGGGCCAGCGTCGCGAGCGAGACACCGCCGAGATACGCAGCCGAGAGCTCTGCGACGCCGAGGCGCACGGCGACGGCATCCGTCGGGGCGTCTCCTGTGCACGCCGCGACGTGCCCGCGCCCGTCGGCGTCGACCGTCAGCAACCAGCGGCCCTCCGCGAACCCCAGCGGGTCGGCGACGTGGAGCAGAAGGCTGCCGGATGCCTCGTACCTGCGCGCCTGGAGCGCGGCCGGCACGTCGAGGATGCGCACGTAGTGGTGGTCGCGCACCTCGATGCGGGCGGCGCGTCGGTCGGCGATCATCCACCACAGCGGCTCGTCGACCGACAGCTCATGCGCGCGCACGGTGCCGACGAGGTCCATCGACAGCAGGAACCGCCACAGCCCCGCATACGCCGCGTCGGTCGCGGCGAGCAGCGACGAGACCTCGAGGGACGAGTCGGCGTAGTCGTGCTCGTTCACCGTGACGCGGTACAGCACGAGCCCGTCGACTTCCCCCGCCGCAGAGCGGTATTGCAGGACCCGCGTCTTCTCGGCGTTCTCGGCGTCGGGGCGCGTGCCGAAGAAGCGATCCCAGTGCCCGCCCGGCATGTCGATCTCCCCCGGCGAAAAGCGGCGGATGCGCTCGTGCAGCGATTCGACGACCTCACGCCCGCGCTCGCGCGAGACGAAGTCGATGCGGCCGGGCGTCTCGGGTCCGGCCCAGCCCGCGCGACGCGCGTTGATCGTCCATGATGCGGCGTGCGCGGCGGGCCCGAACCCGAACCGGCCGTAGATGGACGACTCGGTCACCGTGAGAGCGGCGACGGGGATGCCGACCGCCGCAGCGGCGCGCAGCTCGCCCGTCATCAGCTCGCGCAACAGTCCGCGGCGACGGTGCGTCGGCGCGACGGTCACCGAACTGATCGCGCACGCGGGAAGGGCCACGTCTCCCGGCACCGTCAGCTGCGCGACCCACGAAGCGAACGTCGCGACGGGAGTCTCGGGGTGCGGCGCCTCGTCGTCGTACACGCCGAGCTTGCGATAGTACGCGTTGCTGTCGAAGTGGGCCCGCCGCTGCGCGTCGTTGCGCTCGCTGTCGAGGAAGCCGCGTGCTTCGGCTTCGAGCCAGGCCGACGTCTGCGCGAGATCGGCATCCTCGACGCGGTGCAGCCGCAGCCCCGCCGCCGCGACCGCGTCCGAGGATGCCGGATCGAGCGGTGTGTCGTGGTGGTCGCGGGCGAGATCGATCATCAGCCCAGGCTACGCGCCGTGCGAAGGGCGACAGAGGTGAAGGCATCCCTTCACACGGCAGTCGTGGCCGGATGCCGACGCAGCACGCGACAACGAACGCCATCCGAACCACGAGCGGCGCACTGTGCGGGTGCGGCCAGTCAGGCGATGTGCACCACGTGGGCGCCGCGGGCGGGGGCGCCGGCGGCGACGCAGGTGCAGCCGGCGGCCGTCAGGGCGGAGGCCAGGGATGCCGCGGCGCACTCGCCTGCGGCCAGCAGCGCGACCGTGGGCCCAGAACCGGAGACGAGCGCGGCGAGCGCGCCGGCATCCGTCCCCGCCTGCAGCACGCGCACCAGATCGGGCTGCAGCGACAGTGCGGGGCCCTGCAAGTCGTTGCGGAGAACGCCCGCCAAGGCTGGCACATCCCCTGCGCGCAGCGCTTGCAGCACGGCAGGGTCGACCGTCGGCGACGCGATCCGGGGGCGGATGTCGGCCGCGGCGCGCAGCCGGTCGAGCTCGGCATAGACGGCGGGCGTCGACAGGCCGTCGGTGCGGGTGACGAGCACCCAGGAGAACCGGCCGCGCACGAGCGCGGGAGCCAGCTCGTCTCCCCTACCCGTTCCGACCGCAGTGCCGCCGAGGATCGAGAACGGCACGTCGGCGCCCAGCTGCGCGCCGAGCTCCTGCAGCTCGAGGGTGCTCAAGCCGCCGTCGAGCAGCTCGTCGACGGCGACGAGGGTCGCCGCGGCATCCGCCGACCCCCCGCCCATGCCGCCGGCGACGGGAACGCCCTTGTGGATGTCGAGGTGGATGCCCCCCGCATACCCGAGCCGGCGTGCGACGAGCTTCGCCGCCCGGACGGCGAGGTTCGAGGCATCCAACGGCACACCGGAGACATCGACGTCGCCGCTGACGGCGATCGTGAAGCCGTCGGCGACGCTCGCCCACACATCCTCGTAGAGCGACACCGCCTGATACACCGACGCGACGTCGTGATATCCGTCGGGCTGGACGTCGCCGACGGCGAAGAAGAGGTTGATCTTGCCCGGCGCGCGCACATGCACGCGCCGGCCGAAGACGCGCGCGAGGCTCACGCCGTCGCCGAGCCCGCCCACAGGTCGACGTCGATGCTGTCGGCGACGGCGTCGATGCGTTCGAGCTCCTCGGTCGAAAACGCGGGGCCGTCCAGGGCAGCGAGATTCTCATCGAGCTGCTCGGGTCGCGAGGCGCCGACGAGGGTCGAGGCGACCACCGGGTCACGCAGCACCCATTGGATCGCGAGCTGCGCGAGGCTCTGGCCGCGCTCCTTCGCGATGACGTCGAGACTACGCAGGGAGGCGAGCGCTGCCTCGGTCAGCCTCGTCCCCGGCAGCGAGGAGCGCTGCTGCGCGCGCTGGGCCGTGCCGTCGGCGAGGTACTTGCCGGTGAGCAGTCCCTGGGCGAGCGCAGTGAAGGCGATCGCCCCCATCCCCTCCTGGCGGAGGGCTCCGGTGAGGCCGTCTTCGATCCAGCGATTGAGGATCGAGTATGCCGGCTGGTGGATGATCAAGGGCGTGCCGAGCGAGGCCGCGATCGCCTTCGCCTCGATCGACCGCTGCGCGGAATACGACGAGATGCCGACGTAGAGCGCTTTGCCCTGGCGCACGAGCGTGTCGAGCGCTCCGATGGTCTCCTCCAGCGGGGTCACCGGGTCGAAGCGGTGCGAGTAGAAGATGTCGACGTAGTCGACGCTCATGCGCTTCAGCGACTGCTCGGCGCTCGCGATCAGGTACTTCCGCGAGCCGAGGGTGCCGTAAGGACCGGGCCACATGTCCCAGCCGGCCTTCGACGAGATGATCAGCTCGTCGCGGTAGGGGGCGAAGTCCTCGCGCATCATGCGACCGAAGTTGGTCTCGGCCGAGCCGTACGGGGGGCCGTAGTTGTTGGCGAGGTCGAAGTGGGTGATGCCGCGGTCAAAGGCGTGCCGGAGCAGGGCGCGCTGGCCTGCGAAGGGGATGTTGTCGCCGAAGTTCCACCACAGCCCGAGCGAGATCGGCGGCAGATACAGGCCGCTCGTGCCCACCTGACGAAACGCGGCTCCGCTGTAGCGGTCTTCGGCAGCGGTGTAGGGGCGGTGGAGGTCTCCCCCGCGGGACGGCGGGAAGCGTTCTTCGGCGTCGGTCATCCCTCCAGGCTATCGGCGTGCGCGCAGAAACGTCCGCGAAACGATCGCCGCCCAGCCACGTAACGATCACGGCTTAGGTTGGGCGCCACACCGGAACGAAAGGGGCTGCTGTGACGAAGCTGACCGCCCTCCCCCCGCACCGCCACCCGTGGGAGACCCTCGCCGCGCGCGAGGATCTGCGCTGGGTCGACGGCATGCTCCATCTGGTCCACGACGATCAGACGCCGGATGCCGCACGCACGGCCGATCTGACGCTCATCGCCGATGCCCTCGAGGCGGCCGGCGTCGAGCCCCTGCTCATCCGGCACGGGCGATCGCGCCCCGCCCTCGTCGTCACCGATGCGCAGGCGCCGGTCGCGATCGACGCGATCAGCGCGCTCGGGCACAGTGAGCCGCTCTACGTGAAGACGCGGAACGACGATCCGCGACTCGCGAGCGACAGCGCGTGGCCTGATGCCGCCCCGGCATCCGTGCGCCTCTTCCGCCCCCGCGTCACTCCCGGCGGCTCGCTGCGTTACGGACTGCGCGAGTCCGTGACGGTGGAGATCTGGCGTTTCGACGACGGCACGGTGCACGCGCCGCGCGCGAATGCGCTGACGCGGCGGGTGTTCCCCGTCTCGGAACTGGAGAAGACCACGGTGACCCGGTATGGCAGAAGCTGGCATACCCTTTCGGGAATGTTCGACCCGCAGCCCGACGAGTTCATCGGTGAGATCGACATGGTGTTCTCGTGGGTCGACGGCTCGTCGAGCGAGTTCCAGCGGCAGCGCGCTGCCCGGATGGAGGAGTACGTCGTGGGCGCCGGGGACGACGGACCGGCCCGCTATCGGCACGTGGACGAATTGCGCTACGCGCTGCGCAGCGTGCACCTTTATGCCCCGTGGGTGCGGCGCATCTTCATCGCGACCGACTCGACCCCGCCTGCATGGCTGAAGGAGCATCCGAAGGTCACGATCGTACGCAGCGAGGAGTTCTTCGCCGACCCGGCGGTGCTGCCGACGCACAACTCGCACGCGGTCGAGTCGCAGCTGCACCACATCGATGGGCTCTCCGAGCACTTCCTGTATTCCAATGACGACATGTTCTTCGGTCGCGCCGTGCAGCCCGAGCTGTTCTTCAGCGCGGGTGGGGTGTCGAGATTCGTCGAGTGCGGCATCCGGATCGGATCAGGCGGTGCGCACGTTCACCGCAGCGGCCACGACAACGCGCTGCGCGTGAACCGCGAGCTGCTGCGCGAGAGGTTCGGGCGGACGATCCTGCGCGACCTGGAGCACTGCGCGGCACCGCTGCGCCGGAGTGTGCTGTACGAGCTGGAAGAGACGTTCTCGGCGGACTTCGCGCGAACCGCCGCATCGCGGTTCCGCTCGGCGACCGATGTGTCGGTGACCAACTGCCTGTACCACTACTACGCGCTGGCGACCGGCCGCGCCGTCACGACGACGATGCCGAAGGTGCGCTACGTGCAGACGACGATGGCCTCGTCGCTGCGGCGCATGGAGAACCTCGTGGAGCGGCGGGACGCCGACATGTTCTGCCTCAACGACGGCGGCGAGAACGAGGTGCCGGAGAGCGTGCGGGTGCAGCGGGTGACCGACGTGCTCGAGCGGATGTTCCCGGTGCGCGCCCCCTGGGAGATCGACGAGGTCAGCGCAGCACCGGCGTCGGAGCAGGCCTCCGCGCAACGCTGACGCCGGAGATCCCGGCGTCCGCCAGCAGCGAGCGCGCGTGCGCGGGGTCGGTGTATTCCATGATGCGACCCGCGTCGACCGGAACGACCGAGTGCACGACGGTGTCGTCGTAGACGTGGACGAGGTTGTACGACTGCGCGCCGTCCTGCGGGCGTGTTCCGCCGACGGGAACGGTGAGGTCTTGCGCATAGCACGTGGAGGACGCCACGGACACCGGGATGCCGGCGAACGTCGCGAACGTCGAGTAGTGCAGATGCCCCGCGATGATCGCGCGCACATCGGTGCCGCGCACGACGGCGGCGAGCCGGCGCTGATCGCGCAGCTCGACGCTCGCCGCGAGCGCGAGGACGCTCGGCACCGGCGGGTGATGCATCGCGAGGATCGTCCCGAGCGGTGCGGGGGTGCTCAGCACGCCGGCGAGCCACGCGAGCTGGTCGTCGTCGATCTGGCCATAGTGCTCACCGGGCACGGACGTGTCGAGGGTCACGATGCGCAGGCCGTCGAACTCGTCGACGCGGCGCACGGGCCGGAGCGCCGCCGCGTCGTCGTCGTCGGTATGGTCCCACAGTTCGGCGCGGAACGCGGCGCGATCGTCGTGGTTGCCCATGACCCACACGACGGGGGCGCCCAGGCGTGCGGCGAACGGCTCCACCATGGCGCGCAGGTCGGCATACGCCGCGCGCTCGCCGAGGTCGACGAGGTCGCCGGTGAACACGATCGCGTCGGGCCGGATGCCGGAGGCCTCGATGCCGGCGAGAGCGCGGGCGAGGTGCTCCGTGCCCGAAACGGCGTCCCAGATCCGCGAGCCGCCGGCGCGAAGGTGTGTGTCGCTCAGGTGCAGCAGGACTCGCTCGGGGGCCGGGTACTCAGCGTTTCGCACAGCCTCATGTTACAGGCATGTTTCGTAATATTCACTGAACGTCATGTGACTTCGGCGTGACGCGGCGGTGACCCCCGATCTCTGCGATGTGCCGCGAGCAGCGCGGCCCGCGGCTCACGCGCCGCGACCGCGGGCGCGGGCGATCGCGACGAAGTCGTCGATCGTGAGCTGCTCGCCGCGCGCCGTGGGGTCGACGCCCGCGGCGGTGAGAACGGCGGATGCCTCCGCCGCCGACCCGCCGAGCAGGGGCGCGAGGGCCTGGCGCAGCATCTTGCGGCGCTGGCCGAACGCGGCATCCACGACCTCGAACGTCGCCCGGCGCAAGGCCTCGTCGCCGCGCGGCTGCGGATCGCGCTGGAAGCCAACGAGCACACTGTCGACGCCCGGGACGGGCCAGAACACCTGGCGCGAGACGGCGCCGGCCAGCCGCCACGGCCCGTACCAGGCGGCCTTGACGCTCGGCGCTCCGTAGACCTTCGATCCGGGCGGGGCGGCGAGGCGCTCCCCCACCTCGGCCTGCACCATGACGACGCCGCGCTCGATGCCTTCGAAGGTCTCCATGAAGTGCAGCAGCACGGGGACGCTGACGTTGTACGGCAGGTTCGCAACGAGCACGGTGGGGTCGCCAGGCAGGTCCGTGACGCGCAGCGCGTCGGCATCGAGCACCGTCAGCGCGCCGTCGGGAACGCCGTGCGCCGCGACGGTCGCGGGCAGCCGGGCGGCCAGCCGGTGGTCGATCTCGACGGCGGTGACGGATGCCCCGCTCTCGAGGATCGCGAGCGTGAGCGAACCGAGGCCCGGGCCGACCTCGACGACCCGGTCGGCGGAGGTGACGTGTGCCGCTTGCACGATCTTGCGCACCGTGTTGGCGTCGACGACGAAGTTCTGGCCCAGCTTCTTGGTCGGCGTGACCTCGATCTCAGCGGCCAAGGCGCGGATCTCGGACGCGCCGAGCAGGGTCACGGGCATGGATGCCAGCCTAGCGAGCCGCCCCTCACCCGGCGGAGCGGCGCCTGCGCAGCAGCCACACACCGGCAGCACCCGCACCGACCGCGACAACGCCGGTTCCGGCCGCGAGCGCCGCGAGCGGACGGATGCCGCCACCCGCGTCTGTGTTCGCGCTCGTGGTCGCGACCGCCGCCGGCGTCTGGTCGATCGACGTGTTGTCGGGCGGGTCGACCTCGGTGATGAGCTGCGGATTTTCTCCCGCCTCGCCGTCGACGGCGAGCGTCAGCACGAAACGCACCGGCACTTGCTCACCCTCCGGCGGGTCCTGCAGCGTTGTGCTGTACGCCAGGAGCATCGTCTGCGGCCCGCCGAGCCACGTCTGCGAGACGGCCGTGGTACCGGATTCGAGGTTCGCCAGCTGTACGGGCGCCACCATCCCGCCGCCGGTGAACCCCGTGCGGTCGAGGAGTATGGACGTCGAGCCGCCGACGTTCTCGCGAATCGGGTTGAACGTCGAGACCAGGAGCGTCACGAACTCGTAGGCATCGAGATCGCCGTCCGCGGGCTCGACCACCTCGACGCTCCACGAGAGCGTCTGGCCTTCCGCGACGTCGATCGTGAGCGCCCGCAGGTCTCCCGGCACCATCTCGATGGCGTAGGACCCCGGCTCGAGCGTGGGTGCCGATGCGAAGGACCGTCCGAGCTCGACGTCCTCCACAGGGGTGGTGCTCGCTTCGGCACCGGGGTTCTCGGATGCCTCGGCGGGAGTCCCACTCGTGTCGAGGTCGGCGGGTTCGATCGCCACCACCAGTTCGACGGGCAACTCGATGTCCGCCAATGCCTCACGGAAGCGTTCCACTCGGATATAGACAGCCCCCGCGTCGCACTGGTTCTCCCAGTCCTCGTCCTCGCCGACCGGTCGCGAGCGCACGCCCGAGAGCGCGGGGAACGAGCTCGAGAAGCCACCTCCGGTCTGTATCGACCACGGGGTGTCGGCGCTGCACGACTCGCCGTGTGCGTCGAGGATGTCGACGCCGGCCTCGAAGTAGGCGTCGTCCTGAGCGTCGAGGAGCCCTCCCACCGCGCCGCTGTCGCCCGGCGGGGGGACGGCGGTGGCTGAGACGTGCAGGCGCTCACCCTCGGCGAGCTCGATGCGGTAGTACTTCGTCGTGCCCTCCTCGGTGTCGCTCGCGCCGTGCTCGAAGGTGTCGAGGAACTGCCCGGGAGTGATCTCTGTCGCCGCCGCGAGGCTTTCGCCGCCGGTGATGGGCGTTCCCGAGACCTCGTAGCCTTCCAATGCGCGCGTAGCGCGTACCGTCAGCTGCTCGGCGAGGTCCTCTCCGTCCTGCGCGTCGGAGTACGCGCCCCCGGTCGCGTCGGCGATGCACTGCAGGTCCGCACGGGCTTCGGCATCCACGCGGAAGCCGATCGTGTACACCGTCAGATCGACGCCGCTTGCGGTGAGCTCTTCCGCGACGTCGCACGGTGGCGGCGGCGCGCACGTGTCGATGCCGTCACTGACGAGGACGATCGCCCCCGCCCCGTCCGACGGTAGAGCGTCCGCGGCCGCCTGCAGAGCCGAGCCGATGGGCGTCCACCCGGATGCCTCGGTCGCCTCGACGCCCGAGCGCAGCTCGCTCGCGTTTCCCGCACCGACCGGCACGACGACGGAGACATCGGCGCACCCCTCGTCGGCGCTCGCGGTGTCGGGCACAGTCGCCCCGTAGACGAGGAGCCCCAATTGGGCATCATCATCGAGGCTATCGACCAGGCCGAGGGCCGCCGTCTTGGCGACGGCCATGCGCGTCGACCCTGAATCGTCGCCGTCGGTGGCGAGCATGGAACTCGACGCGTCGAGGATGAGCATCGTGGGCACGACGCTCTGCGTCGAAGACTCATCGGTCGACGATGCCCACGTGGGCACGGCGGAAGAAATGAGACAGAACAGCAGCGCGGCCAAGAGCGCGCCGATCCGATACTGCCGGTGCGGCAGCTTCGAAGAGGTGACCGCCGTGTTCATGTCGCTCCCGTCGATCGAGGTGGCGTCCCGTCAAGGTGACAACATGTTTGCATATGCAAATCTTGGCGTCAAGATAGACTGGCGGCGCCATGGCAGAGATCATCGCTGGCCGCGTCGAGTTGCTCGCTCCCCTGGCCAGCGGCGCCACCGGGACCGTCTGGCGTGCGATCGACCGACGCCTCACGGCGATCTGCGCAGCCAAGGTCATGCGCCAGCGCGACGGGGCCGACATCCTCCGCTTCCTTCGCGAGCAGTCCGTCCGCCCGCACGCCGACGGAGGAATCGCCGCACACGAGCATCTCCTCCCCCCGTACGCCTGGGTCGCCGAGGACGACGACGTCGCCCTGCTGATGCCGCTGATGCGCGGAGGAACCCTCGCACAGGCGCTCGCCGACCACGGCGCGTTGGCTCCCGCCCTCGTCGCCGAGCTCACGCGACAGCTGCTGCTCGGGCTCGCGACGGTGCACGCCTCCGGCTGGGTGCACCGCGATGTGAAGCCCGCGAACCTGCTGCTGGAGCCCACCGGGCGCGCCACGCCGCACGTGCGCCTCGCCGACTTCGGCGTCGCGCTGCACCACGGCGCGCCGCGTCTCACCCGCGTGGGGCATGTCTCCGGCACCCCGGGGTTCCTCGCCCCGGAGCAACTGCACGGCGACGGCCCCGCGTACCCTCAGGATGTGTGGGCTGCCTGCATGGTGGCGCTACAGGCACTGGATCCGGCCCAGGACCCCGCGCACATCGCGAACCCCGCGGCGCTCGTCGACACGCTCCTCGCCGCCGACGACAGTCCCCGGGCTCAGGCGCTGCGCGCGGTGCTCATGTGCGGGCTGAGCGACGACCCCGGCGCGCGCCCGACGGCCGCCGATGCCGCCGCGATGATTCCTCCTCCGCCCGACGACCCGGCCACGTGGGTGCTCACCGGGACCGGGGAGCCGTTCGAAGTCTTCGATCAGACCGATCCGCTCGAGGCGGGAAGCCGCGGCGCGGGCCTGCCCGAGGTCCCACCCGACGGCCCCGCAGCCTTGCCCTCGAGCGCGCCGCCACCACCCCCTCGCCCTCCCCTGCCGCCGTCTCCTTCCCCTCCCCCGCATCCTGTGCCCGCGCCGCAACCACGGACTCGGCCTCGGCACGGGTGGGCAGTCCCGGTATTGTTCGGCCTGTCCGCCGTCGCGGCCGTCGCCACCGTGTGGCTCACTGTGCTGTCTGCGGGATGAACACCGTGCCCTACCGAGGGGAGCGACCATGAGCACGAACGAAACACCGGATGCCTCCGTCGTGGAGGGGCGTCGCGCCCAGCGCGAGCTGTACGGGGACACGCTCGACGTGCGCCTCGGTGCGATCATGCGCGACTACGGCATCCCGCAGCGACGCCTCGCTGCCGTCCTCGGGCTCAGCGCCCCGATGCTGTCGCAGTTGATCTCCGCTCGCCGCGTCAAGATCGGCAACCCTCTCGCCTACGAACGCATGGTCACGCTGGAACGGCGAGCACAGGAGGCACGCACGGGCGCGGGCGAGACCGTTCTCGAGGAGGTCACGGCGAGCGACATCACGACGACGACGCAGCAGCGCATCCACGGCGAGACGAGAGAGAGCGAGACGCCGTCGCTGGCGCGCCAGGTGAGGGACCACGTCGGCACGAGCGAACTCGCCGCCGCCTGCGCCGCGCTGCGCGACGTGCCGGGCGTCGCGGTGCTGGCCGCGCTGCTTGACGAAGCGCTCGACGGTGAGGCGCGATAGCCGCACCGCGAGAGCAAAGCGGCCCCCGCAAGAACTCCCCCACCCGCAGGACCTCGCCTCACCGGTATGTGGGTCGCCTCAGCCTTCGCGGCTGTCATCGATCTTTCGTCCGCGCCGCAGGACGACGGCACACAGGGAGAACGGGAGAGAGGCCGTAAGCTGATCAGAAGCACGTCAAGACCGGCGCGATAAGGGGCTCATCGCAAGGTCTCGCCTTCTACGACAAGGGTCTTGCTCGAAGCCGACTCTCCGACTTCCGGGACTCACATGCTCTCCTGACGCACCCCCCACGAGCCTCACAGTCACGGAGGCGAGAAGGCTTTTTCGCACTCAATCAAATGGAGTCACGTATGTCAGACGAAGATCACCAGCGACTGCCCCCCGTGCCGAGCAAGACAGCACTCCCCACGGAGGGGATACGTAGACGCGACCTCATCCGAGGTGCAGCGTGGACGATCCCCGTCGTCGCCCTGTCCGTGGCGGCACCTGCATATGCGGCATCCACCGCAACGAGTCTTTCCTTTCCTCAAGACGAATACACGGCGACGGCCTGCGAGCCGGTGGTCAGCGGAGTCCAGGTCCTCGCCACATCGAGCGATGGCACACCAGAAAGTGGTGTAGCCATAACAGTCACGCTTTCAGCGGGCATTCAATTCGCGGACGGTACCTCTGTATATGTGGGAACGACGGACGAGGACGGGCTGATCACTCTTCCCGACATCGAAGCGACATCCAGCGGCACTACGGCAACGATCGCCGCAACGACGTCCGACGGCAGCTCTGTCAGCGCGACAATCACCATCGAGAGCGTCACAAGCACGATCTTCTTCCAACCCGCGTCAGGCTCGGAGACGGAATATCCGGCGCTGCCCGATGGCGTGACCGTCGCTGCCCTGCAGCAGACCAACATCAACAGCATCCGCCGCACGTATGTGCTCGGCAGCGACGGCGTCCTCTACCGAAGTGTCTCGGGCGGGGCATGGTCGACACTCGCGAGCAGTGTCACCGATATCGCCGTCCCTGCCGACGGAGCTGGCGGTATCGCCTATGCCGTCGACGACACCGATGTCTACTTCCAGGCCGTGTCAGGCTCAGCGGACGAATACCCGGCACTGACCTCGGGTGTCACCGTCGCCGATCTGCAGCAGACGTATTTCAATAGCAACTTGCGCACGTATGTGCTCGGCAGCGATGGCATTCTCTACCGGAGTGTCGAGGGCGCGGCGTGGACGCAACTCGCTTCCAATGTCACTGATATCGCCGTACCGGCAGACGGGGGTGGCGGTGTCGCCTATGCCGTCGATGACACAGATGTCTACTTCCAGCCCGTGTCAGGCTCAGCGACGGACTACCCGGCACTGCCCGATGGCGTGACCGTCGCTGTCCTGCAGCAGACCAACGTCAACAGCACCGTCCGCACGTATGTGCTCGGCAGCGACGGCGTCCTCTACCGGAGTGTCTCGGGCGGGGCATGGTCGACACTCGCGAGCAGTGTCACCGATATCGCCGTACCGGCAGACGGAGCTGGCGGTATCGCCTATGCCGTCGATGACACAGATGTCTACTTCCAGCCCGTGTCAGGCTCGGCGACGGACTACCCGGCACTGCCCGATGGCGTGACCGTCGCCGTTCTGCAGCAGACCAACATCAATAGCACCGTCCGCACGTATGTGCTCGGCAGCGACGGCGTCCTCTACCGAAGTATCGCGGGCGCGGCATGGGTGGCACTCGCCAGCAGCGTCACCCATATCGCCGTCGTCGCCGCCAGCGGTGGAGGCATCTCCTACGCCACGATTCCTTCCTGCTGATCGTGGTCTTCGGTGACGAGCGGTGCTCCACCGTGATGTCGTCAGCCCTGATCCGCCCGCCGCGGGACCGACGCCGCGGCGCGGGCGGCGGCGGGGAGCGCGTCGATGATCTGCCCGATCACGGCGTCGTCGTGGGCGGCGGTGACGAACCAGGCCTCGAACGCCGACGG
>JASGGN010000025.1:0-26236 GCA_047605005.1 Microbacterium sp.
CCAGGATCCTGCCGAACACCAGCACGCTCCCGTCCGGGTTGACGCTCGCCGCCGCTTCGCGCAGCGCGTGCACGGCGTCGACGGCGGGGAAGGCATCCAGCGCGCCGGTCAACAGGACGGCACCCGCCGGCTCGCTCAGCCTGGCCAGCGGGCTTCCGGCCGTGTAGGAGATGCGCTCGTGCTCGCCCACCACCGCCCGCAGCGCCGCCAGTTCCGAGGGAGCCGCGAGCACCCGGGCCCGCAGCGCGGGGTGCGCTTCGACCAGCGCGAGGGCGAAGGTCGAAGCGGCCTGCCCGATCACGGTCACCGTGCTGACATCGTCGAAGACGGGCGCGGATGCCAGGGCGCCTGCCGCGTAACCGGCGACCTCGGCGTCGTCCTCGACGCGTGCTGCGAGCAGGGCCGGGTCGTTCTCGCACCTCTCGCGCCACTCGGCGCCGAACCACCGCGCGTGGTCGCCGCGCCCGGTGCGCACGGCCGAAAGCAGGGCGAGCAGGCCGCCCAGCTCACGCTGCGCGTGGATGCCGCCGAGGTCGAGAGCCGCGGCGAGGTCGTCGTCTTCGAGCAGGCGGCCGAGACTCGTCAGCCGGAATCCGTCGTCGGTGGAGTCCGTCACGCCGAGGGTGGTCAGATAGCGCAAAAGCTTGCCGAGGCCGGCGGGGTGCGTACCGGTCGCTGCCGCGAGGTCTGCCGTGGAGCGGGTGCCGGCGCCGAGCGCATGGCCGAGGCCGATCGTCGCGGCCACGCGCAGCGCGAACCCGGGCGCCACTTCGCTCAGCTCGTGGAATGCCGCGCCGTCGTCTTCCGTGGCCTCCAGGTCGAGAGCCCCGGACGCGTCGACGACGACCTCCTGACGCCGCCAGTAGCCGGTGACCTCGACCTGCTCCTTCGGCAGTCGCTTCTCGTTCCGCAGCCAGCGGCGGATGGGGGTCAGGGTGGTGGTCTCGCCGGCGACCCAGGCGAACACCGTCCCGTCCCACCAGTCGGCCGCGCGGATCGCGTCGAACAGCAGCGTCGTGGTGCCCGGCTCGGCACCGTCACGGATGAGCCAGGTCAGCTCGACGCCAGCGGGCACCGGCAGATCCAGCTGCCGGTGGGATGCCTCGGCGACCTCGACGAACACCTGTCCGCGTGCGCCTTCGGGCCATTCCTCCAGCCATCGCCCGATGGCCGGAAGCGCCGTCTCGTCGCCGGCGACGAGGGTCCAGTCCGCACCGGCCGGGTGTGGCGCCGACATCTTCGGACCGGCCCACTGCACACGCTCGCCCGGCTGCACCCGATACGCCCACGTCGTCGCGGGGCCCACGCCGTGCCTGACGAAGTCGAGGTCGACCTCGCCGGCGACAGGATCCCAGCGACGCACGGTGTACGTGCGCACCAGGGCCCGCTCGTCGCCGCGGGGCCAGTTCAGCACGCCGTCGGCCTGCGTCGGCCCGGTCGCGTTCGGGAGATCGGGATGCGGGAGGATCAGCTTGCCCTCGTCGTCGAAGCCGTCGGAGCGAAACGCGGCGACGGGATACCCGTTCGCCGCGGTGTGCGCGGCCAGCTCGGGGCCGCCGAGCGTCACCCGGCGCATTCCGGGGGTGACGTCGGCGACGCGCAGCACCTCGAGGGTGCGGGTCGTGATCGGGTAGACGCTGAGGGGGCGGAGACTTCTGGCCATGCTCACTCCTTCTCGGTGGCGGTCTCGGAGGTGATCTCGGGGACGGTCGTTGCGCGCTCCGGCGCCGTGCGCGGGTCGAGCGGCACGACGGCGGGGGTTCCTGTGACCGGGTCGGGCACGACGAGAGCGCGCAGCCCGAACACGTCGTGGATCAGTGCGGCGGTGATGACGTCCTGCGGATGCCCCGTCGTGACGATGCCGCCGTCCTTCATGACGATGAGGTGATCGGCGTATCGGGCCGCCTGGTTGAGGTCGTGCAGGACGGCGACGATGGTCTTGCCCTCGTCGTGGAAGCTGCGGAAAAGCTCCATCAGCTCGTACTGGTGGGCGATGTCCAGGAACGTCGTCGGCTCGTCGAGCAGCACGATCGGGGTGTCCTGCGCGAGGAGCATCGCCACCCATACCCGCTGCCGCTGCCCGCCCGACAGCTCGTCCACGAGCCGGCCGGAGAGGTCGGTGAGGCGGGTCGTCTCCAGTGCGCGGGCGACGGCATCCTCATCGGAGGTGCGCCACTGCTGGAACAGCCCCTGATAGGGAGCGCGACCGCGGGCGACGAGGTCGGCGACGCGGATGCCGTCGGGGGCGAACGAGGTCTGCGGCAGCAGGCCGAGCGTGCGGGCGACCTCCTTCGAGGGGAAGGAGCCGATGGCCTTGCCGTCGAGGAGCACTGTTCCCGCGGTGGGGGTGAGCACGCGGGCGAAGGCCCGCAGCAGGGTGGACTTGCCGCATCCGTTCGGTCCGATGATCGCCGTGAACGACCCGTCGGGGATCCCCACGGAAAGACCGCGCGAGATGACGCGCTTGTCGTAGCCGATGGTGGCGTCCTCCGCGACGATGCGGGGCGGGGTCACGGTGTTCGGGGTCACGGTGTTCTCCGGTGGGGTATCGGTCATCGTGCGGCTCCGTACGAGACGCGGGCTTCGCGGATCAGCAGCCAGATCAGGTACAGCCCGCCCAGGCACACGGTGATCAGGCCGACCGGGACCGCACGGAAGACCTGCGCGATGAGCAGGGACAGCAGATGCGCGAGACACAGGAGCGCGGCGCCCATCGCCGCCGCAGCGAGCAGGCTCACTCCGGGAGAGCGGGTGAGGCGCCGGGCGAGCTGCGGTGCGGCGAGGGCGATGAAACCGATCGGGCCGGCCGCCGCCGTCACGAGAGCGGTCGTCGCAACGCCCACGATCATCAGGCCCAGGCGCACTGGCGTCGGCCTCGTGCCGAGGCTGGTCGCCGCGTCGTCGCCGAGCTCGAGCCGGCGCAGAGCGGGTGCGAGCGTCATCGCGGCCACCATGATCAGTGCGCCGACGAGAAGGGAGGGACCCATCGAGCTCCAGGAGACGCGGCCGATGGATCCGGCGCCCCAGAACCCGACGGTCATGGCGTCGTCCAGGTCGGCGCGGGTGATGAGGTATGAGTTGATCGACTCGAGCATGGCGGAGATGCCGATGCCGATGATGATGAGCCGGAAACCCTGCACGCCGCGCCGGTAGGCGAGGAGGTACACGATGAACGCGGTCGCGAGCCCGCCGATCAGCGCGGCGGAGGCGAGAGACCAGTAGCTGTCCGAGCCGAGCACGAGGATGGTGATGACCACGGCTGTGTACGAGCCGGAATCGAATCCGATCACATCGGGTGAGCCGAGCGGGTTGCGGGTCAGTGACTGGAAGATCGCTCCGCCGACGCCGAGCAGGGCGCCGAACAGGACCGCGGCGACGGCGACAGGCAGACGCCACTCGAGGACGATCATCCGGTGGAAGTCCTCTCCGCCGCCGGCGAGCACCGTGACCACCTGGTCGAGCGTCAGCGGGTAGTCACCCAGGGCGATCGCGATGGTCGCCGCGGCGAGAGCGATGGCGAAGCAGGCCGCGGAGATCGTCAGCAGGCGCGCGGCGAGGCGGGCGGAGAACCAGCGGGTGCGCAGCGTGCTGCTCGCGTAGCCGAAGTCGACGGTGCGCCGGCTCGGCGCGGATGACGCCGTCACAGCCCGCTCGCTTTGCGTGTGCGCACGAGGGCGATGAGCACCGGTGCGCCGATCACCGCGGTCACGATCCCGACCTCGATCTCGCCGGGTCGGGCGATCACCCGCCCGATCACGTCGGCGACGAGAACGAGCACGGGGGCCGCCAGCGCCGAGAAGGCGATGATCCAGCGCTGATCCGGGCCGGTGAACCAGCGCACGATGTGCGGGATCATCAGCCCGACGAAGGCGATCCCGCCCGTGAGGGCGGTCGCTGCGCCGGCGAGAAGGGTCACGGCGACGATTCCCAGCACCCGGGTGCGCATCACCTTCGTGCCGAGCGAGGCGGCCAGCTCGTCACCCAGTGCGATCGCGTTGAGCGGTCCCGACAGCGCCACCGCGATGAGCAGGCCGATCGCCAGGAACGGCAGCACCGACGCGGCATCCTCCAGCGAGGTGGGGGCGATGGTTCCGACGCCCCAGTTGCGCACCGACTCGAAGAGGTACTTGTCGATGAGGGTCAGGAAGGTGGAGAACCCGTTCAGCACGGCGCTGAGCGCGACGCCCGCCAGCACGAGAGTGACGGGGGTGACGGTGCCGCGGCCTGCTGTGCCGATGAGGTAGACGAGGATCGTCGCGGCCGCGGCGCCGAGGAAGGCGAACCAGATGTAGCCGGTGATGCCGGACAGCCCGAACATGCCCACCCCGATGGTGATGGCGAAGCCCGCGCCCGCGTTCACGCCGAGGATTCCGGGGTCGGCCAGCGGATTGCGCGTGAGCGCCTGGATCAGCGCGCCCGCAACGCCGAAGGCCGCCCCCACCACGATGCCGACGATCGTGCGGGGGAGCCGCAGCGTCCAGACGATGATCGAGGCATCCGAGTCGTCGGGATGCCAGAGGCCCTGCCACACCGCACTCACGCTCAGCGGGTTGGCGCCGAAGGCCAGGCTCGCGAGCATCGCCAGCACGAGCGCGGCGAGGATGCCGATCAGCGCCAGCGCGCGCCGACCGGGCAGGGACGCGGGCATGCTGACTTCCTCTCTCAGGCGGCCACGGGGCCGCTGCGATACGTGGCCGGTGTGGGGATGCCGACGCGCGAACCCAGTATCCCCCATGGTTAGGTGAGGCTAAGCTCTCCGGCATGCTTTCGCGGCCCTTTCCGCATCTCGCCGACGGAGCTCCGCGCACCCCGCCGCGCGACGAGAGGGGCCCGTCGCCTGCTCTGGGGGCCAGGCGGGCTCCGGCCGTGGATGCCTGGACGGTTGCCATGCAATCGACACGAATGTGGTTAGGATAGCCTCACCTAAGGTTTAGGGCGACGAGCGCCGCACACGCATCGATCCGCCTGACGCCTGCCCGTCGAACACCAAGGAATCACATGTCCAGAGCCATCCCCTCGCAGCGGCGCGCCCTCGGCGCGCTCGCGCTTGCCGCCGCGCTCCTGCTGACGGGGTGCGCCGGGTCCGTCGATAGCGACGCATCCTCGACGAGCAGCCCCGGTGCCTCGGCATCCGCTCTGCTGCCCGCCGCCGAGGGAAAGACGACGTATCCGCTGACGTTGGAGACGCCGTGGGGATCGACCGAGCTGACCGAGCGTCCGGAGCGCATCGCGACGATCACCGGCTCGCAGGACGACGTCGAGATCGTCGTCGCGCTCGGCGGCACTCCGGTGATCGCGAGCGAATGGACGACGGATGCCTTCATCGAGGAGAACCTGACGCAGGAGATCCCGTTCCGCTTCACCACCGGCGACGAGGAGTTCCCGCTCGAGACGATCGCCGCCGCCGAGCCCGATCTGATCATCGTTCTCGGTACCGATCTGAGCGAGGCCTACGACAAGCTCGCCGCGATCGCGCCGGTTCTCGGTGCCACCGAGACGGGGGAGGACGAGAAGAGCACAGCAGCGAACTGGGAGGAGAACATTCTTCGCGTCGGTGAGGCGCTCGACCTCCAGGATGCCGCCGATGCGGCGCTCGCCGCCGAAGAGCAGTTCTTCGCCGACTTCCGTCAAGCGCACCCCGAGTTGGCGGGGCTGACCGCCACATACGCCGTGTACTACGGGCAGGAGGACGGACTGCAGTACCACTCCTCGACCGACGGCCCCGCCACCTGGGTCTTCGAGCAGATGGGCTTCGCCGCCAACCCGCTCGCCGAGGAGTTCGAGTATCGCGAGACGGTGAGCGACGAGCTGCTGTCGAAGATCGATGCGGACGTCCTCATCGTCTCCGACAACTCCGACGGCGACTCCGCGTCGCTGACCGATCAGCCGCTGTTCCAGAGCCTCAGCGCAGTGCAGGACGGTCACCTGGTCCTCATCGAGAACCTCGGCACCTCCTTCGTCATCGATGGTGTCGAGGAAGACGGCAACCTGCCGTGGGCGCTCGCCCGCAGCGGTCCGCTGTCGGCGACCTGGGCCGCTGAGCACCTCGCCCCGGCGCTGCAAGCAGTGCTGGCGGACTGATCGCGCGCGGCCGAGGGCAGGTGATCTGCCGAGCACAGGACGATTTTCTGGCATCCGTCCTTTCCTGGGTAGATCGCCTGTCCTCGGCTGCAGCCAAAAGACCCCTCAGCCGTCGAAGCCGAGGCTGAGCTTGCGCAGCAGCCCGGCAAGTCGCTCGCGGTCCGACCGCGAGAGCGTGTTCAGCAGCAGGGCTTCGGCGTCGACGAGGCGGGTGATCGCGGCATCCACGCGCGTGCGCCCGTCGTCGGTGATCGTCACCAGCACGCTGCGCCCGTCGGCGGGATCGGCCTCGCGCCGCACGAGCCGCCGGCCCACGAGGCGGTCGATGCGGTTGGTCATGGTGCCGCTGGAGACGAGCGTCTGCTGCAGGAGCTGCTTCGGGCTCAGCTGATACGGCGCGCCCGCGCGGCGCAGCGCCGAGAGCACGTCCCACTCCCACGGCTCGAGGTCGCTGCGGCGGAACGCCTCGCGCCTGGCGCGGTCGAGGTGGCGCGAGAGGCGGTCGACGCGGGAGAGCACCTCCAGCGGTGAGAAGTCCAGGTCGGGGCGCTGCGACTCCCACGCGTCGACGATCCGGTCGACCTCGTCGTGTCCGTCGTGCCCGCTGCGCATGCCCCCATTATCCGGGGTGCCGTCTCACCCGCCGCGTGCGTGGCAGACTGGACCGGCACGCCCACCGTCCACATGTTCACGAGCGGGTGCGCGGTCCGCCGTGGTGTAACGGCAGCACGACAGCCTTTGGAGCTGTGAGGCCCAGGTTCGAATCCTGGCGGCGGAGCATGACGAACCCCACGCTCGATGAGTCGCTCGCCGTCGTGATCCTCGCGGCCGGCCAGGGCACGCGCATGAGATCCGCCCTTCCGAAGGTGCTGCACCGCATCGGCGGGCGCCCGCTCGTCGGGCACGTCCTCGACACCGCCCGCGACCTCGCGCCCGGCCACGTCGTCGTCGTCGTCCGGCACGGCCGTGAGCAGGTCGCCGAGACGGTCAGCGGCATCGCCGAGGAGGTTGTCGTCGTCGACCAGGACGAGATCCCCGGCACCGGCCGCGCCGTGGAGCTCGCTCTCGCGGCCGTCCCGGGCTTCGCCGGCGACGTGCTCGTCCTCTCCGGCGACGTGCCGCTGCTGGATGCCGAGACGCTCGCCGCCCTCGTCGCCGACCACCGCGCCTCGCGCGCGGCGATCACTCTGCTGTCTGCGGTCCTGCCCGATGCGACCGGTTATGGCCGCATCGTACGGGCCGCCGACGGCACCGTCGCGCGGATCGTGGAGCAGAAGGATGCCACGGCCGCCGAAGCCGCCGTCACCGAGATCAACGCGGGGGTCTACGTCTTCCAGGCCCCCGTCCTGCGCGCCCAGCTCGGCAACGTCGGCACCGATAACGCGCAGGGTGAGAAGTACCTCACCGACGTCATCGGCCTCGCGCGCGGCGCGGGGCTGGCCGTTGAGGCATCCGTCGTCGCCGACGCGGCGCTCACCCTGGGCGTCAACGACCGCGTCCAGCTCGCCGAGGCCGCGCGGCTGCTCAACGCCCGCACCGTGCGGCGCTGGCAGCGTCAGGGCGTGACGATCCAAGACCCGGCGACGACCTGGATCGACGTCACCGCGACCCTCGCCCCCGATGTCACCGTGCTCCCGAACACGCATATCCTGCGCGCGACCGCCGTGGCTTCCGGCGCGACGATCGGCCCCGACACGACCCTGGAGGACTGCGAGGTCGGCGAGGACGCGGTCATCCGCCGCTCCGACGCGACCCTCGCCATCATCGCGGCCGGTGCGACGGTCGGCCCGTTCTCGTACCTGCGCCCGGGCACGAACCTCGCCGCCGGCGGCAAGATCGGCACCTTCGTCGAGACGAAGAACGCGACGATCGGCGAGAACAGCAAGGTGCCGCACCTTTCCTACATCGGCGACACCACGATCGGCCGCGGGGTCAATCTCGGTGCGGGTGCGATCACCGCGAACTACGACGACCTCGCCAAGCATCGCACCGAGATCGGCGACGAGGTGCACTCCGGCTCGCACAACGTGTTCGTCGCGCCCGTCCGGGTCGGCGCTGGGGCCAAGACCGGCGCCGGCGCCGTGATCCGCAAGGACGTCCCCGCCGGAGCACTCGCGCTGAGCGTCGCCCCGCAGCGCAACATCGAGGGGTGGGTGCAGGAGCACCGGGCGGGCACCGCCGCTGCGGATGCCGCGACTCGTGCGAGCTCGGGCGGTGACCCTGCGCGCGACTGAGGGTCGCCGCGCCCCCGGTAGACTCGTCACCGGCGGCGAGCAGCATGTCGCCGCCGACCACGATCAGGAAGCGAGCGATGGCGCGCAAAGATAAGACGGTCGTTCTGGATCGCGATCGGGCGATCGCCCCGGGACTGGTGGCGAAGACCAAGAAGCGACTCGTCGTCGCCAGCGGAAGCTCGCACCCGGCGCTGTCGGCCGCGGTCGCCCGCGAACTGGGCACCCAGCTCGTCCCCACCGAGCACCGCACGTTCGCGTCGGGCGAGATCCTCACCCGTTTCGAGGTCTCCATCCGCGGGTGCGACACGTTCATCGTGCAGTCGTTCGGACCGCCGGTCAACGAGTGGCTGATGGAGATCCTCATCATGCTGGATGCCGCCAAGCGGGCATCCGCCAAGCGCATCACCGTCGTCGCTCCCTACTACCCGTACTCGCGGCAGGACAAGAAGGGCCGCGGTCGCGAGCCGATCAGCGCGCGCCTGGTCGCCGATCTGCTGAAGACCGCCGGTGCCGACAGGGTCATGAGCGTCGATCTGCACGCCGCGCAGATCCAGGGCTTCTTCGACGGCCCCGTCGACCACCTGTTCGCCAAGCCTGTTCTGCTCGAGTACTTCGAGCAGAACCTGTCGGCGGAAGACCGCGCGAAGCTCACCGTCGTCTCGCCCGACACCGGCCGCGTGCGGGTCGCAGACACGTGGTCGGACAGCCTGGACGCCCCGCTCGCGATCATCCACAAGCGCCGCGACCCGAACGTCGCCAACCAGGTCACCGTCAACGAGATCGTCGGGCACGTCGACGGGCGGGTCTGCCTGCTCGTCGACGACATGATCGACACCGGCGGGACGATCGTCAAAGCAGCCCAGGCGCTCAAGGCCAACGGCGCCGAGAAGGTCATCGTCGCTGCGACGCACGCGATCTTCAGCGATCCGGCCGCTGAGCGTCTGCAGGATCCGTCGATCGACGAGGTCGTCGTCACCGACTCGGTCCCGCTCCCCGCCGAGAAGCGCTTCCCCGGGCTGACGATCCTGCCGATCGCGCCGCTGCTGGCGCGTGCCATTCGCGAGGTGTTCGAGGACGGCTCGGTCACGAGCATGTTCGACGGCGCTGCCTGAACGGTCTTCACCGGGCGCCGTCCCACCGGTCGCCTCGCGAGCGCCGCAGGCGCGAGTCGAGACGTGGTGAGCTTTCAGGGGTGGATGTCACCTTCGCCGGCTTCGGGTGATTCCTCTCGCTGCTCAGGGTCCGAGCGGGCGTTCCGGCATCCCGCGCATTCAAGGTCGCGACCGACGATGGTCTCGCCCGCCTGCGGGAGCACCCCGCCACCGAGCAGACGCGCGGGTCGCTGCCTGGGCGGGCGCGTTACCAATTGGTGTGTCGCGTCGCGATGATGTTGTCGCTGAGCGGCCGAGGAGCCATTCTGACATCGGCGAGGAGTTCCGCGTCGATACCGGGCTCGTCGCCGATGCGGAACTGGAGTTCGTCTCGATGGCGAGGTAAGACCGGAGCGCTCGATGACGGGCTGGCTCCTGCCCTCGTCTTCTCGGTCGGCAGCTTCCTCCTCGTCGAGGTGCTGAAGGCCGCGCGCTGCCGCGGAGCCAATCGCGGAGCACATGCAAACGCATAGGCAACACCGAGGCGCGGATCACGGCACGGCAGTAGCCTTGCCGATGAGCACCACGCCACGACGCGCCGCCGTGGCAAGCGGGGGCGCGTCCGAAGGAGGACCGTCATGACCAGTGCCGCAGCCGGACCGATCCGCCCCAGTGCCGCCGTCGCCTCCGTTCTCGGCATCGTCGCCCTCGCCGGGTGCGCCGCGGAGACGACCGCGACGAGCGAGACCACGACTGAGTCCACTGCGACTGCGACTGTGACCGCCACCGCAACCGCGACAGCCACCGCCACCGCGACCAGTGACAGCGTCTACGTCGACGGCACCTACACGGCCGACGGCACGTACGTCGACGGCGGCGGCACTGCGGAGACGATCAGCGTCACGGTCACGCTCGACGATGACATCGTCACCGCCGTCGAGGTGACCGGCGACGCCCAGAGCCCGCAGTCGCAGCAGTACCAGGAAGCGTTCATCGGCGGCATCAGCGACGAGGTCGTCGGCAAGAACATCGACGATCTCTCGGTGAGCCGCATCGCAGGGTCGTCGCTGACGGGCAACGGCTTCAACGCCGCGATCGAGGACATCAAGTCGCAAGCGGCGGCGTGATGTCCGCCGCGACGGACTGCCGCTGGGACTTCGCCGCGATCGGCACGGTGTGGCGCGTCGACACGCCCGAGCCGCTTCCTGCGCACACGCGCTCCGCGGTGCGCCGCCTCATCGACAGTTTCGATGCGGAGTGGTCGCGGTTCCGCGAGGACTCGCTGATCAGCGAACTCGCCCGCGGAACGGGCAGCATCGCTGCGCCGCCGGATGCCACGGCGATGCTCGACGTGTACGCCGCCCTGTCGGATGCCACGGCGGGCGCCGTCAACCCGCTCGTCGGCGATGTGCTCGCGCACCGCGGCTACGACGCCGGATACGGATTCGTCGATCGCGGACCACGGCCCGCACGGGGGGACTGGCGGGCACGCCTGAGGTGGGACGAGCGCGCGCTGACCCTCGCGCACCCGTCGATCATCGACGTCGGGGCGCTCGGCAAGGGCCGCCTCGTCGACAGGGTCGCGGCGCTCCTGCGCGACTGTGGCGTCGACGAGCATGTCGTCGACGCGAGCGGCGACCTCGCCGTCCGCGGCCGGCGCGAGCGTGTCGCTCTCGAGCACCCGTACGACGCCACGCGCGCGATCGGGGTGTGGGAGGTGGAGGATGCCGCGCTGTGCGCCTCGGCGACGCAGCGCCGCGCCTGGACGGGCCTGGGCGGCGAAGGACTTCACCACGTGCTCGATGCGCGTACCGGGGTTCCCGTTCGCACGATCGCCGCGACGTGGGCGGTTGCCAAGACGGCGATGATCGCCGACGGGGTCGCGA
This sequence comes from Microbacterium sp., assembly GCA_047605005.1. Lineage (GTDB taxonomy): Bacteria > Actinomycetota > Actinomycetes > Actinomycetales > Microbacteriaceae > Microbacterium. The sequence goes on from JASGGN010000025.1 coordinate 11,293, forward strand.
CGGCGCTCTTCTTCGACGGAGGAGCGCGGCTGGCCCACGAGTGGGGTGTGCAGTGGGTGCGGATGACGACCGACGGCCGCGTGGAGTGGTCGCCCGGGTCGACCTCCGCGTCGACATCCGGGCTGACCTCTCCGCGCGGAGCCGAGCTGTTCATCCGCGAGTAGGTTGAATGTGATGATTCGTCTCACGGCCGCGTGGAACCGCCTGCTCGCCTTCGTCGGGCAGTTCTCCATGTACCGCCTCGTGCTGATGGCGCTGGGCGTGCTGACGGTGCTGTCCCTCGGCCTGTCGCTGTTCGGGCTCGTCACGCCTTCCCCGATCGCGCTGATCGTGACGTTCCTGGTCGTCAACGTCGTCTGCGTCGCCGTCGACCTCGTCGCCCAGCGCATCACGCAGCGCCCATGGCGCGTGGAGTCATCTCTGATCACCGCGGGCATCCTGCTGTTCGTCCTCTATCCGACCGTGCAGCCGCTGGGCCTGTGCGGAATCGCCATCGCGGCGGCGGCGTCGTCGGCATCCAAGTACCTCATCGTGTGGCGGGGGCGTCACATCCTCAACCCCGCGGCCTTCGGGGCGATGCTGCTGTCCGTCTTCACGGCCCTCACCGGAATCTACGGGTTCGGCGCTGCCGGCTGGTGGGTGGGGACCCCGGTGCTGTTCGCCACCGTGCTGCTGCTCGGGTTCTTCGTCGTCGTGCGCGCCGACAAGCTGCGCCCCGTCGTGCTGTTCGTCGTGATCGCGCTCGCCGTGAACACCGTGCGGGTGTGGCTCGCCTACGCGGGCGCGGGGCAGGAGGTCGATGCGGCCACGGTCCTGTCCATGGTGCTGTGGTCGTCGCCGTTCCTGTTCCTCGCCGCGTTCATGTTCTCCGAGCCGCTCACCCAGCCGCCGCACCGGTGGCAGCAGTATGTCGTCGCGGTCGTCGTCGCCGTGCTCGCCGGCGCGCCGCCGAGCGTCGGCACGCTCACCCTCGGACCGGAGGCGGCCGTCGTCGTCGGCAATCTCGTCGCGTTCGCCTTCGCGTACGCGACGCGTGCCCGCCTGCAGCTCACGCTGGTCGGTCGCGAGCAGCTGACCCCGAGCGTCGAAGAGCTGTCGTTCCGCGCGAGCCGCACGCTGCGCTTCGAGGCGGGGCAGTACCTCGAGCTCGAGGTGCCGCACCCCCACGCCGATGCCCGGGGAACGCGCCGCGAGTTCAGCATCGTCTCGGCGCCGGAAGAGCTGCCGACGGTCAAGATCGCGATGCGCCGCGGCTCGCAGTCGAGCTACAAGAGGGCGCTCGCCGAGGCTCAGCCCGGGGCGAGACTCTCGGTCACGGGCATCTGGGGAGATTTCGTGCTGCCGACGAGCACGAAGACGCCCGTCCTGCTCGTCGCCGCGGGCATCGGGGTGACCCCTTTCGTCTCGCAGCTGCGGCATCTGCGCCTGTCCGGGGGAGCGCGCGACGTCGTCTTCGTCTACGTCGCCTCGGGGGCGGAGGAGCTCGCCTTCCGCGAGGACCTCGAAGCCGCCGGCATCCCCGTCATCGTCTTCACGCGCGACGAGCCCGCAGAACTGCCCGCGCACTGGACGTGGGCGCAGGGGGTGCGGCTGAATGCCGAGGGCCTGCACCGGCTCGTCCCCGACCTCGAACGGCGGCACGCGTATATCTCGGGCCCGCCAGGTCTGATCGCCGACCTCGCGCCCACCCTGGAGCGTGCCCACGGTCTGACCACCGACGCCTTCGCCGGCTACTGATCACGGCGCGGACCCGGTTCGGGCGGCAGTCGTGGTCGCATTGCACCTACGGGAGCGACCGCGACTGCCATACGAAAGTCAGGGTCAGGGCCTGATGGCCTCGGGGTCTCCCGTCTCGGGGTCGGCCTCGGGGACGCCGGTGTCGGAGCCTGTTTCGGGGGCTGCGGGGCGGGCGGGAAGGCGAATCTCGAAGACGGTCTGCCCGGGCGCGCTCGTGACACCTATCGTGCCGTGGTGCGCCGTCACGATGGCCTTCGCGATCGACAGGCCCAGCCCGGTTCCTCCGGTCTGCCGTGCCCGCGAGGTGTCGGCGCGCGCGAAGCGCTCGAACAGCTCGCCCGCGACGGCCGGATCGATCCCCGGCCCGTTGTCGGTGATGCGCACGATCGCCTCGTTGCCGGAGAACTCGACGCTCGCGGTGACTTTCACGCCCTCGGGAGTGTGCACGCGCGCATTCGTGAGGAGGTTGGCGACCACCTGATGAAGCCGTGTCGCGTCACCGGCGACGATCACCGCCTCTTCCGGAACGTCGATGATCCACTCGTGATCGGGCCCGGCGGCGCGGGCGTCGGCGACGGCATCCACGACGATCCGGGTGACGTCCACCGCGCCGTAGACGAGTTCCTTCCCCTCGTCGAGTCGAGCGAGCAGGAGGAGATCCTCGACGAGCGTCGTCATGCGCAGGGATGCCGCTTGGATCCGTTCCAGGCCTTCTTGAGAGCGCTCGGCTCCGACGGCGAGCTGCGTCTTCGTCGCGCGCGCCCCGCCCTCCTGCGCCTGCTTGAGCGATCGCAGCGAGAGCTCCGAGTAGCCGCGGATCGCCGCCAGCGGTGTGCGCAGCTCGTGGCTGGCGTCGGCGACGAACGCCCGCATGCGCTCCTCGTTGCGTTGACGGGCGGTGAGGGAGGTGTCGACGTGGTCGAGAAGGGTGTTCAGCGCGGCGCCGACGGCCCCGATCTCATCGGACGCATGCGCGGCGGATGCCGGAACGCGCTCGGTGATCGTGACATCTCCCGAGGAGAGAGGTTGCGACGCGACCCGCACGGCCGTCGTCGCGACGGCGCGCAAGGGTCGCAACGCATGGCGGATGACGAGCGCCACGATCGCGGCGAGCAGCAGCAGACCGCCGACGGTCAGCAGTGCGACGGTCGTGAGGATGCGGGCGACGGTTGCGCTGAGCTCCGATGTGGGCATCCCGACGATGAAGTAGATCCCCGCGGGAGAACCCTCGACCTGGACCCGGTACTCGCCCAGGTCGCCGAGGGCGATCGTTCCCCAGCCCTGGTCCTCCACGCTGCCCACGAGGCTGGAGATGTCGTCCTCCGTCAGCTCGACCACGTCGCCGTCGTCGTCGACGTACGCGCCGGAGAGTCCTTCGAATGTCTGCAGGACGAGCAGGGTGCCACTTTCCTGCCGGCCGTCCTCGAGTACTTCGGCCGCCGTGCTGCTCGGCTGGATCGCACGCTGAACGTTGCTGGATGCCTCAGAGACCTGCGCGTTGAGGTTCTCGGCGAGGATCGAGCGCAGGATGGTGCCGCTTGCGAGCCCCACCGCCAGCAGGATGAGTGCGACGAAGGAGACGACTGTCAGGATGAGGCGGGTCTGAAGACTCCAACGCCGTCGCTTCCGTGTCGCCGAAGAGCTCACTGGGGAGCTTTGATCATGTAGCCGACGCCCCGCACCGTGTGGATGAGAGGCTCGCGGCCGGCGTCGATCTTCTTGCGGAGGTAGGAGATGTACAGCTCGACGACCGAGGAGCGGCCGCCGAAGTCGTAGTTCCAGACGCGGTCGAGGATCTGCGCCTTCGACACGACCCGTCGCTGGTTGCGCATGAGGAAGCGCAGAAGCTCGAACTCCGTCGCGGTCAACTCGATCTCGGTGCCGGCACGCTCGACTTCGTGCGAGTCCTCGTTGAGCGTCAGATCTCCGACGCGCAGGATCGGATCGGCCCCGCCGGCGGTCGCGGTGCCGGCGCGGCGCATGAGGCCGCGGAGCCTCGCGACGACCTCTTCGAGGCTGAACGGCTTGGTCACATAGTCGTCACCGCCCGCGGTCAGTCCCGCGACCCGATCGGAGACCGAGTCCTTCGCCGTCAGGAACAGGACGGGAACGTCGTTTCCGGCGTGCCGAAGCCGCTGCAGAACGGCCATGCCGTCGAGGTCGGGCATCATGACATCCAGAACGAGCGCGTCGGGATCGAACTCGCGGGCGACGTTGAGGGCGTCGAACCCGGAGCCGGCCGAGCGGACCTCCCAGCCTTCCATGCGCAGTGCCATGGAAAGCAGATCGGTGAGCATCTGCTCGTCGTCGACGACGAGGACTCGGAGCGCGGAGCCGTCGGGGCGGCTGAGGACGGGGGCTGCGGCGGGAGCGGTCATGAGTCCATTGTGATGCGTGGCCTGTGCGCAGGCTATGGGGAGAGGTATGAGATGCCTATGAGTATGAATCGCCAGTGGAGTCGCCTCGCCCCGGTGGCGCGGTGCGCGGGCATCCACTCATAGCCTCTCCATAACGGCGCCCCATCATCTCCATCAGCGTCGTCCTTACCGTCGGTAACATCGGCGCCCTGCACGCGCCCAGAAGGAGAAGCATGTACTGGACCTACCTGCGCCGCGAGCTGTCGGGGCGCAAGAAGCAGACCGCGATCGTCGCCATCGGCCTCGCGATCGCTATCGCACTCGTCATCATGGTCAACTCGCTCTCGGCCGGGGTGCGTGACGCTCAGGCCCAGGCGCTCGAGTCCGTCTACGGCGTGGGTACCGACCTGACCGTCACCGGCGCGCAGTCGGAGCCCGGAGAAGAGGGCGAAGACGGTGGCTTCGAGTTCGACGAAGACGGCGGCACGACCTCCGATGACGGCACGACCGAGCTCAGCCAGTCGCGTCTGACGACCGAGATGGGACGCTCGACGCTCGACGCGTCGACCATCGACACCGTCAGCGCCATCGACGGCGTGGCCGCGGTGGCCGGTGCCCTCAGCCTCACGAACTCCACCTTCTCGGGCGAGCTCCCGGAGGCGCCGAGCGACACCAGCGACAGCAGCGGCACCACGACGGAAGGCTCCGGCGAGATGCCCGCTGAGGGCGAGGGCGGCGGCGGCGGTGGCGGCTTCGGCGGCGGCTCGTTCGACGTCGACTCGTTCACCGTGCTCGGTATCGACGCCTCCGAGTCGTCGGTCGGCCCGATGTCCTCCGTGACCGTCAGCGACGGGCGCGCGCTGGAGTCCTCTGACGACGGCACCTACGTGGCGGTGCTCGACGCGACCTACGCGACCAGCTCCGACCTCGCCGTCGGCGACACGATCGACGTGGGCGGCACGAGCTTCGAGATCGTCGGCATCGTGGCATCCGCGTCGTCCGACGCCGACACCGCGGCCAACGTCTACATCCCGCTCGACGTCGCACAGGACCTCTCCGGCGCGGGCGACGTCGTGTCGACCGTGTACGTCCAGGCATCCTCGAGCGACGCCATCTCGTCCGTGCAGTCTGCGATCGAAGAGGCACTGCCGGACGCCACGGTCAGCTCGCAGTCGGACCTCGCCTCGACGGTGTCGGGCTCGCTGTCCAGCGCGACCTCGCTGATCACGAACCTCGGCACGTGGCTGTCGGTCATCGTGCTCGTCGTCGCGGTCGCCCTCGCGGTGCTGCTCACGATCTCGGGCATCAGCCGCCGCACGCGTGAGCTCGGCACCCTCAAGGCGATCGGATGGTCGAACGGCCGCGTGGTCGGTCAGGTCGCCGGCGAATCGGTCGTGCAGGCGCTCATCGGTGGTGTCGCGGGCCTCGTGCTCGGCGTCATCGGCGTCACCGTGATCAACATCATCTCGCCCACGATCTCGTCCGCAGCCACGACATCGACGAGCGAGAGCGGCATGGGCGGTGCCGAGGGCGGCATGGGCGGCGGCATGGGCGGTGCCAGCCAGACCACCCAGACGGCGACCGACATCGTCCTCAACGCTCCGCTATCCCTGTGGATCATCCTCACCGCGCTGCTGCTGGCGGTCGCCGGCGGCCTCATCGCCGGTGCGTTCGGCGGTTGGCGTGCCGCGAAGCTGAGCCCCGCCGAGGCTCTGCGAGCGGTCGCGTGAGCGCCCCCGACCAGGCCGAAACCCTACCCACGACACAGACCCCGAGGAGACAGAGATGACCATGATCGACGAGACGGTCGCGGATGCCACGCCGGAAGCGGCGCTGCCCGCATACCGACTGAAGGGCGTCAAGAAGACCTACAAGCAGAAGGGCCGGGTCGTCAACGCTCTCAAGGGCGTCGACATCGAGATCGAAGCGGGTGACTTCGTCACGATCCAGGGGCCGACCGGCGGCGGCAAGTCGACCCTGCTGCAGCTGCTGGGCGCGCTCGACACCCCGACCGAGGGGCACGTCATCATCGGTGGCACCGAGCTCGCGACGGCCTCGGCCAGCGACCTCGAGCACGTCCGGGCGAAGGAAGTGGGTTTCGTCTTCCAGGCGTTCAACCTCATCCCGACCCTGACGGCCGCCGAGAACGTGCAGATGGGGCTCGAGCCGCTCGGTCTCGACAAGGCCGAGCGCGACGAGCGGGTCGCCACGGCCCTGGAGCGCGTGGGGCTCGCCGAGCGCACCGACCACCGCCCCGGCGAGCTGTCCGGAGGTCAGCAGCAGCGCGTCGCGATCGCGCGCGCGATCGCGAAGCGCCCGCGGGTTCTCCTGGCCGACGAGCCGACCGGAAACCTCGACGAGGAGATGCGCGACGAGATCCTCGCGGTGCTCGAGCAGCTGAACTCCGAGGGCCTCACGCTCGTCGTCGTGACGCATGACTCCGCGGTCGCCCGGCGCGCCAAGCGCCGGCTGCGCCTGGACAAGGGCACCGTGCGCGACATCACGCGCTGACGTCGGTCACGCGTCGAGGGCGGCTGGGTCGGGAGTTCATCCCCGCTCCAGCCGCCCTCGTCGTCCGGGACGTTTCGTCTCGCGCCTTCGGCGCTCGCTCAACGTCCGGTAGGCAGTCAGTGCGTGTCTTCGGCCTCGATCTCGCTGCGGTCGCCGGACCACAGGGTGTGGAAGGTGCCGGGGCGGTCGACGCGCCGATAGGTGTGCGCGCCGAAGAAGTCGCGCTGTCCCTGGATGAGGGCGGCGGGCAGCCGCGTCGCGCGCAGGCCATCGTAGTAGGCCAGCGACGAGGAGAACGCGGGGGAGGGGATGCCTGCAGCGGCCGCCGTCGCGACGATCTCGCGCCAGGCATCCTGCGCGCGCCCGAGGGCCTCGACGAAGTAGGGAGCCGTGAGAAGCACCGCAAGACCCGGCTCTGCGGCGTAGGCATCCGCGATGCGGTTGAGGAACTGGGCGCGGATGATGCACCCGCCGCGCCAGATGCGGCTGACGGCCCCGAGGTCGATCGTCCAGCCGTACTGGGCGGCGCCGGCGCGGATCTCGTCGAAGCCCTGCGAGTAGGCGACGATCTTCGACGCGTACAGCGCGAGCCGCACCCGCTCGATGAAGGCGTCCGGATCGGCGACGGTGAATGCGTCCTCGGCCGGCCCCGGAAGGTCCCCGGAGATCGCGCGCTGCTCGGGGTGGCTCGACAGCGACCGCGCGAACACCGCCTCCGCGATGCCCGAGACGGGAACCCCGAGGTCGATCGCCGTCTGCACCGTCCAGCCGCCGGTGCCCTTCGCGCCGGCCTGGTCGACGATCACGTCGACCAGAGGTGCTCCCGTCGCGGCATCCTCTTGACGCAGCACCTCTGCGGTGATCTCGATGAGGTAGCTCTCCAGCTCGCCACGATTCCACTCCGAGAAGATGTCGGCGATCTCGGCGGGCGTCTTTCCGGTGCCGCGGCGGATGAGGTCGTACGCCTCGGCGATGAGCTGCATGTCGGCGTACTCGATGCCGTTGTGCACCATCTTCACGAAGTGCCCCGCACCGTCATGGCCGACGTGCGCGACACACGGCTCGCCCTCGGCGACGGCGGCGATCGAGCGGAGGATCGGGCCCAGAGTCACCCAGGCCTCGTCGGGGCCGCCGGGCATGAGGGCGGGGCCGAGCAAAGCACCCTCCTCGCCGCCGGAGACGCCCATGCCGACGAAGTTGAAGCCGCGCTCGCGCACGGACCTCTCGCGGCGGATCGTGTCGGTGAACAGGGCGTTCCCGCCGTCGATGATGATGTCGCCGGGCTCGAAGACGGCCATGAGATCTTCGATCACGGCATCCGTGGGCGCGCCGGCCTTGACCATGATGATCGCGGTGCGCGGTCTCTGCAGGCTCGCCGCGAACTCCTCGTACGAGAAGGCCGGTACGAACTCCGCCTCCGGGTGGGCGGCGACCAGCTCGTCGGTCTTGGACCTGGACCGGTTGAACACGGCGACGGTGTTCCCCTCGCGGCTGGCGAGGTTCCGGGCGAGGTTCGAGCCCATGACGGCGAGTCCGACGACTCCGATGTTGGCGGTGGCTGATGACACGGGGAACTCCTCGAGATGTGTGGGGCAGAACTCAGCGTAACGGGGCTCGTGGCCGCTGGCGGGCTAGGCGTCGCCGATCAGGCGCAGACTGCTCGCGACGAAGGCGGCCTGCTGCGCGGGCGAGAGCGAGAGGTCGACGTCCAGATACTGTTCGTCGGAGTCGGGCGGCTCCAGCGTCGCGAACTGCGAGTCCAGCAGCGCGGGTGGCATGAAATGGCCTTGGCGGCGCATCATGCGCGCCAGCACGACCTCGCGCTCGCCCGTGAAGTGCACGAACGTGACGTTGTCGCGACGTAGCACGTCGCGGTAGGCGCGTGTGAGCGCGGAGCACGACACGAGCCCGGGCTCTCCGGCCGCGCGGCGCGCGTCGATCCATTCGGCGACGATGCGCAGCCACGGCCAGCGGTCGTCGTCGCTCAGGGCGTGACCGGCCGCCATCTTGGCGACGTTGGCCGCGGGGTGCAGGTCGTCGCCCTCCTGGAACGGCCAGCCCAACCGCCCGGCGAGCATCGCGCCGACGGTGGACTTGCCCGTTCCGGAAACGCCCATGAGCACGAGGATCGGCGGGGTGTTCATCATGACGGCTTCCTCTCCCACCCGACCATCAGACGAACACGCTCAGGACGAGGACGCCGGGCACGCCGGTGACCGAGATCAGGCATTCCAGCATTCTCCAGCTCTTCAGCGTCCGCGGGATGTTCAGCCCGGAATACCCTTTGATGAGCCAGAACCCGGCGTCGTCGACGTGCGAGAGGAACAGCGAGCCGGAACCGATCGCCAGCACCAGGAGGGCGACCATCGGCTGGTCGAGCGTCGTGGTGAGCGGCTGCAGGATGCCGGCGGCCGTGATCGTCGCGACGGTCGCCGACCCCGTGGCCACGCGGATGACGACGGTGACGAGCCAGGCCAGCAGCAGGAGCGATATCGACGAGCCGGCGACCAGGTCGGCGATGACGGCGCCGATGCCTGTGTCGACGAGCACCTGTGTGAAGCCGCCGCCGGCGCCCACGATGTTGTTCCATCGCGCAGTGCTCGAGGCATCCGGAAACGCGATGCTCACCGGCCGCGCCGATGTCGTCGACGCCGTGCTGCAGGGTCGCACCGCGCACCGCCTGATGCCCGACGCCGCCGACGCTGACGCCGTCCGCTGGCATCAGGATGTCGCCTTCGCCATTGTGGGAGGGCGAGCCGAGGAGGCCGCCGCCGCGATGTCGCGCATCGTCGCAGAGGCCGACGAGGCCATGCAGCGCGCGGCCGTCGCTGATTGATTCCGGCGCGCCCGGATGGCGATCGGGTGAGCGCGTTGGCAGGATACCCGTATGCGGATACTCGTGACCGGTCCCACGGGGGCGGGAACCGCGCTGGTCGGCGCGGCGCTCGCGGCCAGGCTGCGGGCTCGGTTCGTCGACGGTGCTGAGCTGCGCGAGGTGCCCAGGCGTCTCCGCGATCTGCGTCAGGCCGATGCCGGCGCGGCGCAGTCGCGGTGGTTGGATGCGGTCGCCGCGGCTCTGACGGAAGGCACGGCCACCGTCGTGGCATCGCCGTTGCTCGCGCGGCGCGAACGCGATCGCCTGCGGCAGGCCGCCGGCGGGCTCTATGTGGTGGAACTCGTCGCCGATTCGCAGACGGCGACGGGGCAGCGGCGGCTGAGTCGCCGGCAGGAACGCCGCCTCGCGGCCGAGGCCTTCGATCGCGCGGATGCGCCGCTCGCCGCCGAGCCGCTTGCCTCCGACGAACGCGGAGTGCGTGTCGCCGACGACGCGGACCTGAGCTCCGTCGTCAACAGGATCGCCAATCTGCTGACGGCCGCCCGATGAGAGGCGTCGCTCAGTCCTTGCGGTAGCCCGACCGCCCCATCGACCACATCGCCCCGACGGCGCCGATCGTTGCCATGAGCGACATGAGGCCGATCAGCCACATGATCGCGTGGGTCGTCCAGCCGTAGTCCATGGATCCTCCTGCGTGGGAACGGGTCGTCTTCATCGTAGCGGGGCGCTGGTAGACTGGTGGCGTACTTCGGCGAGGGATGCCGTCCGCAAGGAGCAGGCATCCGTGATCGACGCGGTGAATCCGGTCCTGGTGGCTTTCCTCACGCGCGCGTTCGAGTCGAATCCACAGATCATCGTCTGGGCGCATCAGCCCGCAAGGAGAACAACATGTCCACCGAGACCGACACGCACGTCGTCGCCGAGGTCCGCGAGAACTTCGGCAAGGGCTACGCTCGACGCCTGCGCGCGGCCGGCCAGATCCCGGCCGTCATCTACGGGCACGGCACCGACCCGCAGCACGTCTCGCTGCCCGGCCACCAGGTGTCGCTGCTCATCCGTCGCGCCAACGCGGTGCTCGAGCTGACCGTCGCGGGCGCCCAGCAGCTCGCTCTCGTCAAGGACGTCCAGAAGGACCCGGTGCACCAGATCATCGAGCACATCGACCTGCTCGTGGTGAAGAAGGGCGAGAAGATCCAGGTCGACGTGCCCGTCGTCGTCGTCGGCGAGCCTGTTTCCGGCACGATCGTGAACCTCGACAACCAGACCGTCGCGCTCGAGGTCGAGGCCACGCACATCCCCGAGACCATCGAGGTCGACGTCGAGGGCCTCGAGGACGGCACGCACATCACGGCCGCCGACCTGACGCTCCCGCAGGGTGCGGCGCTGGTCACCGAGCCCGAGACCTTGATCGTCGCGATCACGGTCCCCGCCGCGGAGAGCACCGCCGACGAGGATGCAGAGGCCGCCGCGGACGCCTCGGAAGCCGCCGAGTAATTCATCGCACGTCCTGCACAGCCCGTCCCGCCGCAACCGGCGGCGGCGGGCTGTGCCGGTGAGGGGGAGCGCATGGCCGAGACATGGCTCGTGGTGGGGCTCGGGAACCCGGGTGCCGCGTACGCGCAGACACGGCACAACGCCGGCCAGCTGGTCGTCGCCGAGCTCGCCGCTCGCCGCGGTGAGCTGCTTCGCGCGCACAAGGCGAACGCGCGCGTCGCCGAGACGTGGCTGCGCCCGGGCGCGGCCAAGCTCGTGCTCGCCACGCCGAACTCGTTCATGAACGTCTCCGGCGGGCCGGTGTCGCAGCTCGCTCGCTTCTACGGCATCCCGCCCGAGCGGACCGTCGTCGTCCACGACGAGCTGGACATCCCGTTCGACGCGGTCAAGCTCAAGGTCGGCGGTGGCCACGGCGGCCACAACGGCGTTCGAGACGTCGCCAAAGCGCTCGGCACCGCCGACTTCCCCCGTGTACGGGTGGGGATCGGCCGCCCGCCCGGCCGGCAGGACCCGGCAGACTGGGTGCTCGCCCCGTTCTCGGGGGCCGAGCGCGACCGTCTGCCGCTGCTCGTGGGCGAAGCGGCGGATGCCGTCGAGCAGCTCATCGACGAGGGCCTGCTCGCGGCGCAGCAGCGCCACCACGCGCCGCGCGGCTGACGCCCGGCTGCGTCGTAGACTGCCTCAGTGACAGTTGCCGGGATCGTTCGCGCCCTCGCGCAGTCCGAGCACCTCGAAGGCCCTCTCCTCCGCGGCCGGTTCGACGCCGACTTCTCGGCGCTCACGGGCCTCGACGCCCCCCTGCTGTCGGCTCTGCTGGAGCGTCGCGCGGCGGCGGGGGAGCCGGCGGCGCTCCTCGTCGTCACGCCGACCGGTCGTCGTGCCGAGGCGATCGGCGCCGCGCTGGAGTGCCTCGTGCCCGGCGCGGTCGTGCGCCACCTGCCGGCGTGGGAGACCCTGCCGCACGAACGGCTGAGCCCTTCGGCCGAGACTGTGGGAAGGCGCCTGTCGGTGCTGCGGGATGCCGCGCGCTGGCGGCCCGGCGACGCGCCGCTGATCGTCACGGCATCCGTCCGCGGCGCCCTACAGCCGCTCGCCGCGGGCCTCGCCGACGTCGAACCCCTCGAGCTCGCCGTCTCCGCGCGCGGACACGACCTCGACGCGGTCGCCCGACGTCTCGTCGACCTCGCCTACGCGCGCGTCGACATGGTCTCGCGCCGGGGCGAGTTCGCCGTCCGCGGCGGCATCCTCGACGTCTTCCCGCCCGCGGCGGATCACCCGTATCGCATCGAGTTCTTCGGTGACGAGGTCGACCAGATCCGCGCATTCTCCGTCGCCGACCAACGCTCCCTGCCGGGGGAGGTCGCAGCCGTCACGCTTCTGCCCGCGCGTGAACTGCTGCTCACCGCCGGCGTGCGGGCGCGCGCCGCAGCCCTGCAGGAGCGGATGCCCGGACTGCGCACGATGCTCGAGAAGATGAGCGAGGGAATCCCGGTCGAGGGCATGGAATCGCTCCTGCCGGCCGTTGCGGACGGTGTCGTGCCGCTCGTGGACTACCTGCCGCGCGGCACCGCTGTCGCCCTCGTCGACCCCGAGCGCGCCGTCACGCGCGCCGTGACCCTCTCCGAGACCAACCGCGAGTTCCTCGACGCCGCGTGGAGTGCGGCGACCGCCGGGGCAGACTCTCCCGTCGACCTCGGAGCCGGTGACTTCCTCACCCTCCCCGAGCTCCGGGACGCTGCCCACGAGCGCGGGGGGGCGTGGTGGACCTTCAGCTGGGCGCACGCGCCCGGAGGCTCAGACGAGCCGGATGCTGAACGCCGCGGCGCCGGCGACGTCGTGCACGTTCCGGCTGTGCCGGTGCCGTCGTTCCAGGGAAACGTCGACGGCGCGACGGAGCACATCGGCGACCTCCTCGCGGACGGCTGGAGCGTCGTCGTCACGGCATCGGGCGCGGGGCTCGTCGATCGCACGCGCGACGTGCTCGCCGAGCGCGGCATCGCGGCCCGCACCGCCGAACGGCTCGACGAGGTGCCCGCAGCGGGGGTCGCCGTCGCAGTGCTCGCGACCCTGGAGGGCGGATTCGAGCTGCCCGAGACGAAGCTCGCGGTGCTCACCGAGGCCGAGTTCTACGGCCGCACGATCGCTGCCGACGGCCGCGTCGTCAAGAAGCTCGCCTCGCGCCGCCGCAACGTCGTCGACCCGCTGCAGTTGAAAGCCGGCGATGTCGTCGTGCACTCCACGCACGGCATCGGACGGTTCGTCGAGCTCGTCCAGCGCGAGGTGTCCAGCGGCGGGCGGAACGCCGTCAAGACGACGCGAGAGTACCTCGTGCTCGAATACGCCCCCTCCAAGCGCGGCCACCCCGGCGACAAGCTGTACGTGCCCACCGATCAGCTCGACCTGCTCAGCCGTTACGTCGGCGGCGAGGCTCCCGCCCTCTCGAAGATGGGCGGATCGGACTGGGCGGCCGCGAAGGGCAAGGCCCGCAAAGCCGTGCGCGATATCGCCGTCGAGCTCGTGAAGCTCTACTCCGCGCGCATGGCCGCCAAGGGGCACGCGTTCGGCCCCGACACGCCCTGGCAGCGCGAGCTGGAGGAGGCGTTCCCGTTCGCCGAGACCCCCGATCAGCTACAGACGATCGACGAGGTCAAGGCCGACATGGAAAGGCCGATCCCCATGGACCGGCTGCTGTCGGGCGACGTCGGGTTCGGCAAGACCGAGGTCGCGGTGCGCGCCGCGTTCAAGGCGATCCAGGACGGCAAGCAGGTCGCGATGCTCGTCCCGACGACCCTGCTGGTCAAGCAGCATCTGGAGACGTTCGCGGAGCGGTTCGCGGGATTCCCCGTGAAGGTGCGGCCGCTGTCGAGGTTCCAGAGCGACGCGGAGGCGCGCGACACCGTCACGGGACTCGCCTCGGGCACGGTCGACATGGTCATCGGCACGCACCGCATCCTCACCGAGAAGGTGCGTTTCAAAGACCTCGGGCTCGTGATCGTCGACGAGGAGCAGCGGTTCGGCGTCGAGCACAAGGATGCCTTGAAGAAGCTCAAGACGAACGTCGACATCCTCGCGATGAGCGCCACGCCGATCCCGCGCACGCTCGAGATGGCGGTCACCGGCATCCGCGAGATGTCGACGCTCGCGACACCGCCGGAGGACCGGCATCCGATCCTCTCCTATGTCGGCGCCCGCAACGACAAGCAGATCGCCGCGGCGATCAGGCGCGAGCTTTTGCGTGAGGGCCAGGTGTTCTACGTGCACAACCGGGTCTCCTCGATCCAGCGGGTCGCAGCGCACCTTGCCGAGCTCGTGCCCGAGGCGCGCATCGCCGTCGCGCACGGCCAGATGGGCGAGCACGCGCTCGAGGAGATCGTCGACGGATTCTGGGAGCGCCGGTTCGACGTGCTCGTCTCGACGACCATCATCGAGACCGGGCTCGACATCGCCAACGCGAACACGATCATCATCGACCGCGCCGACAAATACGGTCTCAGCCAGCTGCACCAGCTGCGCGGGCGCGTCGGGCGCGGCCGCGAGCGGGCCTACGCGTATTTCCTCTACGACGAGAACAAGCCGCTCTCGGAGACCGCCGCCGACCGGCTGGAGACGATCGCGGTCAACAACGACCTCGGATCCGGCATGCAGGTCGCCCTGAAGGACCTGGAGATCCGCGGCGCGGGGAATCTCCTCGGCGCTGAGCAGGCCGGCCATATCGCCGGCGTCGGCTTCGACCTATACCTGCGGATGATCGGCGAGGCCGTCGCGACGTTCCGCGGCGACGAGGTCTCCGGCCCCGCGGAGCTGCGGCTCGAGCTTCCCGTGGACGCGCGTATTCCGGAGAGCTACATCGACAGCGAGCGGCTGCGGCTGGAGGCGTACCAGAAGCTGTCGGCTGCGGCGTCGGTCACCGCAACGGACGACGCGATCGACCTCGTCGCCGACGAGCTGCGCGACCGCTACGGGGCCGCGCCGCCCGAGGTGGAGGGGCTGTTCACGATCGCGCGGCTGC
>JASGGN010000026.1:0-26062 GCA_047605005.1 Microbacterium sp.
CTCGCGGCCGTACTTCTGCACCTCGATGACCTTCTCGGGGGTCATGTCGAGCTCACGGCTGAGCTCTTCGGGTGTGGGCTCGCGACCCAGGTCCTGGAGCATCTGGCGCTGGACGCGGGCGAGCTTGTTGATGACCTCGACCATGTGCACCGGGATACGGATCGTGCGCGCCTGGTCGGCCATGGCCCGAGTGATCGCCTGGCGGATCCACCACGTCGCGTACGTCGAGAACTTGAAGCCCTTGGTGTAGTCGAACTTCTCGACGGCGCGGATGAGACCGAGGTTCCCCTCCTGGATGAGGTCGAGGAACTGCATGCCGCGCCCGGTGTATCGCTTGGCGAGCGAGACGACCAGTCGGAGGTTCGCGCCGAGGAGGTGGCTCTTGGCTCGCTGGCCATCGCGCGCGACCCATTGGAGGTCGAGGCCCAGCTGCGACGACTTCTCGCTGGCCGACATCTGCGACAGCTTCTCTTCGGCGAACAGGCCCGCCTCGATACGCATGGCGAGTTCGACCTCTTCGGCGGCGTTGAGGAGCGGGACCTTGCCGATCTGCTTGAGGTAGTCCTTCACCGGGTCGGCGGTGGCGCCGGTGATCTGGGTCGAGTAGACCGGGACGTCGTCCTCGTCGCTCGAAGAGATGACGATCGCGCCGGTCGGGAGCGGCTCGGTGAAGGCCGGCTTCGCCGCGCCCTCCTCGTCTTCGTCGTCGTCCTCGGAGTCGCCCTTCTTGGCCTTCTTGTCGGCGGGCGCGTCGGTGACCTCGTCGTCCGTGTCCTCGTCGGTGTCAGCGACGTCGTCGATGTCGTCCTCGTCGTCGAGGTCGGGTTCGTCGTCGTCCTTGGCGGTCGCCTTGGTGGCGCGAGCCTTCGCCGGAGCGGCCTTGGTCTTGGCGGCACCGGACTTGGTCGCGGTCTTGCGCGCCGGCTTCTGGGCCGGGACTGCGGTCGCCTCTTCGGTGTCCTCAGCCTTGCGGGTGCGGGTGCTCTTCGTGCCTGACGTCACGTCTCGCCTTTCACCGACGATGGCCGTCGGGGTTTCGGACACTAGTAAGACCCTTGTCAAGTCCTCCGGGCCGTCGAGCGGACGACGAAACGGGGATGACAACGGGTCAGATGTCCTATTCTCTCACAGTTCTCCGCGGGAACGAGTCGAGCGACACTGCGGAGACCGTGGACTTCCCTGACCACAACACTCCCGCGACTTCCCGTATTCCGTGACGGGCGACGCGATCGGATCCGTACGACCGCTCAGCGGCGCTCGTGCTTGTCCTCGTCGCCCGGCGGTCGCGTGGCGAGGAAGCGCTCCAACTCGGCCGCGAGCTCATCCGCACTCGGAAGGTCGCCCGTGTGGATGATCGGCTGGGCCTGCGTGGAGCCCGCCATGTAGGCGTCGTACCGCTCTTCGAGTCCGTGGAGCATCGCTGTCAGTTCGTCGCTCCCCGACACCTGTTCGGTGACCTTCTCCAGGTACTCGCGGTTCTCCTCGCGCAGGTCGTCGAGATCGAACACCAGGCCGGTGGCGACCGAAACGCTGTCCAGGCCGGCGATGGCGGCGGCCGGATAGTCCGTGTCACCCAGGTAGTGGGGAACGAGGAGAGCGAACCCCGCAACCTCGGCACCCGCTTGCGCGAAGCGATACTCCAGGAGGTGTCCGACGGTCGCGGGAACCTGTGTGTGGGGCTTCCAGACGGAGTGAGCCTCGGTGAGCTCGTGGCGGGTGCCGCTGACGGTCGTGCCGATCGGTCGGGTGTGCGGCACCGGCATCGGGATCGCGTGGACCCAGGTGACCGAAGAGACCTGCAGGCCCTCGGCCAAACCGACCACCGTCTCGGTGAACGCTTCCCACGCGAAGTCGGGTTCGAACCCCGCGAGGAGCACGAAGGGCTGGCCGAGCGAATCGTGGGCGAGGGCGAGCTCCAGCCGCTGCGGGCGATAACCGCTGAGGTGATCGGCTTCGAACGTGATGAGCGGGCGCCGGGCGCGGTAGTCGAAGAGGACGTCCGCAGAGAATGCGACGACCGGGGCCGGGTCGAGGTCGTCACGGAAGTACGCCAGCATCCGGCCGGCCGCTCCTCCCGCGTCGGTGAATCCCGTGAGGGTCACCACGAGGGGAAGGCCGCTCGGGATCGGCGGGGCGCTGGCGACACGCTCATAGAGGGGACCCTGCAGTGGCATGTCTCCACTGTACGAGCCCTCCGCAATGCGGGGTCGGCGTGACGGCTCTCGCATGCCGCTGACAGCGAACACAGGTCGAGCGGGGTGGCCTCCGGCCGTCCGGGGCAAAACTAGGATGGACGGCATGCCGTTCCCGGAGCTGTCGTACACCACCGCTGCCCTGACCGACATCGATGCCGATGCCTGGGTGCTCGCGCTCCCCCCGCTGGACGACGCGATCGCGGCGCTCGCGGGCTTCCCGGGGCTGGATGATTCGCTGTCGGCGCTGGGCTTTACGGGGAACGCAGGGTCGGTGGTGCGGGTCTTCGCGCCAGAGACGACGACGCGTCCGCTGTTCGTGGTCGGCACGGGCGCGCAGCCCACGGCGGACGCTCTGCGAGATGCCGTCGGTGCCGCCGTGCGGACGACGACGGGTTTCACGACGCTGGCCGTCGCCGCGCCGGGCGCAGTCGGACGAGAACGCGCGATCGGCGAGGGTGTCGTCCTCGGTGGCTACCGTTTCGACGACTACAAGTCGGATCGAGGCGCACAGCGTGCCGCGCGCGTCGTGGTCTCGAGCCCCCAGCCCGTCGACGCTGACGACACCGCCGCCGTCGCGGCGATCGGTTCCGCTTCGGCCCTCGTCAAAGACCTCGTGAACACGCCGGCCGAGTGGCTCGGGCCACAGGAGTTCGCCGAGCGTGCGATCGAGGCGCTGTCCGGTCTCCCCGTCACCGTGGAGGTCCTCGACGAGGCGGAGCTGGCTGCACAGGGGTTCGGCGGGATCCTCGGCGTCGGAAAGGGATCCGATCGGCCGCCGCGCTTCGTGCGACTGGACTACGCGCCGGCCGATGCGGAAGGTGCGCGCCATGTGGCTCTCGTCGGCAAGGGCATCACCTTCGACACCGGCGGCCTGTCACTCAAGCCGCCCGCGAGCATGGTGGGGATGAAGTACGACATGTGCGGTGCCGCCACGGCACTCGCCGTCGTCCGCGCGGTCGCCGAGCTCGCCCTGCCGGTGCGCGTGACCGGCTGGCTCTGCATCGCCGACAACATGCCCTCGGGACGGGCGACGCGCCCGGGCGACGTGGTGCGCATCCTCGACGGCACCACCGTCGAGGTGCTCAACACCGACGCGGAAGGGCGCCTGGTCCTCGCGGACGGTCTCGTGGCCGCCAGCCGCGCGCATCCCGATGTCATCGTCGACATCGCCACGCTCACGGGCGCCATCACCGTCGCCCTCGGCAACCGCTACGCGGGCGTGATGGGCGACGACGGCGCCGTGGCGGCGTATCTGGCCGCCGCGCAGCGCGCCGGCGAGCTGGCGTGGCAGCTTCCCCTTCCCGATCACATGGAGGACGAGCTCGACTCCCCGATCGCCGACCTGCAGAACGCGAAGATCGGCGATCCGGCCGGGGGGTCCCTGTTTGCGGGGCTGTTCCTGCGCCGCTTCATCGGGCGGACCTCCGACGCCGAGGACGCTCCGCGCATCCCGTGGGTGCATCTGGACATCGCGGGGGCCGGGACGACCAAGGCGGCCTTCGGGGCCACCGACAAAGGCCCCACGGCGGCGACGGTGCGCTCGCTCGTCGAGTTCATCTCAGGAGGCGCGCAGTGAGCGAACACGCATTCGACATCGTCGTCCTCGGGGGTGGCAGCGGCGGCTACGCCGCAGCGCTTCGCGCACGCGAGCTCGGCAAGACGGTCGCGGTCATCGAGAAGGACAAGGTGGGTGGCACCTGCCTCCACCGCGGCTGTATTCCCACCAAGGCCCTGCTCCACGCCGCGGAGGTCGCCGATCACGTGAGAGACGCCGCGAGCGTCGGCGTCTCCGCCTCTTTCGTCGGCATCGACACCGCGGCGGTGACCTCGTATCGGGAGGGGATCGTCGCCAAGAAGTACAAGGGGCTGGAAGGTCTCCTCAAGGCACGCGGCGTCACCGTCGTCGCGGGAGAGGGGCGACTCCTCCCGGACCGCGCGATCCAGGTCGGCGATGACGTCTATCGTGGTGCCGATGTGGTCCTCGCCACGGGGTCCTACAGCCGGGTGCTTCCCGGCATCACGATCGAGGGTCGGGTTCTCACCAGCGAGCAGGCGCTGGCTCTGGACGAAGTTCCGGAGCGCGTGATCATCCTCGGCGGCGGCGTGATCGGCGTCGAGTTCGCGAGCGTGTGGCGGTCGTTCGGGGCCGAGGTCACGATCGTCGAGGCGCTGGACCACCTCGTTCCACAGGAGGACGTCGCTCTCAGCAAGGCCCTCGAGCGTGCGTTCCGCAAGCGCGGGATCACATCTCGCCTCGGGACGCGCTTCTCGTCCGTCGCGCACAACGAGACGGGCGTGGTCGTCTCGCTCGAAGACGGCAGCGCCTTGGAGGCGGACTACCTCCTGGTCGCGGTCGGACGCGGCCCGTCGACCTCGGGGCTCGGGTTCGAGGAGGCCGGAGTTCGCCTCGACCGCGGGTTCGTCGTCGTCGACGACGCTCTCCAGACCACCGTCCCGCACGTGTGGGCCGTGGGAGACATCGTCTTCGGCCTGCAACTGGCCCATCGCGGCTTCCAGCAGGGCATCTTCGTCGCCGAGCACATCGCGGGGCTGTCGCCCTCGCCGATCGTCGAGTCCACCATCCCGCGCGTGACCTACAGCAGCCCCGAAGTGGCCTCCGTGGGGCTCACCGAGGCTCAGGCCCGAGCCGAACACGGTGATGCCGTCGTGGCTTACGAGTACAACCTGGCCGGGAACGGCAAGAGTGAGATCCTCGGCACAGCCGGTCTCGTCAAGGTCGTCCGCCGGGCCGAAGGTCCCATCATCGGTGTCCACCTCGTGGGCGACCGAGTGGGAGAGTTGATCACCGAGGGGCAGCTGGCGGTCGGCTGGGAGGCGCATCCGGAGGATCTCGCCCCCCTGATCCACGCTCATCCGACGCAGAGCGAGGCGCTGGGTGAGGCGTTCCTCGCTCTTGCCGGCAAGCCGCTGCACGCCCTCTGACGACCCGCTCGCGCAGGTCACTAAGCTTAAGAAGACATCGACACGTCTAAAGGAGACACACCTATGAGCACACCCGTGGTCCTCCCCGCGCTCGGCGAGAGCGTCACCGAGGGTACGGTGACCCGCTGGCTCAAGCAGGTCGGTGACACCGTCCAGGCCGACGAAGGTCTCTTGGAGATCTCGACCGACAAGGTCGACACCGAGATCCCGTCTCCGGTCAGCGGCGTGATCGAGGAGATCCTGGTTCAGGAGGACGAGACCGTCGAGGTCGGCGCAGTCCTCGCCAAGATCGGTGACGGTTCTGGCGCCGGCGGCACCGACGACGCCCCCGCGCAGGAGCAGCCCGAGGAAGCAGCCGCTGAGCCGGCTGCCGAGCCCGCGCAGGAGCCGGAGCCCGCTGCACCGGCCAACGATCAGCCCGCTGCCCAGGCCGCCCCGACCGCGGGCGGCGACGCCAAGGATGTCGTCCTCCCCGAACTCGGCGAGAGCGTCACCGAGGGCACCGTCACGCGCTGGCTCAAGCAGGTCGGCGACGACGTGGCGGTCGACGAGCCGCTTCTGGAGATCTCCACCGACAAGGTCGACACCGAGATCCCGTCGCCCGTCGCCGGAACCCTCCAGGAGATCGTCGTCGGTGAGGACGAGACGGTCGCTGTCGGCGCCGTACTGGCGCGCATCGGATCGGGGGCCCCGGCCGCCGCTCCCGCCACGCCGGCGCCCGCTCCTACTGCAGCACCGGAGCCCGCACCTTCGGCAGCACCGGAGCCCGCACCTGCTCCGGCCGCTTCCGCCCCGGCCGCTACTCCGGCGCCGGCTCAGACGCCCGCTCCCGCAGCGGCACCCGCGCCGGCTTCGCCCTCCGTCCCGTCTGCGGACGCCGAGGACGATGGCCCCACCTATGTGACCCCGCTCGTGCGTCGCCTCGCTCAGCAGCAGGGCGTCGATCTGGCAACGGTCACGGGCACCGGTGTAGGCGGGCGGATCCGTAAGGAAGACGTCCTCAAGGCCGCCGAGAGTGCAGCATCAGCGCCCGCGAGCGCTCCGGCTGCCGCGGCACCGGCCGCACCTGCTCGAGAGATCTCGGAGCTGCGCGGAACCACTCAGCCGATGTCGCGCCTGCGCAAGGTGCTCGCCGAGCGCGCCGTGGCCTCGATGCAGCAGACGGCGCAGCTGACGACCGTGATCGAGGTCGACGTCACGAAGCTCTCGAACTTCCGCGACACCGTGAAGGGCACGTTCCAGCAGAAGACCGGCGACAAGCTGTCGTTCTTGCCGTTCTTCGCGCTGGCAGCCGCGGAGGCGCTGCAGGCGTACCCGATCATCAACGCGACGGTCGACGGCACCGACATCGTCTACCCGGCGACCGAGAACCTGTCGATCGCCGTCGACACGGAGCGCGGCCTCCTCACTCCCGTTCTGCGGGATGCCGCGTCGAAGAACCTCGCCCAGATCGCTCACGAGATCGCCGACCTCGCCGCGCGAACCCGTGACAACAAGCTCAAGCCGGACGAGCTCGCGGGAGGCACGTTCACCCTGACCAACACCGGCTCGCGCGGTGCGCTCTTCGACACTCCCGTCGTGTTCCTGCCCCAGTCCGCCATCCTCGGCACGGGCGTCGTCGTCAAGCGTCCGGGCGTCGTGAATGTGGACGGCAAGGACGCGATCTCGGTGCGCTCGTACGTGTACCTCGCGCTGTCGTACGACCACCGCACGATCGATGGCGCCGATGCGGCTCGATTCCTCGGGGCGGTCAAGTCTCGCCTCGAGGCCGCCGACTTCGAGGGCCAGCTCGGCATCTGATCCGGCTCCGTCATGGCTGGTCCGCGACATCGAAGACGTCGCGGACCAGCCATGAGTCGTTGGAGCGGACGATGACGGCGTACTGGGCTGCGTGCTCGGGAGCCTCGACACGCAACACCGCCACTCCCCCGTAACGCTCGACCACCGTCGTCGTGCGGTCCGCCCCCGGGGCGTCTGTGACGCCGGACGGGAAGGTGTCGTGAGGGTCCTCCACGACACCCGCGCCGCATGTCGGCGCGCACGTTGCGTACGTCTCGATCAGCTGGCTGGCTGTGTGCACGAGCGTCGATGTCTTCTCCTCGGACGCGTCGCTCGTCGGCGCGACATCCGTTCGTTCCTCCGTCGCGTCGTCGTTCGTCGCGGAGCGTGGCGGAGACGTCGGCGGCGACGACGATGCTTGCCCGCGGGGGACGTCCGCGGTCCCGGTGCCGCCGTCGGCCGCGGTGTCGCCGTCGGGCCAGCTCACTCCGATCACGAGCACCGCCGTCATGACAACCGCAGCCACCAGGAGTGGGCGCCGTGACGTACGCGCGCGCGTACGTGGTCGCGCCCGCTCGCTGTGCGTCGATCGAGGGTGGTCGCTCCGCGTGAGCAGACGGTTGAGCCGCTCGACGATCGGGTGATCGACGAAGCCGTGCAGCGCGGGAGGAAGCCGCCGACCATGCTCGAGGGCGCCCTCGGACCTCGTCAGGTCTGCGCGAGCGGCGAGGTGACGCGCGGGAAGCGAGACGAACTCGGTGGCCAGCGGTGCGGGTTCTGCGCCAGCGAACAGACGAGCCTCGAGTTCCTCGATCGCCGAAGCGGAACCAGGCGACGCGATCGCGCCCGACACGTCGCTCACCACTTCAGCGAGGTGGCTCGGGGCGCGCGCGACGATGTGGGCCACCATCTCGCGCGTCGTCTGCCGCCAATCCTCCGTCCCCACCCCCGCGAGGACCGGCCTCCCGTCTGAGGTCACCCACCACTCGCCCCGCTCCACTCCGCGCATCTGCGCGGAGGTGCTCCCCCGCAGAATGCTGACGCCGAGAGTCACGATCTCGCCATCGCCGAGTCGCGTCCGGCGGGCGAGCCAGTCGCCGAGGCGATGAGGACAATGCGGAACCGCCACGAGGGGACCGTCATCGGACTGGCCGAGGTCGACGGGGGCGAGGAGGTGATCGGCTTCGCTGGCGTCCCAGCAGCGGTCGTGTCGCCACAGGGCTCCCGAGGTCCACACCACGGGAGGGTCGCCGGCCACGAGATCGCCGGGATAGGGTGCGTCTCCCGGGGCGAGCCGCCGCAGCGGACTCGGATGCAACGGATCGGACATGGCGGAGAGTCTCGCGCTCTCGCACTCCTTGACGCCGTCCGTGATCGCGGCCTGTGCACAACCGGCATGAGCTGCGCGCTGTGACGTCGGCGCCGCGGCGAAGGTAGGCTGGTGCCCATGTCATCGCGCAGTTCCGCACCCGAGAAGCGGCCCGGTTTCTTCAGCCAGATCCGATCCCTGCTGACTTTCACGAAAGACGTCTATCCCTGGACGCCGTGGGTGCTGCTGTCCATCCTCGTCGTCGGTACGGCTCTCGGTGTCGTGGCGGGCTTCCTCATCCCGCCGGCTCCTCTGTGGAGCATCATCCTGTGGGGCGTGACCGGACTGCTGTTCGGTCTGCTGGCGGCCATGATCACGCTGACCCGGATCTCCACGAAGGCGATGTACAAGAAGATCGACGGTGTCCCGGGCGCGGCGGGGCACGTCCTGTCCACGGGGCTGGGTCGCCGTTGGGTGGCGTCGGACACCCCCGTCGGCGTCAACCCGAAGACGCAGGATGCCGTCTACCGCGTGATCGGACGCGGCGGCGTCGTCATCGTGGGCGAGGGCGCGCGCGGCCGGCTGACGCGGCTCATCAACGACGAGCGGGTGAAGGTCCAGCGTGTGGCCTCTGGCGTCCCCGTCCACGTTCTGCACATCGGCCACGGCGAGGGCGACGTGCCGATCGGCAAGCTCGCCTCGACCATCAAGGCGCTCCCGAAGAAGGTCGATCGCGTCACGATGGCCGCTGTCGTCAAGCGAGTGGACTCGGTATCTCAATCGGTGACGTCTCTGCCGATCCCGAAGGGCATCGACCCGATGAAGGCTCGCGCTCAGCGGCCGCGCTGATCCGCCTCGTCGGAGGGATCCTCTCTAGCCGCGGATGAGGACCGTCCCGGCCGCCTTGTCGTGGAGCCCACGCTGGTCCGGGTCCCAGATCACGGCCGGGATCACGAGGACCAAGAGGGCGGTCCGCACGATCGGGCGCCACAATCCCACCCATCCTCCGTGCAGACGCTGCAGCCGCAAGCCGACGAGGCGGTGTCCGGGACTTCCACCGAGCGTGGGGAGGAAGAGGACCTGGACGATGGCGAACACCGCGGTCGTCGCGAGGGCGTCGTAGGAGAAGAACGCGATCGAGACGATGACAGCGCATGCCCAGTCGATCGCGAGCGCGGCGATCCGCCGGCCCGGTCGAGCGACGCTCCCCTTCCCCTCGATGGGCATCCCGAGTCGTTGGCCGGGGAACGCGTTCTCGGTCGGGGTCACCGCTCCAGCGTATCGGCGTCCGTGTAACATGCCCGAAACACAGGAGATACTGCCGGGCAACCCGCCCTCGCTAGGTTCGGGAGGAGCCTGGCAGCGTCAGGCCGATACCCACCCGATCTTGGAGACTCCATGTTCAAAGATTCATCCGAGGTGCTCAAGTACATCAAGGACGAGGACGTCAAGTTCCTCGACATCCGTTTCACGGATCTTCCGGGTGTGCAGCAGCACTTCAACATCCCCGCTTCGACCGTCGACGAGGAGTTCTTCACCGTCGGTCAGCTCTTCGACGGCTCCTCGATCCGTGGGTTTGCGAACATCCACGAGTCCGACATGCAGTTGATCCCCGACGTCTCCACGGCCTACCTCGACCCGTTCCGCGAGGCCAAGACGCTCGTGATGGTCTTCGACATCTACAACCCGCGCAACGGTGAGATCTACGCGAAGGACCCGCGTCAGGTCGCCAAGAAGGCGGAGAAGTACCTGGCGTCGACCGGCATCGCCGACACGGCGTTCTTCGCTCCCGAGGCCGAGTTCTACATCTTCGACGACGTCCGCTACTCGGTGACGCAGAACGCCAGCTTCTACAGCGTCGACTCCGAAGAGGGCGCGTGGAACACCGGCCGTGAGGAAGAAGGCGGCAACCTCGCCAACAAGACCCCCTACAAGGGCGGCTACTTCCCCGTCTCCCCCGTCGACAAGACGGCCGACCTTCGCGACGACATCTCGCTGCACCTCATCGACGCGGGCCTGCACCTCGAGCGGGCTCACCACGAGGTCGGCACCGGTGGACAGCAGGAGATCAACTACCGCTTCGACACCATGGTGCACGCGGCCGACGACATCCTGAAGTTCAAGTACATCGTCAAGAACGTCGCCGAGCAGTGGGGCAAGGTCGCGACCTTCATGCCCAAGCCGCTCTTCGGCGACAACGGCTCGGGCATGCACACGCACCAGTCGCTGTGGCTCGACGGCAAGCCCCTCTTCTACGACGAGAAGGGCTACGGCGGCCTGAGCGACCTCGCACGCTGGTACATCGGCGGCCTGCTCGCGCACGCTCCCGCGGTGCTCGCGTTCACGAACCCGACGATCAACTCGTACAAGCGCCTGGTCAAGGGCTACGAGGCGCCGGTGAACCTGGTCTACTCGGCCGGCAACCGCTCGGCGGCCATCCGCATCCCGATCACGGGGTCGAACCCGAAGGCCAAGCGCATCGAGTTCCGCGCACCGGATGCCTCCGGCAACCCGTACCTCGCGTTCGCGGCGCAGATGATGGCAGGCCTCGACGGCATCAAGAACCGTATCGAGCCGCACGAGCCCGTCGACAAGGACCTCTACGAGCTTCCCCCCGAGGAGGCCAAGAACATCCCGCAGGTGCCCAACTCGCTGCTCGACTCGCTCGACGCGCTGCGCGCCGACCAGGAGTTCCTGCTCGCGGGAGGCGTGTTCACGCCCGAGCTGATCGAGACGTGGATCGAGTACAAGATCGCGAACGAGATCCAGCCGATCAACGCGCGCCCGCACCCGTTCGAGTACGAGCTGTACTTCGGCGTCTGATTCGCCCGGAGCAGACGAAGGTCCCGGCATCCTCTCGGATGCCGGGACCTTCGGCGTTTCGGCTTCCGATGCACCGCCCGACCGCCCCGTCAACGAGAGTGCATGCTGGCGCCGAGACTGCATGTGGCACCCGCGCTCTCGGCGCACAGTTGCGCTCTCACCCTGTGACGCTCTGCCGCAGAAGAAGGGTCAACGACAGGCGCCTCGAAGGCACCGACGCAAGCGCCCCTGATCGCGAGAGGGCACCTCCTTCGAGGACGTACTGACGCAGGTCCGGGCAGACGCGCTACTCGAAGGCTGAGCAGCCCTCTTCGCGGCACTTCATGCGTCGATGCCCGCGAACACCTCGTCAAGCGCGTCGGCTGCGACCTCGACGATCAGGTCGGGGCGCTTCGCGTCGTGGCCTTCGGCGGTCGCGCGGACGGCCGCGCTCGGTCGTCTCCAGCACGTCGCCGGGGTTCCGCTCGGGATCGGGGATGGGAACGTGGCTGGCCAGGAGCTCGCGCAGGGGCTTCACCGCGAACCGCACATCCGGGAACCGGATCGCCGCACGGAGCCGGAAGCCCGGGCGGGGAGGCCCGGCGTGCGATACTGGTCGCGACGTTCCTGCGGCATGTGCGCCGCGTGTGAGAAGGAGCGAAGCGTAAGGACCTCTTGTGACGGACACCGGCTCCAGCATTCATCGCTGACCGGGGCCGCACCCTCTTTCGCGTCTCCTGTGTCAGCGCACCCCCTGACACGTTCTCTGGAGACCACCATGTCCTTTGCCTCTTCGGTCGTGCTGCACGACCTTTCCTTCGCCTGGCCCGACGGCAGCCCGGCGCTCACCGGTATCTCCGCCAGCTTCGGTCACGGCCGTACCGGGCTCGTCGGCCGCAACGGCGTCGGCAAGAGCACGCTGCTGCGGCTGATCGCGGGCGAGCTGACGCCGACAGCAGGCCGGGTCACGGCATCCGGCCTGGTCGGCTACCTGCCACAGACCGTCACGCATCACGCCGATCGCACGGTCGCGGAACTGCTCGGCATCCACGACGTCACGGCGGCGATCCGCGCGGTCGAGCACGGCGATCTGCGTCCCGAGCTATTCGACCTGATCGGGGATGACTGGGACATCGAGGAACGATCGCTCGCCGCCCTCGCCGCGCACGGACTGGAGCTGCCGACACTCCATCGCCCGGTCTCGACGCTGTCGGGTGGCGAGAGCATGCTCGCCGCACTCGTCGGCGTGACGCTGCGACGACCCGGCATCGCCCTGCTCGACGAGCCGACGAACAACCTCGACCGCCACACGCGCGATCGCGTGTACGAGCTGGTGAACTCGTGGCGGGGAACGCTCATCGTCGTCAGCCACGACGTGGCACTGCTGGAGCTGATGGACGACACCGCCGAACTGCGCGAGGGCGACCTCAGCCTCTACGGCGGCCCGTACGGCGCCTACCGGGATCAGGTCGACGCGGAGCAGGACGCGGCACGACGCACGCTCCGCTCCGCCGAGCAGTCGCTGCGCACCGAGAAACGCCAGCGCGCGCAGGCCGAGGAGAAGATCGCCCACAGCACACGCCAGGGCCGGAAGGATGCCGCGAACCGCAAGTACATCGGCGCGGCGGTCAACGACCGCCGCAACTCCGCCGAAAAGTCACAGGGTGCGCGCCGCGGGCTGATGGACGAGAAGGTCGCGCTGGCCCAGCGCGCAGTATCGGATGCCGAGGCCCGCATCCACGACGACGACCGCATCAGCATCCAGCTCCCGGATCCGGAAGTTCCCGCCGGCCGCCGGATCGCGCGGCTGATCGGCGCCGACGGCCGCGAGTTCACTGTGCAGGGCCCGGAACGCATCGCGCTGACCGGGGCGAACGGCGCGGGCAAGACGACGCTGCTGCGCCAGCTCGTCCCCTCCCCCGCCGCCGAGCCAGGGTTCGCGCGGGCGCGCGGCGAATCGCTCGTCGCGCACGTCGGCTACCTCTCGCAGCGCCTCGACGGGCTCGACGACGAGGCGAGCGTCCTCACCAACGTCCAGGACGCGGCCCCCGGCATCCCGACGCGCGAACTGCGCAACCAGCTCGCGCGCCTCCTGCTGCGCGGCGCGATGGTCGACCGGCCGGTTCGCTCCCTGTCCGGCGGCGAACGCTTCCGTGCAGCGCTCGCTCGGCTGCTGCTCGCCGATCCGCCCGCCCAGCTGCTCCTCCTCGACGAGCCGACGAACAACCTCGACCTGCCGAGCGTCGAACAACTCGTCCAGGCGCTCGCGGCCTACCGCGGCGCGCTCATCGTCGTCAGCCACGACCGCGCGTTCCTCGACCGGCTCGGGCTCACGGCTGAGTTCGTGCTCGACCGCGACGGCGTGCTCACGCGTGCACGATGAGCGCGCCCGGTCAGCGCCGGAGCAGACGACCGCGCGCCGGTGGACAATGGTCGCATGCACGTCAACACCTGGGGCAGCGCCTGCCGGCGCAAGGCGGGGTCTGCGCCCTCATGACGATCCAAACCGGAACGCATGGGCAAGAGGCATCCGCTCCCCCGTCTTCCTGGCGCCGTGCGGCCGGATCCGAGGATGGCGCGACGGCGCGGTGATTCGCGCCACCGGCATCCCGTATGCGTCAGCGCCGCGCTTCGGCATACCCGAACCCACCCCGAACCACACCGGAACGTTCGACGCGACGGCATGGGCGCCGGCGGCGCCCCAGCTCGCGGTGCCTGCTCTGGAGCAGCGACTCGGCTACAGCACCGCCGATCTCGTCCAGGACGAGCACTGCCAGCGGCTGTCGGTCACGATCCCGGCTCGGTCATCGTCACCGCTGCCGGTCATGGTGTGGATCCACGGCGGTGCGTACACGTCGGGCGCCGCCGACATCCCGATCCACGACCCGGCCGCGCTCGTCGCCGAGCAGAACGTCATCGTCGTGGGGGTGACCTATCGGCTGGGGCTGCTGGGCTATCTGGGCGGAGCCGAGGAGCGGCCCGCCAACCTGGGGCTGATGGACCAGCTCTGCGCACTGCGGTGGGTGCAGCGCAACATCGCCGCGTTCGGGGGCGACCGGGACAACATCACGGTCTTCGGAGAATCGGCGGGCGGCGACGCCGTGCTGCACCTGATGGCGACACCCGAAGCCCCGAGGCTGTTCCGGCGCGCGATCGCGCAGAGCGCGCCGCTGGGGCTGTCCCGGGGGCGGCAGAAGATGAACGCGGCGATGCTCGCGGCGACGAAGGAGGCAACGCCCGCCACGTCGCTCGAGGACATCCTGACTCTGCAAGAGACAGCGCAGAACGCCGCCGCGGGCTTCGGGCTGCGTTCGACGATGGCCTTCGGCACGCAGTACGGACACACGCCGCTGCCCGCGGAGACGGAGGTGCAGGATGCCTGGGCCGCCGCCGCGCTCGCCGTCGACCTTCTCATCGGATTCAACGCCGACGAGGTCAGGTTCTTCATCGATGCCGTTCCCGCCCTCGTGAAGCTGTCGCGGGTCCCCGTGATCGGTCGCGCGCTGACGGGGGCTGTCGCGCGCCTCCTCACCGAGGTCATCTACGCGCGCGGCGCCCGGGACTTCGCACGCCGGCACCGTCGCGCCGGCGGCACCGTGCGAAGCTACGTCATCCGATGGTCGGCGCCCGGCAACCCGTTCGGCGCATCGCACACGATCGATCTCCCGCTCCTGTTCGCGAACGCGCACACCTGGCGCGACGCGGAGATCACTCGCGGCGCGGACGCGGACAGTCTGACCGCCGCCGCACGGCGCATCCGTGTGCTCTGGGCGGACTTCGCCCGCGGTGAAGACATCGGCGGCCGCAGCATCGAGGGACTCATCGACGTCTCCTAGTGCACCGCCAAGCGCGAGCGAGTTGCCCGCTCCACCTCAGCCGTAGAAGAGCTTCTCGAACACGCGGCGCGCCCGGCGGGCCGTGCGCAGCCATTCCTCCTCGACGAGGGTCGCCGAGCGCGGCGGATGCCCCAGCAGCCGGCCGATGCCGTCGAGCTTCCACCGATCGGTCGGGAGCACGTCACTGGTCTGTCCCGACAGGAGCGTGTTCGCCGAGCGCAGCCTGCTCGCGAGCTGCCAGGCCTCCGCGAGGCGCTGCGCCGAGGCATCCGGCACCAGTCCCGCCGCCCGCGCGGCCTCCAGGGCGTCGAGGGTCGAGGTCGTGCGCAGCCCCGGCACCTCGCGCGCGTGCTCGTGCTGCAAGATCTGCACGAGCCACTCGACGTCGCTCAGCCCGCCCGGACCGAGCTTGAGGTGGCGCGAACGATCGACCCCCTGCGGCAGCCGCTCGCTCTCCACGCGCGCCTTGATGCGTTTGATCTCGCGCACGTCCTGCACCGCGACCCGCGCGGGGTAGCGCACGTCGTCCGCCAGCGCCATGAAGCGCCGGATCAGTTTGACGCTGCCGGCGACGCCGCGCGCGCGGAGCAGTGCCTGAGCCTCCCACGACAGCGACCAGCGACGGTAGTACTCGGCGTACGCGTCGAAGGAGCGCACGAGCGGGCCATTGCGTCCCTCCGGACGCAGGTCGGCGTCGAGCTCGAACGGCACCCGCCGATCATCCGAATACTCGCGCAGCCCCGCGACGATCTTCAGAGCGAGCTCGTTCGCACGCTGCGGATCGAGCCCGTTCGGGTCATAGACGTAGAGCACATCGGCATCCGAGCCGAACCCGAGCTCGGAGCCGCCGAAGCGCCCCATGGCGATGACGGAGAAGTCGAGGGCGGCATCCTCGGGCGGCACGACCTCCCGCCGAACGGCGCGCAGCGTCGCCTGGATCGTGACCTCGCTCACGGTCGTCAACCCCTGGGCGAGCTCGGCGATCGTCAGGGTCCCGAGGACGGAGCCGAAGGCCAGACGCAACAGCTCACGGCGCCGCAGCGCGCGCACGGCATCCATCGCCTCGGCGATCGTCTCGTGCCGGGTCTGGATCGCACGCGCCTCCTCCTGCAGCGCGACGCCGCTGCGCAGCCGCAGCTGGTCGCCAGAGTCGAGCCACGCGACCGAATCCGGGATCCACTCCATGAGCTCGCCGATGTAGCGCGACCCCGAGAGCGCATACGTGAGCCGCTCGGCAGCACCGGCCGAGTCCCGCAGCACCCGCAAGAACCACGGGGTGTCGCCGAGCCGCTCGCTGATGCGGCGGAACGCGAGCAGCCCGTAGTCGGGGTCGGCCCCGTCGGCGAACCATCGGATCATCACGGGCATGAGATGCCGCTGGATCGTCGCCTTGCGGCTGAGTCCTCCCGTCAGGGCACCGATGTGCCGCAGGGCTCCGGCCGGGTCGCGGAAGCCGATCGCGGCGAGCCGGTCGTGCGCCTGCGCCGTCGAGAGCTGCTGCTCGGCGGGCAGCGCCGCGACAGCCGACAGGAGCGGCCGGTAGAACAGGCGCACGTGGATCTCGCGGACCTCACGCTTGATCGACTCCCACAGCTCCCAGACCGCCGGCCCGTCGGGCGCCAGGCCGGATGCGCGCGCGAGCGCCCGCAACGCCTCGGGCGTCTGCGGCATGAGGTGCGTGCGCCGCAGATCGCGCAGCTGCACCCGATGCTCCATCACCCGCAGGCGGCGATAGTCGAGCGCGAAGGCAGCGGCGTCGCTGCGCCCGATGTAGCCCTCGTTCACGAGCGCCTCGAGAGCGTCGAGCGTGCCACGCTGGCGGATGCGATCGTCGGACAGTCCGTGGACGAGTTGGAGCAGCTGCACCGTGAACTCGATGTCGCGGATGCCTCCCGGCCCGAGCTTCAGCTGGTAAGGCACCTCGGCGGCCGGGATGTGATCGGTCACGCGCTCGCGCATGCGCTGCACGCTGTCGACGAAGTTCTCCCGCGCAGCACTCGTCCACACCTTCGGCTGCACCGCGGCGACGTAGGCTTCGCCCAGTGCGCGATCCCCGGCGAGGGGGCGGGCTTTCAGGAGGGCCTGGAACTCCCAGCTCTTGGCCCACCGCTGGTAATAGGACAGGTGCGATGCGAGGCTGCGCACGAGCGCGCCCTGCTTGCCCTCCGGCCGCAGGTTCGCGTCGACCTCCCACAGTGGCGGCTCGATCTCCGTGCCCGAGATCCCGCGCATCGTCTGCACCGCCAGGCGCGCCGCGATGTCGATGACTCGGCTCTCTCCGAGCCGCTCGACCAGCTCGTCGGAGCCGCTGCCGACGAAGATGACGTCGACGTCGCTGACGTAGTTCAGCTCACGCGCGCCCGCCTTGCCCATGCCGATGATCGCCAGGCGCGTCGCGGCGACCTGCTCACGCGGGAAGAGCTCGACTCCCCCGCCGCCGGCGACCCGGGTCCGCGCGACCGCGAGGGAGGCCTCCAACGCCGCGCCGGCGAGGTCGGCGAGTGCCCGGGCGACCCCGGGCAGCACCTCGACGGCGTCGGGAGCGTCGAGGTCGAACGCAGCGATGCGCGCGAGCAGCCGACGGTATCGCACGCGCAGCGCAACCCACGCCGACTCATCGCCGCGTGCGGCGAAACCTTCGGCATCCACCGCGATCGCATCGAGCAGCTCCGCGAGCATCTCCTCGCCCGTAGGAAGGCGCGGTTCCGGTTCGGGAACGTGGGCGAGCTCAGACGGATGCCGCAGGTAGAAGTCCGCGAAGCCGACGGACGCCCCGAGGATCAGCCAGAGCGTCGGCCCGACACGGCGCAGCGCCCGCCCGACCGCAGCCGCGTCACGACGCGAAACGCGAACGAGCGCGACGAGCGCCGCATCGGCATCCGCCGCGCGATCGGCCCCGGTGAGGATCTCTTCACGCGGCAGGGCGAGGGCATCGGACAGCTCGGACAGCAGCCGGTCCGCCCCATCGAGATCGCTGAAGCCGTCCTTCGCCAGCGCCGTCCTGACGGACGTGCGGTCACCACCGGACATGACCCCTAGAGCATCTCCAGGTTGCTCTTCAACTCGAAGGGCGTCACCTGATCGCGGTACTCCTCCCACTCCCGGCGCTTGTTGAGCAGAACGTAGTTGAAGACCTGTTCACCGAGGGTCTCGGCGACGAGCTCGGAGTCTTGCATGTACTCGAGCGCGTGGTCGAGGCTCGCGGGCAGCTGCGCGTAACCGAGCGCGCGACGCTCCGCGTCGGTGAGCGACCACACGTTGTCCTCTGCCTCGGGAGGAAGCTCGTACCCCTCCTCGATGCCCTTGAGCCCGGCCGCGAGGATGAGCGCGAAGGAGAGGTAGGGGTTCGCCGCCGAGTCGAGGGCCCGGTACTCGACGCGGGTCGACTGCCCCTTGTTCGGCTTGTACATCGGCACGCGCACGAGCGCGGAGCGGTTGTTGTGGCCCCAGCAGATGAAACTCGGCGCCTCATCGCCGCCCCACAGCCGCTTGTACGAATTGACGAACTGGTTCGTCACGGCGGCGATTTCGTTGGCGTGGGTGAGCAGTCCCGCGATGAACTGACGACCGGTCTTGGAGAGCTGGTACTGCGCCCCCTCCTCGTAGAACGCGTTCTGGTCGCCTTCGAACAGCGACATGTGCGTGTGCATGCCGCTGCCGGGCTTTCCGGAGAGCGGCTTCGGCATGAAGGTCGCATACACGCCCTGCTCGATCGCGACCTCCTTGACGACGGTGCGGAAGGTCATGATGTTGTCGGCGGTCGCGAGCGCGTCGGCGTAGCGCAGATCGATCTCGTTCTGGCCCGGACCGCCCTCGTGATGGCTGAACTCGACCGAGATGCCGAGGTCTTCCAGCATGCGGACGCTGCGACGACGGAAGTCATGGGCGGTGCCGCCGGGGACGTTGTCGAAGTAGCCCGCCGAGTCGACCGGCTCGGGGCCTTCGGGGCCGAAAGACGACGATTTCAGCAGGTAGAACTCGATCTCGGGGTGCGTGTAGAACGTGAACCCCGCCTCACCAGCCTTCGAAAGCGTGCGCTTGAGCACATGGCGCGGGTCAGCGACCGCGGGCTGGCCGTCGGGCGTCGTGATGTCGCAGAACATGCGCGCCGTGGGGTCGATCTCGCCGCGCCATGGCAGCGTCTGGAACGTCGTCGGGTCGGGGTGGGCGAGCAGATCAGACTCGTAGGAGCGCGTCAGGCCTTCGATGGCCGACCCGTCGAATCCCAGGCCCTCCGCGAACGCGCCCTCGACCTCCGCGGGAGCGATCGCGACCGACTTGAGCGTTCCGATGACGTCGGTGAACCACAGCCGGACGAACTTGATGCCCCGCTCCTCGATCGTGCGCAGTACGAAGTCCCGCTGCTTGTCCATCGCGTCCTCTCACCTCTCGGCTTCGCCCGCGAAACCGAACCGAAGCCAGACTATCGGCCCACGGTCTGCTCGGAGCCACCGCCCGCGCCCCAGGCATCCTCGGCGGCGTCCTCCTCAGCCCACGCGCGAGAGCGTTCCGCGAGGAGCTTCGGGGCGTTCGCGGCCTCCTCCGCCGTGTCGAACGGCCCCGCCCGATCGATCGCCGGCGACGCGAATCCGCGCTCAACCGCACCCGTGCTGAGGTTGTACCAGAACTTTTCTTCGCCGGACATTCCAGGTTCCTTCCGCGGGTTCCCCCGATCTTAACGAGCCGCACCGGCGATCTGGATAGGCTGTTCACATGACGACAAAGGTCACTCGCGCCGTCGGCGTGGACATCGGTGGAACCGGCATCAAGGGCGCGCTCGTGGATCTGGAGGCAGGGCAGCTCCTCAGCAACCGAGTGAAGGTGGCAACCCCTGCCGGCGCCGAGCCGCCGGACGTTCTGGCGGCGGTGCGCCGGGTGCTGGACAAGGTGGGCGTGGCCGATGAGGACGTCCCCCTCGGCGTCGCGTTCCCGGCGATCGTCAAAAACGGCAAGACTCTGTCGGCGGCGAACGTCGCCGACACGTGGATCGGGTTCGAGGCGGAGAAGTTCTTCGAGGAGGGCCTCGGTCGTGACATCCATTTCGCGAACGACGCCGATGTCGCCGGCATCGCCGAGGCGCGCTATGGCGCGGCGGTCGGGGCGCAGGGGCTGACGATCCTCACGACGCTCGGCACCGGAATCGGCACCGCGGTGCTGTACGACGGGCACCTCATCCCGAACTCCGAGCTCGGCCACCTGCAGCGCGCGGAGAAGTCGCGGGATGCCGAGGCGTGGGCGGCCTACTCGGCGGTCGAGCGTGAGCAGCTGAGCTGGCCCGCGTGGGCGGAGCGTCTGCAGTGGTACTACTCGTATCTGGAGTTCCTGCTGAGCCCCGACCTGTTCATCGTCGGCGGCGGCGTGTCGAAGCACGCGGACGAGTTCCTCCCCCTGCTGACGCTCAACACCCCGATCGTGCCGGCCCGCCACCGCAACAACGCCGGAATCATCGGGGCTGCTGCCCTCACACTGTCCTGACGGTCGCCCGCTGCGCCCGCGCGGCGACAAGGCGGCGAAAAGAGCGTCAGCATCGCTCCCCAGGGGTGCAAGTCGGCGCACGGTGACACGTCTGCGCGGACCAGCACGGACACTGGCGCCGCCTGAGCACGAAGAAATCCCCCGTCAGGCGCGAGAAGGCGAATGGGCCGGCCTGTACGCCGGGTTCTGTCCGGAAGCGGATGCTTCGTGGACGGTCATCTCTCTCGGCGACGCGTTGCCGCGCCGCTCCAGCGGTCTACCCGGGGACTCGGCGGGCCGCGTCGGCATCCCCTGTCTGACCTTGCTCCGGGCGAGGTTTACCGTGCGAGCCGTGTCACCACGGCCCCGGTGGTCTCTTACACCACCCTTTCACCCTTGCCTTCGGCCTTGCAGCCTCGGCGGTCTGCTCTCTGTGGCACTGTCTCGCGGATCGCTCCGGGTGGGTGTTACCCACCGCCCTGCCCTGTGGAGCCCGGACGTTCCTCGGTGCGGGTAACCCCGCCACGCGACCGTCCAGCCGACCCATTCGCGTCCTCGATTCTACGAGAGAAGCCGACGCGCGCACACCCGATGATGAAAAACGGCGCAGCTGGTGGTACTGTGTGCGGACGTGAGTGTCTGTGGGGACAGACATCACGAGGGGCTGGGGGGCCCGTATCATGCGAAAGACATTGCTGTCCATTTGTGCTGCTGCCGTTCTCGCGCTGGGGATGCCGCTGGCGGCATCCGCCGCCGATACGACCGATTCGGACGGGAGCACGTATGCGCCCGCGGATCCGTCGGATCCCGCGCTGGCGGGATCGATCGTGCCGATCTGCGTCGAGGGTTCGCCGTGGATCACCTACTCGCTCACGCTCGTCGATCCGGAGAGCCCGTCGACGGCTCACGAGGCGGTCCTGACGCTCGAGTCGAGCACCGATTCGGCGACGATCACGCTCGGCACGATCACCGCGGAGACGCCGCTGACCGGCCGCGTGGCGTGGCCGGGGACGAGCGATGCGTGGACGGGGACTGTCGCGGCGACGGCTGACGCCGGGGCGACTCTCGAGACCTCGCTGTCGTACCCGGAGCCCGCCGCCGGGTGCAGCACCACCGCCGCGGAGGGTGACCCATCGACAGGGGCGACCACAGCGTCCGTCTCGTCCCTGCCTTCGACGGGAGGCACGTCGGCATCCACGATTGCGCTCCTCAGCGCCGCCATCGGCACTCTCGCGCTCGGTCTGGGCCTCGTGGTCACACGTCGACGCAGGGCGGACAGCGACGCAGCATGACGATCGCCGGCGTACATCATCGCCGGCGTCGCGTGCTCCTCATCGTCGGCGTCGCCATCGCCACGGCGCTGCTGGCGCTCGCGGGGTGGCTCACCGTGCGCGCGCTGATAGTGAGGGGCGAGCTGGAGAAGCTGGTGTCGCTCTCCTCGTCCGCGAAGCAGCAGATCGCCGACGGCGACCTCGATGCACTCCAGGGTGATCTGGAGGAGCTCTCGCTCCGAGCCGGCACGGCAGCCGCGCTCACCGACGATCCGCTCTGGCGGCTTGTCGAAGGGCTGCCGTGGATCGGTGACGACGCGGCGGCGATCCGGATCTCCGCGGGAGCCGCGGGGGACGTCACGGCCGCGGCGAGGTCCGTCGTCGCTGCCGTGGAGAACACTCCGAGCGAGGACGACGGCGCGACCGAGACGAGCGCCCTGTCCACGCTGGAAGACCTGCGCGCTCCGTTGCTCAGCCTGGACAAGAGCCTGTCGCGAGCGTCCACCGAGATGGACACCATCTCGACCGACGGTCTCGTGTCACCGCTGCGGGACGGCGTCGAACGCCTCCGCGATGAGCTGGACGACCTCTCACCACAGGTGAGTGCTCTCGCGCAGGCGGTCGAGATCATCCCGGGGCTGCTGGGAGCGGACGGCACCAGGAACATCCTGCTGATGGAGCAGAATCCGGCCGAAGTGCGCACCGGCGGCGGCATCGCCGGGTCGTTCGCGCTCCTGACCGCAGACGACGGCGAAGTGACGCTCGGCCAGCTGGCGGACTCATCCGCCTTCTCGTCGACGCCGTCGCTCGCGTCGCTTCCCGCCTCGACGCTCGCGCTGTACGGAGCGACCGTGGACGATTACGTCCAGAACATCTCGATGACCCCGGACTTCTCGGTGACCGCGCAGCTGGCGATCGACTGGTGGGCGGGCGTTTCGGGCATCGTGCCGGATGCCGTGGTCTCGATCGACCCCGACGTGCTCGCTGCCGTGCTCGCCGCGACCGGGCCGGTGACGCTCGCGGACGGCACCGTCATCACCGCTGACACACTGGTCGAGCAGCTCCTGGTCGAACCGTACGTGAGCCTCGATGCCGCCGGGCAGACCGTGCTGCAGCAGGCGGTCACCGAGGCCGTGTTCTCGCGTCTGACCACCGGGGCCCTGGACCTCCCCGCACTCGCGAAGGCACTCGCCGATCCGATCGCGGAAGGCCGGATCTCCGTCTGGAGTGCGCGCACGCAAGAGCAGACGACGATTGCGGACACGCCGCTCGCTGGAGCGTTGGCACGACGAGTCGCTGCTGGCGACGGGGCATACGCCGTGTACCTGAACGACACCACGATGGCGAAGTTGGACTCGTATCTCTCGACGACCGTTACCCTGACGGGCGACGGATGCCGCGCCGACGGCCGTGGCATCGTGTCGGTCGCCGTGACGCTCGCATCGAGCGCGCCCGCGAACGCCGCCACGCTGCCCGCGTCGATGATCGGACCGAGCCAGGCGGGCGTGGCCGCCGGTCAGGTCGCCACACTCGTGTCCGTCTCCGCGCCGGTCGGCACTGAGCTCGAGGGTGTGTGGGACGGCGACGCCGCCGTGTCGACGCTCCGCGTCGCGGACGCGGGATTTCCGACCGGTGTGGCGGAGATCGTCCTGTCACCGGGCGAGGAGAAGACGCTCGTCTTCCGGTTCGTACAGCCGGAGGGGGCAGGCGCTGCGGCGCCCTCGGTGCTGACCACTCCCCTGCTGCGGGACGCCACGGTCTCCACCTCGGCACTGGGCTGCTGAGAGCGGTCACTTCGCGGCGTCCGCGCTGATGCGCAGATCGAGGGGGAAGTCGATCGGGAAGTCGCCGAACAGCAGGCGCGCGGCGCGGCTGGCGGCGGTCCGCACGGCATCTGCGACCGCCGCGGCGTGATCTTCCGGGCAATGGACGATGATCTCGTCGTGCAGAAAGAAGCACAGATGCGCGCCGCGGCCGAAGACGGGACCGGATGCCGCCGCCGTCTCGGTGGTCTCGGCGCTCACCGCGGGAAAGCGCGCGAGCTCGGTGCGCAGCTCGGCGAGCCACGCGAGCGCCCACTCGGCGGCGGTGCCCTGGACGACGAAGTTGCGGGTGAAGCGCCCCCGATCGGCGGCAACGCGCCGCGCGCGTGCGCGATCTGCCTCCGTGGCATCCGGCGCGCCGGCGCGGTCCTGCGCCTCGCGCCAGAAGGCGTCGGCCGGCGGGCTCGTGCGACCGAGCCACGTGCTGACGACACCGCCCTCCGCCCCCGTTCGAGCAGCCTCGTCGACGAGAGACATGGCCCGCGGATACACGCGGCGAAGCGCCGGAACGAGCCGCCCGCTGTCGCCGGTCGTCGCGCCGTACATCGCGCCCAGCATGGCGATCTTCGCCTCTTGTCGGGTCGTGACGATCCCGCTCGCGGCGATTCCGTCGTAGAGGTCGCGCCCCCGGGCTGCATCGGCCAGCGCATGATCAGACGACATCGCGGCGAGCACGCGGGGCTCGAGCTGCGCGACGTCGGCGACGACGAGAGTCCAGCCCGGGTTGGCGCGGACGGCGGGGCGCAGCCGTCGGGGAAGCTGCAGCGCGCCACCGCCAGAGGATGCCCACCTGCCCGTCACGACGCCGCCCGGGACGTAGACGGGGCGGAACCTGCCATCGGATGCCCACTCGTCCAGCCACGCCCAGCCGTTGGCGCTCATGAGCCGGGTCAGCTTCTTGTACTCGAGCAGCGGGGCGATGGCCGGGTGGTCGTAGTCCGCGAGCTCCCACCGGCTGGTGGTGCGGGCGAGCACGCCGACCCGGTGGAGGCTGCGCAGCAGCTTGGGCTGAGAGTCGAGGCTCGCGCCGGGGTCCCCCAAGGCATCCCGCACGACGGCGGCGAGCTCGAGGACCCGGGCCGGCGCGGCGCCGGCTGCGGGGCGGGGGCCGAGCAGGTCGGTGAGGATCCGCTCGTGCACCGCACGACTCCACGGCATCCCCGCCGCATGCAGCTCCGCGGCGATGAGGGCGCCCGCCGATTCGGCCGCCAGCAGAAGGCGCAGGCGCTGCGGGTCGGATGACGATGCGACCGCCGCGAGCTGACGGCGGAGTTCGGCGAGCGCGGCGTCCGGGTCGTCCGGCACGCCTGCCGAACGAGGCGCGGCGTCATCGAGGTCGAACAGTGTCGGCGCGGGGACCTCGGCGACAGCCGAGCTGGCATCCCACTCCTCCGCTGCCCGCAGCGCCGCAGGGTCCGTCGCGAGGGCGCTGCGCGTGAGGATCGCGTGGCACAGCCGTAAGTCGTGACAGCGAGCGACCCGGGCGCCCCCGGCGAGGATGCCGGGATACCAGTGCGTCGTGTCGCCGAAGACCCAGCGCACCTGTTCGGGTGCTGCGATGACGTGCGCGGCGAGCTCTTCGGGTCCGCATCGCAGCCGGTCGAGCTCGGCGAGGTCGTCGCCGAGGACGATGATCGTCGCCTCGTCGCGGCTCTGCCCTGCGACATGCCGTGCGACATGCCCTGCGCCACGCCCGACGACGTGCCATCGGGGCGCTGCAGTCATCGCCGCGTCGTCACAGACCGGATTCGCCGGTGCGGACGAGGACGGCGCCGCACTCGGGACACAGGACGACGTCGTCGTCGGCTGCGATGCGCACCGTCTGCAGATCGGTGCCGGAGAGCACCATGTAGCATGCCTCGCAGGTCCCCCGCCGCAAAAGTCCGGCGCCGGTGCCGCGCGCCGCGATCCGGTCGTACAGCGCAAGGAGGTCGGCGGGGGCGCGAGTCGCGAGGGCTGCGCGGTCACGGGTCGCCGCCTCCCCCGTCGCTGTCGCGGCTGCGACCGCGGCTTTCCCTTCGGCGCTCACCCGGGCGCCCTCATCATTGGTCGCGGCGATCGCGGCCTCCTGCTCGGCGACGGCGACGTCTGCGACCTCGAGGCGTTCCATGACCTCGAGCTCGGCGTCTTCGAGGGCACTCTTGCGCGCCGCGAGCGACGCCAGCTCGTGCTCCAGACCCTGCGCCTCCTTGACGTTCGCGGTGGTGGCAAGACGCTCGGTGTCGCGGGCGATTCGCGCATCGACGACAGCGACATCCGACTCGATCCTGGCCAGCTCCGCACGGGCATCGTCGCGCTCGCCGAGGAGGCCGGTCAGGATCGCCGACTGCGCCTGGCGCTGCGCGAGCAACTCGTTCACACGCGCCGTCTGCTGGGGGTTCCGACGCGCGTGGTCGGCAGCGCGGATCGTCGCATCGAGGCTCGCGATCTCGAGGAGCAACAGCTGATCGGCGGGGTTGGCTTTCACGCATCCAACCTAGCGCGGCCCGCCGACGCCGACCTCGTCTCGTACACTCGATGGGTCAGGGCCTTTAGCTCAGCTGGTAGAGCAACGGTTTTACACACCGTAGGTCGTCGGTTCGAGCCCGGCAGGGCCCACCAGAGTGTCGTTGTTCAAACCAACGACATCTCCGGTTTGACGCCCAGATTC
>JASGGN010000027.1:0-25754 GCA_047605005.1 Microbacterium sp.
GCGCCGCCCCCGGGCTGTGGGATGGGGGGCGGGGGGGGGGGGCACGCCCCGCCCTCGACCGTTTCTGGGCGTGGCCTGGTCACCCCCGTTCAGCAGTCACTTACGCGTCGTCCCGTGCGGTCCTGGCGGTGCCGAAGCGACTGCCGAACGGGTGGGATTCGGGAGGCGTGGCGATCGCGGCGCTCACACCTGGCAGTTCGGGCACCAGAACACGATGCGCTCGCTCGCCGGCGTCGCGCCGAGGTCGGTGCGCCGGATCGGAGCGCCGCAGCGGCGGCACGGCATCCCGCCCCGGCGATACACCCACGTGCGCCGGCCGGGGCGCGCATCGCCCGTGAACGTCCGCGGCACGCGGTCGCGGTTCGCGCGGATCATCCGCGACGCGGTGTGCACGAGCCCGGAGAGGTCGGCGACCTCGGCGGCCGGCCGCCGGGGCAGGATGCCGCGGACGAAAAGCACCTCGCCCGCGTACTCGTTGCCGAGACCCGCGAGGTTGCGCTGATCCAGCAGGGCGACGTGGATAGGGCGCGGGTCGGATGCCAGACGCCGCACTGCCTCTGCGGCATCCCCGTGCGGGCCCAGCAGGTCGGGGCCGAGGTGGCCGACGAGCTCATGCTCGTGTGCCGTCCGGATGAGCCGGACCATCGCGAGCTCGAACCCGACCGCGATCGCGCGGGAGGTGCCGACGATCGCGCGCGCCTGGAACTCCGGGGCGCGCCAGCGCTCGCCGGGGCGGGAGAGGAGCCAGCGGCCCTCCATTTTGAGGTGCGAGTGCAGCGTGTGGTCCCCGATGCGCAGGAGCAGGTGCTTGCCGCGCGGCACGACGCCGCGCACCGTCTCGCCGGTGAGGTCGGCCGTCGCGGCACGCGGCACGCGCAGCTCGAACCGCGTGACCAGCTGCCCCGCGAGAGCGTCGTGCAGCATCCGCGCGGTCTGGAAGACGGTGTCGCCTTCAGGCACAGTCACCTCGGGGCATGGTCAGCTCGGGGCATGGTCAGCTCGGGGCATGGTCACCTCGGGGCATGTCGCGCCTCGTCGTGATCGAGCCACGCTCGTGGCGTCAGGATTGCGATGCCCTGATATGTCCTCAGCGTGAGCAGGTCGCGGTCCCCGGAAACGATCGTGTCGGCTCCGGCGAGGACGGCGGTCTCGAGCACGCGATCGTCGTCGGGGTCACGGCAGATCTCGATCGTGATCGTTCCGAGTCGCACCGCCAGGGTCGACCGGGTGAGCGCGGTGCGCACAGCCGCGAGGTCATCCGCGAAATCGGGAAACTTCGCGGCGACCACGCGACGGGTCTCGCTCTCCAGCTCCGCGCTGGTGGCCACTGTCAGGCCGCGCCGGACGACCGTTTCGAAGACCTCGCGGGGAGCGCCCCCGAACACGAGCGCCGACACCCAGACGTTCGCGTCGATGACCAGCGGCCGTGGATGGGGCGGGTCAGTCGGCGATGATGTCATACACCTGCTGCTCCGACGAGATCCCGAGCGCTCGACCGCGCGCGTTCGCGCGGTCGAAGATCGCGGTGACCTCCTGTTCTGCGCGGAGCTGATTGACAATCGCCCGGCGCACGTACTCGCTGCGCGACGAGAACTCCCGTTGTGCCTGCGCGTCGAGCTGCCGGACGAGCTCGCGCGGGAGGGAGATGTTGAACGTTTGCGAGGACATACAACAATTGTATGGTTCTTGCACCATACCTGCCTGCTTCTGGCCGGGGTTCTGCCGCGAGCCTCACCGCTGCCGCCTGAGGGTCAGGCCGCGCGTCGACTCGACGAAGCCGGCCTCGCGCAGCGCGCGCCCGGCGCGCGTGCCGTAGACGAAGGCGCCCGAGACCTGCTCGACGGTGAGGGTATCCAGCCGCCGCGCGCGGGCGGTGCCGACGAGGCTGCGGGCGGCAGCGGCGAGCACGTCATCGTCGTCGGTGAAGGCGAGAGCGGTGCGGCCGCCGCGCTCCAGATACAGCACGAGCGCCCCGTCGACGAGGGTCACGAGCCCGCCCGCCTTGCGGCCCGGCCGGTGCCCGACGCCGTCCTGCGCGGGCCAGCCGAGAGCTGCGCCATACGGATTGGCGGGGTCGGTCGCGGCGAGCGTGATCGCGTGCAGGGGTGCCGGATCGGGCACGGCGGCGAAGGAGCGCAGCCGGTCGACCGTGGTGGACGAGGCGAACTGCGCGGCGCCGAGGCGCTCGATGAAATAGCCGCGGCGGGTGTGCCCGGCATCCTCGAACCCGGCCAGGACGCGATAGGCCTGCGCGAAGCCGCCCGGCATCCGCTCGGCCTGCACGCTGCCGCGGGTGACGACGCCGTACCGCTCCAGCAGCAGGCTCGCGGCGGCGGTCGCGCGCAGCGCCGCGTCGGCACTCGGGTCGGGGAGCAGCGACCAGCGGCCGCCGACGAGCGGCGGGCGCTGCGGAGGGTGCTGCTGCAGGGCGGATGCCGCGCCGCGCCCGGCGGCCAGCGGCGTGCCGCGGAACATCCGCGTGCGCGGCGCCCGCCGCACCGCGCGGTGGGCCTGCGAGCCGCCGCCCAGCAGCGCGCGCACGGGAGCGAAGGTGTCGTTCGTGACGCGCCCCGTCCAGACGAGGTTCCAGAGGGCATCCACGACCGCCTGCTCGCTCGACGCTTCCGTCATGGCGGTCAGCTGTGCGGCGAAGTAGGCGCCGCCGTTCGTCAGCGCCTGGAGCAGGCGTTCTTCGAGGTCGTTCGGCGGCTCCGGGTCGCCGGAAGCCGCGGGGTCGTCCGGCAGCGCGAGGGTGAGCGGCACCGCGTCGGCCGGGTGCAGCGCGATCCAGCCGTCTCGCCCCGGGAGCGAGCCGTGACCCGACCAGACGACCTCGCCGGTCGCGGTGAGCTCGTCCAGCAGCGCGGGGGAGTAGTCGCGCACCCGCATCGGGAGGACCAGCGACTCCCACGCGCTCGCCGGGAGGGGGACGCCGGCGAGCTGCTCGACGACGGCGAGCACGCCGTCGACGCCCTCCACCGGGCGCTCGAGGTGCTGCCACACGGGCAGGAACCGGGCATATGCCTCGGGCGGCACGGGTTCGACGGTGCCGCGGATCGCCGCGAGCGAACGCAGCCGGAGCCTTCGCAGCACCTCGGTGTCGCACCACTCCAGATCGTCGGCGTGCAC
Source organism: Microbacterium sp. (assembly GCA_047605005.1). Lineage (GTDB taxonomy): Bacteria > Actinomycetota > Actinomycetes > Actinomycetales > Microbacteriaceae > Microbacterium. The sequence goes on from JASGGN010000027.1 coordinate 3,130, forward strand.
CCCGGTCTCGGGCAGGAAGAAGCCGCTCGAAAGGCGCCCCTGCGATGTGAGCCGCTGCAGCGCCTGACGGGCGACGGCGGCTCCGATGCCGAACCGTGCCGCGACGTCTGAGGTGCGGAACGGACCGTGGGTCCGGGCGTGCCGCGCGATCAGCTCGCCGAGGGGATCGGCGGTCGGTTCGAGGAAGGCGGCCGGGATGCCGACGGGCAGGGCGACTCCGAGCGCGTCGCGCAGGCGCCCGGCATCCTCGATCTGGGCGATGCGGCTCTCGCCCGCGATCTGCACCGGAATCGCGCGGCGCGCGGAGATCAGCTCGTCGAGCAAGTGCCTCGCGGTGGTCGCAGGCGGCGAATCGACACCACGCCCGGCATCCTCGAGCCGGTGCGCGACCTCGGCTGCCGAGAGCGGGCCGAGCAGTCGCAGCAGATCGGCGACGCCCTCGGCGCCGCGCACGCGCCGGCCGGGATCCAGACGCTGCGCCTCGGCCTGGAACCGCGCGATGACGTCGGGGTCGAGGAGCTCCCGCATCTCGACCTTGCCGAGCAGCTCGGAAAGCAGCGCGGGGTCCACCGACAGCGCGGCGGCCCGGCGCTCGGCCAGGGGCGAGTCGCCCTCGTACATGAACGCGCCGACATATCCGAAGAGCAGGTCGCGCGCGAACGGCGACGGCTGGGCGGTCATCGTCTCGACGAGCCGGATGCGGCGGTCTCCGATCGCACGTGCGATGCGCAGCAGCGCCGGCAGATCGTAGACATCCTGCAGCACTTCGCGCAGCGTCTCGAGGATGATCGGGAACGTCGGATGGTTCTTCGCGACCTCGAGCAGCTGCGCCGACTTCTGCCGCTGCTGCCACAGCGGCGACCGTCTGCCCGGGTTCCGTCGCGGCAGCAGCAGCGCGCGGGCCGCGCACTCGCGGAAGCGTGCGGCGAACAGGGCCGAGCCGCCGACCTCGTCGGTCACGAGCCGTTCGAGCTCGTCGGCCTCGAAGACGAACAGTTCCGCGCCCGGTGGCTCGCTCTCGGCATCCGGCACCCGCGCGATGATCCCGTCGTCGCTCGCGACGGCGGATCCTTCGACGCCCAGCCGCTCTCGGATGCGTGCGTTGACAGCGAGCGCCCACGGCGCATGCACGTGCATGCCGTATGGGGAATGCAGGATGATCCGCCAGTCGCCGACCTCGTCGCGGGAGCGTTCGACCGTCAGCGTCTTGTCGGTCGGGAGGGTTCCCGTGGCCTCCTTCTGCTCGGCGAGGTACGCGAGAAGGTTGCCGACCGCGTTCTCGTCGAGGCCGGATTCGCGCAGCCTTCGGGATGCCTTCTCGGGCGCGGCCGCCGCGACCTCGCGTGAGAGGCGGCCGAGCGCCTCGCCGAGCTCCGCCGGCCGGCCCAGCCCGTCGCCGTGCCAGAACGGCACCTTGCCGGGCTGGCCGAACGCCGGCAGCACGTTGACCCGATCGTGCGTGATCTCCACGATGCGCCAGCTCGTCGTGCCGAGGGTGAAGACGTCGTTCACGCGGGACTCGTAGACCATCTCCTCGTCGAGCTCGCCGACGCGTCCGCCCCTCTCTTGCCCCGTGACGAAGACCCCGAAAAGTCCCCGGTCGGGGATCGTGCCACCGCTCGTGACGGCGACGCGCTGCGCGCCGGGGCGGCCGGTGAGCGTGCCGCGGTCGCGATCCCAGACGACGCGCGGGCGCAGTTCGGCGAACTCGTCGGATGGGTACCTGCCGGCCAGCAGGTCCAGCGTCGCCTCGTACGCCGAGCGCGGCAGCGTGCGAAACGGCGCCGAGCGCTTGACGGTCTCGAACCATTCCTCGACGTCGAGCGAGCCGGTCGCCGCGGCGGCGACCGTCTGTTGCGCGAGGATGTCGAGCGGATTGGCCGGCACCGCGATCGCCTCGATCTGGCCGGCCAGCATCCGCTCGGTCACGACGGCGGTGCGCAGCACGTCGCCGCGGTGCTTGGGGAACAGGGCCGCGCGGCTGATCTCGCCGACCTGGTGGCCCGCGCGGCCGACGCGCTGCAGCCCGGAGGCGGCGGACGGCGGCGCCTCGACCTGGATGACGAGGTCGACCTCTCCCATGTTGATGCCCAGCTCGAGCGAGCTGGTCGCGACGACGCAGCGCAGGATGCCGCTCTTCAGCTCCTCCTCGACCTGCGCGCGCTGCTCCTTCGACACCGACCCGTGGTGCGCCTTCGCGAGCACGGGGGCGGTCCCGTCCCGGTCGACCGATGCCCGGTCGTTGAGCGGAGCGGGCGCAGCCCGCGGAGACGAAACGTCGTCTGCTGATCTGCGTTTCGTCTCGTTTGCTCCGCTCCCTCGCGGGGCGACTGAGGACATGCGCTCCGCGGAGATCTCGTTGAGCCTGCCCGTGAGCCGCTCTGCGAGGCGCCGCGAGTTGGCGAACACGATCGTCGAGCGGTGCGCGAGCACGCGGTCGACGATCGCTTCCTCGACGTGCGGCCACACCGATCCGTTGCCCCCGGCGGCCGGCGGCGCCTGGAACCAGTCGCCGGTCTCGTGCGCGTCGCCTGCGAGTCCGGCAGCATCGGCATCCTCCGCGGCCTCGTCACCCGAGCGCGGCGGGGGCGGCGGGTCGAGCATGTCGGCGACCGGGACGACGACCGACAGCTCAAAGGTCTTCGTCGCGCGCGGCGCGACGATCTCGACCGGTGCGACCCCGCCGAGAAAGCGCGCGACCTCGTCGATCGGCCGCACGGTCGCCGACAGCCCGATGCGCTGGGCGGGGGCGGCCAGCAGCGCGTCGAGGCGTTCGAGGCTGACGGCGAGGTGCGCTCCGCGCTTGGTCGCTGCAACGGCGTGCACCTCGTCGACGATCACGGTGTGCACGCCGCGGAGGGTTTCGGCGGCCTGCGAGGTGAGCATCAGGTACAGCGACTCGGGCGTCGTGATGAGGATGTCGGGCGGGTCGGCGACGAGCCGGCGGCGGTCGGCCGAGGTCGTGTCGCCCGAGCGCACGCCGACCGTGACGCCTGGCACCGCGATGCCCAGGCGTCTGGCCGACTGCCCGATGCCGACCAGCGGCGAGCGGAGGTTGCGCTCGACGTCGACGCCCAGGGCCTTCAGCGGCGACACGTAGAGGATGCGGGTGCCGGCGGCATCCTTCTTCGTACCCGCGCTCGTGTCTTTCGCGCGTTTCGTGCCTTTCGGCGTGCAGTCGACCGGTTTCTCCCGGAAGACCCGGTCGATCGCCCAGAGGAACGCCGCCAGCGTCTTGCCCGACCCGGTCGGGGCGACGACGAGGGCGTGCCGGCCGTGCGAGATCGCCTCCCAGGCGCCGGCCTGGGCCGCGGTCGGCTGAGGGAAGGCGCCGCGGAACCAGTCCTGGGTCGCAGGACCGAACCCCGCCAGCACGTCCGCCATCCCCCTATCTTCGTCGCCCCCGCCGACACTCGTCCGTCACTCGAACGTGCCGAAACTCCTTCGATCTGGACGAGAACGGTGCCGTTCAACCCTTTCGGCACCAGAACAGCCTCGGATAGGAGGAGTTTTGGCTGCCGCACCTCGGCGACGAGACGACCTACCCCGGCAGGTACGCCATCCGCCATCCGGAGCCCTCGGCCCCGCCCCGGGTGTACTCGACGCGGCGGCTCGCGGCCTCGGGGTTCGAGACCCAGAACAGCATCCGCTCGGGGCGCACCGCGAAACCGACCCACCCCTCGGGCTGGGCGAACGCGGGGCTCGCCGCGCCGCCGTGCGCGGCGAGGAACGCGGCCCACAGCCGCCGCCGTTCGGCGAGGGGCAGCTGGGCGAACTCTGCGGTGTTCTGCCACGCGAGCTGTTGCAGGTACGGCGAGCGCAGCCGATAGGCATCCGCTGCCTCGTCCGGCGTCGCCTCTCGCGCCGTGCCCTGCACGACGAGTTGCCGCGTGAAGCCCGGCCAGAGCAGGGTCAGCGCGACGCGGGGCTCGCGCGCGAGCTCGGCGACCTTGCGGCTGGCGGCGTCGGTGTGGAAGAAGAGCTCCTCGCCGTCGAAGTCGCTCAGCATGGTCGTGCGCGCCGCGGGGGCGCCGTCGAGCCCCGTCGTCGAGACCGTCATCAGCATGCGGTCCTCTCCCGGGCCCGGCAGCCACTCGGCCGCGAGCGCGAGCGGATCGGTGCGCACCAGCTCGGACTGCACGGGGTCGGTCGCGTGATCGATGACGACGGGGGCGGGCGGGATGCCGGGGGCATAGGCCATGGTGCGTTCCTCGTCCGCTCAGCCGAACACGAAGCCGTCGATCTCGGTGAGCGCCTCGGTGACGAACGCAACCCCCTGATCGAACAGGACGCGCCCCGCCTCGGCGTTCGCGCCGGTCGCGTCGCCGATGACCCCCACGGGGCCGAAGTCGTCGCTCGTCCAGCCGAACATCACCGGCTTGCGGTTGAAGCCGATGTGGGTGAGACCGGCGATGTGCTCGGGGACGTTCCGGGCGGGCATGACGGGGGAGACGATCTCGGGCGCGAGATGCATCACGATGGAGGTCTCCGCGAACCCGCCGTGGATGCCCTGCCCCATCTCGTCGGGCCTGCCGTCGAGGCCGTCGCCGGCCGCGCCGACGCTCGCCGGCATCGAGAACGATCGCAGCCCGAACCGGCGTCGCAACTCGCGGTTGACCCACCCGAGCAGCATGACGTTGCCGCCGTGGCCGTTGACGAACGCGACGGTGCGCACGGGCGTCATGGCGATCGAGCGCCCGAGGTCGACCAGCACGTCGAGCACGGTCGTGCCCTCCAGCCACACCGTCCCGGGCGCCCAGTGGTGCTCGTCGGACTTCGCGTAGCTGATCGTCGGCATCAGCCACGCGTCGATCCCGTTCGCCACCGCACGCTCGACCGCTGCGGCGGCGACGGACTCGGCGACGAGGGCGTCGGTGGAAAGCGGCAGGTGCGGTCCGTGGTGCTCGATCGCCCCGATCGGCACGACCGCGATCGAGCGGTCGCTGGTGACCGCCGTCAGCGCGGGGCCGGACAGATCGGCCCAGCGCCGCGTGGCGGGAAGGAACGGCTCGGCGTCCGTCATCGGATGGCTCCCTTCGTCGGGCCCTGGTAATCGGGGTTGAGCTTGCCGGGGTTGAGCAGGCCCTTCGGGTCGGTCGTGCGTGCGAACGCGATGGTCTCGGCCAGCCGGAAGTCGACGTTCCACTGGTGCGGGTTGTGCACGCCGACGCCGAGCGCGGTCAGTGCCGCGATGCCGGCAGCGACCTGCTCAGGGCTTTCATATATCCCCGCGAGCATGCCGATCGGGGAGGTGCTGGTCGCCTCGATGTGTAAATGCGCGCCGGGGTATACGGCGAGCACCTCGTCGTGCCGGTCGATGAGCACGTCACCGCCGACCTCGACGTGGAAGTACACGCCGGGCTCCGACTTCTGCAGCCACTCGATCGGGTGGTTGTAGCTGAGCACCGAGATCGCCGACGAGACCTGCGGACCCTCGCGCACGTCTTCTACGCGGCCGCCTGCCCCCTCGATGATCGCGGTCGCGGTGTCGACGATGGCGGCATCCGCGATCATGCGCAGCGAGCTGCGCCCCTCGGGGAAGGCGGGGTCCGGCGGCAGCTGCGCCGACACGTGCGGATCGTCGGCGGAGACGAGCCGCGGCGGCGGCTGCAGGTGGCCGAGCTCGCGCAGCACCGACATCGAGCCCGCGAAGTCGGGGAACGAGGCGTACAGCCCGCGCCAGTCGGCGAGCGGCTCGAGCCGCACGGTCGCCCGCGCGATGATGCCCGCCGTGCCGTAGTTGTGCACGAAGGAGAGGGCGCCCTCGCCTTCGACGTGCACGAGCTGCCCGTCGGATGCCGGGGTCACGACATCCAGCGCCACCACGAACCCCTCGTGGTTGATGCCGTGCGCGATGGTGCCGGTGCCGCCCGAGCCGCCGGAGAGGAAGCCGCCGACCGTCGAGTGCACGGTCGACGGGTACAGCCACAGCTGCTGCCCGCTCTGCCGTGCGGCCTGCTCGAGCGAGCTCATCGAAGCGCCCGCCTCGGCCGTGATGAAGCCCTCGCCGACCTCGATGATCGCGCGGGCCCGCGAGGTGTCGAGCACGAGGCCGCCGGGCATCGGGATCGCCTGCCCGTAGTTGCCGGTGCCCTTGCCGCGCGGGGTGATCGTGGCGCCGTGCCGGGCCGCGAGCCCCACGACCTGCGCGATCTGCTCGGCGGTGGACGGGAAGGCCACGAGGTCGGCGACGCCGAGCGGCAGCAACTCGGCGATGATCGGCGACATGCGTGCGCCGTCGACCGAGGCCTTCTCGCGCTGCCGCGGGTCGCTGGAGACCCCGCGCGGGCCGAGGGCCGCCGCGAGCTCTGCCTCCAGTGCCGCGTAGTCGGGGAGGGCATCGGCGGATGCCTCCGTCTCCGCCTCCACGTGGTGATCCGTGCCCGTCATCTCGGTTTCCTTTCCCGTGCCATAGTCTTCAGTCATGTCCGATGCCCCGGCCCCGCGCCCTGGCGCGGCCCGGAAGTCTGGCGATGCCCGGAGGACTCCCGTGGGCGACGCCGTGGATCCCGATGCCGCCGTCCGCGCGCTCGGCGCGCGCATCCGCGCCCTGCGGCACAGCCGCGGGCTCACCCTGACGCAGGTCGCCGCGCAAGCCGACCTCTCCCACTCGTTCTTGAGTCAGGTCGAGCGGGGCCTGGAGCGGATGAGCATGACGACGCTGTTTCGCGTCGCGCAGGCGCTCGGGACGACCCAGCAGGCGCTGCTCACCGATGAACCTGACCCCCGCCCCGCGGGGCGCTACCACGTCTTCCGCGACGAGGAGGGCACGCCGCTCGACGCGGGCGGGGACCCCGTGCGCGTCATGGCGCGCGGGCGGCCCCGGTTCGTGCCCATGATCATGTCGGGCGCCTTCGAGGAGAAGATGTGGTGGGTCCACGACGAGGAGGAGTTCGTTCTCGTGCTGGAAGGCTCGCTCACCGTCATCCTCGATGACGAGGAGATCGTGCTCGAAGCCGGCGACGCGGTGTATTACGACGGGGGCATACGTCATCGCTGGCGCACCGAGCCCGGGAAGACCGCGCGCGTGCTCAACGTCAAGGAGGGGTCGCACCTCGCGAGGTGAGCGCGGTGAGCGCTGCCGCGAGCGCCCGGCCGCGGCGATCACGAGCCACCGCCGAGCTCTGCCGCGACCGTCGCGAGGTCGCGCGCGTACGCCGCCTCTTCGCCCAGGCGCGCACCGCCGGCGATGACGACGCCGCCGACGCCCGCGACCTCGAGCAGCTGCCGGCCGTAGTCGATCGCGAGCCGGATGCCTTCTGCGCGCACGTCGCGCGCGGCGAACAGCCGGCCGAGGTAGCCGGCGGGCAGCTTCGCCGCGTGGAACGACGCGAGCAGCGCCGCGCCGTCGCGGTCGACGACGAGCGGCACGCCGGGCAGCACCGGTACGGTCGCCCCCGCCGCGCGGCACAGCTCGACGAACTCCGCCGCCTCGTCGGCATCGCCGCAGTACTGCGTGAGGCACAGTTGCCCCCCCGCGCGCTGCTTCTCGCGCACGCGCGCGCCGCGGCGGTCCGCGGGCGGGGCCGCGGGCGACTCGGCGAACGAGGTCAGCAGTCCCCGCGCGCGGGAGAGCGGGATCGTCGTCGTCGACTCGAGGTCGAAGACGGGCCTGGCATCCGGGCGGTCGCCCGTGACGGTGTGGTCGCCCGTGACGCAGTGGACTCCGGCGACCCCGAGCGCCCGCAGCGACGACAGCTCGCGCTCGAGGGCGACGCGGCTGCGGTCGCGCGCGTTGAAGCCCATCCAGACGCGCAGCCCGGTGCGGCCGATGAGCTCGGCGCGATAGGCCGGCGGGAACTGCACGCGCGCGCGCCCCGCATCGCCGGAGAGGACGGCGTCGACCCGGCCGACGAGCTCGTCGGCGCTCGGGCCGACGGCATCCGACCGCATCGCGCGGGTCGGGAAGCCCGTGAACACGAGCCCCCGTCGCGCGGCGATGCGCTGGAGCTCGCGGCCGGCGGGTGTCGAGGCGAGGGCGTCCGAGGTGGGGGCGACGCCGCCCCAGGCGACCGGGAGGGGGCGCGGCAGGAAGACGCACGGCGTCGGGTTCACCTCGCACGAGCCGTCGGCGTTGACACCGCCGCACGGCCCGTACGTCATCGACTTGGGGCACGTGTCCGGGTGCGCGTCCGGGCCGCCCTCCGCGCGGGCCGGCGCCTCGACCGCGGGCATCAGGCCGGCGTCCCCGTCGCCAGGCGCGCGCGGATCAGCGCGGCGGTGCGGGCGACGATGGTCGTCGCGGCGAGTCCCGTCACATCGCGCGGCGAGCCGATCGCGGACAGGTGCACCCCCGCGACGCCCGGGACGGCGAGCATCGCGCACGCGAGGTCGACCGCTGCGGTGATCCCCTCGTCGGGGGTGACGGCGGCCCATCGAGTCGTGTGGGTCGCGGGCTCGTCGGTGTCGCGGGTGCGTGCGGAAAGGCTCGCGATCGCGGGGGGGAGCCGCGCCCCCGGGAGAGCTGCGAGCCGCGCAGCGGCCTCGGGCGAGGTGACCACGGGAACGTTGGCGACCAGCGGCACGCCCGCCCCCGCGCCGCGCGCCGCCGATGCGAAGGCGGCGACCTCGTCGGCCCCGCCGCACAGGTTGAGGAAGCACAGCTCCGCCCCCGCGCGCACCTTCATCGCGAGTCTGGCCGGCCGGTAGGAGACCGGTGCGGCGCTGGGCTGCTCGGCGACGGCGCAGAACAGCCCCGCGCGGCGCACGAGCGCGGCCAGGCGGGTCGAGTCGAGGTCGAACACGCCCGCGGCATCCGGACGGACCGTGGATGCCGGATGGTCTCCGGTGACCGCGAGCACCCCCGCGACCCCGATGTCGGCCAGCGCGGCCAGCTCTCCCTCGAGGGCGACGCGGTTGCGATCGCGGCAGGTCAGGCCCGCGATGACCCGGGCGCCGTGGCGGCTGAGGACGAGCGCCTTGTGGGCGGGGCTCAGGGTGTCGTGGAGCCCCGGCGGCTCGCCCGCGACGACGGCCGACAGACCCGACAGCAGGGCGGCCGCCTCGGCGAAGACGCCGGGATCGGTGCCGCGCGCGTTCAGGTCGGTCGTGATCATCCCGCCCGCGGCGGCCAGGGCCGCGAACTCGCCCGCGGCGGCAGGGCGCTCGTCCGCCGGGCGGAGGGCATCGCGCTCGCCCCCCGGCGGCGCGGCGACCTCGTCGGGGGAGAAGGCGAGTGTGGCGAGCACGTCGTCGTCGAGATCGACGAAGGAGCATCGGCGCCCGGGCACCTCGCAGCCGCCGCCCGGATGCACACCGCCGCACGGGCCGTAGTGCATGCGCTTGGGGCACGCCGCGCTCGCGCGCTCGAGGGTTGCTTCGAGAGTCGCCTCGGGGTGCATCGGCCCCTCCCTCCGCGTCGTGTCGCCGTGAGTTGGCTCGTGCCGCCGGCTCAGATGATGTTGGCCTGGCCAACATCATCACTGTAGGCCGGGGCGATTACGCAGGTGTTACGGGTCGGCTGAGGAGTTCCCACGAGCTACCGGCCCGTGGATCGGCCTGGAGATCGACCCGTGGATCGACCCGTAGACTCGCCGCCATGTCGATCGGCTCTCGCCCCGCAGCCCACCCCGCCCACGACCCGGCGGCCGGCCCCTTCGGTGACTGGCTCGACCGCCTCGCCGCGCCCGTCCCCGATCCCGGCGGAGGGGCGGCCGCGGGAGTGGTCATCGCGATCGGCGCGGCCCTGGTGTCGATGACCGCCGGCTACGCGGCCGGCAGCCCCGAGCGGGAAGGCATCGTGGGGGCCGCTGCCCAGGCCCGTGCCCAGGCTCTCCAGGCGGCCGCGGAGGATGCCGAGATGTCGGCGACTCTCGTGGCGGCGTTCCGGCAGCCGACCTCCGATCCGTCGCGGTCGGCGCGGATCCTGGCGGCGTCCCTCGAAGCCGCGATCGCGAGCGAGCGGCTCGCCCAGATCGCCGCCGCGCTCCTCGAGCCCCTGCGCTGGCTGCAGCGCTGCGGCGAGCCGCGGCTCGCGCCCGACGTGGCCGTGGCGGCGCGGATGCTCGCGTGCGGGATGCGGGCGGCCGCCGTCAACCTCCGTTGCGATGCGACCTCGGCAGCGGATGCCGGGGCCAGCGTCGCCGACATCGCGCAACTGCGCGCGGCACAGGCCCGGACATGTGACATCGCCGGCGAGCTGGAAGCGCTCGCCGGCGATGTCACGCAGACCTTGTGAGGTCTTGGCCTGGGCCTCAGCCGATCGTGATCGAGGTGTCAAGGAACTCGTTCGTGTAGAGCGAGTCCGGATCGACGGCATCCGCCGCCTCCTGGCTGATGCTTCCCGCCTCCACGAGGAAGGGCACGAAGTCGCTCAGGATCTCATCGATCCGGTCGGGGTCGAACTGGCCGAAGACGCCCGATGCCGGGTCGTCGATGACGATGCCGAGCTCCAGCTGCTGCGCGACCGAGTACTCGGCGACGCCCTCCGAGTAGGTCCAGCCGGTGTCGTACTGCTCGACGAGGTCGAGGATCACGGCGATGCCGTGGTCGGGCGAGTTCAGGAAGTCGATCTGCGACTGCTGCATGATCGGCACGAGCTTGGCGAGGCAGTCGGCCTCTTCGGTGATGTCGGCCTCGCGCACGGCGAGCGGCTCAGGGTAGATGTTGTAGCCGAGCTCGCTCAGCAGCTGGTAGCTGACCGGCTTGTCCCACTCCTCGACCTCGTTCTCGTAGATGTACGGCTCCGCGGTCGCGAAGCCCTGCTGCAGGATCGTCGGGTCGGAGACGAACCGCGCGGGGGTGCCCTCGTAGCTCGTGTCGATCTGCGACTCGGTGATGATGCCCTGCGACAGCAGCAGGTTCGGGATGACGTCGCCCGAGGTGACGACGGCGGAGCCGTCGGCGGCGGCCTCTTCGATCGTCGTGGCGTCCGGGTGGCTGTCCGGGTCCCACATGAGGATCTGCGGGCTGTAGGTCAGCTGCGCGGTGACCGCGACGGTCGGCTGGTCGGCCTGCGCGACGATGGCGGCGTCGGTGTTGACCGCGCCGATGAGGATGTCGGTGTCGAGGTACATCAGCGCGGGCACCGGCTGGTAGGCCACCGCGGGTCCCCCCGAGCGCACCTCGATGTCGACGCCGGTGTCGACGCCGTCGACCACGAGCGGGCCGGTCACCGTCTTCGCGTCGGTGTCGACCGTGTAGCCGTCGCCGACGAGGTTGTACATCGCGCCGTGCTCCGCCTCGGGCTGCCAGTCCTGCTGCATGACGACGGTCGCGGGGCAGACATCCGACAGGTCGAGCGCGCTGCCGGCCTCGGCGGCCTCCGCCGTGCTGGCGGCGGTGGATGTCGTCTCGGACTCTCCCGAACACGAGGCGAGCGCGAGCGCCGAGACCGCGAGCGCGCCGACGGCGACGTAGCGGGTGACCCGGCGGGAGCCGGCGCGACGGCCGGCGTGGTGAATGGGTGACACTGTTTCCTCCTGGAAAGCGGGTGATGCGGGACGGGTGGTGCTCAGTGAGACAAGGACGGGGACGAGAAGGACGTCAGCGGGTCGAGGTGCCGAACAGGCGGCCGACGATGAGGCGGTCGAGCGCCGCGAAGATCGAGAACATGACGACCCCGAACAGCGCGGTGAAGATGATCGCGAGGAACAGGGGCTCCATGTTCAGCCGCAGCGTGTAGGTACGTAGCAGGCCGCCGATGCCGGGGCTGCCCTGCTGGAAGAAGAAGTCGCCGACGATCGCGCCGATCACGGCGAGTCCGGCCGCCTGGCGCAGCCCGGTGAAGATCGACGGGAGGGCGGCGGGGAGCATGAGCTTGGTCATCCGCTGTCCCTTCGTCGCCTTCTGCAGCGTGAACAGGTCGTGCGCCGCGGCGCTGGCCGACTGCAGGCCGAAGAGGGTGTTCGAGATCATCGGGAACACCGCGATGATGACGCAGACGACGATGCGCGCCGGCAGGCCGTAGCCCATCCAGATGCCGATCAGCGGGGTCAGCGCGAGGATCGGGATCGTCTGCAGGATGACCGCGTAGGGGTAGAGGATCTTCTCCGCGAGCACCCACTGCGACATGATGATGGCCCAGGCCATGCCGATCACGACGGCGATCGCGAGGCCCGTGAGGGCCACGATGACGGTCTGGCCGAGGGCGGCGAGCATGGGCCCGATGATCTGGGGATTGCCGAGCGTCTCGGTCAGCACCTGGTGCGGCGGCGGCAGCAGGAACCGCCGGCTCTCGTTCAGCAGCACGTACGAGATGAGGTACCAGATCACGATGATGCCGACCAGGGCCGCGATGATCGGGAAGGCGCGATCCCAGGCGGCGCGCCCTCGCCCCGTCTTCTTGACGCGAGGGGCGGCGGATGCCGCGACGATCGCCGCCGCAGCCGCCGTGTCAGCGGGAGGAGGGGAGACAGCCGTTCGAGGGGTCATGAGTGAGCCTCCAGCGCGTGAGAGAGGTGCCCGACGATGCGCCCGAACTCGGGTTCGTAGCGCAGATCGGGGGAGCGGGGGTAGGACCAGGGCAGTTCGACGTCGTCGACGATGCGTCCCGGCCGGCCGCTCATGACGAGCACGCGGCTGGAGAGGTAGACCGCCTCGGAGATCGAGTGGGTGATGAACATCGCCGCGAAGCCCTTCAGCGCGAACAGCCGCTGCAGTTCGGTCTGCATCTTCAGTCGCGTGATCTCGTCGAGCGCGCCGAACGGCTCGTCGAACAGTGCGAGCTGCGGTTCGGCGACGAGTGCGCGGGCGATCGAGACGCGCATGCGCATGCCGCCGGACAGCGCGCGCGGGTGCTGCTGCTCGAAGCCGCCGAGACCGACCAGCTCGAGGGCGGCGGCGGCGCGCTCGGCGCGCTCGGCGCGCGGGACGCCGGCGAGCTCACCGACGAGCTCGACGTTCTTCTGGGCCGTGCGCCACTCCAGCAGGGTCGCCTCCTGGAAGACGAAGCTGGTGGTGTCGGCCTTCACGGTCAGCTCGCCTTCTGTGACCGAGTCGAGGCCCGCGGCCAGGCGCAGCAGGGTGGACTTGCCGCAGCCGGAGGGGCCGACGACCGAGACGAACTCTCCCGGCCGCACGTCGACCGTGACATTCTCCAGGGCGCGCGTGCCCGTGTCGAAGACCTTGGTGACGTCATGCAGGGCGAGCGTCGGCTCGCCTGTCGGCCTGCTCTGCGGTGTCGTGGATGGCGTGGTGGTGGGGGTGACCGTGCTCATCGGAAGGCTCCCTCGGACGGCGTCGGGGTGGGCAGGGACAGGGGCGCATCGAGCTCGTCGAGCTCATCGAGGCATCCGGAAGCGTGCGGGCCGGCGGCGTCGAGGACGCTCGACAGCGTCCGGCGGCGGATCGCGACGACGCGGCCGGCCCGGATGACGATCCGGTCGGGCGCGCGCTCGGCGAGGGCCTCGGCGGTGTGCGCGGCGCGCACGAGCACGATGTCGGCGACGTCGCCGACCCGCCCGCGAGCGGGCGGCAGCCCGAACACGGCGCGACCGCCGTGAGAGGCGACATCCCACGCCTGCGTCGGGGTCAGGTGCCCCGCGATGACCAGCTCGGCGGCGACGTCGACCATGTCGGCGTTGCCGAGCGGGTTGAACGGGTCCTGCACGTTGTCGCCGCCGGCCGCCAGCGCGATGCCGGCGTCGAGGATGGCGCGCAGGGGCGGGATGCCGCGCGGCGTCGCCACGGGATGCTGCCATCCCTGCAGATAGAGGTTCGTCAGCGGATTGGTGACGATCGAGACGCCGGCCTCGGCGACGGCGTCGAGCACGCGCGCGAGTGCCGCCGGCTCTTGCATCGAAAGGCTCACGCAGTGCCCCGCCGACCGGACCACCCCGGCGGGCCAGTGCTTCGTGCGCGCCGCGAGGTCGGCCAGATCGAGCGAGTGCGGGTCGAGGGTCTCGTCGGTGTGCAGGTCCATCCCGATGCCCGCCGACTCGGCGAGGGATGCCGCCCGGTCGAGCTCGCGGAGCGGGTCGGGTGTCAGGTGGGGAACGCCGCCGACGAGGTCGATGCCCGCGTCGACCGCGTCGCGCAGCAGGGCGTCGGGCTGCTCGTGCCCGTGCATCGCGACGACCTGCACGTCGACGAGGCCGCGGAACTCCTCGCGCAGCTCGACGAGCGCGCGCACGCCCCGCAGCGGGTCGGGCCCGAGGTGGTAGTTGGTGTGTGAGCGCACGGCGGTCACGCCGGCGTGCAGCGCCGCGGTCAGGTGGCGGCGACCGGCCGCCTTGATGGCGGCGTAGGAGTGCTCGTCGCCGTGCTGCATCCAGCACGCGATGGCGTCGTCGAGCGAGCCCTCGGGGCGGCCGAACGCCGTCCACGTGTAGCCCTTGTCGAGGTGCGCGTGCAGGTCGGCGAGCGGCGGAAGGGCGATCCAGCCGGTGGCGTCGACGGTGAGGTCGAGCGGCGAGGTGGCTGCGGCATCCACGACCCGCCCGTCGGCGAAGGCGATCTCACCGGCTTCGCCCGAGCCGGTCGCCAGCCCGGTGATCCGGCCGATCGCCTGACCGGGAGTGAGCGCGTCGAGGTCCATGGGCGCTTCTCCTGCTGAGTCGGGGGTAGGGGCAGACTTTGTTGGTGTAGCCAACATCGGGCGAGAATCAGTAAACGCCGGTCGTGTTTCCTTCCGGCGGTCCCGGTGTTGCGGCCGTGTTACTTCGACCACGATACGGTTGCGGGCGCCACCTCTGTGGCAGGTGTCGGGAGAAGGATGGTGTCCATGAGCTACTTCAGTGATGTCGAACGCGATCTCGTCGTCGCGGATCGTACCGAGGTCGCGGCCGGCGTGGTCGCCTTCGACCTCGTCGCGCACAACGGCCGCGACCTGCCGGTCTGGACGCCCGGATCGCACGTCGACGTCGTCCTCGACGACGGGCGGATGCCGGGATCCGAGCGTGTCGAGCGCCAGTACTCCCTGTGCGGCGACCGCGGCGACCGCTCGCGGTGGCGCATCGCGGTGCTGCGCGAGGAAGAGGGGCGCGGCGGCTCGGTGCGCCTGCACGACACCGTGCGGGTCGGCGACCGGTTGCGCGTGCGCGGGCCGCGCAACCACTTCGCGTTCGAGGCGGCGCCGGGCACCGCGTACCGGTTCGTCGCGGGTGGCATCGGCATCACCCCGATCCTGCCCATGGTGCACGCGGCCGCGGCGGCGGGCGCCGACTGGACCCTCGACTACGCGGGGCGTTCCCGCGGCACGATGGCCTTCTCGGAGGAGCTCGTCGAGTGCTTCGGCACGCGGGTGCGCCTGCACCCCGCCGACGAGGGCGAACGTCTCCGGGTCGCGGAGCTCGTGCCGGCCCTCCCCGCGGGCGCCCAGGTTTACGCGTGCGGGCCCGCCCGCCTGCTCGATGCCCTCGACGAGGCGATCGACGAGGCGATCGAGACGGGGGCCGGCGCGGCATCCGTCTCGTTCCATGTCGAGCGCTTCGAGGCGGTCGAGTACGGTGACCCGGTCTGGCCCGAGCCGTTCGAGGTCGAGCTCGCGATGAGCGGGACGACCGTCACGGTCGCGCCGGAGCAGACCGTGCTCGAGGCGATCGAGCAGCAGAGCCCCGAGACGGTCGTGCTCTCCAGCTGCCGCCGCGGGACGTGCGGAACGTGCGAGGTGCCCGTTCTGGAGGGCGAGATCGAGCACCGGGACAGCGTGCTCACCCCGCTCGAACGCGAGGACAGCGCCGTCATGATGGCCTGCGTCTCGCGCGCCGCGTGCCCGCTGATCGTCCTCGACCTCTGACACGGCGCCCGCCGGCTCTGCGGCGAGACCCGCTTCACGCGTCGAGACCCTGGTTTTCGGCGCGGGTCTCGACGGGCAGAGCGCGTCGCGGCGATGCGGAGGCCCGTGTGGCCCGGGCACGGCTGTCGTGCGGAGCTGCTGAGGGAGCCGCTGGCGTAGCCTCCTCCCCAGTTCGGGTTTTCGTGGATCTGTCCACAGATCCGCATCGCGCAGCCCCGCGCACGGTGTGCTCACGTGATCCTGGCTTTCGGTGGGCGTGGGTTCCACAATGGAGGGGTGGAGATCGTGACGGAGCCGCAGAGCTGGGTGCTCATCGGGGTGTTCGCGTCGATCATGCTGGGTGGGATGACGTTGATGACGACGTTTATCACGCGGGCGATGAACGCCGCGATCGGTGGGCTCGACGCGAAGATCGATGCCAAGATCGACGGGCTTCGCGCGGAGATGAACGCGCGATTCGAAGCGGTCGACACGCGCTTCGACGCGATGGCGGCGACGATCGACGCACGGTTCGAGGCGGTGGATGCCCGTTTCGAGGCCGTGAACGCGCGGATCGATCATCTCGACCGTGACGTCACGGCGATCATCCGCCGCACGTGGGGCGACCCCGCTGCCGACTGACCTGACCGCGGCGGTGCGGCCGCGCCAGCGGCGCGCTCTGCCGGGCCCCACGGCGAAACCCGCTTCACGCGTCGAGACCCCTGGCTTTTGACGTGGGCTTCAACGTGCGGAGCGGGTCGCGGCAACTCGGAGGGACGGGGCGCCGATGCGCGTCCCGGCTCAGCGACTGACGCGGTCGCGGAGCGCGGCGACGAGCCCGGGCTCGTCGGCCGTGATGAGGCGGTAGTCGCGCACGACGACCCGGCCCGCGACGACGACGTGCCGGGGCCGGCGCCCGGGAGCGGCCCAGAGCAGCCCCGCGACCGGGTCGTCCACGCCCGCGTCCGCGACGCCCGAGACATCCCACGCACAGGCATCCCCGTCCGCACCGGGCGCGAGCCGCCCGAGCGTGGGGCGTCCGAGGCCGTCGGCGCCTCCGCGCGTCGCCATCTCGAGCACGGTGCGCGCCGGCAGCTGCGGACCCACGAGCGCCGAGACCTGCATCGCGAGCCGCGCGTCGGCGAGCAGGTGGCCCGCGTCGTTCGAGCCGCCGCCGGAGGTGCCGAGCCCGACGACGATCCCCGCCGCGCGCAGCGCGTGCACAGGAGCGATGCCCCAGCCCATCGGCACATCGCACCCCGGCGCGTGCGTCGCCGTGACGCCGGATGCCGCAAGCAGCGCGATCTCGTCTTCCGTCACGTCGCACAGGTGCGCGATCGTGACGCCCGGCTCGAGCCAGCCCCACTCGGCGAGCAGGTCGAGCGGACGGCGGCCGTAGCGGCTCAGCGCGATCTCGGTGTCGACCTGCTCGTTGGCCTGCGTGCGGCGGCGCAGGCCGTGCCGCCGGGCGACGTCACCGAGCGCGCGGAAGGTCTCCTCCGCGTCGGAGTGGACTCCCGCGGGCCCCACCGCGACCTGCAGCAGCCCGTCGGGGGTGAGCCCGCCGACGTGTTCTGCACCGAGCAGGTCGCTGGCGATCGCGTCGGCGCTCGCGGCGGCCAGGCGCGGGTCGTCGCGCGCCGAGCCGCGCACGAACACGAGACGCGCGCCGAGGGATCGCGCCGCCGCGCGGACGCCGCGGGCGATCTCGACGGTGGCGTCGACGGGGTCGGACGAGGCGGCGGGATCGGGCCAGTTCAGCTGGTGGTCGGCGACCGTCGTGACGCCGCTCAGGAGCGATTCGGCGAGCCCGACGG
The DNA here is from genome assembly GCA_047605005.1 of Microbacterium sp. GTDB lineage: Bacteria > Actinomycetota > Actinomycetes > Actinomycetales > Microbacteriaceae > Microbacterium. The sequence continues at coordinate 20,602 of JASGGN010000027.1, forward strand.
CAGCGGTCGCCTCGACGAGCGGCCGATCTATGCCGGCGCGGGCATATGCCGCGGCCATCGCGGGCAGCCAGTCGCGCATCGGCACACCGCGCGTCCCCGGCAGGGTGCGGAACCCGGACTGCAGCAGATGGTGGTGCGCGTTGACCAGACCCGGGGTGACGATGCAGCCGGTCGCGTCCAAGGTCTCGTCCGCGGTCTCGTCCGGGGTCTCGCCTGTTCCGGCGCTGCCCGGGGAGGTGGCGGCATCCGGGGCGGCGACGCGCCCGTTCGCGTCGATCACGAGTGCGCCGCCGTGGTCGCGGGTCGGGTCTGCGAAGTCCTCGACGATGAGGTCGGCGCCCGTGATCGAAAGCATCCCTCCGTCGTAGCAGTCGAATGTTTCGCGCGTGCGACGACCCGGCGGCCGGGCGGCCCATCGGTACGCCCGTTCGCCGTTTCGGCCGTCGCTTTGGCAGTTGCTTGGGCACAGTCACGTGCGTACGGCACTGTGCTCAAGCGACTGCTGAACGGCGGGCGGCGCCCTCCGGCCGGCCGGGCTCACCCGGCGAGTCGGTCGAGCCTCTTGGCGAGGAAGGCGTTCACGTCGTCGAGCTCCTCCTGCGAGACGCTGTGCGCGAGCCCGGGGTACACCCGCCCGCTCAGCTCGACGTGGCGAGGAAGCCACTCGGTCGTGTGTGCGATCCGCTCGGGCGGGATGATCTCGTCGCGCGCTCCGCGCCCCCAGAACACGGGCGGGCGCACGGCGGCGAGCGCCGCATCGGTCGGCAGCTCGGAGCCGGCGACGAAACCGGCGAGGTCCACCGCGAAGGCGAACCGCTCGGGCCGCAGCCTCAGCGCCTGCAGCGAGATGGCGCCGCCCTGCGAGAAGCCGAGCAGGCCCACCGGCGCCGCGGCATCCACCGCATCGTCCAGCCAGCGGAGCAACGCCTGCGCCGCCGCGGTCACGGCATCGCCGCTGCGATCCTCGAGACCCTCGATCGGGAACCACGACCAGCCGGGCGTGGGGAACGGCGGAGGCAGCGGCGCGCGCACCGCCGCGACGACGAACGCAGCGGGAAGGAGCGGCACGAGCCCGAACAGGTCGCCCTCGTGTGAGCCGTATCCGTGCAGCAGCACGAGCAGGGGGCGGCCCCCGCGCTCGCCCGGCGGCACCGACCAGAGAACGGCATCGTCGTCGAGCGCGAGGGGTGTGTCGTCGGGGGAATCGCTCATGCCCCCAATCCTTGCAGCGACCGCCGACGCACGGCCGACGGGGTATACAAGAGTCATGGCCGTGCGCACCCCCGACCCCGACCCGAACGAGCGCGATGACGACGGGATGCCGCAGGATCCGCTCCGCGGCATCGGCGCCTCTGCGCGCCCGGGCGGTTTCGGGCATCCCCTCGGCGACGGCTCGTTCGGCTCTCCCCCGCCCGGTGGCGTGGCCAACCCCGGCTGGCTGACCGACGTCGAGCTGGCCGAGGCGCGCCGGCGGCTGCCGATCCTGTACGTCGAGGCGGTGCCGGTGCGCACCGACGGGATGGGCCAGGTGACTCAGGTCGGCGTGCTGCTGCGGGCGACGCCGCTCGGCGCGATCACCCGCTCGATCGTCTCGGGGAGGGTCCGCTACGGCGAGACGATCCGCGACGCGCTGTTCCGCCACCTCGAGAACGACCTCGGCCCGATGGCCTTCCCCCTGCTGCCCCCGCAGCCGGTGCCGTTCACGGTCGCGGAGTACTTCCCGATCCCGGGCGTGAGCGCTTTCCACGACGACCGCCAGCACGCCGTGTCGCTCGCGTTCGTCGTTCCCGTGACGGGAACCTGCCAGCCGCGGCAGGATGCCTTGGAGGTCACCTGGATGTCGCCCGCAGAGGTGGCCTCCGACGCCCTCGCCCAGGAGATGGAGGGCGGCCGGTCGACGCTGCTGCGCCAGGCGCTGGCATCCGTCGGCGCGCTGCGCTGAAGCGCACGGGCGCACAGGCTCCGCGCAGACCCTGTGCAGTCCCGCGCAGTCCCGAGAAGCGCACGGGTGAGCCTGCCGCCTTCCCGCGTGACGTCGGCGGCTGGCCGGCGCTCGCGACCGAGCGGGCTCGTCGAGACGATGAGCCCGCGAAACTGACAGGCCGCTCATCAGGCGCGGCGGGTACGATGCCGGTGTCGGCACTCTCTCGTCGCACAATCCCATCCGTGGCGCCGCCCCCGCGCCGCCCCGTCGAAGCGGAGCCCCCGTGTCTGAACCGTCTGTCCGTGATGAGAACTTCGATTCCTCGCCGCTGGACGAGCTGATCGCCGCAGGCTCGTCAGCGGGCAATGCCTTCACCACGACGTTCCGCGGCTACGACAAGGCAGAGGTCGACGCGGCGCTCGCCGTGCTGACGGCCGAGCGCAGCGGCCACACCGACGAGATCGCCGCGATCAGGGACAAATATCGCCGCGCGCTCTCCACGATCAAGACGCACCTCGCCACGATCAACGACCTCGAAGCGCGCAAGAGCAACCTCGAGGCCGACCTGGCGGTCGAGTCCGCGCGGGTCGCCGCCGCGGAGGAGCGGGTCCAGGCCCTGAGCGACGAGCTCTTGGGCGCCGGCGATGAGTCCGGCGAGTCGTCGGCGGGACGCGAGCGTTTCGAAGAGGTGCTGCGCATCGCGGAAGGGCAGGCATCCCTCATCGTCAAGAACGCGAGCGAGCAGGCCGAGCGCATGCTCGACGCGGCACGCGAGGAGGCGGCCCGGCTGCACGCCGCGGCGCAGACCGATGTCGACACGATCGTCGCGCAGGCGGAGTCGGATGCCGCGCAGGCGCGACTGCGGATCGAGACCGAGCTGACCGCGCACACCGCCCAGCTCGAGCGTGAGCACCTGCACGCCGAGGAGAAGCTGGCACAGGCCGACCAGGATGCCGCCGCGGTCCGCACGGAGGCGGAGAAGGCCGCCGCCGCGCTGCGCTCCCTCGTGGCGCGGGAGGCGGAGCAGGCCCGCGCCGAGGCGGAGGAGTCCGTGCGCGAGCAGCGCCTGCGGGCACTGGAGTTCGAGGCGGCTCTCTCGCGCCGTCAGGACGATGCGCAGCAGGAGTTCCTCGCGCTGCACAACCAGGCCGTGGCGCACGCCGAGCGCATCACCCAGGACGCGAACGCCCAGGTCGCCGCTTCGGTCGAGCATGCGCAGCGCATCACGGCGAAGGCCGACGACTTCGACAAGTTCATGCGGGCGCAGGCGCAGCAGATCGACGCCGATGCCCGGCTGCGCGCGCGAGAGACCCTCGAGCGCGCGAGCATCAAGGCCCAGAAGATCATCGAGACGGTCACGAACCACTCGCAGTCGGTGCTCCGCGACGCCGAAGACCGGACGCGCCAGCTGCGCTGGCAGCAGCAGCAGCTGACGAGTTTCATGGCCGAGGTCAAGGAGCTCATCCGCGCCGAGAGCGTGAGCGGGGCGGGCGCGCAGGTGAGCCCGCTCGCCGAGCAGGAGCCCGAGAACACCGTCGGCGTCCTCGACAGCGGCTTCGACGAGACCGCCGAGGCCTGACGCCGAGGCCTGAGCCGCAGGTTGCGACGCCTCGTCAGGTCAGGCGGGCGAGGGCTGCGACGAAGGCATCCACATCGTCGGGTGTCGTGTCGAACGAGCACATCCAGCGCGCCTCGACTCGTGCGGTGCTGCCGGCGGGGCTCCCCCAGTCGTAGAAGCGGAAGGTCGCGCGCAGCTCGTCGGCGACGGTCGAGGGCAGCGTCGCGAAGACGGCGTTGGCCTGCGTCGGCTGCGTGAACGCGACGTCGCTGATCGCGCCGTCCCGGATGCCCGCCTCGATGCCCGTGCGCAGCCGCTGCGCCATCGCGTTCGCGTGCCGCGCGTTGCGCAGGTGCAGGTCGCCCTCCAGCAGCGCGATCAGCTGCGCCGAGAGGAACCGCATCTTCGATGCGAGCTGCATGTTGAGCTTGCGCAGGAACACGAGCCCGTCGGATGCCGCTGGGTTCAGCACCACGATCGCCTCGGCCCCGAGGGCTCCGTTCTTCGTGCCGCCGAAGCTCAGCACGTCGACGCCGGCATCCGTTGTGAAAGCGCGCAGGGGAAGGTCGAGTGCGGCTGCGGCGTTCGAGATGCGTGCGCCGTCGAGGTGCAGCAGCATGCCCCTGGCGTGCGCGTGATCGGCGAGCGCACGGATCTCCCCGGGCGTGTACAGCGTGCCCAGCTCGGTCGACTGCGTGATCGAGACGACGAGCGGCTGCGCGCGGTGCTCGTCACCCCAGCCCCACGCCTCGCGGTCGACCAGCTCGGGCGTGAGCTTGCCGTCGGGGGTCGGCACGTTCAGGATCTTGATCCCCGCGACGCGCTCGGGGGCGCCGCCCTCGTCGACGTTGATGTGCGCGGTGGATGCCGCGATCACCGCGCCCCAGCGGGGGAGCATCGACTGCAGCCCGGTCACGTTCGCGCCGGTGCCGTTGAACACGGGGAACGCCTGGGCCCCGCCGCCGAAGTGGGCGGCGGCGACCTCCTGGAGGCGAAGGGTGTAGGCATCCTCGCCGTACGCGATCTGGTGCCCGTCGTTCGCGCTCGCGATCGCCGCCAGGACCTCGGGATGCACGCCGGAGTAGTTGTCGCTCGCAAAGCTGCGCACGGAGGGGTCATGCAGTGTCGTCACGAGCCCTCAGCCTACTTTCCGGCGGCCGCCCCGCCCGGCGGCGCGGTCGCCGGCGTTCGCGCCGGTGGCGGCAATGCAGTGTGGTTCTTCGGCGTCGACGAGGGAGCCGGGTAGCTTGGGCTTGGGCTTGGGCTTGGGCTTGGGCTCGGGCTCGGGCTCGGGAAGTTGGCATGGCACTTGAGGTCGTCTTGTGCCTCGGATGGGGGCCACGACTGCCATCTCTTCGTGGGATGTGGGGTGGCAGCTCCCTTGGCGTGGCGTTTGTGGTCGTCGTGTGTGTGGGGTGGGGGCCATGACTGCCATCTCTTCGTGGGATGTGGGGTGGCAGCTCCCTTGGCGTGGCGCTTGTGGTCGTCTTGTGTGCGGGGTGGGGGCTACGACTGCCATCTCTTCGTGCGATGTGGGGTGGCAGCTCCCTTGGCGTGGCGTTTGTGGTCGTCTTGTGTGCGGGGTGGGGGCTACGACTGCCATCTCTTCGTGGGACGTGGGGTGGCAGCTCCCTTGGCGTGGCGTTTGTGGTCGTCTTGTGTGCGGGGTGG
>JASGGN010000028.1:0-25552 GCA_047605005.1 Microbacterium sp.
CACCCGAACGCAGTCGGGGCGGGGCGGCTCCCCTTCCCCTGACAGTCGTGGCCGGGTCCGGGCCGCCGAGGCGACCACGAGTGCCACCCGAACGCAGTCGGGGCGGGGCGGCTCCCCTTCCCCTGACAGTCGTGGCCGGATGCCACACGCGCAGGCGACCACGAGTGCCACCCGAACAGCAGGCCGGGCCAGGCATCCCCTTCCCGCGGCAGTCGTAGCCGGATGCCACACGCGCAGGCGACCACGAGCGCCACCCGAACAGGAGGCCAGGCCAGGCATCCCCTCGCCTGGCAGTCGTGGCCGGGTCCGGGCTGCCGAGGCGACCATAAGTGCCACCCCGGCGGGGCCCGGGGGCGTCATCGCCTCCTCCCCAGGCCGCGAGTTCGCGAGACTGTCCACGGATGCGGAGGAAACCGCCGCGCCGCGCCTGCCCGAGGTGCACGGTGGCAGCATGTCTCGGCATCCTCGTCCTCTCCCGCCCGGCCTCGGGCCGGCCTTCTCCGTCTCCGACGCCACGGCGGCGGGGGTCTCGCGAAGGCGGCTGCGCGCGCGGGACCTCGAGGCTCCGCACCGCGGAGTGCGGATGCCACGGCAAACCGCAGCCGCGACCGTGCCCGACGACTCGCCGCTCGCCCGCGACCGCGCTGTGCGCGCGGCGGTGATGCGAAGGGTCGCGGCGTACGAGGTCGTTCGGCGACCGCACGCGTTCTACACCGGTCGGACGGCCGTCGCGATCTACGCGAGGCTGTTCGACGACGATCACGGCGAGGGGCCGCTCGAGGTCGCGGTCCTCGCCCCGGCGCGAGCGCCGCGCTGCACCGGCGTCCACGGCATTCAGATCGCGCCGGGCCTGACGAGCGTCAGATCTTTCGGGGGGCTGCCCGTCGCCAGCCCCGCGAGCGTGTGGGCGGGGCTCGGGGGCGAGCTCGGCGAACGCGACCTCGTGCGTCTCGGCGATGCGCTGGTGCGGGTGCCGCGCGCCGAGGGCGGGCTTCCCGTGCCGCGGGCGCAGCTCGCCACGATCGCGCAGTTGCGCGCAGCAGCCGACGCACCCCGGCGCATGCACCGCGGCACGCTCGACGCCGCGCTCGCCCGCGTGCGCGTGGGCAGCATGTCGCCGCTCGAGACGGATTACCGCCTCGATGCGCAGGATGCCGGGCTGCCCGAGCCCGTGCTCGACCTCGAGATCCGCGATGCGAGCGGGCGCCTGCTCGGGATCGGAGACGCCGCGTACCCGCAGCTGCGGGTCGTCGCCGAGATCGAGGGCCGCCACCATCGCACCAGCGACGCACAGTGGGAGCGCGACATCGAGAAATACGCAGCCCTCGCGGCGGCGGGCTGGGAGGTCGTCCGCGTGACGGGGCGCAGCATCCGAGCCGGCCGCGCGGCAGCGCTCGTCGGGACCGCGCTGCGACGCCACGGCTGGGACGGCCGGCCCGAGATCTGAGCCCGTGGGGTGTGGGTGTGGCGCGCGGAGTGCGCACGAGGCATCCCTTCACCTGGCAGTCGTGGGCGGATGCCGGGGCAGCACCCGACAACAAGTGCCAAGCGAAGCGCGAGAGGCGCCAGCGACGCGAGGAGCAGCGCGGACGCGAGGACACCAGGGGTGCGAGGCATCCCTTCACCTGGCAGTCATGGCCGGATGCCAGGGCAGGAAGCGACACAAGTGCCATGCCCAGCACGAGAAGCGCCAGCGACGCGAGGAGCAGCGCGGACGTGAGGACACCAGGGGTGCGAGACAGCCCTCAGACGGCAGTCGTGGGCGGATGGCGGGGCAGGAAGCGACAACAAGTGCCATGCGAAGCCCGAGGGGCGCCAGCGGCGCGAGGAGCAGCGCGGACGCGAGGACACCAGGGGTGCGAGGCATCCCTTCACCTGGCAGTCGTGGGCGGATGCCGGGGCAACACTCGGCAACAAGTGCCAAGCGAAGCGCGAGAGGCAACAGGGCAAGAGCGAGACAGCCCTCACCTGGCAGTCATGGGCGGATGCCGGGGCAACACTCGGCAACAAGTGCCATGCGAAGCCCGAGAAGCGCCTGCGACGCGAGGGAGAGAAGAGAAGAGAGAAGAGAGAAGAGAGAAGAGAGAAGGGCATCAGGGGGTGACGCGCCGCAGGCGGAGCTCCTCGTCGCCGAGGAAGAGGCTCTCCCCTGCGGCGATCTGGCCACTCGACTCGACCTCGACCTCGGCCCCCATGAGCGTGCGCACGAGCACCCCGTTCGTCGAGCCGAGGTCGGTGACGATCCAGCTCTGACCCCGCTGCTCGAGGCGCGCGTGGGTCTTCGAGACCGTGCGCGCGCCGTCCGGCACCTCGACCAGCTGCGCGGCGGGGAACGCGGGATCGGCCACGGGCTGCCGGCCCAGGATGACGACGGACGCCGTCAGCGCAACGGGCGCGCCGGATGCCGGCACGAGCTCCCACAGCGGGCGAGTCGTCCGCCGCGCGATGACCGTCCGCTCGAAGGCGTCGTCATCGGACTCGCCAGGGGGAGCACCCGAACCGTCCACGAGAGCACCCGGAGCCTCGTCGAAAGCGCCCGGACCCTCGGCAGGCGTGTCGCCCCGCGCCGATCGGCGGCGCAGCGGTGGAGAGTCGACAGCGGGCGCCGCGGGACGCACGACCGGTACCCGCGTGACGGCGGCAGGCGACGCGTCACCGCGCGTGCGACGGCCGGGGACAAAGGCGATCGGCCCACCCTCGACCCCGATCGGAGGCGCGACGTGCGCACGCCCCGCGGCCGACGTCGGCGGATACGGCGAGGGGTGGATCGCCGACACCTCGTCGATCTCGGACGGCCACTGGGCATCGGCATCCGGCGCCTCGAACGCGAGAGCGGGCGACGACGGCGAGGATGCCTCGCCGTGAGACGCCTCCGCTCGCGTCGCGGGCACCCCCGAAGCGACGGAGTCCGGGGTGGAGGCGGGCGGCATCCACGGGGAGGCGCTGACCGGTGCAGGAGCGAACACCTCGCCCTCATCGGACGACACGGGCCCCGCCCAGGCGTCGGCGGCCTCCGGCGCAGAGACAGCACCAGCACCAGGGGCACCCGCAGCGCCTGCCCCGGATGCCGCCTCAGAAGCACCGGTCCCGGCCGCCCCGGGCCCCGCCGACGCGGCGCCCGGCTCGATCACCTCCTGCGCGATCGCCCGTCCGACCACCGGTCCGCCGCCCCCGGCAGCACTCGCACCACCGCCGCCGACGCCAGCGCCGGGCGGCGGGACCACCGCGCCCCGCGGCGGCCGGCGCGCACCGAGCCAGCGCGCGGGACCGAACCCCAGAATGCTCGCCCACACGACGAACATCAGCGCCGCGAGAACCGTCATCGCCCCGCCATACCCGAAGCCGGGGTTGACCCGGTGCGCCGAGATCACGAGCAGCACGAAGACCACGATCGCCCCGAACGGCACGAGCGCGAGCAGCACGAGCCACGGACTGAACCCGCCCCACACCAGTACCGTCGCGATGTTCAGGAACGGGACCCATCCCTTCCACGGCTCGTCGCCCAGCTTGCGGAACACGGCCGCGAGCGCGAGCGCCGTCCAGACGTACAGCAGGACGGCCAGGCCGAACGAGAGCAGCACGATCAGCGCGAGGAGCGAGGCATCCACGGATCCGTTCATTCGGTGCACCGCGCGGTCGTGCGCCCGCGGCTCCCCCCTTCGGCGTGCGTCCCTCGTGCGTTCATGACCTGTTCGTGCGCCCCTGCTCGTTCGAGCCCTGCTCGTTCGGCCTCTGCTCGTTCGGCCTCTGGGCGCTCGAGTCCTCGGCCTTCGAGTCCGGGGCGTTCACCGGAGAACGACGACGATCGCCTGAGACGAACGATCTCAACGATACGGTCGCGCGCAGCCGTTGCCACCGGGTCGTGGCGAATCGGGACCGCTCGGCATCGACCAGCAGCCAGAACGCGGCCGCATCGTCATCGGTGATCGTGCGCGCCGAGAACACCGCCTCGTCGGCGCCGCGCGCCAGCGCCACCGCGCCCGCCGCGGTCCCCGAACCCGCCGTGCTCCCCGCGCCCGCCGAACCCGCCGCGCCTCGCAAACCCGCAGAACCCGCTGCGCCCCCCGCCCCCAGAAGCTCGGCGGCCTCGAGGCGCGTCGCGTTCACGGGCGGTCTGCGCCCGGCATCCGCGGCCGCATCGACGTACTCCTCCCAGCCGCCGGCGATGCGATCGACCGCGTCGCCCGAGCCACGTCGTGACCGCCGCCGCAACGCCTTGGCGGCGATGATCAGCAGCGACGGCCCCACCAGCAGGAGCACGACCCCGAGGACGCCGCAGGAGATCTGCAGCGCCGCCCACAGCCACGCCAGGTCGGTCTCGTCGGCCTCGCCGGACGCGGACGGGGCGGCCTCCTGCGCGGGCTTGGGCGGCTCCACCTCGGCGACCATGTCGGGACGCACCTCGGTCCCGATGGTCGGGTCGGGCTGCGCCGTCACCTCCGCGCTCGGCGACTGCGTGTGCTGCGGCGTCACGTCGACCGCGATCCACTCACCCGCGGCGCTGCGCACCTCGACCCACGCCGAGACGTCCTCGGCACGGCACTGCCCCGCCTGGCACGTCGTGAGCGCAGGGTCGGCGGACTCCGTGCGCACACCGACGACCACGCGGGCGGGAAAGCCGAGCTCGCGCGCGATGAGGGCCACCGCGACCGCGAACTGCTCGTCGTCGCCCACCGCGGCGACGAGGTTGCCGGATGCCACGGCAGCCGGATCCTGCTCGCGCTCGAGCAACGCGGTGAACAGCTGGTCGACGCGCGCGAGCGAATGCCCCGCCGCGCTCGGGAGGAAAGAGTCGACACCGGCATCCTGCATCCACTCGGACTGCGTCTCGTCGAGCGAATGACTGAGATACCCCCGCGCGCGCAGCAGCGCGACGAGGCCCTCCAGCGCGGCGCCGCCCGTCCCCGACACGTGCGCCGTGACCCACGCGCGCAGGCTCGCGGGCGCCTCGGGATCGCTCCCGCCGGCTCCCGCGCCCATGCCGGGAGCCTCGGCCTCCGCCAGCGCGGACGTCACGGGCTCCGCCGCCTGGAGCCGGTACGCATCCCCCGGCTCCCAGCCTGTCGTCTGGACCGCGGCGGAAAGCTCTTCGGCGACGTAGAACCCGTCCGCGAGCGCCGCGGCGCGCGCGCCCAGGAAGTCGACCGAGGCGAGGGAGCCCGCCGTCGGCATCCAGATGCCGGCGAGCCCCTCCACGGTGATGTCGACGTCGACGCGCGCGCCGTCGCCGGGCGTGCGCGCGGATGCCATGCGCACGAAGTCCGCCCCGTCCACGTCGGTCGACGTGCGGAAGACGGTTCCGTCATAGCTGTCGAGGACGGCCAGCCGCACGCGCTCGGGGACCGCGTCGCCGGTCGCGGTGAACAGGACGACGTCGTGCTCGGCGTCGGAGAAGAAGGAGCGGTACGCCGACAGCGGGCTGATCGCGCGGGAGATCTCCAGGCTCGGCCCGGTGCTCTCGCGCAGCACGTCGCGTTCGATCGGCGCCGCGACGGCGGGCACGACGAGCGCGCCCAGCGCCGCGATCACGACCATCGCCACGCCGAAGCCCACGCGGCGCGGGTCGGTCCGCCCGACGCGACGAACGCGGCTGCCGCTGGCCAGCGCCGACGCTCGCAGTGCCCGCACGCGGGCATCGCGGCTGCGCCACGACAGCCACAGCACCCCGGCTGTGAGCGACCCCAGCCCGACCGCGGTCTCGATCGGCGCCCCGAGGGTGAGCGGCCCCACCGCGACGGGAGCGGAGACCTCGGTGCGGCCGAACAGCAGCCCGAACCCCGTCATCGCCACGGCCACCGGGACGGCCCCCGCCGCGGCGGCGCCCGGGCGCCACGCGAGCAGGAGCGCGACCGTCGTGCCGACCAGGAAGACGAACAGCGCCGGCACGAGGAGGTTCCGGTACGACCCGACGGGAAGCTCGACGGTCAGAAGGTCCTTCCAGCCGACGACCAGGCCGGTGCCGAGCTGTCGGAGGCCGACCGCGAACGACGCGGCGTCCGAGAGGCGTGAGGGCACCGCGAGCGGCACGCCGACCACGAGAGTGACGGCCGCGAGCAGGCCCACCGTCGTCCACCCCCCCGCACGCCGCACCGTCACCAGGATCGCGATGCCTGCCGCGAGCAGACTCGCCACGCTCACCAGCAGCACGAACGCGCCGGAGCGGTAGATCGGCCAGGCGGCGAGCGCGGCGAGCGCGACCGACGCCGCGACGTAGAGGGAGCCCGCGACGATCCTCCTCATGAGGCGGCCCCCCGCAACAGGATCCCCGCGAGGTCGTCGAGGGTGCCGATCGTGATGACGGTGAGCGCGCCGACGACCTGCGTGCGCGGGTGGGCGCGCTCATCGCAGACGATCGCGACCACGACGGCATCCGCGGGGAAGGCGAGGGCGGCCTGGCGAAGCGTCAGGATGCCGGTGCGCGACCCGGTGACGATGATCGCGATGGACAGCCGCCCGCCCGCCTCGGCGGCAAGACGGCACACGTCGGCCAAGCCCATCGTGTTCTCGAGTCGCTCGATGCCGCTGAACCCGTCCAGCAGCGGGCGCGGCGCAGGAGCGGGGATGCGGCGGATCGCGCGGAGACGTCCGCGCACGACGCGCGGGATCTCCGCGCCGACGACGACGTCGAGCTCGCGCGCATCGTGCAGCGCGCGCACCGAGAGCGACGCGGCGGCGCTGACGCCGAGCTCGAACTCGGCATCCGACGCCCACTCCGCCGACGCGAGACCCGTCACGACCGCCAGGCGCGACCGGCGGGACTCCTCGTACTGACGGACCATGAGCCTGCCGGTCTTCGCGGTCGACTTCCAGTGCACCTGCCGGCGGGAGTCGCCCGGCGCGTACTCGCGGATCGCGTGGAACGACATGTCCGCGTCGACCAGGCGGGTCGTGGGGGCACCGTCGAGATCGCGGATGAGGCCCACGCTCGACGACGGCACCGTCACCGTCACCGGATGCACGTACAGATCGTGCACCTCCGGGAAGGAGTGCTCGCGCCGCAGCAGCCCGATCGGGTCGGAGCGCACCGTCGTCGCCGGCCCGATGCGCACGATGCCGCGCGGCTGCGGCGGAAGCTCGAGGATCTGCCGAGACACGGCCCCCGGGCGCAGCAGCGGCACGCCGAACTCCACGAGCCCCGCGCCCACGGGCACGTCGACGCGGCCGGGGAGAACGACCCGGCGCCCCGCGTTGCGCACCGTCACGGACGCCCGGACGCCGTGGCCGGCGACGATCCTCTCGTGCCCCAGGACGAGCTCGACCTCGTAGGTGCGCGCCTGGAACAGGAACGGCAGGCTCAGCACGAGCAGCACGAGCGCCGCGGCCCCCGCCGTCATCGCCTCGACCCAGCCGAAGACGACGCCCGCGGCGAGCCCTGCTGTCGCGGTCAGCAGCACGAGCGCGCCCGCCGGACGGATCGTGCGCAGGCACCACACCCACGCGAGCCGCAGCCCCGCTCGCGCCGCCGTCCACGCACGCGCGGCGCGCACCGCGGCACCGACCAGAACGCGCCCGCGCCCCACCGTCACCTCGGTGCGCGCCTCCGCGCGTTCCCCCGAGCCCGAGCCCGAGCCCGAGATCGACCCCGAGCCCGAGCCCGAGATCGATGAGGACCGGGACAGCCGGGATCCTCCGGTGGTCATGCGCCCTCCCGGCGCGTCGGCGGCGGCACGTCGAGAAGGACCTGACCGATGACGGCCTCGGCGCTCACCCCGTCGAACTCCGCCTCGGGGTGCAGGATGAGGCGGTGCGCGAGCACCGCCACCGCGAGACGCTTCACGTCGTCGGGCGTCGCGTACGTGCGCCCCTGCGCGGCCGCGGAGGCGCGCGTCGCACGCGTGAGGGCGAGCGCGCCACGGATGCTGACGCCGAGGCGCACCTCGTCGGCCGAACGGGTCGCGTCGACCAGGCGCGCGATGTAGTCGAGCACGAGGGCGTCGACGTAGACGTCGGCGGCGAGCTCGGCCATGCCGACGAGCGCCCCCGGCGTGATGATCGGCGCGAGCGCGTCGATCGGCGCGGCACCGCCGTCGAGGATGCGCACGGTCGCGGCGTGGTCGGGATAGCCGAGCGAGGTCCGCAGCAGGAAGCGGTCGAGCTGCGCCTCGGGAAGCCGGTATGTTCCCGCCTGTTCGACGGGATTCTGCGTCGCGAGGACGAGGAACGGCGCACCGACCGGATGCGTGACCCCGTCGACCGTGATGCGCCCCTCTTCCATGACCTCCAGGAGCGCGGACTGGGTCTTCGGGCTCGCGCGGTTGATCTCGTCGGCGAGGACGATGTTCGCGAACACCGGGCCGGCGTGGAACTCGAAGACGCCGGACTTCTGGTCGTACACCGTGATGCCGGTGATGTCGCCGGGAAGCAGGTCGGGCGTGAACTGGATGCGGGAATGCGTGCCCTGCACCGACTGCGCGACCGCGCGGGCGAGCGAGGTCTTGCCCGTGCCCGGGACATCCTCGAGCAGCACATGCCCCTCGCTGAGCATCGCGGTCAGCACGAGCTCGACGACACGGCGCTTGCCGAGCACAGCGCGCTCGACGTTGTCGGCGAGCGCCGCGAAGGTCTGCGCGAACCAGGTCGCCTGTTCGGTGGAGATCGTCATGGTGTGTCCTCGGGTGTTGCGGAAACGGGCGTGCAGACGGCAGAGAGGGTGGCCGTCGCCGGCTCCAGGCCCCAGTCCTGGGCCGACCAGTCGACGGTCACGCCGATGCCCTCGACGCGCACCGCCGCGGCGGGGACGACCCACGGATCGGTGCCCGTCGGCAGCAGGGCGCCGTTCGCGTCGTAGTAGGCGATCGTGCTCGTGCCGAAGTCGATGTCGGCGAGCCCGTCGGTGGAGGCGCCCGAGGCATCCAGCCGCGCACCGCCGCTGCACGCGCCGAGCGACCACGTCGCCTGCACCTGGAAGGGGGCGCTCCCGGCCGCCGGCGTGACCTCGCCCCACGCCGACTGCCACCATCCGGAGGTGTGCTCGTAGCGCACGCGGATGCCGGGGTCGGTGTCGAACACGGTGCTCGGCAGCCCCGAGAACACGGCGACGTTGCTGTAGGGGAGCGGCTCGGACGAGGTCGGGGTGCTGTCGATCGTCCACGTCGCACGGCCGTCGGCCACATGCGCCTCGGGGCCGACGACGAACGTGTACCCCTCCGGCGCGTCGCCGCTCTGCACGGCGCGCACCTCGGCGGTCGTGGTCGCGCGGCCGTACAGGACGCCGTCATACCACGACTCGGCGCACAGCGTGAAGGTGTAGAGGCGGCCGTCGGGCAGGTCGCCGAAGACGCGGGTGCCGCCGCCGGCCGTCGCGACGCAGTCCTCACCCTCCGGGACGATGCCGTAGCGCACCTGCGCATCGTCGCCGCCGGCGGCCGCGGAGCCCACCGCCGTGACCTCGGCGAGGCCGTCGCCGACGTTGACGGCCGACAGCGACAGCGACAGCGAGGTCGGGGCGCCGATGCCGTGCGCCGACACCGTGATCGACTCGATCGCGGGGCCGGCGAGCCCGGGCGGGACCTCGAAGCGCGAGATCGGCGTCACCGTGACGAGCGTCGCGGTGTTCGACCCGACGCGGAACGACGGGACGGTCACCGCCGTCTGCCCCAGCGCGACCGCGACGGTCACCGTCTCCCCCGAGGGGCTCGCGATCTGGAGGGCTCCGGTGGCGGCGGCATCCACCCCCTCGAACGAGAGCGAGGCGAACCCGCCCTCCGCGCCGGCGACCGCGGGAACGGCGCTCGCGGCCGCCGGCGGCTCGGGCGGGGCGTACGCCCACGCCGTCGTGCTCACCGACGCGCGGGAGGTGCCGACGGCGTTGACGGAGACGACCTCGTACTCGCGCTGCTCGCCGTTGGGCGCCGCGATCGCGGGGCACACCCCCTGCGCGGAGCAGGTCGCCACGAGCGTCCCCTCCCCGCGCACCTCGAATCCCGTGACGGCGGGCGATGAGCTCTGCGCCGCACCCGGGTCGACGACGAGGGTCAGGCTGCCGTCGGCGTAGCCCGACTGCGACACCGAGGCGGGCGCGGCGGGGAAGCCCTGCAGGTCGAGCGTCACGGTGCCGTCTCGCGCCCCGGCGCTCTGCCGCCCCTGCGCGTCGCGCACCGTGAAGCTCGCCGAGCACGTCGCCCCCGGCGTGTCCTCGCTCCAGCTCGCGCGCACGCTCGTCGCGGACGCGACCGAGAACGAGACGCCGGGGCAGGAGGCTCCGGCGGCGACCGCGACCAGTTGCAGCGGAGTGCTCGGCAAGGGGTTGACCTCGCCGCTCGCGCCGATGACCTCGATCGTGCACGAGGTGCCGGATGCCTGACTGCACTGCTGCGACGCCTGACCGCCCTGCGGCAGGGTCGACGGCACGGCGCCCACCCGCAGCGTGATGCGGGCGGGGGTGACGCCGGGGTGGCTGGTGACCTCGACCACGACGCTCTCGACCGTTCCGGGCATCGCGGCGTCGTCGGCGCGGACGGTCAGCCGCCCGCCCGCGAGGGCGACCGCGAAGGATGCCGCGGTGTCGGCGACGGAGTAGGCGATCGCTTCGGCGCGACCCTGCCAGCTCGTCATCGACGACAGGTCGAAGACGTACGTCTCCCCCGGGGCGACCTCCAGCGACGCGGGTGCGAGCGAGGGCTGCGGGTCGATCGGCGTGACGGTGACGGGGATCGACAGGACGGTCCAGGTCGACGACCCCCCCAGGCGCACCGAGACCAGGCACGCGTCGGTCCAGGGGGCGCCCTCCCCCGCCGCGTACCGGATCCCGGTGCCGCCGGTCGCGGCGCACGTCGCCGCCTCCCGGGCGCCGGCGGCGCGCACGTCGCCGACCTCGAGCGTGCCCCCGGGCGGGAGGGCGACGAGGGATGCCACGTCGGCGTCGGCCTGGTCCCCCTCGGCGACCGCGAGGGGAGCGGCATCCGACCGCAGCGACAGCGCGCCCTCCGACGCAGACGGCACCCGCAGGAACGCGTAGGTCGTCACCGTCCCGGACACGGTCGTGCCGGTGACCGAGAAGGGGATGAGCCGGGCATCCTCGCCGGGGTCGGCGACGATCCGGCCGTCGACGACGGTCACGCCCTCGGGGTCGCCCTCGGAGTCACCCCAGAGCCCGACGACGAGGTCGCTGGCGTCGCCTCCCGACCACAGCACCTTGCCGGCGAGCACGTCGACGCCTTCCGCGAGGTCGTCTCGATCGGCGACGGTGAGCACCGTGTCGGAGACGACCGGGTAGTCGGGGACCCGTTCGGAGACGACTTTCACGACCAGAAGGCCCCGCGCGGTGTTCCCCGACGACGACTCGATGTCATACAGGAACGCCATGCTGCCCGGCTCGGTGCCGGCCGCGATCGTGACGGTGTCGTCCGTGACCTCCTGGACGCTGTCCGAGAGGCGCTCGTACTCCGCGCTCGACGTGCCGTCGAGTGCCAGCTCGGGCACGTCCGGCTGCACCCGCACGAGCGACAGGGTGCCCTGCATCGGGTCGAGGTCGTTCGCCAGCGGATGCACCCGCACGACGTTGTCGGCACCGGCTTGCACGTGCACGTAGTCGGTGTAGGTGATGGGGCCGGGCGAGGGATCGCCGCTGAGCACCCCGATGCGGACGGTCCCCTCCGCCGTCGCCCCGAACGCGTCGACGACGCGGTAGGTGAACGTGTCCTGCCCGGCGACGCCCGCGACGCTCGTGTAGACGATCGCGGTGCCGTCCGCCGAGATCGCGGCCGATCCGTGCTCGGGCTGGGTGACGATGCTCTCCAGGCGCACGACGTCGCCGTCGGGGTCCATTCCGGACCCGTCGAACGCGATGCTCGTCGACAGTCCGCTCGCGACGCGGCCGGACAGGCTCGCCGGCAGCGGGGCGCGGTTCGACTCCGTCGAGACTACGCTCACGCGCACGGTCGCGACGTCGCCGAGCGTGGGCGCGCCGGTCGTGAAGGCGCGGTAGGTGACCGTGTACTCCCCCGCCGTCGTGGGCGCGAGGTAGCGCAGCACGTCGCCCGACGCGAAGGCGAGCGCGTCGGGCGACGACGACACGACCGACTCGGGGTCGAGCAACGGGCGCCCGCCGGCGGCGGCGACGTCGTTCGCGAGCACGGAGAGGTCGACCTGTGTCCCCGCGCGCACGACCACCGCGTCGTCGACCGTGATGGGCGCGGCCTCGGCCGCGGACGGCAGCAGGTAGACCGTCGCCTCGCCCGTGACCTGGGAGCCCTCGTCGCTCGTGCCGTCGCTGACCCGGTAGGAGACGGTGCCGAGCAGCCCCGGCTCGCCGGTCGCCGTCGCACCGGAGACCCGCAGCTGGCTCTGGCCCACGGCATCCGCCGTGAGCGACGAACCGGCCGCCGCGTGCACGACGACGTCGCTCAGCAGCAGCACGCGTCCGGTCGGATTCGAGACCGCGGCGAGCACGTCGACCGTCGCATCGGCCTGGGGCCGCACGAACGCGACGACCGGCGCCGTGGACAGCTGCGCGGACGCATCCGCCGGAAGCAGGGTCACCCGCGCCGTCCCCGTCGCCTCCTTCCCGCCCGCCGAGACCGTCACCGCGACACGGTAGGTGCCCGGGTCGGCGGCCGTGAAGTCGAACCGCGTCGAACCGCTGACGACCGTCGCGGTCGCGGCGGCGTCGTCGAGCACGCGCGTGGAGACGAGCGTGAGCTCGCCGACGGTTCCGGTCACGTGCGGGGCGACGTCGATCGTGACCCGCGAACCCACGGCATCGACCACCGAGAACGACTGCACCACGGGCTGCGCGTCGGCGAGCACCCGCACCGTGAGCGACCTGGTCGACGTCGCGCCGCGCGCGTCGCCGACCGTGAGGGCGACGGATGCCAGCTGCTCGCTGCTCTCGGTGATCGCACCGGTGTCGTCGTGCTGGAACACGACCGTGCCCTCCGGGGTCGCGACGACCTGTCCGACGCCCGTCTGCTCGACCGCCGACAGCAGGATCACGGGGTCGCCCTCGGGGTCGACCCAGTCGCCGAGCACGGGGAGGGTCACGGTGCCCCCCGGCGCGACCTCGGGGGTCGGCCACTCCTGCTGGCATCCTGTGACGCCGCACCACACCGGGGCGGAGTTCTCGTCGTCGGCCACGACCCGCAGCGTCACGGTCGCCGCCTCGGACATCAGGCCGTCGGCGGCCGTGCCGTCGGAGACGGCGTAGGTGAACGTCGCCGTGCCCGCCGCGTCCGCCGCGACGCGGATCGCGAGACGTTGACGGTCGTCGGTCACGGTCAGGGTGCCGAACGCGCCGTCCAGGCCCTGCACGGAAGCCGGGTCGATCGCCAGAACGTCCTCGTTGGGGTCGTGATCGTTCAGCAGGAGGGGGAGTGAGACCAGAGCGCCGGCGCGCACGCCGAAGTCGTCGTCGACCGCGACGGGCGGCCGGGGGTCGATGACGGCCGGCGGATCCTGCTCGCTCGTGCTCGCGTCGACGTCGACGGGCTCGTCGAGGTCCCAGTTCTGACTCGAGGGCAGCAGGGTGCCGTCGGGGACGGTCCACACCCAGCCCGAGCGGGAGTCGTTCAGCAGGAGAGAATCACCCGCGTCGACGAAGACCGGCCGCCGCTGCGACCCCAGGGAGGAGCCGGCGTAGTCCAGGGGCACGTCGCCGTCGGTCGAGGTCCACAGCGTCCCGGGGCCCGCCCCCTCCGGCAGCCACGCGGCGTGGACGACGCCGGCGTTCACGACGGGGCGCGCCGGGGCGCCGCGGGCCGTCGTGCTGTCGCCGAAGATGCGCTCGGCGTCGTCGTTCGAGGTGGGCACGCGCACGAGCCCCGTCTCGTCGGCGAGATAGACCGCGTCGCCGTCGGGATCGGGGCGCGAGAGCGCGACCGTCCCGGTAACGTCGGCGGAGACATCCGAGCGCTCCGCGGTCCAGTAGCGCCCGCTCGAGGTGTCGACGAGCACCCAGTCGTCGCCGGCCGAGGTGATCTCGACATCGGTGGCATCGACGTCGACGTCGTCGCTGCCGAGCACGGAGGCCGTCGCGATGTCGACGCGCACGACGGTTCCGGCCTCGGCCGAATAGCTGAACAGCTCGCCGCGCTCGTCGACCGAGATCGCGTCGGCCGCGAAGGCGGATGCCGGGTCCGCGTCCTCCTCGTCGCCTGCCCCGCCGGTCGGATCGATCTGCACGAGCGAGCCGGTCGACAGCCGCCCCGCGTACACGGCGCCGGTGTCGGTGCGATAGGCGACGAAGTCGCCGCCCGTGGCGACCTCCTCGGTGCCCTGCGGCGCCGCCGTCGCCGCCAGGAGCTGGTCGGCGTCGAGGTCGACGGGCACGGCGTCGTCGATGCGGATGACCTTCGCGTCGCTGTCGGTGAACATGAACGCTCCGTCGGCGGTCGAGACGATCCGGCTCGGATTGCTCACGGAGCGCACCGTGTCGAGCTCGTCGACCGCCGTGTTCACGCGCGCATAGCGCAGACCGTCGGACTGCAGCACCCACGCGGTCGTCTCGCGCGGCGGTGTCTGCTGCGCGTCCAGGCCCGGCCACAGGATGCTGATCGCCACGACGACGGCGATCGCGACCCCCGCGGCGATCAGGCCCGTCGCGGTGGACCGGCGCATCAGCGCAGCCCCGTCCAGACCGCGCCGATGCCCACGAGCAGGGCGACGAGCACGACGGCACCGATCACGAGCCACGACCACACCCGGTGCGACGCGCGCGCGGGCGGCATTGCGATGCTCGAGTCCTCGTCCCGCGGGTCGCGCGGGTCGCGCGAGCCACGCGGCCCGGTGGGATGCCCCGTCGCCTCGCGTGCCGAGGCCGTGCGGCGGGGCTCGCGCGCCACGCGCGAGCGCACCGGACCGCGCGCGCTCGTGTCCGCGAAGTCGACGGCATCCGCAGCGGGGACCCACTCGTCGACGGGGACCTCGAGCGGCGTCGGAGCGAGCCCCTCGGCGCGCTGCACGGCGCGCACGGCCTCGCCGAACTCCCGCACCGAGGCGTAGCGGCCAGCGACGTCGCGCGACATCGCGGTCGCGAGCACCTGCTGGAGGGCGTCGGGGACATCCGTGCGGGCGACCGGCACGAAGGTCGCGCGCGCGATGCGGCGGAGCATCAACTCGCGCGTGTTCTGGCCCTTCTCGCGGCGCTCGAACGGGCTGTGCCCGGCCAGCAGCGAGTACACGGTCGCGCCGAGGCTCCACACCTCGCTCGCGATCGTGCCGGTGCTCTGCTCGGCGACGACCTCGGGCGCGCTCCACGGGATCGACATGGCGAGCACCTCGGCATCCGTCCCGCGCAGCAGCGACGACGAGATGCCGAAGTCTGCGAGCACGGCGGACCCGAAGGTCGTCACGAGGATGTTGCTCGGCTTGATGTCGCGGTGGATGAGGCCCGCGCGATGCGCGGACTCGAGGGCTCCGGACAGGCGCACGGCGACCCGGAGGACCTCCTCGACCGGCATCCGCTCGATCCGGTAGCGCTGCGCGAGCGATCCGGGGCAGTACTCCATGACGATGTAGGGGCGGCCGTCGGCGGAGATGCCGGCCTGGTAGACGGTGACGATCGCGGGATGCGCCGACAGGTGCGCGAGAACGTCGGCCTCGGCGTTGAACATGCGCAGCAGATCGGGGTCGCGCTGGCCCGCCGGCAGCACCTTGACGGCGACCTGCCGGCGCGGCATGTCCTGCTGGTAGAGGAAGACGTCGGCGAAGCCGCCCGATCCGAGCGGGCGCACGTAGTCGAGGCCCGGAAGCAGGGGCGGAGCGGGCGGCAGTCTGCGCGCCATAGCGCCCCCCAATTCGCTCCTGCCCGGCACCCCCAGCACCGACCGTGAGCATTCTAGCAAGGCCTCCGGCGGGGGTGCCTCACGGTTCGCGCGTTCCCCGATCGGCTCTCGGGTCGAACGGAGCATCGAGCGAGCGCGTGAGCTCTTCGAGCATGGCGGCGATCTGCGGTTCCACGTACTGCCCGATCGCCGCCTGGATGCGCAGCCGGTGGTGCAGCAGCACGGCGCACACCTCGCGGCCGATCATGCTCGCGTAGTCGTCGGCGAGTGAGACCTCCTGGCGCAGCGCCGCCTTGGCGGCCTCGCTCAGCGGCGGCAGCTCGGGCAGATCGGCGTCGACCTCTGCGGCGAGACCGCCGATCGTGAACAGGAACGGGGCGTCCGGAAGCGGCTCGGGGTCCAGCGGCAGTCCCTCGAACTCGGGGTCGAGCCCCTCGGCGGGGCGATAGCTGCGCGCGCGGTTGCGCGCGGCCTGCTGATCGAGCTCGGCCTGCAGCATCGGCAGGTTGCGGGAGGTGTACTCGGCGACCGCGTGGTCGACGATCGTCTTCATGCGGGTCGACAGCCCGTGCTGCACGCCGTGCGGCACGTCGGAGCCGAGCCCCGCGGCTGACAGCACGGGCGAGCCGAAGCAGCGCCGGCATGGTGCGACCCGGCCGCGGTGGGTTGCCGGCTCCCACCGCGGCAGCCAGCGCAGCCAGGCGTCGACCGCCTGACTCACCTGGGTCTCGAGGGACCGCTCCATCGTTCCATTGTCGCGCTTCGCGCCGGCTTTCGGGGGGATTTCCGGATTTCCGCTCGAGTTGCAGCGCGCCGGGCGCATGCACGAGCGATCCGTTCAGGCCGTGACGGTCAGGGCGTTGCGGCGGGCCACTTCGCCGAGCCACGAAAGGCTCGGCTTCGGGCGTCGCTCGAACGTCTCACGGTCCCAGCCGATCAGTCCGAACGTCGGGCGGTACGAGCCCCACTCGTAGTTGTCGAGCAGGGACCAGTGCAAGTATCCGATCAAAGGGAGCCCGCGCGCGATCTCCGCGTGCAACGCCTCGAGCGCACCACGCGTGTAGTCGATGCGGCGGGCGTCGTCGGCCGTCGCGATGCCGTTCTCGGTGACGTAGACAGGCAGCTTGGTGATATCGTGGGCCAGACGGGCCGCCTCGGCGATCGCGGGCGGGTAGTACTCCCAGCCCGTGAGGGTCTGCTCGGCATCCTTGGGCGCAGGCAGCGGCCCGTCCTTGGTGATCCGCGTGCGCGTGTAGGCCTGCACTCCCACGAAGTCGTCGCCGCGGGATGCCTCGAGAAAGATGGTCTCGCGCGGATACGCGTATGCGCGCAAGACGTCTTCAGCGCCGGGGTCGGCATAGAACTGCTGCGGCGCGACGGGCCAGCCGACGGGGCGACCGACGGTGCGGACGAGTTCGACCGCACGGTGATGCGCGGCGATGATGTGCTCGGTGACGGCGGCGTCAGGCGCGGGCAGGGAGCCCGCCTGGATCTGCTGATTGCCCGCTTTGCCCGCGAAGATCATCGCCAAGATGTTGGGCTCGTTGATGGTGAACACATGCGATGCGGTGACCAGCAGGGGAAGCACCGTCTCCACGAACCGTCCGAAGCGCCTCGGGGACGCGGGGTTCCGCCAGCCGCCGTCGTGCGCGAACCAACGAGGCGTCGTGAAGTGGTAGATGGTGATCGCCGGGCTCACGCCGAACTCGTGACAACAGTCGATCACTCGCTGATAGTGGGCCAACGCTGCCCGCGAGACCATCCCCTCCGCAGGCTCGATGCGCGACCACTCCAGCGAGAACCGATAGGTGTTCAACCCCGACGCGGCCAGCAGCGCGATATCTTCGCGATAGCGGTGATAGCCGTCAGCGGCGTCCCCCGAGGGCTCGGGAATGTCGCTGCCGTGGGCGACCTCGCGCGACCACCAGTCGCTATTGACGTTGCCGCCTTCGATCTGGTGCCCGGCGGTCGCCGCACCCCAGTGAAAGCCGTCGGGAAAAGCGAGTGCCGTCATGGCTCGGTCCTTGTCTGGGTTCACTTGAGCCCGGTCATGGCGATCCCCTGCACGAAGTAGCGCTGGAGGAACAGGAACAGGATGAGGATCGGCGTCACGACAAGCACGGAACCCGCCATCAGCAACCCATAGTAGGTGCCGTTGGAGCCGACCGAGTAGAGCGAGAGCGCCACCGGAAGGGTGTACATCTTCTCGGTCTGAGCCACGACGAGCGGCCACAGGAAGTTGTTCCACGATCCGAGGAAGGTGAGGATCGCGAGCGTCGCTATCGCGGGGCCGCACTGCGGCAGCACGATGCGCACGAAGATGCGGAACTCTCCTGCGCCGTCGATGCGCGCCGCCTCCAGCAACGCGTCAGGGACGCCCATGATGAACTGCCTCATCAGGAAGACGCCGAGGGGACCCGCCAGGAACGGCAGGATCAGCGCGGGGTAGGTGTTCACCAGCCCCATATTGGCCACCAGGACGAACATCGGCACGAGCGTGACGACACCGGGAACCATCAGCGTCAACAGGACGAGGCCGAAGAGCACCTTCTTGCCCGGGAACGACAGCTTGGCGAGGGCGTACGCGACCATCGAGCAGAACACGATGTTGCCGAGCACCACGACGACCGCGACCACGACGGAGTTGAAGAAGAACTGGCCGTAGTCGAGCTGGGTCAACCAGCGGGAGTAGTTGTCGAGGGTCGCCAGCTCGGGCCACCATGTGATCGGCCGCTGCAGCAGCTCCCCCTGCGTCTTGAAGCTGCCCAGCAACATCCACAGGAAAGGCATCAGCGTGAGAATCAGCCCGATCGTCAGCGCAAGGTAGGTTGCCGCCCGCGACCATGGGACCTCCCGTCGGGGACGGCGGGGAGGGCGAGTGCTCCCGGCGGACGTCGGCGAGCCGGACGGGGACGAGACGAGACCGGTCATATCAGTCATCCTTCGAACGCAGCAATCGGAACTGCACGGCCGACAGCGCCGCTATCAGCGCGAACAGCACGTAGGCGGCCGCCGACGCCAGGGAGTAGTCGCCGTAGCCGAATTGGTTGTAGACGTAGTAGCTGATGGTGAGAGTCGAGTTGAGCGGGCCGCCCTGCGTCATGACGAACGGCTCCTCGAACACCTGCAGGAAGCCGACCGAGAGCAGTACCGCACCCAGCAGGAGCGTGGGCCGCATGAGCGGAACGGTGAGTCCCGTGAATCGGCGCCAGGTTCCTGCTCCGTCCATCTCCGCCGCTTCGTACAGCTCCCGCGGAATGGCTTGCAGCCCGGCAAGGAAGACGATCATGAGCGTGCCCATGTTCCGCCAGACCGCCATGACGATGATCGACGGCATCGCCCATACGGGGTCGTTGAGCCAGTCCGGCCCGTCGATGCCGATCCAGCTGAGCACGGTGTTCGTGAGGCCGGAGTCCTGCAGGATGAAGCGCCATACCACCGCTACCGCGACGATCGAGGTCACGACCGGCGTGTAGTAGCCGACCCTGAAGACGCTACGGAGCTTGTCGATTCCCGAGTTCAAGGCGACGGCGAGCAGCAGCCCCGCCACCATCGTCAGCGGGATGCCGATGATCACGAAGTAGAACGTGTTGATGATCGACTTCAGGAACAGCTCGTCCTGAGCAAGCGCGACGAAGTTGTCGAACGCGATGAAGTTCACCGCCAGCGGCGAGCGCAGATCTTTCACCCCCAGGTCGGTGAAGGACATCACGAAAGATCCGATCAGCGGCCCCAGCATGAACACCGCGAAGATCACGATGAACGGCAGGGCGAACATCCACGCCACCAGCGCCGTGTGGCGACGCTGGGCGGCGAAGCTCCTCCGCCCAGCGTCGTGGATGGTGCCCACGTTGGTAAGCGCCACAGTGCTTACCAACCAGTTCCGAGCGACTCAGCCTTCGCCTCGATGGCAGTTGCCGCGTCATCGGCGCTACTGCCATTGGCGACCTTCTCGGCTTCGGTCTCAATGAACGCCGACATCTCGTTCCAGCTCGGCACAGACGGGGGCGCCCACGTGTTCTGCAGCTGGTCGCTCAGCACCGACAAGCGCGCATCGGAAGCGAAGCTGTCGTCACTCATCACCGACGTCACGGCGGGCAGGTCGCTCGTCAGCTCAAACCATTCCTCCTGCGTCTCGGCTTCGGACAGCCAGCGGACGAACTTCCAGGCGCCGTCGGCGTTCTCCGCATCGCTGAACACACCGAGGTGCCCTCCGCCCAGGTACGAGTCGTCATTCTCGGAGCCCGCAGGAACCGTCACCGTCGCGACGTTCTCGGCCACCCAGTCATCGCCCTGCATGTCCGCCAGAACAGACACCATCCACGGACCGGAGATGAACGCGGGATTCGATCCGTCCACGAACGCGGCGGTCTGCGAATCGCCGTAACCCGAGGTGGGAGCGAGGCCGTCCACGAAGAACGAGGCGTAATACTCGAGCGCATCGACCAGTGCGTCATGGTCCCAGGCATATGCGTCGCCGCTGGAGTTGAGCACCTCGCCTCCCGCCTGTGCGTAGAACGGCATGATGACCTGTGTGGAGTCCTCCGCGTCGCCCATCGGCAACTGGATTCCGTACTGCGAGCCCGCGCTCTGGAGCCCCGAAGCGAACTCGCTCAGTTCGTCCCACGTCGTGGGCGCGGACAGACCTGCGGCGTCGGCGAGATCGCTGCGGTAATACAGCACGCGGGTCTCGACGTACCACGGCACGGCGTACGACACGCCATCGACAACAGTCGACTCGACAGCCGTCTCGTTCATGGTGCTGTCGTCGACGAGGCCGTCGGGCACAGCCGCCAGCCCACCAGCCGCGACCATCGCGGGCAGGTATGACGAGCCGATCATGATGGCATCGGGCACCGTGCCCGCGGCGACGGCCGTCTGGTACTTGGTCATGACGTCGGCCCAAGGAATGCTCGTCACGGTGACAGTGGCATCCGGATTCTCCTCCATGAACGCCTCAGAGAAGTCGGCGAGGTTTTCCCCTTCCTCGCCCATTGCCCAGATGGTGATCTCGCCCGTCGCAGGCGAGTCATCGATCGATGTCGTGCCGGCATCGCTGTCCGTGCCGGAGTCATCGGCCCGTCCGCAGCCGGCAAATGCGAGCAGCCCGACGACGCCGATAGCTCCGACAGCGAGCGCCTTGCGTCCTCTGTTCATGTGATCCTCCTCGTTGAGTTCCGGGGCATCCCCCGATGCAAACAAACCTAGCAAGCGCTAGCTTACATTGTTCACCATAAACTGTGTGATCATCGAGCGCAACAAGGAGATCGATGAACGACAAGCAAGACAACGGATCGGGTCGTCGCAAGGTCAGGACCGATCTGCGGCGCGCGCGCGGAGACAGGCGACGTGAGGCGATCCTCGAGACCGCCGTCAGCGTTTTCGGCGAGCAGGGCTATCGCGGCACCTCGCTGCGCGAGGTCGCGCGTCGGGTGGGCATCTCCGATGCCGGCCTCCTCCACCACTTCGGCACGAAAGTCGGCCTCTTGGCGGCGACGATCGCCGAGCGTGACGAAATAGATTTGCGGCGCCGCCAAGAGTCGGAAGCTGCCGGCGCGACGTTCATCGAGACCATGCGCGCCCAAGTCGCCCGCAACGCCCAGTCACCCGGCCTGGTCGCCCTGCACGTCGTCTTGTCCGCTGAGGCGACCGACCCTCAGCACCCCGCGCACGAGTCTTTCCGCGAGCGCTATCGCGCGCTTCGCCACCAGGACGACGCGTCATTCGCGCGGCTGCAGGAAGAGGGGGCCGTCCGCGCCGATGTTGACCCGAATCGGGTCGGCCAGTTGGTGACGGCGATGATGGATGGGTTGCAACTGCAGTGGTTGCTCGATCCGCAGGCTGTCGACATGGTCGGACTGTTCGACGACTTCCTCCGCCTGCTCGAAGTGCCGCAGGAGAACGCTGAGCAAGCCTGAGGCCGAGCGCCACGCGCGGCAATTCCTTGGCTGAGTTGTCGAATGGGTATGCCGCGCACAGGACGCGCGCACCCCCGCCACGACTCCCCGCGAGATTCAGGCGGCACTCGCGGCCGCCTCAGCCCCAGGCATCCGACCACAACCGCCACACGAAACCCCCGCCACGACTCCCCACGAGATTCAGGTGGCACTCGTGGCCGCCTCGAGGCCAGGCATCCGACCACAACCGCCACACGACGCGAGGTCAGGGCTCGTCGCGGTCCGAGGGGTCGTCGCGCTCCCAGGGCCAGCGCGGGCGCCGGGCGCGCGTGCGCACGAGCGCGACGGCGGCCCAGCCGGCGACGAGGGCGGCGGATGCCAGCACGACGGCGAACCAGGAGGTCGCGAACTCCGCGTCAGCCGCCAGCGCGCGCCCGAGCTCGACACCGGAGAGCGCCGCGCCCACCGGCAGGCCGGCGAGGTAGGCGAGAAAGGATGCCGCGACGATCGCCACGACCGCACCGAACGAGGGCCGCACCGCCCGCACCGCCCGCCCCGCCCGCACCGTGAGCCAGGCCCCGATCGCGAAGGCGGTCACGGCGGCGGCGGCCGCGACGACGCCCGGCAGCTGGCCGAGACCCGGCACGGAGAGCACCTCGGCATCCGCGAGCAGACTCAGCAGCCCGAACCCCGCGACCACGAGGGCGAAGAACCCGACCGTCGCGAAAGCGACCGCCGTCGCCGGCGACACGCCGGACGGGGGCGCAGGCTGCGCTCCACCGGGCGGCGAGGGCATCAGCCCTGCTGGATGCGCGGCCCCGCCTCGAGCGTGCGCTCGTACTCGCGCTGCGCCTCGCGGTTGAGCTCGCTGATGCGCTTGCCGCGCGCGGCGGCCCAGGCCCCGAACCAGATCGTGAGCTCACGACCGATGACGAGGGCGACGATCGCCAGCGGCGCGAGCAACTGGCCGGCGACGAGCTCCTGGCCCTGCCGCGCCGTGAGCGTCCAGAACGGCGCCTGGAACAGCTGGCCGAGCAGATGCCCGCCGTACGACGCACCGCCCACGAGCAGGCCGAAGATCACCCAGTACCCCCAGCGGGCGCGGTTGATGATCGCGCCCAGCAGCCAGAAGGCGAGGAAGAAGACGACGACCGGGACCCACAGCCACCACGAGGTCACCGCGACGAGCGCCTCGGTGCCGAGGCCGGTCACCACGATCTCCCCGCTCAGCAGCCGCAGCCCCAGGGCGGCACCGAGGTACAGGATGCCGAAGGAGACGGCCGCGAGCAGGCCGATGGCACCGGCGGCACCGCGGTTGCCGCGCGGCTGCGGCGCCTCGGGAGCCTGGACGAAGATCGGCTGCGGCGACGGTGCGGCGGGCGCCGCGGGCGCGACGGCCACCGTCGGCGCCACGTCGGCCACCGATGCGGCGGCGGGAGCGACGACCTCCGTCGGCGCGGCATCCGCAGGCGTCGTGGAGTACGCGCCCGGTGTGTAGCTCTCGTCGACCGGCTCGTCGTCCCAGTGCTTCCCGTAGCCCTCGCCGTACGCGACAGTGGCGGCAGCGGGCTCTTCGGCAACGGCATCCGCGACGGCCGTCTCGTCGGCGACGACCTCGCGCGAGACGGCCTCCGCGTCCGCGAGGCCCGCGTTCGCGCTCGCGACGACATCGGCGGCCGACGTCGCCTGCGCGGCATCCTGCTCGACCGGCTCTGCGTACTGGGGGTCGCTCATGGCGTGTGCTCCTCACACGGGCAGATCACTCTGGGTGGATCGCTGGGTGGATCATCCGGGACAGACGTCCCGCACAGCGAGCGTAACGCCCGGCTTCGCACACGCAGCGGAGGCTTGCCGTCGTGTCGAGACCCGCGCGGCGCGCGCCTGCGCCTATCGTGGGGGCATGAGCCGCCGACACGTCGCCCGCTTCCCTCTCGCCGCTGCCGGCATCGCGGCGGCGATCGCGCTGGCGACCACGCTCAGCGGCTGCGCGGGCTCACCCGACCCCGAGACCTCGTCGAGCACGGCGGATGCCGCCGCGACCGCCTCGGCCACCCCCACGCCGACGGTCACCCCCGTGGCCATCGCGGACTTCCCGATCGGAGCGTCGACCTCGACGACCGCGCTGCCCGAGGAGCTACCCCAAGGCTGCCGCGACATCCTCACGGAAGACGTGCTCACGGAGCTCGACGGTGTCACGCTCAACGCCGACGGGATGGGCGGAGGCATCCGCAGCGACGGCGCACGGGTGTGCGTGTGGGCCGACCCGGGCACGACCGCGACGTGGCTCGTCACCGTGATCGGCTACTCCCCCGACGAAGAAGCGCGCGATGCGCTGTACGAGCTCAGTACCAGCGAGGGGTACACCTGCTACGAGCCCGACGACGGCGTGCGTTGCGAGAAGACGTGGGACAGCACCACGGTTGCCGGCATCACCGAGGGGCGCACCCTGTTCTACCGCGACGGCGTGATCATCGACACGCAGTACTCGAACCTCGCGCCGGCCGGCTACACCGACGCCATCATCGCGGCTCTCTGGGGCTGACACGGCGCTGCGCTGCGGCTGAGCCCGGCGCACGATGCCCGGTGACAATGCCCGGCGCACGATGCCCGGCGCACGATGCCCGGCGCACCCGCGGCACACCGGCGGCGCAGAGGTGTCACCTTCGGCCGCTACGCACTCCCCTTGGCGTCAGCCGCCGCCAGATGTGCCGGCGGTGCGGTCAGCCCCAGACCCGCTCGGCGACGGCGGAGGCGAGGCGGCCGGGATGCCAGGCATCCTCACTCGTCGACACCCACAGCCCGTCGCCGGCCTCGATCGTCTCGACCAGGTCACCGTCCGTGCGCGTGCACCGCGTGCGGTCGGACTCGTCCTCGCACGCGAAGCCCGCGCCGGGCAGCGCCGCCTCGGCGATGGCCCCGGCATCCGGCGGCACGGTCGCGAGCGTCGTGGAAACCGTGCCCGCGTCGGAGTCCCAGGAGCAGGTCAGAAGCACCTGCGGCTTCAGCGCGGTCACGAGCGCGCTCGCGGTCGTGACGGGGGCGTCCTGCGACGACGTGAGCTCCGCTCCGTCCGCGAAACGCAGCGCGGCCCAGAGTGCATCGTCGTAGAGGTCTGAGCACTCCGCGGGCAGGCCCTCGGCAGTCGTCTCCTCGTCGGTTGCGACGGAGGTCGCGCCCGTGCTCCCCGTGGCGCTCGGGTCCACCGCCGTCTTGAGCCACGCGATCGAGGTCGGCAGCAGCGGCGATGCGAGGAACGCGATGACGGCGACCGCCGCCAGGCACAGGATGCCCACGATCCACGCGACGACCGCGTTCCTCCCCCCGACCCGAGCCACACCCCCACGCTACGCGCGTCCCGGCCACTCGCTCCGCCCCCGCCCCGCGAGCCGCCAGGTTCTCCCCTTTCGGGTCAGCCCTCGTTCGGCGCTCGCTCGAGCACAGTGCGCGGCACGCACGACCGTGCCGAGGCGACTGCCGCGTTTCGACTCGCTGCGCTCGCTCAACGACCGAGGGGCGTTCCCCAGACACGAAGAGCCCAAGACGCGAAGAGCCCCCGGAACGATCCGGGGGCTCTCGGGGCGCGACGTGCGGCTCAGTTGTAGGTGCCGGGCGTGAAGTCGTCCGTCGTGAAGCTGTCGAAGTCGACGTAGCTCAGGTCGGCGTCGCTGTAGGCGCCGTCCGAGGCGAAGATGCGGTTGGGGTACCGCTCGCTCTTGGCCTCCTCGGTCGCCTCGACCGTGACGTTGCGGTACGTCGCAAGCCCGGTCCCGGCGGGGATGAGCTTTCCGATGATGACGTTCTCCTTCAGGCCCACGAGCGGGTCGCTCTTGCCCTCCATGGCCGCCTGCGTCAGGACGCGGGTGGTCTCCTGGAACGACGCGGCCGACAGCCACGACTCCGTCGCGAGCGACGCCTTCGTGATGCCCATCAGCTCGG
>JASGGN010000029.1:0-25409 GCA_047605005.1 Microbacterium sp.
CCGAGCTGGAGGCGGAGGGCCTCGCGCGCGACGTCATCCGCGCCGTGCAGGACACGCGCAAGGGCGCCGGGTTCGAGGTGAGCGACCGCATCGGCCTGCGGCTGGTCTTCCACGACGACGCCGACGCGCAGGCCGTCGCTGCCGCCTTCGAGGTCGCGGGCGTCGCCGCCGAGACACTTGCGGTCGCCTACCGCGTGGGCGGCCGGGCAGCCACGCTGCTCGCCTCGGGAGAGATCACCGAACCCGAGTACGAGGCCGAGGTCGCGGCGGGCACCTACGCCAATCGCGGCGCCGTCACGATCGGCGTCGTCCGCATCGGGGGCGTCTCGTGAGCGACCGGCGCACAGACGATCGGCCTTCGGGCGAGCGGCGACGCGCGGATGCCGTCTACGCCGCCCTCCTCACCCGCCAGGGCGAGCAGTGGGTGCAGCCACGCGTCGAGCGCACGCGGCGCGTTCTGGAGCTGCTCGACGACCCCCAGCGCACCTACCGCGTCGTGCATGTGACGGGCACCAACGGCAAGACCTCGACCGCTCGGATGGTCGAGTCGATCGTCCGCGCGCACGGACTGCGCACGGGGCTGTTCACGAGCCCGCACCTGGAGCGGTTCACCGAGCGCATCATGATCGACGGCGAGCCGATCGCCGACGGCCTCATCGCCGACGCGTGGGAGGAGATCGCGCCGCTGGTCGACCTCGTGGACGCCGAGCTGAAGGCATCCGGCGACGCCGCCCTCACCTTCTTCGAGCTGCTCACGGTGCTCGCCTTCGTCGCCTTCGCCGACGCTCCCGTCGACGTCGCCGTGATCGAGGTGGGCATGGGCGGATCGTGGGACTCGACGAACACCGCCGACGGCGACGTCGCCGTGTTCGCGCCGGTCGACATCGATCACACCGACCGGCTCGGTGCGACCATCGAGGCCATCGCGTCGGTGAAGGCGGGGATCATCAAGGACGGCGCAGCGGTCGTTTCGGCGCAGCAGACGCCGGAAGCCCTCGTGGTGCTCCAGGATGCCGCGCGCAGGCGCGACGCGACGCTCGCCGTCGAGGGCTCGGGTTTCGGGCTGACCGCCCAGACGCTCGCGGTCGGTGGGCAGCAGCTGAGCGTCCGCGGTCTCGACGGAGCCTACGACGAGCTGTACCTGCCGCTCCACGGCGCGCACCAGGGCCATAACGCGGCGCTCGCGATCGCGGCCGTCGAATCGCTCATCGGAGCGCCCGGCCAGCCGCTGGCGGGCGACGCCGTCGCGGAAGGACTCGCGCAGGTCACCTCGCCCGGCCGGCTACAGCTCGTCGGAGTGGCGCCCACGGTGCTCGTCGACAGCGCGCACAACCCGCACGGGGCACGTGCCCTGGTCGCGGCGCTGACCGAGTCGTTCGACTTCGACGAGTGGGGCGTCGTTCTCGGCGTCTTCGGCGACAAGGACGTCGAGGGCATTGTGGCGGCGGTCGCCTCCGTCGCGACGCACGTCTTCGCGACGGCGCCCGCCTCTGAGCGGGCGGCCGACCCCGATGCCCTCGCCGATCTGGTCGAGGCCGCGGGCCGGCAGGTCAGCGTGTACCGCGAGCTGGCGGAGGCGGCGGATGCCGCGCGCGCGTGGGCCGCGGCATCCGAGCGCCGTGCCGTCGTCATCGCGGGCAGCGTCTTTCTCGCGGGGGAAGCACTGCACCTCGCGGCCGCCGAGGACTGGAAGGACGGGTGGCCGTCATGACCGGAGCGATGCCCGCCGACGGATCCCGCGCCGGCTCGCGCCCGCGGCGCGCGCGCGGCGCCGCGGAGTCGCTCGGGTCGGTCGTGCTGGGGTGCGAGTCGCTCGTCGTCTTCCTCGGCGGCCTCGTGGTCTACGGGCTGAAGGCGTTGCCGGACGGCATCGCGCACTGGTGGGCGATCGTGGGGGGCAGCGTCCTCGCGATCGTCATGATCGCCGCCGCAGGGGTGCTCCGGCACCGGTGGGGCATCGTGCTGGGGTGGGTGCTGCACGCCGTGGTCGCGCTCGGCGCGCTTCTGGTTCCCGCGCTGGCTCTGGTGGCGGTCATTTTCGGTGCCATGTACGCGTATGCGACGATCAAAGGCGGTGCCCTCGACCGCCGCAACGCGGCCCGCGCCGCAACGAACGGAGACTGACATGCCCACGGAACAGACCCTCGTCCTCGTCAAGCCCGACGGCGTCGCACGCGGACTGACCGGCGCGATCCTCGCCCGCATCGAAGCGAAAGGCTACGTGCTCGTCGACATCAAGCTCGTCCAGCCCGAGCGCGAGCTGCTGGAGCAGCACTATGCCGAGCACGTCGGCAAGCCCTTCTTCGAGCCGCTCGTGGAGTTCATGCTGTCCGGCCCGATCGTCGCGATGCGCGTCGCGGGCAACCGCGTGATCGAGGGCTTCCGCTCCCTCGCCGGCACGACCGAGCCGACGGCGGCGGCGCCCGGCACGATTCGCGGAGACCTGGGCCGCGACTGGGGCACGAGGGTGCAGCAGAACCTCGTGCACGGCAGCGACAGCCCCGAGTCCGCGGCGCGCGAGCTCGCGATCTGGTTCTGACGAGGCGTGCGCTGAGGCGTGCGCCCCGGCGATGTGTCCCGTCGGGGTGGCAGTCGTGGGCGGATCGCGGCCTGGCATCCGGCTACGACTGCCAGGTGAGGGATGCCCCGTGCCCGTGATCCCCGTCGGGGTGGCAGTCGTGGGCGGATCGCGAGCTGGCATCCGGCCACGACTGCCAGGTGGATGCCGCGCACGCTCCGTCTCGTCGTGGTGGCACTCGTCGTCGCGTCGCGCTGGAGCATCCGACCAGGACTGTCAGGTGAGGGATGCCTCGCGCTTGTGCTTCGTGGGGGTGGCAGTTGTTGTCGCGCCGCGGTCTGGCATCCGGTCAGACCTGCCAAGCGAGGGATGCCTCGGGGTGCGCGTCGCGCCGAGGCTCAGAACACGACGTCGAGCAGCTGGGGGATCGCGTTCAGGCGCAGCTGCGCGAGCAGCAGCACGACGGCGTAGCTCAGCAGCGCCATCAGCGGCACCCACGCGCCGAGAGAACGCCCCACAGCCCGCACCTTCGGGGCGTTCGACACGACCCCCGAGCGCAGCAGGTGCACCACGACCGCGTAGAACGTCGGGATCGTGACCAGCCACGTGAGCATGCACCACGGGCACAGCGTGCCGAGCGCGTAGATGCTCTGGCTGATGAGCCACACCACGAAACCGAAGGCGAAGGTGATACCCGCCGCGAAAGCCCACCAGAACCAGCGCGCGAAGCGGGCCCCGGAGAGGATCGCCATGCCGACGACGA
This sequence comes from Microbacterium sp., assembly GCA_047605005.1. Taxonomy (GTDB): domain Bacteria; phylum Actinomycetota; class Actinomycetes; order Actinomycetales; family Microbacteriaceae; genus Microbacterium. The sequence goes on from JASGGN010000029.1 coordinate 3,282, forward strand.
TCGGCGCGACCCAGCCCGCCACGCCCAGGATCGGGTTCGGAAAGCCGAACACGCTGCCCTGCCACGAATCGAGGTTCGCGCTGCACTGGACGATGACGCTGAAGTCGCACGTCGCGGGCCCCGAGTCGGGGTTGAGCAGCTTGTCGAACTTCTCGACGGTGAGGGCGAAGGCCGCGATCCATCCGATGACACCGGCCAGGACGAGCCACACGGACAGAGCGATCGGACGGCTGTCGATGGTGCGTGGCGGCATCCGCTCATTCTCTCACCCGGGCGCAGCTGTCGCGCGACACGGGCGCAGGAGGGGCTCGGCAAAATCTGTGGACGAAAGTGAGATAATGGGGGCCGATGCCTTCGCGGCCGCGCCGCACCCCGGCATCACAGAAGACATCACAGAAGACTTCGGGCGATGAACGCCCCGCAGGACGAGCCCCGCGCAAGAGCGGGTGAGACTGCAGACCGTATGAGTACGCGGCACCTCCCGAGCGGAGCGACGTCGCCAGATTTGCCCGGGCCGGCCCGCGGAGCCGGCTCGCAAGGAGTTCGCCAGAGATGGCCGATGAGAACAATGACACCTTTGGCACGGCACACGAGCGGGCGGATGCCCCGCTGACGGCGGAGGTCGAGGCGCTCGCCGAAGCCGAGAGCACCGCCCAGGACGCGGCGATCACAGAAGAGGTCGCGGAGGAAGCGGTCGTGGCGGATGCCGAGGCGACCGTCGACGGCATCCTGCCGGCCGCGGAAGCCGAGCCGGAGCCGGCCGCAGACGCCGCGCCTGCACCGTCGGACGAGCCCCCGACCGCCGTCTCCCTGGGCCTGCTGCCGGCGGAGTTCGTGTCGCAGGTGTCGACGCAGCTCATGTTCTACGCGCCCGAGATCGTCGCGCTGCCCGCGTCGCCGACCGGCGGCCGCGGTGACGATCGCGACGACCCGGGCCGTGAGCCAGGCGCGAGCGCGCGACGGCGCACACGCCGACGGGGCGGCTCCGCCTCGGCATCCGACGGCGACGACCAGACCCTCGATGAGCGCGGCGAGCGGAACGAGCGCCCGTCCCGCAAGCCGCGTCAGCGCGCCGTGGAACTGATCACCGAGCCGCAGCGCATCAAGGGCTCCACACGGCTCGAGGCCAAGAAGCAGCGCCGTCGCGACGGCCGCGAGGCCGGGCGCCGGCGCACGGTGGTCACCGAGGCCGAGTTCCTCGCCCGCCGCGAAGCGGTCGACCGCGTCATGGTCGTGCGCTCCAAGAACGGGCGCGTCCAGATCGGCGTCCTCGAGGACGACGTGCTCGTCGAGCACTACGTCGCCCGCAGCCAGGAGTCTTCGCTCATCGGCAACGTGTACCTGGGTCGCGTCCAGAACGTCCTGCCGAGCATGGAAGCCGCGTTCGTCGACATCGGTCGGGGCCGCAACGCCGTGCTCTACTCCGGCGAGGTCGACTGGGATGCCGTCGAGACCGGCAATCAGCCGCGCCGCATCGAGCTCGCGCTCAAGAGCGGCGACCGCGTTCTCGTGCAGGTGACGAAGGACCCGGTCGGCCACAAGGGCGCCCGCCTGACGAGCCAGATCTCGCTGCCGGGTCGCTATCTCGTGTACGTCCCGGGCGGCGCGATGAACGGCATCTCGCGAAAGCTCCCCGACACCGAGCGTGCGCGCCTGAAGCGCATCCTCAAGGAGGTGCTGCCCTCTTCCAGCGGCGTCATCGTCCGCACCGCTGCCGAGGGCGCGACCGAAGACCAGCTGACGCGCGACGTGCAGCGGCTCACCTCTCAGTGGGAGCACATCAGCCGTCAGGTCGACACGATCCCCGCGCCCGCGATGCTGCACTCCGAGCCCGATCTGCTCGTGAAGATCGTGCGGGACGTCTTCAACGAGGACTTCTCGAGAATGCTCATTCAGGGCGAGGACGCGCACCAGACGATCACGTCGTACCTCGAGGGTGTCGCTCCCGACCTTCTCGAGCGCGTCGAGAAGTACGAGGACGAGCAGGATCCGTTCGACCGCTTCCGCATCACGGAACAGATCGAGAAGGCGCTCGACCGCAAAGTCTGGCTGCCCTCGGGCGGCTCGCTCGTGATCGACCGGACCGAGGCGATGACGGTCGTCGACGTCAACACCGGAAAGTTCGTCGGCTCGGGCGGCAACCTCGAGGAGACCGTCACGAAGAACAACCTGGAAGCTGCGGAGGAGATCGTCCGCCAGCTGCGGCTGCGTGACATCGGCGGCATCATCGTCGTCGACTTCATCGACATGGTGCTCGAGTCCAATCGCGACCTCGTGCTGCGGCGCCTCATCGAGTGCCTCAGCCGCGACCGCACGAAGCACCAGGTCGCCGAGGTCACCTCGCTCGGGCTCGTCCAGATGACACGCAAGAAGCTCGGCCTGGGCCTGCTGGAGACCTTCAGCGAGGCGTGCGAGGTGTGTGCAGGCCGAGGAGTCATCGTCCACCACGACCCCGTCGTCCGGCACCGGAGCGCGGCACCGTCGGGAGGGGCCTCCGCGGGACCCTCCGGTGCGCGCCGGCCGCGTTCGTCAGCCAACGGCAACGGCAACGGCGGCACGCACGTGATCACCGAGAGCGCGAAGTCGGCGCTCGCGCAGATCGCCGCCTCGACCATCCACCCCGTGACCGAGACGATCCCGGTCGTGCTGCCGGTCGCTGAGCCCGCCGCCGAGCGTCCGAAGAAGCCGCGCAACAAGCGCGGTGACCGCGCGGAGGCTCCCGCCGCGCCCAAGACCGAGAAGGACCTGCTGCTGGACTCCGTGCTCAGCGCCCTCCCCGAGCCGAAGGCGCCCGGGCAGGGCCGCGGCCGGCGTCGTGTGACGACGGCCGCACTCAGCGGCACGCCCGTCGCCGCGACCCCCGACCACGCAGAGTCCTGACGCGAAATCCACCGATGTCGCGCCCTTGCCCCGGTCGTTGAGCGAGCGCCGTAGGTGCGAGACGAAACGTCGGAAAGCCTCCACAGACGCGCGTCCGGAAGTCTGAGTCGTGCGGGCGCTACCGCCCGCGGCGCTCGCGGGCGGTGACGCGCAGCCCCGAGGCGATCAGGCGGCGCACGAGCTCGTGCCCGCTCACGTGCTCGGCCCCGGCCGCGACGAGCCGCGGCACGGCGTCGTCGGGCACGTCGTAGTGATCGAGGTCGAATCCGCGGCGGGGGATGCCGTTGGCATCCGCGAACGCGTGCAGCTCGTCGAGGTTCAGATCGCTCACCAGATGTGCCCAGAGTCGCCCGTGCGCGGGCCAGCGCGCATCGTCGACGAGAATCATCATCGCTCCATGCTACGGAGCTGTCGACACGCACGTCGCGTGCTTTTGCCCGTTCGCGCGGCATCCGGTAAAGTGGTCCCTTGGTGCGTCGAGTTCCGGCTCCGCATCGAGCATGCTTTTCGGGACGTCTCGTCCCGCAGAACAACCCGGAGCCGAGCGCTCCACAGAAGAAACATCCTCAGAAGAAACAGGTGTGAAGTGGTCTACGCAGTTGTGCGCGCCGGTGGCCGGCAGGAGAAGGTCCAGGTCGGCACGATCGTCGTCCTGGATCGGCAGAAGGCGCAGGTCGGCGACGAGCTCGAGCTGCCCGCCGTGCTGTTCGTCGACGGCGACACCGTCACGACCGACGCTGACAAGCTCGCGAAGGTGACCGTCACCGCCGAGGTCCTCGGCGAGGAGCGCGGCCCCAAGATCGTGATCCAGAAGTTCAAGAACAAGACCGGCTACAAGAAGCGCCAGGGGCACCGTCAGGACCTCACGCGCGTCAAGATCACCGGCATCAAGTAGCCAGGGAGACGCAGAGATGGCACACAAGAAGGGCGCAAGCTCCACCCGCAACGGTCGTGACTCCAACGCGCAGCGCCTCGGCGTGAAGCGCTTCGGCGGCCAGGTCGTCAGCGCCGGCGAGATCATCGTCCGCCAGCGCGGCACGCACTTCCACCCCGGTGTGAACGTCGGCCGTGGCGGCGACGACACCCTGTTCGCGCTGTCCGCCGGTGCCGTCGAGTTCGGCACGAAGGGCGGCCGCAAGGTCGTCAACATCGTGGCGGCCGCGGAGTAACTCCGCGTTCGCGCAGATTCTTCGGCGAGGGGCGGGCTTCGGCTCGCCCCTCGCCTTCTTTCACAGAGAGCGGTTCCCATGGTCAGCTTCGTCGACCGCGTGACGCTGCACCTGCGCGCGGGCAAGGGCGGCAACGGCTGCGTCTCGGTGCGGCGCGAGAAGTTCAAGCCGCTCGCCGGCCCCGACGGCGGCAACGGCGGGCACGGCGGCGACGTCGTGCTGGTCGCCGACCCGCAGGTGACGACTCTGCTGTCCTACCATCATTCGCCGCACCGGTCCGCCGGCAACGGCGGCTTCGGCATGGGCGACAACCGCTCCGGCTACAACGGCGAGAGCCTGGAGCTGCCGGTTCCCGTCGGAACGGTCGTGAAGGATGCCGACGGCACGACCCTCGTCGACCTGATCGAGCCCGGCATGCGCTTCGTCGCCGCTCCCGGCGGTCAGGGCGGCCTCGGCAACGCGGCGCTCGCGAACCCCAAGCGCAAGGCGCCGGGGTTCGCCCTGCTGGGCACGCCGGGCTGGGAGGGCGACGTCGTGCTCGAGCTGAAGACGGTCGCCGACGTCGCGCTGGTGGGCTTCCCGTCGGCGGGCAAATCGAGCCTCATCGCCGCCGTCTCGGCCGCGCGCCCGAAGATCGCCGACTACCCGTTCACGACGCTGCACCCCAACCTCGGTGTCGTCGAGGCGGGCGAGGTGCGCTTCACCGTCGCCGACGTCCCCGGGCTCATCGAGGGCGCGAGCGAAGGCAAGGGCCTGGGTCTGGAGTTCCTCCGCCACGTCGAACGCTGCACGGCGCTCGTGCACGTGCTCGACTGCGCGACGCTCGAGCCCGGGCGCGACCCGCTCAGCGACCTCGACGTCATCCTCGAAGAGCTCGGCAACTACCCCGTGCCCGAGGGGCAGGTCCCGCTGCGGGAGCGCCCGCAGCTGGTCGCGCTCAACAAGGTCGACGTGCCCGAGGCGAAGGATCTCGCCGACCTCGTGCGCCCCGATCTCGAAGCGCGCGGGTACCGCGTGTTCGAAATCTCCACCGTGAGCCACGAAGGGCTGCGCCCGCTCGCCTTCGCCCTGGCCGAGACCGTGGCGCAGCATCGCGTCGCGCAGGCCGCCGCGCCCGCGCCCGCGCGCATCGTCATCCGTCCGAAGGGCGCCGACCGCGCGTTCGAGATCCGCGTCGAGGGCGGCACGTACGGAAACGTCTATCGCATCCTGGGCACGAAGCCAGTGCGGTGGGTGCAGCAGACCGACTTCCAGAACGAGGAGGCGGTGGGCTTCCTCGCCGACCGCCTCGAGAAGCTCGGCGTCGAAGACGAGCTCTACCGGGCGGGGGCCGTTGCCGGATCGACCGTCGTGATCGGCGAGGGCGACGGGGTCGTCTTCGACTGGCATCCGGCGCTGTCCTCTGCTGCCGAGCTCATGACGGCGCCGCGTGGCACCGATCCGCGCCTGGACCTGAACACGCGTCGCACATCGTCCCAGCGTCGTGAGCGCTACCACGAGCGTATGGATGCCAAGGCCGAGGCCCGTGCGGAGCTGGAGAGCGAGCGGCTGGCAGGTGGTTCCACAGCCGGTGGTTCCACAGACGGTGGTGTCACTGATGCTGGTTTCGCCGCCGCAGACGGGAGCGTCTCGTGAGCGTTCGCGACCGCTCCGGGATCGCCGGTGCCCGGCGCGTCGTCGTGAAGGTCGGCTCGTCGTCCATCAGCGGGGAGAACGCCGGCAAGATCCAGCTGATCGTGGAAGCGCTCGCGCACGCGCATGCGCGCGGCACGCAGGTCGTCCTGGTGTCGTCGGGCGCGATCGCGACCGGGATGCCGTATCTGGCCCTCGATGCGCGCCCCACCGATCTCGCGACGCAGCAGGCGGCGGCGGCGGTGGGCCAGAACGTGCTCATCTACCGGTATCAGGATGCCCTGCGGCCCTTCCAGATCACCGCGGGCCAGGTGCTGCTGACCGCCGGTGACCTCGAGAACCCCACGCACCGCTCCAACGCGCGCCGCGCCATGGAGCGTCTGCTGGGCCTGCGCATCCTGCCGATCGTCAACGAGAACGACACCGTGGCGACGCACGAGATCCGCTTCGGCGACAACGACCGGCTCGCGGCACTCGTCGCCGAGCTCATCGGAGCGGACGCGCTGATTCTCCTGAGCGACATCGAATCGCTCTACACGCGGGCGCCGAGCGAGCCGGGCGCGCGCCCGATCGACACGGTGGTCTACGGCGACGACCTCGCGGGGTTCGAATTCGGCTCGGTCGTCGTCAACAGCGTCGGCACCGGGGGAGCGGCGACGAAGGTCTCCGCCGCGCGCCTGGCTGCTGCGGCAGGCGTGGGCGTGCTCGTCACGAGCGCCGATCTCGTCGCCGAGGCGCTGGCGGGGGCTCCTATCGGCACCTGGTTCGACCCTGGCCCCGAGGCGACGCCGACCGCCCGCACCGGCGCGCTGCGGGTCGCCGCGCGCGGCTGATCGCTGGCGTATGCCGCGCTGGGCGGCGGCCGCCGACCAGAGCTGTCGGCATCCGCCCCTCTGGGCGCGCTCGGCGGCGGATCGTGACACGTCTGCCGCGCTGGTGCTGCAACCGTGGCGTCGCGCGTGTTCGGTAGAATCGGCGGGTGACCACGACAATCGCCGCGACCGCTCAGGAGCGCCTCGAACTCGCGCACGACGCGGCACGTTCGGTCGCTCTGCTGGGCGACGCTGCGAAGGCGGACGCCCTGCGCGCGATCGCGACGGCGCTCGACGGCGCGACAGCGCAGATCGTCGCCGCCAACGCCGACGACCTCGCGCGCGGCCGGGAGAACGGCCTGTCCGAGGGGCTTCTCGATCGGCTTCGTCTCGATGACGCCCGTGTGCACGCCCTCGCCGACGCCGTGCGTGCCGTCGCGGAGCTGCCCGATCCCGTCGGCCGGGTGCTCGACGAGCGTCGGCTCTCGAGCGGCGTCGCCCTGCAGAAGGTCTCGGTGCCCTTCGGCGTCGTCGGCTCGATCTACGAGGCGCGACCCAACGTGACGGTCGACATCGCGGCGCTCGCGCTGCGTTCGGGCAACGCCGTCGTCCTGCGCGGGGGATCGGCTGCCCGCTCCACCAACGCGGCCCTCGTGGAGGTCATGCGCGGCGCCCTCGCCGAGCGCGGCATCGATCCCGAGGCGATCCAGAGCGTCGACGACTTCGGGCGTGACGGGGCGAACGCCCTCATGCAGGCGCGGGGGCTGGTCGACGTGCTCGTGCCGCGCGGCAGCGCCGAGCTCATCGAGACCGTCGTGACGCAGTCATCCGTCCCCGTCATCGAGACGGGCGCGGGCGTCGTGCACATCGTTCTCGACACCTCGGCGCCGCTCGAGTGGGCGGAGCGGATCGTGGTGAACGCGAAGGCGCAGCGACCGAGCGTGTGCAACGCGGTCGAGACCGTGCTCGTCGTGCGGGATGCCGCCGAGCGCCTCATCCCGCCGGTCGCCGCCGCCCTGCAGGACGCGGGAGTGACGATTCACGGCGACGAGAGCGTGCGTGCGCTGGTCGCCGGCGCGGTGCCCGCCACCGAGGTCGACTGGGCGACCGAACACATGAGCCTGGACCTCTCGATGCGGGTCGTCGATGATCTCGACGAGGCGCTGGAGCACATCCGCCGCTACTCGACGCACCACACCGAGTCGATCGTGACCGCCGACGACGCGAACGCCGAGCGGTTCCTCGCCGAGGTCGACTCCGCGGTCGTCATGGCCAACGCCTCGACGCGGTTCACCGACGGCGGCGAGTTCGGGTTCGGCGCCGAGGTCGGCATCTCCACCCAGAAGCTCCACGCGCGTGGCCCGATGGGGCTTCCCGAGTTGACGAGCACGAAGTGGCTCGCCCGCGGATCCGGTCAGATCCGCGCCTGAACCGGATAAACTCAATTCACCTGAACCGAACGGAGCCCGTATGAGCCTCGCCACCATCGTCGCCTTCGCCGCCGAGGGGGCCGAGCAGCATGGCAACGTCCAGGCGGAGACGTTCGTCTACGGCGCGATCGCGTTCACCGTGTTCCTCGCGCTCGCGCTCGTGACGCTGTCCTACCGGAACGTCGCGAACCGTCACTCGCCGAAGGCGGATGCATACGCTGCGGCGCACCCCGTCGACCAGGCTCAGGTGGGCCACGGCCATCACTGAGGCCGGCTCCATGGATTCATCGCGCACGCCGCGCATCGGCGTGATGGGCGGCACGTTCGATCCCATTCACCACGGACACCTGGTCGCCGCCAGTGAGGTGGCGCAGTCGTTCGATCTCGATGAGGTCGTTTTCGTGCCCACCGGGATGCCGTGGCAGAAGCGGGGGGTCACGGAGGGGGAGCACCGCTACCTCATGACGGTGATCGCCACGGCATCCAACCCGCGCTTCACGGTGAGCCGCGTCGACATCGATCGCGGCGGACCCACCTACACGATCGACACGTTGCGCGACCTGAAGGCGTCGCGGCCGGACGCGGAACTGTTCTTCATCACCGGAGCGGATGCCATCGCGCAGATCCTCGGATGGCGCGACCATGGCGAGCTGTGGGATCTTGCGCACTTCGTCGCGGTGTCCCGTCCGGGGCACGTCCTGAGCACGGAAGGACTGCCCAGCAAGGACGTGAGCCAGCTCGAGATCCCCGCGCTGGCGATCTCGTCCACCGACTGCCGTGAGCGCGTGGGGGAGGGGAAACCGGTGTGGTATCTCGTTCCTGACGGCGTCGTCCAATACATTGCGAAACATCACCTGTACCGGAGCGAGGCATGAGCACACCCAACGAGGCCGGAACGCCACCGCTGACCCGGCGCCAGTTGCGCGAACTGCGCAACACTGCGTCGACCCCGATCATCACGCCCGACGCCGAGCCCGAGGAGGCCCCGGTCGTCGTGGCGCCGCTCGCGCGAGCGGCCGAGCCCGTCGCCGTCGCCGAGGAGCCGCCGGCCCCCCAGGACGTCGATCTTCAGGCGCCCGCGCTGACGCGGCGCGCCGCGCGGATGCAGGCGAAGCTGCACACCGCATCGATCGAGGTGATCGAACCGCCCGCTGCCTCAGCGGCCGCCGACGCCACCGCTGAGGCGGCGGAGGAGTCGCACCCGAGCGACGCCGAGGTGCCGGCCGACGGTGAGAGCCCCGCGGCGGCGGTCGCGGAGACGGCGGAGGCGGAGGCCACGGATGCCGCTCAGGCTGAGGTGCCGGACGCCGCCCCGGCGGCGCCGGCGGCTGCCCCCCAGGGCAAAGCTGCGGATGCCGGCGATGCGCAGGCGCCGGCAGTCGATGAGCCCGCCGTCGACACGGAGATCGAGTCCGGGGCGGCCGAGAGCACGGCTGAGGATGTTCCCGTCGCTCAGGACGAGGAACGCGCGGTCGTCGCCTCGTCGTTCGGGCAGGGGGTGCTCAGCGGCAATGCTGCCGAACCGGAACTCCCCGCCTCGTTCGATCAGCTGCTGACGCGCGGCAGCGCCGCAACCGGTGCCATCACGGCATCCAACGCACTGATCCTCACCCAGGCGCCCGAGACCGGTGCTCTCACCTCGCCGGTCGCGGCGACGGGCGAGGTGCTCATCACCGGTACGTTCGCTCTTCCGGAGTCGTTGGGCTCGACCGGTGCCGCGCACGGGTCGTCGGACGGCAAAGAGGCTGACGCGGTCCTTCTCGACGGTGAGCTTCCTGCGGCATCCTCGCCGAGCCCGATCTCGGCCAGTGCGGCGATCAGCACGATCGCCTCTGCCGAGGACATCATCAAACCGCCGGCGCCCGAGAAGGGCAGCCGGCTCATGCTCACGTTGATCATCACAGCGGGCGCCCTCGCCCTCGCGCTCACGGGCGTGCTGATCGTGGCGCTCGTCACGGGAGCTTTCGCGTGACGGCGAGCGAACGCACGCGCGAACTCGTCCGCATCGCGGCAGCGGCCGCGGAGAGCAAGGGCGCCGAGGACCTCCTGTCATTCGACGTGTCCGCCCCGCTCCCGCTCGTCGACGCGTTCCTGCTCGCCACCGGAAACAGCGAGCGCAACGTGGCAGCGATCGCAGACGCTGTCGAGGAGGCGATGCTCGAGCAGGGCGTCAAGCGTCTGCGACGCGAGGGACGGGGTGAGGCCCGGTGGGTTCTGCTCGACTTCGGCGACCTCGTGGTCCATGTCTTCCATGAGCAGGAGCGCGTGTTCTACGGTCTTGAGCGACTGTGGAAGGACTGCCCGCTCATCCCATCAGGTGTGCCCGTCGACGCCCACGACTGATGGCGCCGGTTCGGTGCTTCGTTCGCCGTGTAGTAAGATCGAGGGGTTGCCGTGAGAGCGGTGACATCCCGAGACGGGCCTGTGGCGCAGCTGGTAGCGCACCTGCATGGCATGCAGGGGGTCAGGGGTTCGAGTCCCCTCAGGTCCACCAAAAGCTTGTTACTCAAACCCTTCACATGAGTAAATGCCGCTTGTCGCCGTGAGCGGCGGGCTGGTGTGTGTGAGGTGTTGAGGAGTCCGTCCTTCGGGGCGGATTCTTTGCGTTCGGGGCCGTTGTCGCCTGCTCCCTGCTTGGTGATGGCCTGGCGAAGCTCCGATCCCAGCAGTGTGTCGAAGGGCTGGCTCCGCAAGAGCCCGCGGCGCACGCTTTTGCGTCTAAAAATACGCATAACCAGGTTTTTTGTAAAATGAGGGTATGAACCCGGAAACGGCACGTCAACACGAGACTGCGCTCGAGAGCGAGCTGTCTTCGATTTGGGCGCTCCGGGACAAGCTGAACGAGCGCTACCCCGACGGCGTCGAGGCGGGAGTGGCGCAGTACCGCGAATGGCTTCGCACCGAGTTGACCTATTCCTCCAATGCGCTGGAAGGCAACACGCTGTCGAGCCTGGAGACGCGCCTGGTGGTCGAGGAGAGTGTCATCATCCCGGACAAGTCGCTCCGCGAGCACTACGAGGCGAAAGATCACGCCATCGCTTGGGACTATGCCACTGACGTGCTTGAGCGGCAACAGCGCTTGTCGGCGGCTGACATCCTCGCCCTGCATGGCCGGGTGCTCTACAGCACCAACAATGCCGAAGCCGGCCTCCTGCGGCGCGTCGGTGTGCGCGTGGCCGGTTCACAGACGGTCGTTCCGAACCCGATGAAAGTGCCAGACCTCTTCGATCACCTCGTCGACGATGTCAATGGCAAGCCCGACGACCTCGACTCCGTCGTCCATGCGGCACACGTCCACCTCGACTTGGTGAAGATCCATCCGTTCGTCGACGGCAACGGACGCACCGCGCGGCTGCTGATGAACATCCTGCTGCGCCGCGCAGGACTCCCCGCCGTGCCGATCTACCCCAAAGACCGCCGAGAGTACATCGCAGCCATCGAGCAAGCCGACACCGACGAAGGGCGGACGTTCACAGCACTCATCGCCCGCTTCCAGCGTGAAGCCGTCGAACAACTGCTGGCCGAGGGCGATGTCGCGTAGCCGGCATCTTGCGCTACTCATCAGTCTGTAGACCATTGAGTAGCACCCGGCGACCACTCGAAAGAGTGGAAGGTCAGCTGCAACGGGTGCTGGGGCGGAACTTGCGCCGGTACCGTGAGCAGCGTGGGCTGAGCCAGGAGGACTTCGCCGATGTCGTCGGTGTCCACGGCACCTACATGGGCGGCGTGGAGCGGGGCGAGCGGAACCTCACCTTGAAGTCGGTGGAACGACTGGCAGCGACAATCGATGTCGACCCGCTGGAGTTGCTGCGGGAGTCGTTGCCTGCCGACCGTGGTGCAGCATTCGTGAGATTGTGCGGGAAGAGATCAAGCCACAGACGTCTGCGCTCCTCCAAGGAAAGCTCCCCAACCAGCGGGGCTACGGGACTGTACGGTTTTCGGTGTAACTCCGATTCCGGAGTGACATATGAGTACGCAAGCAGTTTCGACCGTCGAGCCGGTGCCGTCGTCCTTCATCGGGATCTTGTATCCCTCGAGGTCAACTCCGCGCCTCTCACAGGCAGGGCGTCTTCGACCGTCGCGGCTTGAAGGTCTCACCGAGCTTGACGCCAGGCTGAGCCATCGTGGAGGCCTTTGGCCGGGTCACCAGCTGCGTCTTCTGTCGCGCGTACGGGGACATGCGGTCGGAGGCGTGGCTGGACGCGCACGTGCGGGCGTCCTCGTCCTTCGGCGGGGGAATTCCATGACCGCGTAGGCTGGATGCCATGCGCCGCGGGAACTTCCAAGAGGGCACCGTCGACTATGCCGCCGTGGGCGCGACCGGCGCGCACGACCTCATGGGCTATCCGCCCGAGCACAGCATCCCGGCGGAGGCGTCGTGGCGGCTCGGCAGCGGCGAGGCACGGTTCGCATCGTCCGCCGAGGCGTTGCTGTCCTGGGGGGCGCTGCGCGGCGCCGGCCTTCAGATCAGCGACGTGCGTCCGGCATCCGGGCCGACCTACTCCGGCATCAGCTTCGATGCAGACGGAGCCCCGATCGCCCCCAACCGGCCCCAGCCCGACCAGCGGTTCGACGCCGACGGCACGCCCTACGTCGCCGCCGGCACGACGATCCACGTGCACGGTCGCGTCAAGGGGCTCAACGCCGACGGCGAGCTGCGGGTGATCTCGGCGTTGGAGGAGCCGCGCCGCGTCGGCTTCACCCTCGGCACGGTCGGCGGCTCGGTCGTCAGCGGCGAGGAGTCGTTCTTCATCGAGTGGGATGACAAGGACGAGGTGCGCTTGGTGGTGCGGGCCTTCGACCGCCCGGTCGCGCCGCTGTACCGCGTCGTGCCGGCCCTCGTGAAACGCCGCCGCCGCGAGCTGTTCCAGGGGTACCTGCGGGCGCTTTCGCCGATGTACACGACGCCGTCCTGATGGGCGCCGCGCTGCCCGTCGGTGATCCGGTGCCGGCCGATGGCGCACTGCCGGAGGACATCGCGATCGACCCGGCCGCCGACTTCGGCGTGTATCTGCACGTGCCGTTCTGCCGCGTACGCTGCGGATACTGCGACTTCAACACGTACACATCGGCCGAGCTGCGCGGGGCGCGTCAGGATGCCTACGCCGACGAGGTCCTTCGTGAGATCGCCCTCTCGCGCCGGGTGCTGTCCGGGCGGGGCGCGCTGCGCCCGGCATCCACCGTCTTCTTCGGCGGCGGCACTCCGACCCTCCTGCCCGGCGGCGACCTGGCGCGCATGCTCGCCGGCGTCCGCGATGCGTTCGGTATGGCGCCCGATGCCGAGGTCACGGTCGAGGCGAACCCCGACACCGTCTCCGACGCGCTTGCGGACCAGCTCGCCGCCGCGGGGGTGACGCGTCTGTCGATCGGGATGCAGTCGGCCGTCCCGCGCGTGCTCGAGGTGCTCGACCGCACGCACGACCCGGCGAACGTCGCGACGGCCGTCGCCTCGGCGCGGCGGGCGGGCCTCGATGTGAGCGTCGACCTCATCTACGGCGCGCCGGGGGAGTCGTTGGGCGACTGGGAGACCTCGGTCGCCGCAGCCCTCGCTCTGACTCCCGACCACGTCTCCGCCTATGCGCTCATCATCGAGGAGGGCACGCAACTGGCGCGGCGCATCCGCCGTGGCGAACTGCCCCGGCCCGACGACGACCTCCAGGCCGACATGTACGAGCGGGTCGATGAGATGCTCGAGGCCGCGGGCTTCGCCTGGTACGAGGTGTCGAACTGGGCGACGGCGCCCGAGCATCGCTCCCGCCACAACCTCGCCTACTGGCGCGGCACCGACTGGTGGGGGTACGGGCCCGGTGCGCACAGCCACGTCTCCGGCGTGCGGTGGTGGAACGTGAAGCATCCCGCCGCGTACGCGCAACGGCTCGCCGCCGGCACCTCGCCCGCCGCAGCGCGCGAGCGCCCGGATGCCGCCGCCCGCAGACTCGAGGACGTGCTGCTGCGCTCCCGCATCGCCGAGGGGCTCGCGATCGCCGAGCTTGACGGCGCGGGGCGGCATGCCGTGGCATCCCTCATCGCCGACGGTCTCATCGACGGCGCCGCCGCCGTCCGCGGTCGTGTCGTGCTGACCCGCCGCGGTCGCCTGCTCGCCGACGCGGTCGTGCGCGCCCTGACCGCCTGAGCTGACGCGGCATCCGCTCGTCGCGCTGTCGAATACCGCCCGCGCTGCGCATTCTTCGATGGCGCGTGCAGCGTTCCGCAGCGCAAGCGCCCGGGGGAGAGAGGGTGCGCGCGAGACCTGCCCGTGCCGGGCGGATGCCGCGGGAGAACACGTCGGCGCGGTAGGATTGGCACTCGATAACAGAGAGTGCCAGTGTTCGCGTGGGAGGAGGATGCCATGGTCTCAGAACGCGGCCTTCAGGTCCTCCGTGCGATCGTGCAGGACTACGTCGACACCAACGAGCCCGTCGGCAGCAAGGCGATCGTCGAACGCCACCAGTTCGGCGTGTCGGCGGCGACGATCCGCAACGACATGGCGCTCCTCGAAGACGAAGAGCTCATCGCCGCTCCGCACACCTCGTCCGGCCGGGTGCCGACCGACAAGGGCTACCGGGTCTTCGTCGACCACCTCGCCGAGCTGCGTCCGCTGACGTCAGCTCAGAGGGCTGCGATCTCCACCTTCCTCGCCGATCCGATCGATCTCGACGACCTGCTCACGCGCACCGTGCGTGCGCTCACGCGTCTGACCGGTCAGGTCGCGATCGTGCAATATCCCTCGTTCGCGCGCGCGAACGTGTCGCACGTCGAGTTCGTCCACCTCGGCGCGGCGCGCATCGTCGTGATCGTCGTCACCGATACCGGGCGGGTCTCGCAGCGCCTCGCGTTCCTGCGCGAGGCGCTCGGCGAAGAGGATGCCGCGCAGGTGAAGCGAGAGATCGCCGCACTGGTGACGGGTAAGCCGGTCGCCGCCGCCGCCCACGCGCTCTCCGAGTTGCGTGCAGCCCCGCCGCGCCCCGGCAAGGTCGAGGATGCGGTGCGCACGGTCGCGCGGATCGTCGCCGAAGAGCTCGACGACTTCCGTCAGGATCGGCTCGTGATGGCGGGCAGCGCGACCCTCGCCCGCCGCGAGAGCGACTTCCGCGGCAGCATCTACCCGCTGCTGGAGGCGATCGAGGAGCAGGTGACGCTGCTGCGCCTCATGGGCGAGATGGTCGCCGACGAGAAGGGGCTCGCGGCGAGCATCGGGCGCGAGAACGCGTCTTTCGGGCTCGCCGAGGCATCCGTCGTCACGAGCGACTATGACGGCGCGGGCAGCCGCGCCCGGGTGGGCCTGCTGGGGCCGACCCGCATGGACTATCCCACCAATCTCGCGGCGGTCCGTGCCGTCGCGCACTATCTCAGCCGGTTGCTCGACGAGGACGATGCGTCCCGCTGAGAATCAGCAGCACGTACGACGATTCCGCTCGCCCGACCGAGCGGTGTGAGAAAGGCGACTGTGGCCGACCACTACGAAGTCCTGGGCGTCTCGCGTGAGGCGAGCCCCGACGAGATCAAGAAGGCGTACCGGCGTCTCGCGCGTGAGCTGCACCCCGATGTGAATCCGAGCGCGGATGCCGCCGAGCGCTTCAAGCTCGTCACGCACGCGTACGACGTGCTCAGCGACCCCGAGCAGCGGCAGCGCTACGACCTCGGCGGCGACGGTTCCGCCTTCGGCGGTGGCGCCGGGTTCGGTGGCTTCGGCGACATCTTCGAGACGTTCTTCGGGGCTGGCGGGGGCCGCCCCGGACGACCCCGTTCGCGGCGCGAGCGCGGTCAGGACGCCCTCGTGCGCGTGACTCTCGAGCTGAAGGACGTCGTCTTCGGTGCGCACCGCGACCTCGAGGTCGACACTGCCGTGCTGTGCGAGAGCTGCTCCGGGTCGTGCTGCCAGCCGGGAACGCAGCCGGTCACCTGTGACATCTGTCACGGTTCGGGCCAGGTGCAGCGCACCGTGCGGAGCCTGCTCGGAAACGTCGTCACCTCACAGCCGTGCACGACCTGCCAGGGGTACGGCACGACGATCCCGTACCCGTGCGCGGGATGCCAAGGCCAGGGCCGCGTGCGCGCCCGCCGCACCGTCTCGGTCGACATCCCGGGCGGAGTGGAGACGGGGCTGCGGCTGCAGCTGCCGGGATCGGGCGAGGTCGGGCCCGCTGGCGGGCCGAACGGCGACCTCTACCTCGAGGTGACGGTC
Source organism: Microbacterium sp. (assembly GCA_047605005.1). Lineage (GTDB taxonomy): Bacteria > Actinomycetota > Actinomycetes > Actinomycetales > Microbacteriaceae > Microbacterium. The sequence goes on from JASGGN010000029.1 coordinate 19,390, forward strand.
GCGAACGACGACGCGTTCAGCCGCGACGGCGACGACCTGCTCGCGACGCTCGAGGTGTCGATGCCCGACGCGATCCTCGGCGCGAAGACCACGATCACCTCACTCGACGGCGAGGTCGACCTCGAGCTGCGTCCCGGTGTGCAGTCGGGTGATGTGCTGACGATCAAGGGCCGGGGCATCACGCCGCTGCGCGGCGGCAACCGCGGCGATCTGCGGGTCGGCGTGCAGGTGGTGACCCCGACCCGGCTGGATGCCAAGGAGCGCGCGCTCATCGAGGAGTTCGCGAAGAGGACCAAGGCCCCCGCGCCGCAGCTCGCGCAGTTCCAGCAGGGGCTGTTCTCGAAGCTGCGCGACCGGTTCCGCGGCTGAGATGGCGCTGCACTTCCTCGCAGACGGGGATGCCGCCGTCGCCGCCGCGCCGGGCGACCGCGTGCTGCTCCATGGCGCCGAGGCCCACCACGCGGTCGCGGTGCGGCGCGTGCGCGAGGGCGAGGAGGTCACGGTCGGCGACGGTCGCGGGCTCTGGCTCACGGGTGTCGTGACGGCGCCGATCACGCCGAAGGAGGTTGCGATCACCGTCACCTCCCGCAGCGTCGTCGCTGCCCCGGCACGCCGCATCGTGCTCGCGCAGGCGCTCGCGAAGGGCGATCGCGACGAGCTCGCGGTGCAGGCGGCGACCGAGCTCGGCGTCGATGAGATCGTGCCGTGGCAGGCGGCGCGCAGCGTCTCGCGCTGGGAGGCCGCCAAGGCGGCCAAGGGCGTCGCCCGTTGGCAGTCGATCGCCCGCGAGGCCGCGAAGCAGGCGCACCGCGCCTGGGTGCCCGGGGTCGCCGACCTCGTGACGACGGCACAGCTTGCGGCTCGGCCGGGCACCCTCCTGGTGCTGGAGCCGACGGCATCCGTGCGCCTTTCTCACGTTGCGCTGGACGGCGACGGCCCGCTCACCGTGGTCGTCGGCCCGGAGGGGGGGATCTCCCCCGAGGAGCTGGCCCGGCTCGCAGGCGCGGGCGCGACTCTCGTGCGCTTGGGCGACACGGTGCTGCGCACCTCGACGGCCGGCCCCGCCGCGCTCTCGGTGCTCAGTGCTCGCCTGGGGCGTTGGTGACGGATCCTCCCCGCAGAAATCTCCTCCCCGCGGCGGCGAGAGTCGCGGCGAATAGACTGGAGGCATGAGCGAGCCGTCGATCTTCACGCGCATCCTGCGGGGTGAGATCCCCTCCGAGATCATCGCGGAGACCGATAACGTGTTCGCGATCCGCGACATCGCCCCGCAGGCTCCGGTGCACCTGCTCGTGATCCCCAAGACGCAGGAGTACCGCAGCGTGGTCGAGCTCGCCGCCGGCGACCCCGCGCTTCTTGCCGAGATGATCGCTCTCGCGAACACCCTCGCCGCAGAGCACGCCGACGGCGACTTCCGCCTCGTGTTCAACACCGGCCCGGCCGCGGGACAGACGGTCTTCCACGTGCACGCGCACGTCCTCGCGGGAGGGCTGCCGGAGGGGAGTCTGGGTGGCTGAGGGCCCCGATCGTGCACACCCCGAGGCTTCCGGTGCCGAGCCGGTCGTCGAGCGCATCTACGCCGACGGCGTCGCGATGGTCCAGCTGCTGGGGCCGCAGGACCGCCTGCTGCGCGTGGTCGAGCGCGAGCATCCCGACGTGCAGGTGCTCGTCCGCGGCAACGAGATCAGCCTGAGCGGCGGCGCGGCCGACGTCGCCCGTGCCCGCGCCCTGGTCGAAGAGCTCATCGCGCTCTCGCGCAGCGGGCACGGGCTCGAGCCCGCCGACGTCGTCAGCAGCGAACGGATCCTGCGGGGTGAGTCCGGCCAGCGCCCCTCCGAGGTGCTGGGCGAGGCGATCCTGTCGTCGCGAGGGCGGATCATCCGCCCGAAGACGCTCGGCCAGAAGGCCTACGTCGACGCGATCGACGAGAACACGATCACGTTCGGCATCGGCCCGGCCGGCACCGGCAAGACCTACCTCGCGATGGCCAAGGCCGTTCAGGCGCTGCAGCGCAAAGAGGTCAGCCGCATCATTCTCAGCCGTCCCGCGATCGAGGCGGGGGAGCGGCTCGGGTTCCTCCCCGGCACTCTCACCGACAAGATCGATCCCTACCTGCGACCCCTCTACGACGCGCTCAACGAGATGATGGACCCGGAGATCGTGCCGAAGCTCATGGCATCCGGCACGATCGAAGTCGCCCCCCTCGCGTACATGCGGGGGCGCACGCTCAACGACTCGTTCGTCGTGCTCGATGAGGCTCAGAACACGACCCCTGAGCAGATGAAGATGTTCCTCACCCGGCTCGGCTTCGGCACCCGCATGGTCGTCACGGGTGACATCACCCAGATCGACCTGCCGCAGGGCGCCTCCGGCCTGCGGCTGGTCACGCGGGTGCTGAGCAGCATCGACGACATCCATTTCAGCTACCTCACCAGCGACGACGTCGTGCGCCACACCCTCGTCGGCCGCATCGTGGATGCCTACACCGAGTACGACGAGCAGCGCCTCGCCGATCGGCGCGAGCGCGACGAGGCAGCCGCCTTCCGTCAGGCGCACGAGCCGGGCAATCGCGCGCAGCGACGTGGTCAGCAGGCGCGGCCCGGCGCGCTCCGCGACCACCCCCGAGACCATCTCCCCAAGCGAGGCATCTCATGACGATCGAGATCACCAACGAGTCCGGCGTCGCCGTGGACGAGCGGGTGCTGCTGCGTCTGACCGAGCACAACCTCGCGGAGTTGCACGTCAGCCCCGACGCGGACGTCGCGATCCTGCTCGTGGACGAGGGCGCCATGGAGGCCCTGCACGTGCAGTGGATGGACGAGCCCGGGCCCACCGACGTCCTGAGCTTCCCGATGGACGAGCTGCGGCCGGGAACCTCCGAGCAGCCGACGCCTCCGGGCCTGCTCGGTGACATCGTCCTGTGCCCGCAGGTCGCCGAGACGCAGGCGCAGGCCGCGGGGCACACGACGCTCGACGAGCTCGTCCTGCTCACGACGCACGGCACCCTGCACCTGCTCGGCTTCGACCACGCAGAGCCGGCCGAAGAGCGCGAGATGTTCGGCCTGCAGCGAGACCTCATCACGGCCTTCCGGCACGCCGAGCGCCGACGACGCGCATGACCGAGACGCTCCTGCTGCTGGCCGCGGTCCTGCTGGTCGCCTTCGGCGGGCTCATGGCGGCCCTCGACGCCGCCCTCGGCGTGACCTCCCGTAGCGATCTGCTCGACATGGCCGCGACGGGCCGGGGCGGCAGGGCGCTCGCGCAGATCGCGGGGGACCAGGGAGCGCATGCCAACGCCGTCGTGTTCATCAGGATCCTGACCGAGACCACCGCCGCCGTCCTCGTGACAGTCTCGTTCACCGTCCTGTTCCACGACATCTGGTGGGCGATGCTCGCCGCAGCCCTGCTGATGACGGTCGTCTCGTTCGTGCTCGTCGGCGCGAGCCCGCGATCGGTCGGGCGGCAGCACGCGCGGGGCCTGCTGCGGGCGGCCGCGCCGGTCGTGCGCGGAGCGCGCATCGTGCTCGGCCCGCTCGCGCAGCTCCTCGTCGTCATCGGCGACCGGGTGACCCCCGGGGTGCAGCGCGGCACATCGTTCGCCAACGAGGAACAGCTGCTGTCGATGGTCGACGAGGCGGCTTCACAAGATCTCATCGAAGAGGACGACCGCGAGCTCATCCACTCGGTGTTCGAGTTCACCGACACGTTCGTGCGCGCGGTCATGGTGCCGCGCACCGACATGGTGACGATGGATGCCGCCGCGACCACGCAGGACGCGATGGAGCTCTTCCTCGACAAGGGCGTCTCGCGGGTTCCCGTCGCCGACGGCGAGGCCGATGACATCACCGGTGTCGTCTACCTCAAGGATCTCGTGCAGTTCGCCTACCGTGACGAGTCGGCGTGGCGCGACGCCCCCGTCGCGCAGATCGCACGCCCCGCCGTGTTCGTTCCGGAGTCGATGAAGGCCGAGACGCTGCTGCAGCAGATGAAGCGGGATGCCGTGCACGTGTGCCTCGTCGTCGACGAGTACGGCGGCGTGTCGGGCCTCGTGACGCTGGAAGACCTCATCGAGGAGCTCGTCGGCGAGATCTCCGACGAGTACGACTCGCGTGAGAGCGAGATCGTGGACCTCGGTGACGGACGCTTCCGGGTCAGCGCCCGCCTCGGCCTCGACGAGGTCGGTGAGCTGTTCGGCATCGAACTGGAGGACGAGGACGTCGACTCGATCGGGGGCCTGCTCGGCAAGGTCCTCGGCCGCATCCCCCTGCCGGGGGCGAGCGCGGAGCACGGTGGCATCGTCATGACCGGCGGCACCTCGCGCGGCCGCGGCCGGGGGCTGGCGACGGTCTTCGTCGAGCGGGAAGAGGCGCTCGAGGCCGCCGAGGCGGCTTTCGCCGGGCGCGCACCGCGCACGGGGAGCATCCCGACGCAGAAGGGTGAGGACAGATGACCGCGTCCCGATCGGGTTTCGTCACGTTCGTCGGTCGGCCGAACGTCGGCAAGTCGACGCTCACCAACGCCCTCGTGGGCCAGAAGGTCGCCATCACCTCCGACAAGCCGCAGACGACCCGCCGGGCGATCCGAGGCATCCTGAACCGCCCCGGAGGACAGCTGGTCATCGTGGACACCCCCGGCATCCACAAACCGCGCACCCTCCTCGGGCAGCGGCTGAACGACCTCGTCGAGCAGGTGCTGGGCGACGTCGACGTCATCTGCTTCCTCGTGCCCGCGACCGAGAAGGTCGGGCCGGGAGATCGGCGGATCGCCGCGTCGCTCGACGGCTACCCTCGCGCGAAGAAGGTCGCCGTCGTGACGAAGACCGACCTCGCCTCGCGCGATCAGATCACCGAGCGTCTCATGGAGGCGGACAGCCTGCGGGACGACTGGGCTGTCGTCGTCCCACTGTCGGCCGTCGCCGGCGAACAGCTGGACGTCCTCGCTGACGAGGTGCTTTCGCTCATGCCGGAAGGCCCCGCGCTGTACGAAGAGGGCGTCGTCACCGACGAGTCGCTGGAAGACCGCGTCGCCGAGATCATCCGCGAAGCGGCGCTCGAGGGCGTGCGCGACGAGCTGCCACACTCGATCGCGATCACGATCGACGACCTCGCCGAGCGCGTCGACGACGAGGGGGAGAGTGCGGGGCTCACCGACATCTACGCCAGTGTCGTGGTCGAGCGCGACAGTCAGAAGGCCATCATCATCGGCCACAAGGGCTCGCGCCTGCGTGACGTCGGCACCCGCGCCCGCGCGCAGCTCGAGCCGCTCGTCGGCACGCGCGTCTTCCTCAAGCTGCACGTCCGCGTCGCGAAGGAGTGGCAGCGCGACCCGAAGCAGCTGGGCCGGCTGGGGTTTTGAGCGTCACAGGCCTGGCCAGCGAGGCCCGGCAGCCTGCCCCACGAGCCGATCACCGACCTCGGAGAATGTCACGAACGTCGGAGCGCTCCGCGCGAATCCTCCGACGTCGGCGACGTTCTCCGAGCTGCGTGGCAGTCCGCCGCCACCGGGGTGTATTCTTGGCCCGTGCGCGTTGGTGGACTTCTCCTTCTTAGTCGCCGCGACGAGACCTCGTTCTAGGGCCTTCCTCGTCGCGGAGCTTGTCGTTTCTGACACCGCTGGCCCGCATCCTCCGACGAAGAGAAGCGAACCCCACATCATGCGAAACACGCAGCAGCCCTCCGGCATGCCGATCCACAAATACCGTCCGTTCCACGAGCAGATCCGCGTCGATCTGCCCGACCGCACCTGGCCCGCCCAGCGCATCACGACCGCGCCCCGCTGGTGCGCTGTCGACCTGCGCGACGGCAACCAGGCCCTCATCGACCCGATGAGCCCCGAGCGCAAGCGCATCATGTTCGACCTGCTCGTGAGCATGGGCTACAAGGAGATCGAGGTCGGGTTCCCGTCGGCATCCCAGACCGACTTCGACTTCGTGCGTCAGCTCATCGAAGAGAACCTGATCCCCGACGACGTCACGATCCAGGTGCTGACGCAGGCCCGTGCGCACCTGATCGAGCGGACCT
>JASGGN010000030.1:0-24491 GCA_047605005.1 Microbacterium sp.
CGCCGTGTTCCCGGACGAGCACGGCTACACCGTCGCCGCGGTGTGCGTCCTTCCCCTGCTCGTGCTCGCCGCCGTCGTCATCCTGTCCTCGGCTCGCGCGAGGGCAGCGCCGAGCGCTCGTGGACGTTGACGCTCACCGCGAAAGCAGGATGCCGCGGGCTTCCGATCAACGTCGCCAAGACCACCTTGACGCTTCGAGACCCGCGACCCGGATGCGCTCCCAACTCCCGGAGCTGTCCGCACAGACCTCTCTCCGACCCCGCAGTCACAGCCATCACAGCCCGAAACCATAGGTACTTCGTTGTGCTTGATGAAGTCCCGATGAGATGAGAGGCTGGGTGCCGTTTCCGATCCGATGAGAAGAGGGCGACATCGTGAAGACGAAGGCATTCCCCAGGTATCACGCAGCCGCGATCGCGGCCGGCGCGGCGTTGCTGCTCGCGCTGGCGGGGTGTACCGCCTCGACGACCGACACTTCCGCGACGTCGGAGAGCGCCACGGCATCCGCGACGGCCACAGCGACGCCGACCGCGACCGCCACCGAGGAGAGCACCGCGGTCGCCGACGTGGTGGCAGCAGCCGACGCCTTCCTCGCGACGCTGGATGACAGCCAGGTCTCCGAGGTCGTGCTCGAACTGACGAACGACAACGCGGCGGCCTGGTCGAATCTGCCGTGCGGATCGGACTGCCGCAACGGCATCCAGTTCAGCACCCTCAGCGACACGCAGCTGACCGCCGCGAAGGCGGTGCTGCAGGCCGCGCTGAACACCTCGACCGGGGTCGGCTACGACCAGGCGATGCAGATCCTCCTCGCCGACGACGTGCTCGGCAGCGCTGGCAGTGGTGGCGGCGGGGGCGGCAACTACTCCAGCGGCACGTACTTCCTGGCCTTCCTCGGCCAGCCGAGCACTGACGGCACCTGGATGCTCCAGTTCGGCGGGCACCACCTCGCGGTGAACGTGACCTACGCGGACGGTGCGGTCGAGGGCGGCTCGCCGTACTTCATCGGGGTGGAGCCGACCTCCTGGACCAGCGACGACGGGACGACGTACGCACCCCTGGACATCATGAAGGACGGCGTGCAGGCGATGATCACGAGCCTGTCGGCCGACGAGCTGTCGCAGGCGCAGCTGACGGAGTCGTTCACCGACGTGCTGATGGGCCCCGATCAGGACGGCGCGTTCCCGGAGACGAAGTCCGGTATCGCCGTCTCCTCGCTGTCGGACGACCAGAAGCAGCTCGTGCTGGCCGCGATGACCCCCTGGGTGTCGATCGTCGACGACCAGAGCGCCGAGGACCTGCTCGCGGTATACGAGTCCGAGCTGGACGAGACCTACATCTCCTACTCCGGGTCGACGGATCTGACCTCGCAGGGCGACTACATCCGCATCGACGGGCCGAGCGTCTGGATCGAGTTCGTCTGCCAGAACGGTGTCGTCTACTCCGACCAGATCCATTACCACACCGTCTACCGCGACCACACGCGTGACTACGGCGGAGAGCTGTCGTTCTGAGATCGGGAGCCCGGCCATGAGGACCTGGGCGAAGGCGGTGACTGCCGGCCTGCTCGCTGCAGCGGGGGTGCTGGCGGTCGCCGCTCCGGCCTCGGCGCACCCGATGCCGCACTCGGTGGTCGCCCTGACCGTCTCCGAGACCCGCGTCACCGCCAGCATCGAGCTGCCGCTGGACGACCTGACCCTGGCGATGGGAGCCGACCCGCTCGGCGGCGACAGCGTGCTCGACTCCGCCGAGGCGGATGCCGTGGCCGCCTACCTCGCCGACCACCTCACGGTCTCGTCCCCGGACAGGGCCGCGTGGGTCACCGAGGTCACGGACGTCGAGGCATCCGAGGCCGAGCAGACCGACACCGGCGTCTACCAGGAGCTCGTCGCGCAGGCCGTGCTCACCCCTCCTGCCGGCGCGTCGACGCGGGCTTTCACGCTGGACGACGACGCGATCATCCACCAGGTGATCACCCACCGCATCCTCGTCGTCGTCGACAGCGACTGGCTCAGCGGCGATCTCGGCGAGAACACGGAGGGGACCACCGAGGTCGGCGTCATCCGCGTCGACTCCGCCACCGGCACGATCGCCCCGCTCGAGGTCGACCTGGGCGCGGGCAGCGCGTGGGCCGGGTTCTCCGCGATGTTCGGCCTCGGTGCCTCCCACATCCTGGAGGGCACCGACCATCTGCTGTTCCTCCTCGTCCTGCTGCTGCCCGCCCCCCTCGTGGCCAGCCGCCGCCCGCGGGCGTGGACGGGCCCGGCGCCCGTGCGGCAGGCGTTCAGGCGCATCCTCGCCATCACGATCGCCTTCACCATCGGCCACTCCGCGACCCTCGCGATCGCATCGCTCACGCGGCTGGAGATCGCCACCGCCCCCGTGGAGGCGTTGATCGCGATGAGCATCCTCGTCGGTGCCGTGCATGCCCTGAAGCCGATCTTCCCGGGTCGCGAGGCCCTCGTCGCGGGAGTGTTCGGACTCGTCCACGGCACGGCCTTCTCCTTCACCCTCGCTGAGCTGCACCTGGACACCGGACAGCTCCTCCTCAGCCTGCTCGGCTTCAACCTCGGCATCGAAGCCATGCAGCTGGGCGTCGTGGCCCTGGTCCTTCCCGCCCTCGTGCTCGCCTCTCGCAGCACGCGCTACGCGATCTTGCGCATCGTCGGCGCGAGCGTGACCGCGATCGCCGCGATCGGCTGGATGCTCGACCGGATCGGACTGGCCAACCCGATCGCGCAGCTGGCCGACGGCATCGTCGGCTATCAGGGGATCGTGCTGGTCGCGATCTGGATCTGCAGCGTGATCCTGTGGGCGGACTCCCGCCGCGAGGCTGCGGTCGAGCAGCTCACACCTGCGGGCGCCGACCAGCCCGTCGATGAGTTGACGGCCGCCCACGGTTCCGGTCGCTGATCCGAGTTGTCGCAGCCGTCGTCGGCCGCCGCAATGGCATCCGTTCTCCGGGGCATTCGCTCGCGTGGCAGGAGTTGTCGTCTCCCGACAGCCGGTGCGGCAACGAGTGCCATGTGAAGGGCTCGCGGACATGATGGCATCCGATCCGGTGGCAGTCGTTGCCGCCTGGGCAGCGTCGCAGCGGCAACGAGTGTCGTGCGGATGCCGGGCGCACGACACGTCGAGGCCCGTGCGTGACGTACCCGACGGCCTGTATCGTTGTGCAAGCGAGAGGGAGTATCCCAGCCTCGCGCGCCCGTCATCACGATCCCCGCCGCCGGTGGTCCGGGTGCGCGCCGCAGACCGCGGGGGAGAGACTTTCGGCGACTCGTCATCCCTCGAAAGGCCCCCATGGACCTCCCCATCCCGTTCGAGATCGGCTCCATCGTCGTGCTGGTGCTCATCCTCGTCGCCGACCTGCTGCTGATCATCAAGCGTCCGCACATCCCCTCCGCGAAGGAGTCGACCCTGTGGGTCGTCTTCTACGTCGCGCTGGCGCTCGTCTTCGCCGTGCTCATGTGGATGTTCGCCGGCGGCGAGTTCGCCGGACAGTTCGTCGCCGGCTGGCTCACCGAATACAGCCTGTCGATCGACAACCTGTTCGTCTTCGTGCTGATCATGAACCAGTTCTCGGTGCCGCGGCGATACCAGCAGAAGGTGCTGATGGTGGGCATCGTCATCGCGCTCGTGCTGCGCGGCATCTTCATCCTGGTCGGAGCCGCGATCATCGAGCAGTTCAGCTGGGTTTTCTACCTCTTCGGCGCGTTTCTGGTCTGGACGGCGTGGAAACAGGCCTTCCCCGGTGACGACCACGACGAACAGGAGGTGCAGCGGGAGACCTTCATCGTGCGGACGCTGCGCCGCGTGATCGACGTCAGTGACGCCTACGACGGCGGCAAGGTGCGCACCGTGGTCGGCGGCAAGAGGATGTTCACGCCGATGATCATCGTGTTCGCCGCGATCGGCGTGACCGACCTCCTCTTCGCGCTCGACTCGATTCCCGCGATCTTCGGCATCACCCAGAGCGCGTTCATCGTCTTCACTGCGAACCTGTTCGCCCTGATGGGGTTGCGGCAGCTGTACTTCCTGCTCGGCGGCCTGCTCGACCGCCTCAAGTACCTGCACTACGGCATCGCCTTCATCCTCGCCTTCATCGGGGTCAAGCTCGTCTTCCACGCGATGCACGCGAACGAGCTGCCGCTCATCAATGGCGGCGAGCACATCGAATGGGCACCCGAGATCTCCACCTGGATGTCGCTGGGCGTGATCATCGTGTCGATGGTCGTCGCGACCGGCGCGAGCCTCGTCTCGACGGCGCGGGAGCGCCGTCGCGGCTGAGCAGCACCGGAGCAGCACCGGCACCATCGCCAGGCGGTGATAGTCTGGGCGCCGTGCGGATCGCTCGCCTCCTCCTTAGCGGCCGCGGCGAGTCCTCGTTCTGAGCCCTCACTCGTCGCGGAGTTCGCAGCGGGCTCGATCCCTCATCTGGAGAACGAGACAACATGAGCAGCATCACGATTCCCGACCGCCCGCGCACCCTCGCCGAGAAGCTCTGGAACGACCACCTCGTCGTCAAGGGCGAGAACGGCGAGCCCGACCTCATCTACATCGACCTGCACCTGGTCCATGAGGTGACCAGCCCGCAGGCGTTCGACGGCCTGCGCGCCGAGGACCGCCCCGTGCGCCGACGGGACCTCACGATCGCGACCGAGGACCACAACACCCCGACCCTCGACATCGACAAGCCGATCGCCGATCTCACCAGCCGCACCCAGATCGAGACGTTGCGCCGCAACGCCGCCGAGTTCGGCGTGCGCCTGCACTCGCTCGGCGACAAGGAGCAGGGCATCGTGCACGTCGTCGGCCCGCAGCTGGGCCTGACGATGCCGGGAATAACGGTCGTGTGCGGCGACTCGCACACCTCGACGCACGGTGCCTTCGGGGCGATGGCGTTCGGCATCGGCACGAGCGAGGTCGAGCACGTGCTGGCGACCCAGACGCTGCCGCTCAAGCCCTTCAAGACGATGGCCATCACGGTCGAGGGCGAGCTCAAGCCCGGCGTCACCGCGAAGGACATCATCCTCGCCGTCATCGCGAAGATCGGCGCGAACGGCGGCCAGGGCTACGTGCTCGAGTTCCGCGGCAGCGCGATCCGGTCGCTGTCGATGGAGGGCCGGATGACCATGTGCAACATGTCGATCGAGGCCGGCGCGCGCGCAGGCATGGTCGCACCCGACGAGACGACGTTCGCGTACGTCAAGGGACGTCCGCACGCCCCCACGGGCAGCGACTGGGACGACGCGGTCGCCTACTGGCGGACGCTGCCCTCCGACGAAGGCGCGGTCTACGACGCGGAGGTGTACCTCGACGCGAACGAGCTCGAGCCCTTCGTCACCTGGGGGACCAACCCCGGGCAGGGCGTCTCGCTGAGTGCGGCCGTTCCCGATCCGGCATCCTTCGCCGACCCCAACGAGCGCGCCGCAGCCGAGCGCGCCCTCGAGTACATGGACCTCGCCCCCGGCACGCCGCTGAAGGACGTGAGGGTGGATGCCGTGTTCATGGGCTCCTGCACCAACAGCCGCATCGAGGACTTGCGCGCTTTCGCGTCGGTCATCCAGGGGCGTACGAAGGCAGAGAACGTGCGCGTCATGGTCGTTCCGGGATCGGCGCGCGTGCGGCTGGAGGCCGAGGCCGAGGGCCTCGACAAGGTGTTCACCGACTTCGGCGCCGAGTGGCGCTTCGCGGGGTGCTCGATGTGCCTCGGCATGAACCCCGACCAGCTCGCGCCGGGGGAGCGCTGCGCGTCGACGAGCAATCGCAACTTCGAGGGCCGGCAGGGCAAGGGCGGCCGCACCCACCTCGTCTCGCCGCTCGTCGCCGCGGCCACCGCCGTGCTCGGACGACTCGCGAGCCCGAGCGATCTGCCCCGTTTCGACTCGCCTGCGGCTCGCTCTACGACCGTGATGGAGGCCTGAGATGGAGAAGTTCACCACCCACACCGGCATCGCCGCACCGCTACGGCGCTCGGCCGTCGACACCGACCAGATCATCCCCGCCGTCTATCTCAAGCGCGTCACGAAGACCGGCTTCGAGGACGCGCTGTTCGCGAGCTGGCGGCAGGACCCGGATTTCGTGCTGAACCGCCCGGCCTATGCGGGTGCGTCGATCCTCGTCGCCGGTCCCGATTTCGGCACCGGCTCCAGCCGCGAGCACGCTGTGTGGGCCCTGCGCGACTTCGGTTTCCGTGTCGTGCTCAGCCCCAAGTTCGCCGACATCTTCCGCGGCAACGCCGGAAAGCAGGGACTGGTCACCGGTGTCGTCTCCGAAAAGGACATCGAGGCGATCTGGGCCGTGCTGGAGGCGGAGCCGGGCACCGAGATGACGGTCGACCTCGGGGAGCGGACGGCGAGGGTCGGCGCGCTCAGCATCGCTTTCGACATCGATGATTACACTAGGTGGCGGCTCCTCGAAGGGCTCGACGACATCGGGCTCACGTTGCGAAACGAAGACGAGATCGCGAAGTTCGAGGCGCGCCGGGAGGCGTGGCGGCCGCGGACGCTTCCCGTTCGCTAGCCCGAGTCCGGTGCCCCGCACCCCGGGGCGCGCAAGGCCCGCCCTCGAAACACAAGTGAGGTCCGATCGAATGAACACCCTCCTCAGCGCCTCGGCTGCCGCGCAGCCCGGAAACCGCACCGATGGCGAAGGCCAGGTGCTCACGATCCGCGGCGGCAGGCCGCTGACCGGCCGTGTCGAGGTCAAGGGGGCGAAGAACCTCGCGACGAAGGCGATGGTGGCCTCGCTCCTGGGGGAGACGGCCAGCATCCTGCGCGACGTGCCCGACATCAGCGATGTCCAGGTCGTCCGCTCGCTGCTCGTGGTGCACGGTGTCGCCGTCGAGGACGACGGCGACGGCGTGCTCCGGCTGGACCCGCGTGATGCCGTCTCGGCGCACATGGAGGAGATCGACACGCACGCGGGCGCATCGCGCATCCCGATCCTGTTCTGCGGACCGCTGCTGCACCTGCTCGGCCAGGCGTTCATCCCGGACCTCGGCGGATGCCGCATCGGCGACCGCCCGATCGACTTCCACCTCGACGCGCTGCGTGCGTTCGGAGCGACCGTCGACAAACTGCCCAGCGGCATCCGCCTGTCAGCACCGAATGGTCTGCACGGCGCGAACATCACGCTGCCGTACCCGAGTGTCGGTGCGACCGAGCAGGTGCTGCTGACCGCCGTGCGCGCGAAGGGCACGACGGAGCTGCGGGGGGCGGCGATCGAGCCCGAGATCATGGACCTGATCGCGGTGCTGCAGAAGATGGGCGCCATCATCTCCTACGAGCCGAACCGGGTCATCTTCATCGAGGGCGTGGACTCGCTGCGCGGCTTCGACCACCGCTGCATCTTCGATCGCAACGAGGCCGCGTCGTGGGCGTGCGCAGCTCTCGCCACCGACGGCGACATCTTCGTCGCCGGCGCGAAGCAGCCCGAGATGCTCACGTTCCTCAACGTCTTCCGCAAGGTCGGGGGAGAGTTCGACATCCGCGAGGACGGCATCCGGTTCTACCGCGGCGGCGACCTCAAGCCGGTCGTCGTCGAAACCGACGTGCACCCCGGCTTCATGACCGACTGGCAGCAGCCGCTCATCGTCGCACTCACCCAGGCGCACGGCACCTCGACGGTGCACGAGACCGTCTACGAGAACCGGCTCGGGTTCACCCAAGCCCTGAACAAGATGGGCGCCGACATCGTCGTGCACCCCGAGGGCTTCGCGAGCCCCGAGCGCCGCGTCGCCCGCCGCGCGCTCGAGCAGGCGGCCGTCATCGCCGGCCCGACCCCGCTGCACGGAGCGGACGTCGTCGTCCCCGACCTGCGCGGCGGCTACAGCTACGTGATCGCGGCGCTGGCCGCGGAGGGTGAGTCCGTCGTGCGCAACGTCGGCATCATCCGCCGCGGCTACGAGAAGTTCTTCGACAAGCTCACGGCGCTCGGCGCCGACTTCCGCGTCTCGGAGTGAGGCTCGTGACCGACAGTCGTCGACGGGCGTCGGCGGAGAAGACGACGCCGAGCGTGTTCTGGGCCGGTGCGGCAGCCGTCGTGCCGCTTGCCGGACTGCTCGCGAAGATCGAGATCACCGGTGCCGAGAATCTGCCGATCGACGGTCCGTACGTGCTCGCGCCGAATCACTACAGCGAGTTCGACCCGATCATCGTCGCCGTCGCGACGTGGCGCATGGGCCGGGCTCCCCGGTTCATGGCGAAGGAGAGCCTCTTCCGCATCCCTGTCCTGGGCGCGCTGCTGCGCGGTACCGGGATGATCCCGGTCGCCCGCGCGGCATCGGCGACGGCGGCGAGGCAGACGATCGCGCACGCCGAGGATCTCGTCGCGCACGGCCGGGGCGTCATCGTCTATCCGGAAGGGTCGCTCACGCGCGACGAAGACCTCTGGCCCATGCGCGGCAAGACGGGGGCCGTGCGGCTCGCGCTCGCGGGGAACATTCCCGTCATCCCGATGGCCACGTGGGGCGTGCAGAAGATCCTCCCGCGCTACGGCAAGCTCAGCCTGTGGCCGCTGCGCAAGCGGGTGCGCGTGAAGGTCGGCCCGCCGGTCGACCTCGATGCGTACTGCACTGCCGGCGTGGGCGCCGCGAACCTCGCCGCCGCGACGGATGCCGTCATGGCCGACATCGCCGCGCTCCTCGGCGAGCTGCGCGGGCAGGAGCCTCCCGCCGAGCGCTGGAACCCGGCTGCGCACGGACAGAGCGAGACGGGGCGCCTTGACTCCTCGAGGTGACAGCCGTCGGCACGAGGCCGATCTGCCGCGCGTCGCCGTCCTCGGGGCCGGCAGCTGGGGCACGACGTTCGGAAAGGTGCTCGCCGACGGTGGCGCGCGCGTGGTCATGTGGGCGCGCCGCGAGGAGCTTGCCCACGAGATCCAGGAGGGGCACCGCAACAGTCAGTACCTGCCGGGCGTCAACCTGCCCCGCAGCATGTCGGCGACGGCGCAGCTGTCAGAAGCCCTCGACGGTGCCGCGCAGATCTACCTGGCGATCTCCAGCCAGGCGCTGCGGCAGAACCTGACGGCGATCCGCCCGCTCGTCGAGACCACCGACGCACCCGTCGTGTCGCTGATGAAGGGCGTCGAGAAGCGCACCGGTCTGCGGATGAGTCAGGTCATCGAGCAGGAGCTGCGCTGCGACCCGGCGCGGATCGCGGTGGCATCCGGGCCCAACCTCGCCCTGGAGATCGCGCGCGAGCAGCCCACGGCGGCGGTCATCTCCTCGACGAGCCCCACGACGGCCGCGGCGGTCGCGCTGCGCGCGCGCAACGGCTACTTCCGTACGTTCGTGAACACCGACGTCATCGGCACCGAGTTCGGCGGGGTGCTGAAGAACCTCATCGCGGTCGCGATCGGCATCGTCGACGGCGTGGGCTACGGGGAGAACACCAAGGCGTCCATCATCACGCGCGGGCTCGTCGAGATGACCGACTTCGCGGTCGCGTTCGGTGCGCACCACGAGACGCTGCAGGGTCTCGCGGGCCTGGGCGACCTCATCGCGACCTGCCAGTCACCGCTCAGCCGCAACAACACGGCGGGCCGGCTGCTCGGGCAGGGTTACAGCTTCCAGGACGTCGTCAAGCAGATGGACCAGACGGCCGAGGGGCTCGCCTCGGTCGCGCCGATCCTCCAGCTCGCGCGCGAGGCGGGCGTGTCGATGCCGATCGTGGAGCAGGTCAAGATGGTCCTCGACGGAACGATGAACCCGAGGGACATCGCTCCCCACCTGACGACCGACGACGAAAAGCCAGCCGGCGAGAGGACGCAAAATGGGAAGAACGGCAGTGGCGGTGCTCTTCGGCGGGCGATCCAGCGAGCACTCGATCAGTTCCGCGACGGCCGGGGGAGTGCTGCGGGCGATTGACCGTGAGCGGTTCGACGTCATCCCGATCGGCATCACCCGCGACGGCGCGTTCGTCCTCGAAGACGACGACCCCGACAAGTTCGCGCTGAATCCCGAGCACCTCCCCGAGGTCGTCGACAACGGCACGCGCGTCCTCTGGCCCGATTCGGCGCGCTCGCGCGAGCTGAGAGTGGCGGATGCCTCCGGCATCCGTTCCCTCGGCGAGATCGACGTCGTCTTCCCGATCCTGCACGGCCGGTTCGGGGAGGACGGCACGGTGCAGGGCTTCCTCGAACTGCTCGACCTGCCCTACGTCGGCGCAGGGCTGCTCATGTCGGCGATCGGCATGGACAAGCACACGACCAAGCAGGTGCTGAAGGCGGCGGGCGTGCCGGTCGTCCCGTGGGTGACCGTCACCGGCGCGGGGCTCGCCCGAGACCGGGAGCTGTTGGAGCGGCGCATCCGTTCGCTCGGCCTTCCCGTCTTCGTCAAGCCCGCGCGCGCGGGATCGAGCGTCGGCGTCTCGAAGGTGTCGGAGTGGTCAGCTCTCGGCGCCGCCCTCGAGACGGCGTTCGCGGAGGATGGCACCGTTCTCGTCGAGCAGGCGGTGGCGGGTCGCGAGGTCGAGTGCGGTGTTCTGCAGGGCCGTGACGGCGCGCCGACCCGCGTGAGCGTCGCGGGGGAGATCGTCATCACGGGGCGGGACTTCTACGACTTCGAGGCGAAGTATCTCGACGCTCCCGGGATCGACCTCGTCTGCCCGGCAGATCTGCAGCCGGGAGAGCTCGCGCAGATGCAGCGGATCGCGGCACGCGCCTTCGAGGCCGTCGGTGGCCAGGGGCTCTCACGCGTGGACTTCTTCTTCACCGGCACGGAGTTCTTCGTCAACGAGCTCAACACGATGCCCGGCTTCACGCCGATCTCGATGTTCCCGACCTGCTGGATCGCGTCGGGGATGACCTACGAGCAGCTCATCTCCGAGTTGATCGAGCTCGCCCTGCAATAGGGTCAGGAGCTCGTCTCGGTGCACGCCGCGCCCGTTGCGGGCAGCTGCTGCACGGCCGCGCCGAGGTCGTCCAGCACCGTGCTCGCGCTGACGACGTCGTAGTCGAGATACACCTCGAGCGCGGGCGAACGCCCGTAGGTCGTGAAGCGGTAGTTCGGCGCCTCGGAGTCGTCGATGAGCCAGTCGACGCCGCCCGCTGTCACACAGGGGAGGGCGGAGGGTCCGGGCGTCTCCAGGCCGCACGTGAGCAGCACGGTCGTGCTCCCGTCGTCGCTGACCCACGCTCCGGTGGCCTGGGCGTCGGTCCACTGGCGCTGCTGGCCGTCCACGGTGTCGGGCAGGCGCACGGTGACCGCGGCGCACGCGGGGTCGTCGGCAGCGTCGGCGGGGGTCATCGACACCGTCGAGGTGCACCCCGTGAGGGCCGTCGTCGTGGCGGCGATCGCCGCGAGGGCGGTCGCGGCGATGGCGGGCGAGCGCGGGCGGAGCACGCCACCAGGCTACCGTGGGGGGATGCACCCGGGCATGCAGGCAGAGCGCGACCTGACCGTCGCCGACCTCGGCGAGCAGGCGCTGCTGGCGCGGATCTTTGCGCGGTTGGCGGGGTCGTCGCGCGCGCTGGTCGGCCCGGGCGACGATGCCGCCGTGCTCGACGCCCCCGGCGGCCGCGTCGTCGTCTCCACCGACACGCTCGTGCACGGTCCGGATTTTCGTCTCGCGTGGTCGAGCGGCTTCGACCTCGGCTGGAAGGCCGCCGCCGTGAACCTCGCCGACATCGCGGCGATGGGTGCCCGCCCCACCGCGCTGCTGGTCGCCCTCGCCCTGCCCGGCGACACGACCGCGGGATTCGTGGACGACCTCGCGAGCGGGCTGCGCACCGCGTGCGACGAACTCGCGCCCGAATGCGCCGTCGAGGGGGGCGATCTCACGGCATCCGGAACACTCACGATCGCCGTCACCGCACTGGGCGTGCTCGCTGGCGGCGCGGATGCCGTGCTGCGCGCGGGAGCTCGGCCGGGTGAGGTCGTCGCCGTCGCGGGCGAGCTCGGCCCTGCCGCCCGCGGCCTGCGGGTGCTGTTCGATCGTTTCCGCGACGCGACGGGTCGCCCTGTCGCGGTGGAAGCGTCCGCGCTGACCGCGCAGGAGCGTTCCGACCTGGCCGTGCAGCTGCGGCCACTGCCCCCGATCGCGCTCGGGGAGGTCGCCGCGCGCGCGGGCGCGACGGCGATGATGGATGTCTCGGATGGTCTGCTGCTGGATGCCTCGCGGCTCGCGGACGCCTCCCGCGTGACGATCGACCTCGCGCCGGGGCTCGACGACGATGCCCTCCGCGGCGGCGAGGACCACGCCCTGCTGGCGTGCTTCCCTGCCGGGGCCGCTCTGCCGCCTGGGTTCTCTGAGATCGGCCGGGTGCGGCCACGCGTCGCGCACGCCGTCACGATCGCCGGCGCCCCCGTCGACGGCCGACGCGGCTGGGACCCGCACCGCGAGTGGGACACAGTCCGCGGCTGAGTCTCGAGCGCCAACGCGTCTGGCCGGGAGGCCCTGTCGTTCGGCAGCCGCTTCGGCACGGTCGTGTGCGCGACGGACTGTGCGCGGCCGGCTGCTGATCGTGGGCGGGGTGAGGTTCCCCCGGATGTCTCCTCGCGCGGCGCGCGTCAGGGGGCGGGCGCGAGCCACCACAGGGTGGTGTCGCCGTAACGGCGGTCGCGCACGGGGGCGAGGCCGGGTGCGAGCCCGTCGGGCAGCGACGGCGCGCCGGAGCGCGTCGCACGCTCGACGACGACGAGGGCGTCGGCCTCCAGCCGCGGCGCGAGGAGCCCCAGCGTCGCCCGAAGCTCGGCGTCGCCGAGATCGTACGGGGGGTCGACGAAGACGAGGCCGAAGCTCTCGCCCCCCGAGCGCAGGTACGCGTCCGCCGCCGCGCGGTGCACCCGCACGCGCGCCCCGGGCACCGCGCGTGCGACGGCGCGGGCATTGCGCTCGGCGACGGATGCCGCCCGCCGCGAGCTCTCGACGAGATCGGCCGACGCCGCGCCCCGGCTGATCGCCTCCAACCCCAGCGCCCCCGACCCCGCGTACAGGTCGAGCACCGCGGCGCCGACGATGCGGTCGCTCGCCTCGAGCGCGCCGAACAGAGACTCGCGCACGCGATCGCTCGTGGGGCGGGTCCCGGCATCCGGGACCGCGAGGGTCAGCGACCCGGCAGCTCCCGCGATGATCCTGGTCATACAGGACCAGCCTAGACGAGGGTGTCATCGAGGGCCGAGGCGTCTGCTCCACGCGGGCACAGCCGATCGCGAAATCGTCGCAGACCAGAGGTCAACAGCCCGCGTGGGCGGAGCTGGGCGCACGCGGGAGCTCGGCTGTCGTCGGTCGGTCTGCCGTGTACGTTCCCGGGGCTATGTCGACGCCTCTGCCTAGACTCGATCCATGCCGTCAGTCACGCTCGACACGAGCCTCGTCGAGGCGCTCGGCACCGCGACCGCCGGCCTGCTGGCCCGAGCTTTCGGGATGGCGACGGTCGCCGACCTGCTCAACCACTACCCGCGTCGATACGCCCGGCGGGGCGAGCTCACCCCGATCGCGTCGCTGCCGCTCGGTGAGCAGGTGACGATCGTCGCCGAGGTCAAGAGCGTCTCTCAGCGTCAGATGAACAAGCGCCGCGGCACGATCGTCGAGGCCGTCATCAGCGACGGTGTCGGCTCGCTCACCCTCACCTTCTTCAACCAGAAGTGGCGTGCCGATCGCCTCGCCGTCGGGCGGCAGGGCATCTTCTCGGGCAAGGTCGGGCAGTTCCAGGGCAGGCAGCAGCTCGCGCATCCCGACTTCGCCCTGTTCGAGGACGAGGATGCCGCGCGGCTGACCGCCGCCGAGCGGCAGCACACCCCGATCCCGATCTACCCCGCGACGAGCACCGTCGCGAGCTGGCAGGTGCACAAGGCCGTCGCCGACGTGCTCGCCCGCCTCGAGCCCGCGCAGGACCCGCTGCCGGAGACGTTGCGGCGCGCCCACCGCCTGCTCGACGCCGACGCAGCCCTGCGCGGCATCCATGTTCCGCGGGAGTTCGACGAGATCGATCCTGCGCGCGAGACCCTGCGCATGCACGAGGCGTTCGTCCTGCAGACGGCGCTGCTGCAGCAGCGGCAGTTCGTTCGGGCGATGTCGGCGACCTCGCGCCCGGCCGGCGCGCTGCGGGAGCGCTTCGACGCGCAGCTGCCGTTCGCCCGCACCGACGACCAGCGCACCGTCGGCGACGCGATCGCGCGCGACCTCGAGGGCGCGTGGCCCATGAACCGGCTCGTGCAGGGCGAGGTCGGTTCAGGCAAGACGCTCGTCGCGCTGAGGGCGATGCTGCAGGTCGCGCAGACCGGTGGACAGTCCGCCCTGATCGCGCCGACCGAGGTGCTGGCCGCGCAGCACGTGCGCTCGATCGCGCGGATGCTGGGGCCAGAGCTCGCCCCCGAGCTCATGCCGACGCTGCTGACCGGGCAGCTCCCGGCGGCCGAGCGACGCAAGGCGGCGCTGCGCGCGGCATCCGGGCAGGCGCGGATCGTCGTCGGCACGCACGCCCTGCTGAGCGCGTCGACGACCTTCGCCGACCTGGGGCTCGTCGTCGTCGACGAGCAGCATCGCTTCGGCGTCGAGCAGCGGGAGGCGCTGCGCGCGAAGGGAACAGCGCCGCACGTGCTCGTGCTGACGGCGACGCCGATCCCGCGCACGGTCGCGATGACGGTCTTCGGCGATCTCGACGTCTCCACCATCCGGACGCTGCCGCCCGGCCGCGCGGGCATCGAGACGTTCGTCGCCCCGCTCGCCGAGAAGCCCGCCTGGTTCGGCCGAGTGTGGGCGCGGGTGGCCGAAGAGGTCTCTCAGGGCCGTCAGGCGTTCGTCGTGTGCGCCGCGATCGACGCCGAGGCGACCGCAGCGAAGGGGAGGGAGGGCACCGAGGAGGCGCCGGTGCTCGAAGGGGAGCAGCCGCGCACCCGCTGGGGCGTCGTGCAGGTGCGCGAGCTGCTCGCCGGCATCCCGTCCTACGCCTCGCTCCGCGTCGAGACGTTGCACGGCAAGATGCCCGGAGAGCAGAAGGATGCCGTCATGCAGGCCTTCGCGCACGGCGAGATCGACGTGCTCGTCGCGACGACCGTCGTGGAGGTGGGCGTCGACGTGCCGAACGCGTCGACGATGGTGATCCTCGAAGCCGACAGGTTCGGCGTCTCGCAGCTGCACCAACTGCGCGGCCGCGTCGGCCGCGGCACCCTCCCGGGGCTGTGCCTGCTCGTCACCGAGGCGCCCGCCGGCACCCCCGCGCGCTCCCGCGTGGAGGCGGTCGCTGCGACCACGGACGGGTTCGCCTTGGCCGAGGTCGATCTCGAGCTGCGCGGCGAGGGCGACGTCCTCGGCGACGCGCAGTCGGGCGCCCGCTCCTCGCTGCGCCTCCTGCGCGTCGTGGCGGACGCCGATCTGATCGCCGTCGCGCGGCAGGCCGCCGCGGCTGTGCTCGATGAGGACCCCGCGCTCCTGCGGTATCCCGCTCTCGCCGCCGCTCTCAGCCGCCGCCTCGGTCAGCAGGAGCGCGCGGCGCTCGCGAAGAACTGACCATCCCCCCGGCTAGGCTGGCAGTATGAGCAACCGGATCGCGGTCGTCCCGGGGTCGTTCGATCCGCCGACGCTGGGCCACGTCGACGTCATCCGCCGAGCCGCCGCGCTCTACGACGAGCTGCACGTTCTGGTCGTCCACAACCCCGACAAAGAGGCGATGCTCCCGATCGCGCAGCGTCTGGCGCTGCTCGAGCAGTCGATCGCCGAAGAGGGCGTCGCCGGCAACGTCGTCGTCGCCTCGTGGAGCGTGGGCCTGCTCGTCGACTATGCCCAGGACGTCGGCGCGGGCGTGCTGGTCAAGGGCATCCGATCGCAGGTGGACGTGGCATACGAGACGCCGATGGCGATCGTCAATCGTCACCTCGCCGGAATCGAGACGGTCTTCCTGCTGCCCGACCCCGTCCACGCGCTCGTCTCCAGCTCCCTCGTACGGCAGGTGGCCGCCCTCGGCGGCGACGTCTCGCCCTTCGTGCCGGGCGCGGTCGCTCGTTTCCTCGACACGGGAGCCTGGCCCCGCTGACCGGACGCGCGCGGATGCCCGGATAGCATGAGGGGCGTGGTCAGAAAGCATGTGAACGGGCCGTTCGCGTTCCCCGTGCGAGACATCCTGCATCGCGCGGGGGAGATGCGCGAGTTCGTGCTGGACGCGTCGGCGCCCGAGAAATGGGGCGAAGGCCTCGTGGCTGTCGCCGCGCGCGAGCCCATCGCAGCCGACGTGCGCCTCGAAGCGGTGCACGAGGGCATCCTCGTCACGGCGGACGTGCGCACCCGCTACACCGGCGTCTGCGGTCGTTGCCTCGCCGACATGGCCGAGCCGCTCGAAGTCGAGTTTCAAGAGCTCTTCGGGTATTCTGGTGGTGAAGCGGCCGACTTCGAGGTTCAAGACGACCACGTGGATCTTGAAACTCTCGTCAGGGATTCGATCGTCCTGTCGCTTCCGTTCCAACCGGTGTGCCAGCCGGACTGCCCGGGCCTCGATCCGGTCACGGGTGAGAAGCTGGCAGGCGACGCCGTGCCGGAACCTCCGATCGACCCGCGCTGGAGTGCGCTGGCCGCGATGACGGCATCCACAACAGACCAGGACGACGAGGCCGCGCGCCCCGCCGCCTCCCCGACAGAGAAGAGCTAGCCATGGCAGGTAACCCCCCGAAGCGGAAGGTCTCCCGCTCCAACACGCGTTCGCGTCGCGCGCAGTGGAAGGCCGAGCCGACCGCTCTGGTCAAGACCGTCGAGAACGGCAAGGTCGTCTACAGCCGCCCGCACCAGGCGAAGGTCGTCACCGACTCGCAGGGCACCGAGCTGTTCCTCGAGTACAAGGGCCGCAAGGTCGCCGACGTCTGATCGCGGCGTCATCGCTGTGACCGGCACTGCGCTCCAGAATGCGGAGCTCGCAGACAAGCTCGGGGTCGAGATCGACCCCGAGCTTCTGTCGGTCGCGCTCACGCATCGTTCGTTCGCGTACGAGAACGGAGGGGCGCCGCATAACGAACGCCTCGAGTTCCTCGGGGACGCGATTCTCGGGCAGGCCGTCACCGTCCACCTCTTCCAGAGCCATCCCGAGCTCGACGAGGGGTCGCTGGCCAAGCGGCGTGCGAGCGTCGTCTCCACCGTGGCCCTCGCAGAGGTCGCGCGCGGCATCGGCCTCGGCGCCTACATCCGGCTGGGCCGCGGCGAGGCCCAGACCGGGGGTCGGGACAAGGACTCGATCCTCGCCGACACGATGGAGGCGGTGATCGGGGCGACCTTCCTGTCGGCCGGGGCCGAGGCATCCACCGCCCTCGTGCTGCGTCTGGTCGCACCGCTCATGGCCGACCCCGAGCGCTACGGCGCGGCGATGGACCCGAAGACGAGCCTGCAAGAGCTGGCGGCTCGTCTCGCGCTCGCGCCGCCCGTCTACGTCGTCGAAGCCGAAGGCCCCGACCATAACCGGCTGTTCACGGCGACCGTGAGCGTCGGCGGCGTCGCGCGCACCGGCACGGGATCGAGCAAGAAGCAGGCCGAGATGGCGGGGGCCCTTGCCGTCTGGCACGTGCTGTCGGCCGATTCCTGAACTGCCTGATGCCTGAACTGCCTGAGGTCGAGGTCGTCCGCGCGGGACTGCTCCCGGCCGTCGTCGGGGCGCGCGTCGTGGCGGTGACGGTGTTCGACGGGCGTGCGCTGACGCGGTTCGCGGGGGATGCCGGCGCCTTCGCGTCCGCGCTGTCTGATCGCGTCATCACGGCAGCGGCACGGAGAGGGAAGTTCCTCTGGCTGCCGTTGCTGCGCTCCGACGAGGCGCTCGTGGCGCACCTCGGGATGAGCGGTCAGCTGTTGCTGCGCTCGCCCGGTGCGGCGAGGGAGCGACACGAACGCATCCGGCTCGACATCGTCCACCCGGCACACGGCGAGCTGGCCGTCGTCTTCGCCGATCAGCGCACCTTCGGCTCCCTCGCGGTCGATCGCCTCGTGCCGACGACCGACGGATCTCCCGGAGGATGGGGCACGGATGCCGCAGCGCTCCCCTCGCAGGTGGCGCACATCGCGCGCGATCCGCTCGACCCCGCCTTCGATGAGGACGCCTTCCGCTTCGTGCTCCAGCGATCACGGTCGGCGATCAAGCGGGTGCTGCTGAACCAGACCGTCGTCAGCGGGATCGGCAACATCTACGCCGACGAGGCGCTGTGGGCGGCGCGGGTGCATCCGGAGACGGCGGCATCCGCCCTGTCGACGCGTGCCGCGCACCGGCTGCTGGCCGAGATCCGAACGGTCCTCGACAAAGCGCTGGCCGAAGGCGGCACGAGCTTCGACGCGCAGTATGTCAACGTCAACGGCCAGGCCGGCTACTTCGCGCACTCGCTGAACGCCTATGGCAGGCACGGGCTGCCCTGCCCGCGGTGCGGCCGCTTGATCGTGCGGGCGTCGTTCATGAACCGCTCCTCGCACTACTGCCCGCGCTGCCAGCGCCGCCGATAACACCGGTGACGCCGGCGCCCGGATGCCTCGGGACCGCGCCTGCGCGTCGAGGCCCGCGTTCTGAGCGGCGGTCTCGACGCGCAACGCCGGTCTCGGAGGTGCCGGGGTCGTCGTCCGCGGCACGGCGCCGTGGGGGTGGGAGTGCGCTCGGGTAGCGTAGTCGCGACATCCCCCGATCATCGCGGAGCACGCATGCACCTGAAGACCCTCACGCTCAAGGGCTTCAAGTCGTTCGCGCAGCCGACGACCTTCGCGTTCGAGCCCGGCGTCACGTGCATCGTGGGTCCGAACGGATCCGGCAAGTCCAACGTCGTCGACGCTCTCGCCTGGGTCATGGGGGAGCAGGGGGCCAAGACCCTGCGCGGCGGCAAGATGGAGGATGTCATCTTCGCCGGCACCTCGACGCGCGGGCCTCTCGGCCGCGCCGAGGTGCAGCTCACGATCGACAACGCCGACGGGGCGCTGCCGATCGAGTACAGCGAGGTCACGATCAGCCGCACGCTGTTCCGCAACGGGACGAGCGACTACGCCATCAACGGCGAGAGCTGCCGTTTGCTCGACGTCCAGGAGCTGCTGAGCGACTCGGGGCTGGGCCGTGAGATGCACGTCATCGTCGGCCAGGGCCGGCTCGACAGCGTGCTGCAAGCCAGCGCCGAGGACCGTCGCGGATTCATCGAGGAGGCCGCCGGCATCCTCAAGCACCGGCGCCGCAAGGAGAAGACGCTCCGCAAGCTCGAGGCGATGCAGGCGAATCTCACCCGCCTGAGCGACCTCGCCGGCGAGCTGCGCCGGCAGCTCAAGCCGCTCGGCAAACAGGCCGAGATCGCTCGCGAGGCCGCGACGATCGCCGCTGTCGCGCGCGATGCGAAGGCGCGCCTGTACGCGGACGAGCTCGTGGCGCTGCGGGCGGAGCTCGCAGACCACGCCCGCACCGAGCAGGAGCGGCACGCCGAGCGACTCGTGCTGCAGGACGAGTCCAGGCAGCTCGGCATCCGCATCGATGAGCTCGAGCGGCAACAGCGCTCGGAGGCCGTCGATGCGGCACGGGGCGTCGCGTATGCGCTGGAGCGCGTGCAGGAGCGCGTGCGCGGGCTCTCCTCGCTGGCCGGTCAGCGGCTCGCCCTGCTCGAAGACGACGGCGGGCTCTCTCTCGAAGTCGCAACCGTCAGCCAGGGTCTCATCGACGAGGCCCGCGCGCAGATCGACGAGATCGCGGCGGGGCTCGGCGACGCGCAGGATGCCGCGGCGGCAGCCGGCCGCGACGTGATCCGCGCGCGCGCCGATCTCGACGCGCTGGACGCCGACATCGCCGCGCAGAGCGCCCTCGTCTCCGAGCACGACATGCGCCTGGCGGCCCTGCGCGGCACGGCGGAGGCCGCGTCGTCGCGCCTCGACGCGGTGCGCGCGGGCGTCGAGCGTCAGGAGCGCGCTCTCCAGGCGGCCCTCGCCCGGCGCGCGGAGGCCGAGAAGGTGCTCGCGGGCGTCGATCCTGAACTCGTCCCCGAGTCCTCGTCCGCCGAGCACGCCGAGGCCTACGATCGGGCCCAACGCGACGCCGCCGCGGCCGAGTCGGAGGTCTCCGCGCTGCGCGAGCGGGTGCACGCCGCGGAGCGTGAGGTCGAGTCCCTGACGGCGCAGGCCGCCGCGCTGGGTCGTGCCCTCGACGTCCGCAACGCCGCGGCCGACCTGATCGCGCGCGGAGGGCGAGGCATCCGTGGCATCGTGAGCGATGCCGTCAAGGTGACCCCCGGGTATGAGGCGGCGGTCGCGGCAGCGCTCGGAGCCCTCGCCGAGGGCGTGATCGTCGATGATGTCGCGGCGGCGCTCGACGCCGCACGGGTCGCGCGCGACGAAGACCTCGGACGCGTCGACATCCTGATCGCCGACACGGAACCTCCCGCACTCCCGGGGCTGGCGGGGGTGAGGCCCGCGTGCGATGTCATCCGCGCGCCCGAGGGCGTCCGCGGACTGCTCGCCTACGTCGGGATCGTGGACGATCTCGACGCGGCGCACGAAGCGATCCGCAGCCTCACGATGAGCGGTCTGGGCGGCCCGGTCACGATCGTCACGCGCTCGGGTGAGGTCGTCACCGCGTACACGGTCCGCGCCGGGTCCGGCGGTGGCCGGTCGCGGCTGGAGCTCGCCGCCGAGCGCGACGCCGCGACGGCTCGTCTCGCGCAGATCCGGGTCGTGACAGACTCGCTGCGCGAAGCCCTCCACGACGCCCAGCGCCTCTGGGACGAGGGGCGCCGGCACACCCGTGAGTCGCTGCAGCGGTTGCGCGAGCACGACGCGGCGCTCGCGGCCCACGCCGAACAGGTCAACCGGGCCGTCGTGCGGCACGAGGCGGCCGTCGCCGAGTGCGAGCGCCTCGAGGCCGGAGTGCGCCAGGCGCAGGCGGCGGTGACGGATGCCGAGAAGGCCGCCCATTCCGCGACCGAGGCGCTCACGAGAGCGCAGGAGGCGCCGCGGCCGATTCTCGACGCATCGGCGCGCGAGGGGCTACTGGGCGCGCTCGAGGCAGCGCGGGAGGCGGAGATGCGAGCCCGTCTGGATGTCGAGACGCTCAAGGAGCGGGTCCGTGCGGGTCAGTCCCGCGTCGATCAGCTGGTTCGGCAACGGGAGCGGGAGAAGGCCGCCGCCGCCGAGGCCGCCCGTCGCGCGGTCATCCGCCGCGCGCAGCGCGAGCTCGCCGCCGAGGTCGCGGCCACGCTGCCGCCCCTGCTCGCCTCGGTCGATCGGTCAGTCACACAGGCGCGGGTCGAGCTGCAGCTGGCGGAGCAGGCGCGTACCGCTGTGACGGCGGAGCTCGCGGAACTGCGCTCGCGCGACGGCGCGGCGCGCGAGCGCCTCACGCGGCTCACCGAGAGCGTTCACGGACTCGAGCTGCAGATGCACGAGAAGCGCCTGCACGCGTCGAGCCTGCTCGAGCGGGTGATGTCAGAGCTGAGTCTCGACGAGAATATTCTTGTATCGGAATACGGCCCGGATCAGCCGATCGCCCCTGCTCAGGAAAGCGATGAGCCCGGCGTGTTCGACCGCGCGGAGCAGATGCGGCGATTGCAGGATGCCGAGCGCAAGCTCGCGCAGCTCGGCCGCGTCAACCCGCTCGCGCTCGAGGAGTACGCCGCGCTCGAGCAGAGACACGCGTTTCTCACCGAGCAGCTCGCCGACCTCGCGCAGACGCGCAAAGACCTCGAGACGATCATCGGCGAGCTCGACGAGCGGATGCAGACGATCTTCCTCGCCGCCTTCGAAGACACGAGGGTCGCGTTCGGCGAGGTCTTTCCGATCCTGTTCCCCGGAGGATCGGGCAGCATCTCCCTCACCGACCCGGACAGTCCCCTCACGACCGGCATCGAGGTGTCGGTGCGCCCCGTCGGCAAGAAGATCGAGCGGCTGTCGCTGCTGTCGGGCGGGGAGCGGTCGCTGGCTGCGGTGGCCCTGCTCACGGCGATCTTCAAGGCGCGGCCGAGTCCCTTCTACATCCTCGACGAGGTCGAGGCGGCTCTCGACGATGCGAACCTCGGCCGCCTGCTGGGCGTTTTCGAGCAGCTGCGCGCGTCGAGCCAGCTGATCGTCATCACCCACCAGAAGCGCACGATGGAGATCGCCGACGCGCTGTACGGCGTCTCGATGCGGCAGGACGGCGTCTCCGCCGTCGTCGGCCAGCGCGTGCGCGAGCGCGAGGCCGTCTGAGCGGTCGCGGGCATCTCGGCATCCCGTCGCCTGGCGGTTGTGGCCTGTTGAAGTCCCGCGAGGCGACAACCAGTGCCGTGCGAAAGCTGCGGCATGGATGCCTGCGCCCGGCATCGGGCACAGGCAGCCGCCGCATAGGCTGGAGACATGGCGGAGAGCTCCTGGTCCCTCGGTCGCGCGCTGCGCGGTCTTTTCGTCAAGCCCACGATCGACGAGACGACCTGGGACGACCTCGAGACCGCGCTGATCACGGCTGACTTCGGTCCCGATATCACCGAGCGCATCGTCGACGAGCTGCGCGAGAAGGTCGAGCGCTACCGCACGACTGACCCGCGCGACCTGACGCGCATGCTCAAGGAGACGCTCGAGGAGCACTTCGCGCGCTTCGACACGACGCTGCACCTGACCGAGCGACCCGCTGTCGTGCTCGTCGTCGGCGTCAACGGGGTCGGAAAGACGACGACGATCGGCAAGTTCGCGAAGTTCCTGCAGCGCTACGGCCGCAGCGTCGTCGTCGGTGCGGCCGACACCTTCCGTGCCGCCGCCGTCGATCAGCTCGCGACCTGGGCTGAACGCGGGGGCGCGGCGATCGTCCGCCCTCAGCAGGAGGGTCAGGACCCGGCATCCGTCGCATATCAGACGATCGACTACGCCAAGCGCACGGGCACCGAGATCGTGCTCGTCGACACCGCCGGCCGCCTGCACACCAAGGGCGGTCTCATGGACGAGCTCACCAAAATCCGCCGCGTCATCGAGAAGCAGGCGCCGATCAGCGAGGTGCTGCTCGTGTTGGATGCCACGACGGGCCAGAACGGGGTCATGCAGGCCGAGGCCTTCCTCGAACACGCCGGCGTGACCGGGCTTGTGATCACCAAACTCGACGGCTCGGCAAAAGGCGGCTTCGTGCTCGCGGTGCAGGAGCGCACCGGCATCCCGGTCAAATTGCTCGGTCAGGGTGAAGGCATCGGCGACCTCACCGGCTTCACTCCGCACGTGTTCGCGGCGGCGCTCGTCGAATGAGGTGCGGGGTGGCCTCGCGTGACACGGGTCGCGCTGGTGGACGGGGACCCGAGAGGGTGGTTGCATAGATCCATGGCGATCGAGCACGACTACTTCGGACTGCTGGAGTCCGGGCCCGACGGATCGATCTTCTGGTCCGAGACGGTCGACTTCGCGGATCAGCGCGTCACGGTCGATCTCACCGCGCCCGATCAGGAGGATGTGTCGCAGGCGGCCCTCGACGTCGCCGCCGCCCTGATCTCGGGTCTCGAGCAGATCGACCTCGCCGCCCGCAACGCGATGGTCGCTGAGCTCGACGACCGCACGAGCGAGGTGACCGAGTATCTCTTGCAGCAGCAGGAGTCGTTCGGCGAGGATCTGCCGGACGTGCTCGTCGACATCTCCGGTGACGTGCACATCGACATCATCCGCTCGCTGCAACTGGTGAGCATGACGATCCTCGCCGATGAGCACGGCGGCACCGACCCCTTCGCCGTTCTGGAGTACGCGCTCGACGCGGATGCCACCGACGACGTGCTGCTCGTCAACCTCTCGAGCGACGGGTCTGTGCAGTCGGTCACGAGCGCGGACTGACGCAGGTCAGACGCCCCGAGCGGCGTGCGCGTCAGACGGCCTGCGCGAACTCGCCTTCGCGTGCGAGGTGAGCCAGGTGTGCCGGGATCTCGCGCCCCTTCGAGGCCATCGACTGCGCCCAGAGCCGTCCCGCCCGGTAGGACGAGCGCACGAGGGGCCCGGCGAGCACTCCCAGGAATCCGATCCGCTCGGCCTGCTCCTTGAACTCGACGAACTCCTGCGGTTTGACCCAGCGAGCGACGGGGAGATGTCGCGGCGAGGGGCGCAGATATTGCGTGATCGTGATGATGTCGCAGCCCGCGTCATGCAGGTCGTGCAGGGCCTGGACGACCTCTTCGGGCTCCTCGCCCATCCCGAGGATGAGGTTCGACTTCGTGATGAGACCCGCGGCGCGTGCCTGCGTCAGCACGCCGAGCGAGCGCTCGTAGCGGAACGCGGGGCGGATGCGCTTGAAGATGCGTGGCACCGTCTCGACGTTGTGCGCGAAGACCTCGGGGCGCGCATCGAACACCTCACCGAGCAGGGCGGGTTCTCCGTTGAAATCGGTCGCGAGCAGCTCGACACCGGTTCCGGGGTTGACGGCGTGGATCTGGCGGATGGTCTCGGCGTTGAGCCATGCACCTCCGTCGGGCAGATCGTCGCGGGCGACGCACGTGACGGTCGCGTAGCGCAGCTGCATCCGGCGTACGCTGTCGGCGACGCGGCGCGGCTCGTCGGTGTCGTAGTCGGCGGGTTTGCCGGTGTCGATCTGGCAGAAGTCGCAGCGCCTCGTGCACTGCGAGCCGCCGA
>JASGGN010000031.1:0-24467 GCA_047605005.1 Microbacterium sp.
AGGAACGAGATGAGCGGGGTGTTCGCCGACTCGTAGAGGTTGTCGATGCCGAGGTAGTCCTCGACCTTCTCGATGCCGGGCTCGAGCACGCCGATCGTGCGCTTCTTCTCGTCGACCTCGTAGTCCACGTCGGGCTCGAGGGTGCGGGCGAGCTTGGCGAACTCGCTGAACCAGCGGTTGGCCTCCCCCGAGCTGGGACCCGAGATGATCAGCGGCGTGCGGGCCTCGTCGATCAGGATCGAGTCGACCTCGTCGACGATGGCGAAGAAGTGGCCGCGCTGGACGAGGTCCTCCTTGCGCCAGGCCATGTTGTCGCGCAGGTAGTCGAAGCCGAACTCGTTGTTCGTGCCGTAGGTGATGTCGGCGTTGTACTGCTCGCGCCGCACGTCGGGGGTCTGGCCCGCGATGATGGTGCCGGTCGTCATACCGAGCGCGCGATAGACGCGGCCCATCAGCTCGGACTGATAGCCGGCGAGGAAGTCGTTGACGGTGATGACGTGGACGCCCTTGCCGGGGATCGCGTTGAGATACACCGCGAAGGTCGCCGTCAGCGTCTTGCCCTCGCCGGTCTTCATCTCGGCGATGTTGCCCAGGTGCAGGGCGGCACCGCCCATGATCTGCACATCGTACGGGCGCTGCCCGAGGGTGCGCTTGGCCGCCTCGCGGACGGCGGCGAACGCCTCGGGCATGAGCTTTTCGAGCGACTCGCCGGCGTCGTAGCGAGCGCGCAGCACGGCGGTCTCGCCGCGCAGCTCCTCGTCGGTCAGCTGCGCGTAGTCCTCTTCGAGGGCGCCGACGGCCTTCACGACCTGATGGAGTCTGCGCAGCACGCGTCCTTCACCGGCACGGAGCAGCTTCTCGAGAGGGTTGGCCACGGAGGATCTCCATCTTTCGGGCATCGGCGACGGCGACCGCCACCTGTGTCGCGCGCGTGTGGCGCAGCACAACTGCCCATGTTACCTGGCTGTGACTTTAGACCGCTGTTCGCGAAGGACTTTTTCGTCCGCCGCGTTCGTGGCGGACCTTTGAGAACGCTGTTCGCGACCGGCATCCGGCGCGGGCGTCGCGTGCTCGACTTAGGATCGAGGCATGGCCGGATTCTGGGGTGCTCGCAAGAAGGAGCGCGAACAACTCGCCGCACAGGATGCCGAGCTCGGCAAGCGCGCCGACGCGGCGCTCGTCGCGACCGACGAGCGCGTGCGCACGACGGCCGATGAGCTCACCTTCGCCGAGATCGAGCTCGGCACGGAGGCGACCCGACCGCTGCGCGAGGCCGTGACGGCGGTGCGCACGCACCTGCGCGAGGCGTTCCAGCTGAACCAGCTGAACCACGACGAGATCCCCGACACCCCGGACGAGGCTCGCACGCGCAACGCGCGCATCGTGCAGCTGTGCGAGTGGGCGCAGGAGCTGCTCGACGATCGTCTGCAGGCTCTTGCCGAGCCGGTCGCGCGCGCGCGGCGCGCCCCCGAGATCATCGTCGGCATCCGCACGGACGTCGCGCGCGACCAGGCCCGCATCCCTCATGCGGAGGCGACGGTCGCACGGCTGTCGCAGCGCTACTCCCCCGATGCTCTGCGCAAGATCTCCGGTAACCCGCGAGAGGCGGCGCACCTGCTGGCATTCGCCCTCCACGGCGCCGACGTCTCGACCTCCCGTCGCGAGAGCGGACAGCGCGAACAGGCCAATCTCGCCCTGGAGACCGCGATCGAGGCGAGCCGCCGGGCGACGACCCTGCTCGACGCGATCGACACGTTCGAGGTCGAGGCGCTGCGCGCGGAATCGACGCTCAACGCGATCGTCGAGGATTCGCGCGACGATCTCGCCGCCGCTCGCGACCTGCGGCACGTCCCCGCCGTCGCGGAGGCCATGACGACCCTCGAGCGCGAGCTCGCGGCGCTGACGCCCGCCGATCAGAGGCCCGATCCGTTCTCCGAGCTCACCCGGCTGCGGGCGGCGAATGCGGCGCTGGATGCCGTGGTCCTGAAGGTCCGCGAGCGTGCGGCGCACCCTGTCCCCAGCGAGGCGCACGTGCGGCACGCGATCGACGACGCCGACCGGCAGCTCGGGGTCGCCCGCTCGGTGATCTCGGGGCACCGGGGGTGGATCGGCGCGGATGCGCGCACCCGGCTGGCCGAGGCCGAGCGGCTGCGACTCGACCTCGCGCGCCTTCCGGCGCCCGTCCCCGAGGACGACCGCGAGCAGGCGCTCGCGGATGCGCGCCGGTGCGGGCAGCTCGCCGCCGAGGCGCTGCAGCTCGCGCAGCGCGACATCGACTCCTCACGCCCGAACGACGGCGGCTGGGGCGGGCCCCCCGGTCCGGGGATGGGCGGTCCGGGGATGGGAGGCCGGCGCGGTGGCGGCGACCTGGCGAGCGGCATCCTCGGCGGCCTCGTCATCGGCTCGATCCTCGACGGGATCTTCGACTGAGAGATTCCTCGGAGAGACCCGGCGGGTGGCGCGTAACTCAGGCTATTCGCCGTCGCGGGCTCCGTTCTCCCGCGTGACGACGGCATTCAGCCTGAGTTACGCGCGCGCCTGGCAATGGAACCTCCCGAGCACTTTCGCCCGGCATCCGCTCGCGCTGCACCACCCGGCATCACAGCACCCCAATCGCACCACCCCAATCGCTCGCGCCACGGAAAGCTGCACGCGCTGCGGAACATCCCGCAGCGCGTGCAGCTTTCTGGCGCGCAAGAGTCTTCAGGAGGCGAGCTCCTCCGCAACGGGCGGCGCGCTCGCGGTCAGCGAGATGACGCCGTAGTCCCAGCCCTTGCGGCGGTAGACGACGCTCGGGTGGTCGGTGCGCGCGTCGATGAACAGGAAGAAGTCGTGCCCGACCAGCTCCATGCGGTCGACGGCCTCTTCGACGGTCATCCACTCGGCGTCGAAGCTCTTCGTGCGGATGACGACCGGGCTGTAGGCATCCTCGGCCTGCTCCACACCGATGATCGGCACCTCGCCGGTCGCCACGGCACGCAGCACCTCGACCGACGCGGGCTGCACGTCGATGCCGGCGAGGACGCCGCTGTTCTTGTCGAGCTTCGCGCCGCGCGGGTGATTGCGCGCGTCGACGCGCTTGTCCTTCGCGCGGCGCAGCTGCTCGGCCAGCTTGTCGACGGCGAGGTCGAGAGCGACGAACTTGTCACCGTCGGTCGCCTCGGCGCGCACGACAGGGCCTTTGCCGACGACCGTGAGCTCGACCGTCTCGTCTTCGCGGCTGCCGTTGTGATAGGCGCGGTGGGTGACCTTGACATCGAGACGTTGCGCGCGCGGCGCGAGATTCTCGATCCGGAGGGACTTCTCTTCGGTGACGTCGCGGAACCGATCCGACACGCTCACGCCGACTCCGACGATGCTGGTTTCCATCGTTGACCTCCTTGTTCCGGGTTCTCCCGGTCAAGGGAGAACCAGAGTTCGCCTTGTCCCTCCACGGTATCGGCACGCCCGCGCGGTGTCACGTATCAGTTGCCGTAGGAAAGCCTCAGGAACGGGCCTGATCGAATCCCCCGGGTGAGAGGAGACGGGCTCGCCTGCGAGAGAGCCGTTGCGCTGCGGCGACGACGACGAGAGCGACGATGGTGAGCACGGCGCAGACAGCGAAGATCCCCCGGTAGCCGGCGGCGGAGGACGCGAGGGCGATCATGGGGCCGGAGATGACGGATCCGATGCGGACGGTGTTGGCGAACAGCCCGGAGGCGAGCCCCGGCCTGGCGATGATCTGCTGGAACAGCGTGAGGCCGACACCGGCGACGACGCCGTAGAACCAGGCGTTGAGGATCTGCAGCAGCAGGAGGACCACCGGGCCGGTGACGAGAGCGACACCCGCGTAGTACGCGATTCCGGCGAGGCATCCCGTGACGATGAGCACGAGGCTCGACAGCCGGCGGCTGAGGCGCCCGATGGCCAGGAGCGCGGGGATCTCCAGCAGCGCGCAGACGCCGAGCACGACTCCCGACCAGACGAGGGGCAGGCCCAGGCTCTGGGTGACGAAAAGGCTCATCATCGACACTGCTGCGCTGTTGGTCCCCTGCAGGAGGCTGAACCCGATCACGATGGCGCCCACCGCCGCCACGCCCACCGGCGCGGGACCGTCCGGGGGCGCAGCGGCAGGGGGCGCGGCGGCAGGGGCGGTTCGTCTCCGAGCCATCAGCGCCGTCGTCGCGATGTTGAGCGCCACGACCGCCGCCAGCGCCAGCAGGAGGGCCCGGTCTCCGAAGACGCCCATGACGATCGCGGCCAGAGGCGGGCCGGCGACCCACGCGAAGGAATAGACGGCGCGCGTGCCGATCACGTCCGACGGGTGCGCGCCGGACGCCTTGAGGTGCGCGAACAGGAGCGACGAGCCCACGCCAGCGGGTCCGCCGAGGATGACGAGAGCGGCGACCGCGACCGGCAGTGACGTCGTGAGCACGAGCACCCCCGCCATCAGGAGCGCGAGGATGCCGCACAGCAGCATCGGCCGCAGGTACTCGCGTCTGCGGTCGGCGTAGGCGGGGAGGGCGAGGGATGCGACGAACCCGCTGGTGTTGTACGCGGCGAGCACCCACCCGACCTCGGCCGGGGTCGCCTGGTACAGCGCGACGAGCAGCAGCGCGAGCACCGGGTTCAGGAACGCGAACTGCAGCCCCCAGAACAGCACCGACGACGAGACGAGCGGATGCCTCGTCCGAGGCGATCTGCCACGTGAGATGTCGATGATGTCACCGCCACCGTTCTCGAGTCGACCCGCAAGCCCTGCCGGCAGGCCCGAGAGCCTTCGCGCGCTGGTGGGCGGGCGCGCCCGTGTCGCCGCAGATCAGAGGAAGGCTACACCCTGGGCCAGCGGCAGGCATCCGGGCCGAGGGCTACGCGCTTCGCGCTGCGCAATGCTGCTCGCGCTGCGCAACTTTTCGTAGCGCAAACAGGAATCCACAGCGCAAGAACGCCGCGCCGAGGTCCGCCGCGCCGACGCGCCGGAGGCCCGGGAACGTGCACATCGAGCACGCCCCGCCCCATCGCCTCCTCCCCAGGGCAATGAATGTCGCACGTTTCCACAGAAGCCCCGATCAGCTGCCCGCGCAGGACGCGATCACGACATCCTGGAGTTCGGGCAACCTGGCGCGCACAATGAAGGAGTGGAGATCATGACCGAACCGCAAAGCTGGGTGCTCATCGGCCTGTTCACCACCATCATGCTCGGCGGCATGACCCTCATGACCACCTTCATCACCCGCACCATCGACGGGCTTCGCGGCGAGATGAATGCACGGTTCGCGGCCGTCGATGCACGGTTCGAAGCCGTCGATGCACGGTTCGACGCAATGTCCGCGACGGTGGACGCCAGATTCGACGCGATATCCACCAAGATCGAACACCTCGACCGCGATGTCACCGCCATCACCCGGCGGATGTGGGGCGAGCCCACCGGCGAATGACCCCCGCGGCGTCGCGTCCCGGCGGTTCGCCCTCGCGTGACCGCGCGAAACCGCCGGAGAAGCCGGTCGCCCCACCAGCGCAGCGAGACGAAAAGCCGCCGCCGCACAGCACCATGTTTCTCCTCGACGCGTTTCTCCTCGACGCGGCCGCTCCTCGCTCATTGATCGGAGACGACGGCGGCGGGAGCGGCCGCGCGGAGCGGGGTGGATGCCGCCGTCGCCGCCCCGATCACGTCGGCCCCTGCGGCCCGCAGGGCGCGCGCTGCCTCGCGTAGCGTCGCGCCCGTCGTCACGACGTCGTCCACGATCAGGACGGAGCGTCCGTCGACGCCGCGCGCCCGCATGCCTCCGGCGACGTTCCGATCGCGCGCGGCGATGCCGAGCCCGCGCTGGTCGGCGGCGTGCCCCGCCGTCGCCAGCAGGCGCCGCGGCCGAAGGCCTGCGCGGCGCGCGATGAGCTCGCTGACGCGGTAGCCGCGGCGGCGCATCGCCGCGGGCGAGGTCGGCACCGGCACGACGAGCACCTCCGTGGCGCCCGCCGCCGCGGGGGCAGGTCCGGCCGCCGCCACGGCGCAGTCCGCCGCCGCCGCGAGAGCCGGCGCGAGAGCGCGTGCCAGCCGCGTGCGCCCGTCCTCCTTGCACGCCCGCAGGGCGCGAGCGGCGACTCCCGCGAACACGAGCCCCGAGAACACCTCGAGACCGCCGACGGCGCGCACCTCGACGGAGGGTCGCAGCTCGGCGCGGCATGCGGGGCACAGGGTCGCATCGGGCGCGTCGCACCCCGCGCACCAGGCCGGGAACACGAGCCCGAGGGCGCCGGCGAAGGCATCCCGCACAGAAGACCAATAAGACGCTCGAACGTTCATCCGCCCACCATGCTCCCCGGCGGGCGCTCATGGGACGATCCGCGATCGATCTGTGGAGACGTGCGCCGGCCCCACGCCTGGGGAGGAGGCGACGGGGAGAGGGGCAGCCCGCGTCAGTCCGGCGAGCCCTGCTGCACGGCGAGCACGAGGACATCGGAGCCCAGGTGCTGCCAGTTGGCGCCGCGCTGACCGTACAGCTCCCCCGCGGCATCCCGCAGTCGGACGCCTCCCGACTGCGCGACACCGGCGACGGCGACCACATCGTCGGGAGTGCTCTCCACGCTGCCGAGTCCGCCGACCTCCTGCGTGTACAGCACCGGGTCGCCGTCGTCCGTCGTGAGAGCCACGATCGTCGTGTCGTCGAGCCAGGCGAGCGTCGTCGCCAGTCCGGGCAGACGCGCGAGCACCCTGTTCTCGCCCAGGCCCGTGGGGGCGCCGTCGCGATCGCGCTGGATGCCTGCCACCCACAACGCGTAGCCGTCTCCGTCGCGCACGACCGCCGCGATCCGGGTGCCCTCTCGCGAGACGCGCTGCGCGAGGATCTGCGTCGCCCCCGTCCAGGCCTCGGCGATCTCGGCGATCGTGCCGTCGGCGCCGACCGCCACGACGGCGCTCGGGTCGGACTGCGGAACCGACCACACCCAGCCGAGGGAGTCGATCGACGGCGCGACCAGGCCCTCCCTGTCGTCGACGGTCATCGGGTCGGTGCCGTCGCCGCTGACCGCGAGCACGATACCGTCCGATGTGCGCACCGCCGCCGTCGTCTGGTCGGCGTCGACCTCGATGTCGGTCGCATCGAGCTGAAGGATCGCGGCGGACAGGCCCGCGATCTCCTCGACGGAGGAGCCGGAGAGGAAGCCGAAGTCGTCGGAGGTGCGCACCAGCGGCCTCGTGTCGACGGTCGTGGAGCGCACGTCGACGGCGTCTGCGGCCAGCGGCTGGTCGTCGACGAGCATGTCGACCTCGTCGATGCCCGCGGCCGCCAGGCTCTCCTCGAGCTGGGTCTGCATGCGGTCGAGGACCGTCTGGTCGAGGTCGCGGGCGCCGTCCTGCAGCGACACCGCGGCGACGTTCGAGGTGACCGGGACGGCGACCTGGGCAAGGCGTGCACCGTCGGTGAACGCCGTGGCCACTGCGCCTTCGAGCCAGGCGCTCGGGCCATTGTCGACGAGCGCCTCGGCGATGCTCGTCGCGGCGTAGACGCGGGGGAACCAGCGCGTGTCGGCGACCAGGTACGTCCAGGTCGGGTCGAAGAACTGCAGCGCGTAGCTTCCGTAGACGTTCCCGAACAGGTTGCTGTCGAGGACGATCCCGTCGGGCGCCTCGGTGATGCGCCACTGGCCGTCGTCCTGCTGCGCGAGCGTGAACGACAGCGTGATCTCGCCGGTGTCCTCGGCGGTCGACAGCTCACCGTCGGAGTCGACGGTCGCGACCGGCGTCACCGAGAGCACGAACTCGTCGCCGTCGACCTCCTCCAGCGAGCGCTCTCCGGGAGAGTAGACGATCACGCCGGCTCCCGGGTTCCACTCGGTGTCCGTCGCGAGGAACTGTCGTGCGGTCTCCCAGTTGCCGCCCGGGCCCGAACCGGCCGCGATGAAGCCCTCGACGATCTGCTGCGGGGTGGCATCCGTGCTGGGACCGTCAGGAAGGAAGACGAGGTCGTCTTCGGTGTCTTCACTGATCGACTGCCCCGCGTTGACCGGGCCGCTCGTGGGCAGCCCCCCGCACGCGGCCAGCACCGCCGCGAGCAGAAGCGCCCCGCAGACGGCACCGATTCCTCGCAGACGGATCACGATGCCCCCTCGCCGCCCGGCGCGACCGCGTCCTCAGGCCCTGCCGCCTTCTCCGCCTCCACCGCATGCTGTGCCGCGGGGACGTCGATCGGCTGGGTGCGCCCGAGCCGGTCGTACATCGCCAGATCATCGCGCGGATCCAGCGGGACGGGCGATGAGGTATCCACAGGCTGCGCGTGCCGCGGCAGCGTCAGCACGAAGTTCGCGCCGCCGCCGGGCTCGGACCAGACCGCGAGCCGTCCTCCGTGCAACCGCGCATCCCCGAGGGCGATCGACAAGCCGAGACCAGTTCCGCCGATCGTGCGCTTGCGCGACGGGTCGGCGCGCCAGAACCGGTCGAACACGCGCTCGGCGTCGGCAGCGGACATCCCGAGGCCGTAGTCGCGCACGCCGAGCGCGACGGCATCCTGGTCGCTGTCCACGGTGACGACGATCGGCCTGCCCTCACCGTGCTCGATCGCGTTGCCGAGCAGGTTGCGCACGATGCGGCGCACGCGGCGCGGGTCCATCTCGACCGGCGAGTATCCCCCGGGCGCGACGAGCCGCACCTGGGTGCCGTGCTGCTTTGCGAGCTGCTGCATCGAGGCGATGACGTCCTCGGCGAGGTGCGCGAGGCTCGTCGGCTCGTTCTCCAGCTGCACCGATCCGGCGTCGTAGCGACTGATCTCGAGCAGGTCGGTCAGGAGGGTCTCGAAGCGCTCGACCTGCGCGTGCAGCAGCTCAGCGGCGCGCGCCGTCGCCGGGTCGAATGCCTCACGCCGGTCGTTGAGCATGTCGCTGGCGAGCCGGATCGTCGTCAGCGGCGTCCGCAGCTCGTGCGAGACGTCGGACACGAACCGCTGCTGCACGAGCGAGAGCTCGGCGAGCTCTTTGATCTGCGCCTCGATGCTGTCGGCCATCGCGTTGAACGAGCGGCCGAGCGTCGCGAACTCGTCCTCTCCGCGCACCGGCAGCCGGACGGCGAGGTCCCCCGCCGCCAGTTGGGCGCTCGTCTCGGCCGCTTGGGCGATCGGCACCGTGATGGCCCGCAGCACGAACCACGCGATCGCGCCGATCAGCAGCACGAGCGCCGTACCCACGAGCCACAGTGTCACCTGCACGAACCTCAGCGTCTGCGCCTCGGCGGACAGATCGAACGCGAAGTAGAACTCGTATGCGCCGACCTCCGGAAAGATCACCTGCTGGCCGACGACGACGGCCGGCGCGACGCCGTCGTCCGTCGGCAGCCCGATCGACTGCCACCAGCGCTGCTCGGCGGCGCGCTGCACCGATTCGCGCAGGCCCTCCGTGATCAGATCGGCGTCGAGGCCTCCGCTCTGAAAGTCTGTCGGGGCGATCGCCGACGGCTCGGCCGAGACACGGAACCCGGCGATCATGTCGGTCCCGGCCTGACGGGTCATGGAGAGCACCGCGGCATCCATCAGCGCCTGCAACGCGGCGGAGTCACCGTCGACCTGCGCCGCGTCGAG
This sequence comes from Microbacterium sp., assembly GCA_047605005.1. Taxonomy (GTDB): domain Bacteria; phylum Actinomycetota; class Actinomycetes; order Actinomycetales; family Microbacteriaceae; genus Microbacterium. The sequence goes on from JASGGN010000031.1 coordinate 9,546, forward strand.
GGTCTGCTGCGTCGCGGCCGTGGCCCGTCCCACCGCCTCCTGCACCTGCTGGACGCGTGACTCGAACAGGTCGTTCTGAATCGCCAGCGCCGCGGTCACGAACGCCCCGAGGATCGCGAACGCGGTGAGCCCGAGGGTGAGCGCGAGCGTGCGGAAGCGCAGCGAGCGCCGCCACGCGTAGACGAAGCGGCCGGGCCAGGAGCGCCAGTCACGCCATCCGTCCAGAAGCCGCACGGTCGCCGACGGCGTCATGGCACGCGATCAGACCGCCGCACCGGCGCGGTAGCCGACGCCGCGGACCGTCATGACGATCTTGGGGTTGTCCGGGTCGGTCTCGACCTTCGCGCGCAGCCGCTGCACGTGGACGTTGACGAGGCGGGTGTCGGCCTTGTAGTGGTAGCCCCAGACCTGTTCGAGCAGCATCTCGCGCGTGAACACCTGCTGCGGTTTGGATGCCAGGGCGACCAGCAGCTCGAACTCGAGAGGCGTCAGGGGGATCCCCTCGCCGCCGCGACGGACCTCGTGGGCGGTCACGTCGATGAGCAGGTCGCCGACGCGGAGGTTCTCGCTCTCGGGCTGTATGCCGGGGCGCAGCCGCGTGCGGATGCGTGCGACGAGCTCCTTCGGATTGAAGGGCTTGACGATGTAGTCGTCGGCACCCGACTCGAGGCCGCGCACGACGTCGGCGGTGTCGGTGCGGGCCGTCAGCATGATGATGGGGATCCCCGATTCGGCGCGGATCCGGGTGCAGATCTCGATGCCGTCCATCCCCGGCAGCATGAGATCGAGCAGCACGAGGTCGGGTCGTTCAGCACGCCACGCATCGACGGCCGCAGCACCATCGGCACAGAAGACGGGATCAAAGCCTTCCGTGCGTAACACGATGCCGATCATCTCCGCGAGAGCGGTATCGTCATCGACAACAAGGATTCGGGCAGACATCACCACACACAGTAACCGACGAGCCCCGAGAACCGAGCAGCACGAGGTGCCTGGGCGCAGGTTCGCGCAACGATTTCGGCGCTGTCGTGGTGCGCCCCGTCGCGCTGGGTGACGCTGCGCGGCAGAATCACCGACAGAGAGCCCCAAGAAACCTCAAGAAACCTCCAGAGAGGAACCGCCATGTCTCGAAAGCCCGCGGCAGGGTCCACGCCCTCCGCACCCGTCGCACCGGCAGCGCCCGCCGTGACAACGTCCCAGAAGCTCGTCGCCGAAGCGCTCGGCACCTTCCTGCTCGTCTTCGGCGGCGTCGGCACCGCGCTGTTCGCCGCCAACAACGGCCTCGCCGACAACGGCTTCCCCGTCGGGGTCGGCTACGTCGGCGTCTCGCTGGCGTTCGGCCTCACCGTCGTCGCGGGCGCCTACGCGTGGGGACCGATCTCGGGCGGTCACTTCAACCCCGCGATCACCCTGGGCCTGGCCGCCGCCGGAAAGTTCGCCTGGAAGGACGCGACCGGCTATATCGTCGCGCAGCTGGTGGGCGGCGTGCTGGCCACCAGCGTCATCGCCCTCGTCGGTGTGTTCGGCCCTGATGGCTGGCTGTCGACCGCGCAGGCGGGCGGCTTCGCGAGCAACGGCTTCGGCGACCACTCCCCCGGCGGCTTCGGCATCGGCGCGGCGATCACGGTCGAGGTCGTCCTCACCGCGATCTTCGTCCTCGTGATCCTCGGGGTCACGCACGCCACGCGCGGCAACGGCACGATCGCGGGCCTCGCGATCGGTCTCACGCTGACCCTCATCCACCTCATCTCGATCCCCGTCGACAACACGTCGGTGAACCCGGCGCGCTCGCTCGCGGCGGCGATCTACGGCGGCACGGATGCCTTGGCGCAACTGTGGGTCTTCATCGTGTTCCCGATCGCCGGCGGCCTCATCGCCGGCTGGGCACACCGCGCCGTGTTCGACCGCGCGGCCTGACCCCCGCACGCAGAAGGCCCCGCCCCGGATGATCCGGGGCGGGGCCTTCTTTGCCGGTGGTTGAGCAGCCACCGCAACACCCCCTGCCGGTGATTGAGCAGCCACCACAACACCCCCTGCCGGTGATTGAGCAGCCACCACAACACCCCCTGCCGGTGGTTGAGTAGCCGCCGCAGGCGGCGTATCGAAACCACGGCGACCTCGCGAAGTGATCTCGAGACACCGGCGCTGCGCGCCGGCACTCGATCACCGGAGGGGAGAGCGACCCCGGTTCCCGTTCAGCAGCCACCTCGGCACAGTCGCGAGCGAGCAGGACTGTGCGCACGTGACGGCGGAACGGGGGCGGGCCGCTCAGCGGTGCAGGTCGAAGCGGTCGAGCTCGGTGACCTTGCCCCACGCCGCGACGAAGTCACGGACGAACTTCTCACCGGCGTCGTCCGAGGCGTACACCTCGGCGAGCGCGCGCAGCTCGGAGTTCGAGCCGAACAGCAGGTCGACGCGGGTGCCGACGCCGACCTTCTCGCCGGAGCCGTCCTTCGCGCCCGCGAAAGCGTGCGATCCGGGGTCGAGCGGCGTCCAGGTGGTGCCGAGGTCGAGCAGGTTCACGAAGAAGTCGTTCGTCAGCACGCCCGGCCGGTCGGTGAACACGCCGTAGTCCGAGCCGTCCCAGTTCGCGCCGAGCACGCGCAGGCCTCCGACGAGCACCGTCGTCTCGGGTGCTGTGAGGGTCAGCAGGTTCGCCTTGTCGATGAGGTGGTACTCGGCGGGCATCTGAGCGAGCGGGCCCTGGTAGTTGCGGAACCCGTCGGCGGCGGGCTCGAGGTAGCCGAACGACTCGATGTCGGTCTGCTCCTGCGAGGCATCCGTGCGGCCCGGGTGGAACGGCACCTCCACAGCCACCCCGGCATCCGCCGCCGCCTTCTCGACCGCCGCGTTGCCGGCGATGACGATGAGGTCGGCGAGCGAGACCGGCGTGCCCGCAGCGTCCAGATCGGCCTTGATGGTCTCGAGGACCCCGAGCACCTTCTGCAGCTGCGCGGGGTTGTTGACCTCCCAGTCCTTCTGCGGCGCGAGACGGATGCGCGCGCCGTTGACACCGCCGCGCTTGTCGCTGCCGCGGAACGAGGATGCCGCAGCCCACGTCGTCGAGACGAGCTCCGAGATCGTCAGACCCGACGCGAGGATGCGCGCCTTGGCATCCGCGACGCCCGCCGCGTCGATGAGGTCTCCGGTGGGAGCCGGCACCGGGTCCTGCCACAGCAGCACCTCGGAGGGCACCTCGCTGCCGAGGTAGCGGGCGATCGGGCCCATGTCGCGGTGGGTCAGCTTGAACCACGCGCGGGCGAACGCGTCGGCGAAGGCCTCCGGGTCGTCCTTGAACCTGCGCGAGATCTTGTCGTACTCCGGGTCGGTGCGAAGCGCCAGGTCGCTGGTGAGCATGCGCGGCTCGCGACGGCCGTCGGAGTGCGCGAGGGGCACCATGTCGGCACCACCGCCGTCCTTGGGACGCCACTGGTGGGCGCCGGCGGGGCTCTGGAACAGCTCCCACTCGTAGGCGTACAGGATGTGGAAGAACTCGTTGTCCCAGCGGGTCGGGTGATAGGTCCAGGTGACCTCCAGGCCCGAGGTGATCTGGTCGTCGCCCTTGCCGGAGCCGAAGTTGTTCTTCCAGCCGAGGCCCTGCAGCTCCAGGCCGGCCGCCTCGGGGTTGTCCTCGACGTTCGAGTCGGGGGCGGCGCCGTGCGTCTTGCCGAAGGTGTGGCCGCCCGCGATGAGCGCCACGGTCTCCTCGTCGTTCATGGCCATGCGCGAGAAGGTCTCGCGGATGTCGCGCGCCGAGGCCAGCGGGTCGGGGTTCGCGTTCGGGCCCTCGGGATTGACGTAGATCAGACCCATCTGCACGGCAGCGAGGGGCTTGTCGAGGTCGCGATCGCCGGAGTAGCGCTCGTCGCCGAGCCACGTGGTCTCGGGGCCCCAGTACACGTCGTCGTCGGGCTCCCAGACATCCGCGCGTCCTCCGGCGAAGCCGAAGGTCGCAAAGCCCATCTCCTCGAGCGCGACGTTGCCGGCGAGGATCATGAGGTCGGCCCAGGAGATCGACTGGCCGTACTTCTTCTTGACCGGCCACAGCAGGCGGCGGGCCTTGTCGAGGCCGACGTTGTCGGGCCAGCTGTTCAGGGGGGCGAAGCGCTGCATGCCCGCGCCGCCCCCGCCACGGCCGTCGGTGACACGGTAGGTGCCGGCGGAGTGCCACGCCATGCGGATCATGAGGGGGCCGTAGTTGCCGAAGTCGGCGGGCCACCAGTCCTGGCTCGTGGTGAGGATCTCGGCGATGTCCTTCTTCACGGCATCCAGGTCGAGGGCCTCGAACGCGGCCGCGTAGTCGAAGCCGGGGTCGAGGGGGTTACGCGCCTCGGCGTTCTTCGCGAGGATCTTGAGGTTCAGCTGGTTCGGCCACCACACGTGGTTGGCAGAGCCGCGCGTCGGGTGCGGCTGCGCGTGGATGACGGGGCAGGTCGCCGCCTCCTCGGCGTACGCCTCCTCCGTGTCGGTGACGGTGACCGATTGGTCTGTTTCGGTGACGTCCTCTCCGATGCCGGCGGTGGACGGGTCGTTCGCGGTCATGATGATCCTTCCTCGGGGTGAAATGGTCGTTCGGTGGCACAGGCGGGGCACAGGCCCCAATAGGTGACCTCGGCCGACGCGATCTGGAACCCGTGCGCGTCCGACGGGGTCAGGCACGGAGCGTGCCCCACGGCGCAGTCGACGTCTTCGACGGCGCCGCACGCCGTGCAGATCGCGTGGTGATGGTTGTCGTCGACGCGCAGCTCGAAGCGCATCGGCTGCCCCGCCGGCTCGATGCGGCGCACGAGCCCTGCGTCGGCGAAGTCGCCGAGCGCGTTGTACACCGACTGCATGCTCGTGCGCGGCAACCGGGAGGCGACCGCCCCGTACACGGCGTCGGCGCTCGCGTGCGGCAGCTCGCGCAGGGTCTCGTAGACGGCGGTGCGCGACTCGGTCACGCGCAGCCCGGCCGCGCGCATCGCGCCGGCCGCATCCTGCGGCGGCTGCGAGTCGAGGGGTGTCGTGGCGCTGGCCATGGCATCCATGCTACGCCGTTGTTTTGATCACATCAAAAGAACTTACGCAGCTCTGGGGCGATGCAAAGCCCCGGCCGCGACCGGCTCCGCCTCAGGCGCGCAGCGATTCGTGTCGTACCACGAGCCAGCCGCGCGGCACCGAGAGCCGGTCGGTGTGGATCGCGCACAGGTCGTGCGCGTGCGGGTCTCCCGCCGCTCCTGCACCACCGAGCGGGCCGAGCACGGCCATCTGATCGGAGTAGTCGTAGGTCAGGGTCGTGACCGCCTCGCGGGCGCAGCCCACCTTCGAGCAGAGTCTGGTTCGCATCACCGCCACGGTAGTCCCGCGCCACGCCGAGGCAGGGATGCCGCGCCGCACCGCACGGCATGCCGCGGCGATGGCGTTCTTTTCCTCGTTCAGCAGTCACTCTGGCACAGTCTCCGACGCACACGACTGTGCTGAAGTGACCGCGGAAACCGGTGCACGGACGATGCGGCCGGCTCGCAAGAGGGATGCCGGTCAGCCCCCGAGCCCCTTCCACTGCGCCCGGCCGCCGGCCTCGACCTGGCGCTTCCACACCGGCAGCTCGGACTTGACCGCCTCGATCACCGCGCGGCACACCTCGAACGCCTCGGCGCGGTGGGCGGCGGCGACCGCGATCACGACGGCGGCCTCCCCCACCTCGAGCCGGCCGACCCGATGCGAGACCGCGACGATCGCCCCGGTGCCTTTGGCGCACTCCTCGGCGAGGCGCCGCAGCGTCGCTTCGGCATCCGGGTGCGCCGTGTACTCGAGCGCGACGACGGCGCTCGCCGCGTCGGGATCGTGATCGCGCACGAGCCCGACGAACGAGGTCACGGCGCCCGCCGATGCGTCAGAGACCGCGGCGAGATGTGCGGCGACCTCGAGCGGGCGCGCGCTCAGGCTCGCGATGCGGACGGCGCTCACGGGTGGTCTCCGCCGGACAGCTGATCGATGACGTGCCGCGCGACCGAGAGCACGAGGGGCATGCCGGATGCCACGGCGGCCGGCGCCCCCGGGAGGTTCACGACGAGCGCGCCCCCGGCGACCCCCGCCCGCCCGCGCGAGAGCATCCCGGCGGGCTTGTCCGCCGCGCCGAGGCGCCGCAGCTCTTCCGCGATGCCCGGCACCTCGCGCTCCAGCACCCGCGCGGTGCCCTCCGGGGTCTGGTCGCGGGGCGCGATGCCGGTGCCGCCGGTCGTGACGACCAACCGCGCCCCCTCGGCAAGCGCCCGGCGCAGGGCGGCCTCGACGCTGTCGGCGCCGTCCGGGACGACGACGGGGTCGGCGCACGCGAACCCGTGCCCGCGGAGCGCGGCGACGGCGACGGGCCCCGCCGCGTCGGCGCGCACGCCGCGGGCAGAACGGTCGGACACCGTCACGACGACGGCGCGCAGGGGCGGGTCCGAGGCATCCGCCGTCACCGCCTCGTCACCGCCCGTCACCGCCTGCCGGTGCCGAAAACGCCCCGGATGACCGAGGTCAGGATCGTCTGCGTCGCTCTGGAGCTCAGCACCTGCTCGATCGGGCTCTTCCCGGCCTTGCGCGTCGTGCGCGTGCGCGAAGAGCGCGACGAGCCGGACGAGCCGCCGGATGCCTTCAGGAGCCGGTCGTACTCCCGCTGGCGCTCCTTCTCTGCGGCGGCGTCGGCCTTCGCCTTCTGCTTCGCGGCCTCTTCGGCGGCATCGGCGGCGGCCGCGGCGTTCATCTTCGCCGTCAGGACCTCGCGCGCCGACTCGCGGTCGATCGCGGTGCCGTACTTCGGCAGCAGCGGCGACACGCTCACGGCGGCCTCGACCGCGGCATCCGGCGTCGGCGACATGAGCCCCTGCGGAGCGCGCAGCCGCGTCCAGGCGACCGGGGTCGGAGCGCCCTTCTCGCTCATCACGGTGACGATCGCCTCGCCGGTGCCGAGCTCCTGCAGCACACGCTCCAGGTCGTAGCCGCTCTTGGGGTAAGTGCCGACCGTGGCCCGCAGCGCCTTGGCGTCGTCGGGGGTGAAGGCGCGCAGGGCGTGCTGCACGCGCGAGCCGAGCTGGCCGAGCACATCGGAGGGCACGTCCTTCGGCGTCTGCGTCACGAAGAACACCCCGACGCCCTTCGAGCGGATCAGGCGCACGGTCTGCGTGATCGCGGAAAGGAAGTCCTTCGACGCGTCCGTGAACAGCAGGTGCGCCTCGTCGAAGAAGAACACGAGCTTCGGCTTGTCGAGATCGCCCACCTCGGGGAGGATCTCGAACAGCTCCGCGAGCAGGTACATGAGGAACGTCGAGAACAGCGCCGGCTTGTCGACGACCCCCGGCACCTCCAGCAGCGAGATCACCCCGCGGCCGTCGGGAGAGGTGCGCAGGAAGTCGCGCACGTCGAACTCGGGCTCGCCGAAGAAGACGTCGGCGCCGGCATCCGCGAACGTGATGAGCTCGCGCAGGATGACCCCGGCGGTCGCCGCGGACAGCCCGCCGAGCTCTTTCAGCTCGGCCTTGCCGTCGTCGCTCGTGAGGTAGGTGAGCACCGCCCGCAGATCGGAGAGGTCGACGAGGGCCAGGCCGTTCGCATCCGCGTAGTGGAACACGAGCCCGAGGCTCGACTCCTGCGTCTCGTTCAGGCCCAGCACCTTGCTCAGCAGCAGCGGCCCGAAGCCCGACACGGTCGCCCGCACGGGCACGCCCTTGCCGATGCCGCCGAGGGCGAAGTACTCCGTGACGGATGCCGTCGGCGCCCAGTCCTGACCGATCGCCCGCGTGCGCGCGAGCAGCTTGTCGTTCGGCTCCCCGGGGGTGGCGACCCCGGAGAGATCGCCCTTGATGTCGGCGGCGAAGACGGGAACGCCCTTCGCGGCGAGCTGCTCGGCGAGGCCCTGCAGCGTGCGCGTCTTGCCGGTGCCGGTGGCACCCGCGACCAGCCCGTGCCGGTTCATCATGCCGAGCGGGATGCGGATCTGCGCGCTCGGCACGGGGTCGCCGTTCACGAGGGCGCCGAGGTCGAGGGTCGCCGCCTCGAAGGCGTAGCCCTTCTCGATCGCGGCGACCTCGTCGGCGTCGAGGAGGCCGGATGCCGCGGGCGCTTCGGGAGGAGATTTCACCTCGGGAGGAGCCGCGGGGCTGTTCTGATCCTCCGGAACGGAAATCTCCTCCCGAGCTGCGGGCTCGGCCGACGCGGCGGACTCAGCGGCTGCAGCCGCGGCAGCCCGCGCCGCGGCGAGCGCCGCCTTGGCCCGCGCGAGCTCGAGGGCGGCCGCGGCCGCTTCGGCTTCGGCCTGCAGGCGGGCGAGCTCGGCTTCGGAGGCGTTCATGCGGCCAGCCTAGCGACGCGTGCGCGCTGCTCGGCATCCAGTCGCGTCGTGAGAACGGATGCCGCGACGAGCGCGATCCCCGCGCCGGCGAGCATGCCGCCGACCGTGTCGCTGAGCCAGTGCGCGTGCACCTGCGTGCGACTGAACGCCATCGCGAGAACCCACGTCGCACCCACGATCGCAACCCCTACGCGCGGAAGGAGCACGACCGCGACGATCGCGAGCGTGGCCGCGTTCGCGGTGTGCCCGGACGGGAACGAGCCGTAGTCCGACGCGACGATGATGTCCTCGGGGCGCGCGCGACCGAAGATCGCCTTGAGCGCCTGCACACCGCCGGCGCTCGCCGCCGACGCCAGCACGACGAATGCCGCGCCCCACGGGCGGCGCAGCATCAGCAGCACCGCGCATCCGCCGAGCGGCACGACGAACGTCGCGAACCAGCCCCCGCCGAGGAAGTTCAGCGCGAGGGCGACGGATTGAAAGCCCGCGAAGGCCCGCACGAACCCGTTCCACCAGTCGTCCACGCCGATCTGGGCGTTGGCCGTGACGAGGATGCCGAGGGCCGCCGTCGAGGCCACGAGCAGCGCCCCGATCGCCAGCCGCTGCAGCGCGATCGTGGTCTCACGGTCATCGACGGGCGCGCTCATCGGCCCATTGTGCCCGACGCGCGGCGCCGGCATCGCTCAGGGGGCGAGCTGCTCGACGGTGCGCGGCCGCACGATCAGCCACAGCGCGAGGCATCCGATCACGGCGCAGCCGACCATGACCGACGCCATCGACGTGGCGGTGATGCCGGCATCCTTCGCGATCCAGCCGACGACCGGCGAGATGAGGCCCGCGACGCCGAAGTTCGACGCCCCCATGATGGATGCCGCCGTCCCCGCCGCCGCACCGTGGCGGTCGAGCGCGAGCACCTGCACGCACGGGAAGGTGAATCCGCAGGCGGTGATGACGACGAACAGGGGCACGACCGTGCCCCAGAATCCCAGGCCCAGCTGATCGGCGGCGATGATCGCGACCGAGGCGACAACGGACACCGCGGTGGCGACGGCGAGGACCCACTGCGGGCCGAATCGCGCCGCCAGCCGCGAAGCGGCCTGCACGCCCAGGACGATGCCGAGGGAGTTGACGGCGAACAGCATCCCGTACTGCTGCGCGTCGAAGCCGTAGCCCTCCTGGAACAGGAACGACGACGACGAGAGGTAGGAGAACAGCCCGCTGAAGCTCATCCCGCCGATGACCAGCACGCCGATGAACACGCGGTCGCGCAGCACGCTGCCGTACCGCTGCCGCGCGGTGTTCGTCCCCGCGAGCGCGCCAGTGCTCGCCGGCGCGTTCGTCGTCGCGCCGTCGCGGCGCGCGGCCGGAAGGGTCTCGGGCACGAGCGCGATGGCACAGACGAGCATCACGATGCCGTAGACGGCGAGGACGACGAAGATGCCGCGCCACGGCATGACCGCCAGGAGCGCGGAGCCGATCAGCGGAGCGGCGACGGGAGCGACACCCGAGACGAGCGCGAGCCGGCTGAGCATGACGACGAGCCTGCGACCGCCGAACAGGTCGCGCACGATCGCCATCGCGACGACGCCGCCGGCGGCGGCGCCCATCCCCATGAGCACGCGCGCGAGGGCGAGGAGCTCGAGGTTCGGCGCGAGGGCCGCGCCCGTGCTCGCCACGACGTGCAGCGCTGTGACCGTCAGCAGCGGCACCCGGCGGCCGACCGCATCGCTGAGGGGGCCGACGATGAGCTGGCCGAGGCCGAAGCCGATCATGGTCCCGGTCAGGGTCAGCTGGATCGCGGCCGTGGTGGTGTGGAAGTCCTCCTGCAGCACGGGGAAGGCCGGCAGGTACAGGTCGATCGTGAAGGGACCGAGCGCCGTGAGCGCCCCCAGCAGGATGACGTACACGAGCTGTCGCGACGCCGAGATCGCGTCGCCGGGGTGCACCGCCTGCACCGCCACAGGGCGCGTCGACGTGCTGTCGTACGGCCCCGCGAAGGCGGGCAGGACGGTCTGTGATGCGGTGTCTGGCACGGGATTCCGGTCGGTCGAGGCAGGGCGCGGATGCGCGAGAGCGACACCGTCGAAACGATTCGACGGAACTTCGAGTCTACTGCACTCCCGGCACCGGCGACGCTGCCAGCCACGACGGCGCGAGCGCGATTCGCGCTCTGTCAGACTTGTCCGCGAGATCCGCCGGCATCCCGGCGAGCCTGCGCCCCCGCCCTCCATCCGAAAGAAGTCCCGCGGTGCCCACTCCCGCCCCGATCCCCGCTGCGGCCTCCCCGGCGATCATCCACCTGTCGGCGAGCGACGTGTCGCTGCTGATCGACGCGCGCGACGCGAAGCTGCCGAGAGTCGTCCACTGGGGTGCGGCACTCGGCACCCTGACGGCGTCGGATGCCGCGACGATCTGCGACGCGACGGTGGCGGTGGCAGGGTCCAACAATCCCGAGATCCCGCCGCGCGTGGCGATCCTGCCGGAGCACCACACCGGCTGGACGGGCCGTCCCGGCATCTCGGGGTCGTTCGCCGGGGCGGGCTGGTCGCCGCGCTTTCGCGTCGTCGCTATTACCGCCCCCGCCGAGCCGGCGCCGGACTACCTCGAGACCGGCCCCGCCGCCCTCACGTTCGACGCCGTCGACGACGACGGGAAACTCGCCCTGCGCCTGGAGATCGAGCTGACGCCCGCGGGGCTCGTGCGCACCCGCGCCTGCCTCACGAACCTCCACGACCACCCCTACGGCGTCGACGACGTCTCCCTGGCCCTCCCCATCCCCCGCCACGCGAACGAGCTGCTGGACTTCACCGGCCGGCACAATCGCGAGCGGATCCCGCAGCGGCGCGCGCTGCCCGACGGCATCCATCTGCGCGAGAACCGCCGCGGGCGCACCGCCGCCGACAGCGCTCTCGTGCTGCACGCGGGCGAGCCGGGGTTCGGCTTCCGCTCGGGCGAGGTGTGGGCGGTGCACACGGGCTGGAGCGGAAACCACCGGCACTACGCCGAGCGCGTGTTCACGGGCGAGCAGGTGCTCGGCGGCGGCGAGGTGCTCCTTCCCGGCGAGGTCGTGCTCGCGCAGGGCGAGCGGTATGAGGCGCCCTGGCTGTATGGCTCGTTCGGCGTCGGGCTGGATGCCGTGGCGCACCGCTTCCACGCGTTCCTGCGCACCGGTGGGCCGTCACCCGAACGCCCCGTGACCTTGAACGTGTGGGAGGCCGTGTACTTCGATCACGACCTGTCGCGGCTGCTGACTCTGGCGGAGCTGGCGGCAGGCATCGGCGTCGAGCGCTTCGTGCTCGACGACGGATGGTTCGGGGCGCGCCGCGACGACCGCGCCGGGCTCGGCGACTGGACGGTGTCCGAGGATGCCTGGCCCGCGGGCACCCTGCACGTCCTCGTCGATCGCGTGCACGAGCTCGGCATGCAGTTCGGCCTGTGGTTCGAGCCCGAGATGGTCAACCTCGACAGCGACCTCGCCCGCGCGCATCCCGAATGGATCATGGCGGCGCGCGACGAGCTGCCCGTCGAGTCCCGCTTCCAGCAGGTGCTGAACCTCGCCCACCCCGGCGCCTACGCGCACGTGTCCGGGCAGCTGCGGGCGCTGCTGGACGAATACCGGATCGACTACATCAAGTGGGACCACAACCGCGACCTGATCGAGGCGGGCGAGCGCACCCAGGGCGGACGCGCCGCCGTGCATCGCCAGACGCTCGCGTACTATCGCCTGCTCGACGAGCTGCGCGCGGAGCATCCTCTGCTGGAGATCGAGTCGTGCTCCTCAGGCGGGGCGCGCATCGACCTGGGCGTGCTGCCGCGCGTGCAGCGCGTCTGGGTCTCGGACAACAGCGATCCGCACGACCGTCAGCAGATGCTGCGCTGGAGTGCGCAACTGGCCCCGCTGGAATACCTCGGCGCCCACATCGCCTCGGACCGCTCGCACACCACGGGGCGTCGGATGGACCTGTCCTTCCGCGCCGGCACGGCGCTGTTCGGGCACTTCGGCATCGAGTGGGACATCACCCAGGCATCCGCAGACGAACGCGAGACCCTCGCGCGCTGGATCTCACTTTTCAAGGAGCACCGCGCGCTGATCCTCGGGGGCGACTTCGTGCGCGCCGACCGCGCCGACGAAGACCTCGTGATGCACGGCGTCGTCGCCTCCGGCAGGTCCCGGGCGATCTTCAGCACCGCGGTGCTCGACAGCGTGCACCTCGATCCGCCGGCGCCGCTGCGCTTCCCGGGGCTTGACGGCGAGCGACGCTATCTCGTGCGGCCGCTCCTGGTCGGCGAGGTGCCGTCGGGTCTGCACGCCCCGGTGTGGTGGGGGCCGGCGAGCGATGCCGACGAGCCCGCGGCCTCGGAGTACGGGCTGCACGGCGGGCGGCGCGACGTGTCGTACCCGGGCGCCGTCTTCCGCGGCGACGTGCTCGCGCACGTCGGGGTGGCCGCCCCGCGTCTGCACCCCGACCAGGTCGTGCTGTATCTGCTCGAAGCTGTCACGCCGGCGGGCTGAGGTGCACGCGGGCTGAAACGCGCGTGCGACCGGTCGGGCGCGCAGAGCACCCGGCCGGTCGCACGCGACCTGCTACTTGACGGATCCGGCGGTCAGCCCCCGCACGAAGTACCGCTGCAATCCGAAGAAGAGCACGAGCGGCACGACGAGCGTGATGAAAGAACCCGCCGCGACGCGCTGCCAGCCCTGGCCGTACTGACCGAGCAGCGTGTACAGACCCTGTGTCATGACCGCGTTCGGGCCCGACTGGATGAAGATGTACGCGACGAGGAAGTCGTTCCACACCCAGAGGAACTGGAAGATGGCGAACGACGCCAGCGCCGGCACAGACATCGGCACCACGAGCCGCCAGAAGATCTGGAAGTGGCTCGCACCGTCCACACGGGCCGCCTCGATCAGCGCGTTCGGCAGGGTCTGCATGTAGTTGCGCAGGATGTAGATCGCCAGCGGCAGCGCGAAGGTCGAGTGCACGATCCATGCCGCCGGGTACTGCCCGATGATCTGGATGCCGGTCGCGTTCCCGAACCACACGAACAGCTGCAGGATCGGGATGATCGCCAACTGGATCGGCACCACCATGAGAGCGAGGATGATCGCGAAGTAGATCTCCTTGCCGCGGAACTGGAAGAACGTGAAAGCGTACGCCGCCATCGCCGCCACCATGATCGGCAGCACGGTGGCAGGAATGGTCACCGCGAGCGAGTTCCAGAACGTCGTGCCGACATCCAGCGAGTCCCACGCCTGCGCGAACCCGTCGAGCGTCCAGCCGGCGTTGAAGGGATCGACGAACACCGTCCACCATCCGGTGGCATCAGCCGCGGCACGCGTACGGAAGCTCGTCACGAGCAGCCCCAGAAGCGGGAACAGCCAGGCCACGGAGATCACCCCCATCAGGAGGGTCAGCCAGATCCGCGGACGCGGGGTGTCGGCGGCGACCGGCGCCTTACGCGCACTGCGGCGAGACGCGCCCCGCGGGCCCGTCTCATCGACGACGGGGGTCGGTGCAACGCTCATCGGAGTTCCTCCTGCGACTTGTAGCTGCGAACCTGATACACGATCAGCGGAACGACCGCGATCATGAGGATGACGACGACCGCCGCGGCCTTGCCCGGGTTCTGGAAGCTGAACAGCTGTGAGTAGAACTCGACCGCGAGCACGCTCGTGCTGTACTGGCCGCCGGTCATGGCGTAGATGATGTCGAAGATCTTCATGACGAAGATCACGACCGTGACGAACACCGCGACGATCGTTCCGCGGATCTGCGGCACGATCACGGCGAAGAACAGCCGTCGCTCCGATGCCCCGTCGAGCCTGCCGGCCTCGATCGTCTCCTCCGGGACACCCTTGATGGCGGCGGAGAGCAGCACCATCGCGAATCCGACCTGCAGCCAGATCGCGATGATCATGATCAGGAAGCTGTTCAGGCGCCCCGCGTCCAGCGTCAGCCAGGGGATGGGCGACTGCCCCGTCAGGGTCGTCCAGATGGCGTTGAGCAGATAGATCTGCGGGCGCCCCTCGGGAGCGTAGAAGTAGATGAACCTCCAGGTCACCGCGGCAGCGACGCCGGAGATCGCCATCGGCAGGAAGATCATCGACTTGAACGTGGTCTCTCGACGCTTGCCGAGCCGGTCGGTGAGGACGGCGACGAGAAGGCCGATGACCACCGATGCCGCCGGCACGACGAGCACCCAGAGCAGGTTGTTCAGCAGGACGCCCAGGAAGTTGGGGTCGTTGAACAGCGACACGTAGTTGGCGAGCCCGATGAACGTCGCTCCCTCGCCGCGACGCTGGCTCTCCTCGATCATGCTGGAGACGATCGTGCGGATCGCGGGATACAGCAGGAACACCGCGATGAGGACGATCACCGGGAGCAGGAAGACGTATGGCAGCAGCCGGGCCTTCCACTTGTCGTGCGTGCGTTCGACGACCCAGTTCAGGGCCCAGAAGATGAGGAAGGAGACCCCGAGGCCGAGGACCACGGAGACGATTGCGCTGAAGATGGCCATGTTGCCGCCTTGAGTGGATGCGGGAGGTGGTGGGGGGGGGGGGGCCCCCCCCCCCCCCCCCCCCCGCCCAGTTGGGGGGGGCGGGGGGGGGG
>JASGGN010000032.1:0-23620 GCA_047605005.1 Microbacterium sp.
TCGCTTCGCGTCGGGTCAGGCGGCCACGAGTGCCGTCTGAAGGATGCCGTGTCGACGTCCGCGTCGTCGGGGTGGCACTCGTTGTCGCTTCGCGTCGGGTCAGGCGGCCACGAGTGCCGTCTGAAGGATGCCGTGTCGAGGTCCGCGTCGTTGAGGTGGCACTCGTTGTCGCCTTGCGTCGGGTCGGGCGGCGACGAGTGCCGTCTGAAGGATGCCGCGCGCGACCGTCAGGCCGCGGGCTCGTACTGGACGACGAGCGGGCGATGGTCGCTTCCGCTGTCGTCGAGCGAGCCGAGCACGACCGAGCCGGTGGCGGTCCAGGCATCCGTCGCCAGGACGTGGTCGATGGGCGTGCCCAGCAGGGTGGGAAACGACGTCGACCAGGTGCCCACCGCTCCGTTTCCGGTGACGGATGCCGCGTCGTAGCATTCGCCGAGGTCGGCGCCATCGACGCCGAGGCGGTCCATGTTGTCGATGGTCGCGTTGAAGTCGCCCGCCATGATGACGTCCTCGCTCGCGCACTGGTCGGCGACCCACTGCAGATCGCTGCGCCAGTCGTCCATGTACGCCTGCCGCGGAGCGACGGCGTGCACTGCGACGATCGTGGGGCCGGAGCCGTCGACGGGCATCGCCACGACGGAGGGCACGGACGACGTGTTCGTCGTGCCGTCGGAGGTGGAGTCGACGACGGCGTAGTCACCGAGGTCGGGCGTGATGAGCAGTGTCGTCGAGTTCGCCGCCCAGTCGGGGTATCCCTCGCGCTCGCCGTAGCTCTCGTGGTGCGCCCACATCGGCGACCCCATCTCACGCATCGCGATGGCGACCGCCTCGCCCGTCTCGATCGTCGTCTCGGGAAGGGCCACGATGTCGGCCTGCATCGCGACGGCGGTGCGCGCGATCAGCTGCGCATCGGTCGCATCGCCCGCCGTGTTCCACGTCATGACGCGGATCGCATCGTCGGTCTTCTCCGGCAGCTCCGAGACGCCGAGGCCGCGGGAGAGCAGGATGCCGGCGTTCGCGCCTCCTGCCAGCAGCGCGATCACGGCGATCGAGGCGGCGAAACCGCGCAGGGGCCGAGCCAGGCACAGCACGAGCATGAGGACCAGCAGCGCCGCGGACACCGCGACCATCACGCCGCGCAGCGACACGATCTGGGCGATCGGGAACGTGCGCTCCAGGCGGAAGAACTGTGGCCACGTCACGATCGCGGCGGCGATCGCCGCGAGCACGGTGAGGAGGATTCCGAGCAGGCGCAGCACGCGCGTGACTTTACGTGAGCAGTCTGGGAAACCCTCGCGAGCGCCACGGGTGTCGCGGGTGTCGCGGATGCCGCGGGTGTCGCGGCGGTGAGTGGGTGGTGGGCGGCGGGTGCTGGGCGCCACCGGATACCCTCTCCTCATGGCACCGCGCGGACAATTCCCGGAGCAGGTTCCGGGGCAGGTTCGGGGGCCGAGCGACCTGCACCTGCACTCCGACCACTCGGACGGCACCCAGCCGCCCGCGGACGTCATGGCCGCTGCGCACGCTGCCGGCCTTCGCACGGTCGCCCTGACCGACCACGACACGACCTCAGGCTGGGCGGAGGCGGCGGAGGCGGCGACTTCGCTCGGAATGACCCTGCTACCGGGCATGGAGCTGTCGGCGCGTCACGAACGGCGCAGCGTGCACGTCCTCGGGTATCTTTTCGACCCCGACGACGGCCGGCTCCGGGCACTGACCGACCGGATCCGCTCGTCGCGCACGACGCGGGCGCGCGAGATGGCCGACCGCATCGGCCGCGACTTCGACCTGACCTGGGACGACATCGTCGCCCAGACGTCGGTGGGTGCGACGGTCGGTCGTCCCCACCTGGCCGACGCGCTCATCGCGAAGGGCCTCGTCCACGATCGGGAGGAGGCCTTCGCTGAGATCCTGCACCCGCGCAGCGACTACTACGTCGCCCTCTACGCTCCCGATCCGGTCACGGCGGTCGCCGCGATCGCGGATGCCGGGGGCGTGCCCGTCATCGCGCACCCCGCCGGGCGTGGCGGACTGCTGCCGGCGAGTCTCATCGACCAGCTGCTCCAGGCGGGGCTCGCGGGCTTCGAGCTCGGCCATCGCGAGAACGTCGAGCCCGCCCTCGGCGCGCTGCGCCGCCTCGCCCGTGAGCGCGACCTCATCGTCACCGGATCGAGCGACTACCACGGGCTCGGCAAGCCGAACCAGCCGGGCGAGAACACGACGAGCGACGAGATGGTGCAGCGCATCATCGACCGCGCAACGGGAAGCGCCCCCGTCCGCCCCTGAGACCGGGGGGAGGGGGCGCGTCGCGGCTCAGGCGCTCGTCGGCGCTCCGCCGCCCGAGCCGCCGCGACGCCGGCGCCGGCGCCGAGGGGCGGGCTTGCCGTCGTGGTGCTCGGCGCCGTCGTGGGTGCCCGTGCCACCGGCACCGCGCTCGGCGGTCGCGGTCGGCGCCGAGGCATCCGCCGCACGATCCGCGCCCTCGGCGAAGGTCGAGCCGACCGGCGAGGCGCCCGACCGACGGCGACGGCGACGCGTGCCGCCAGCGCTCGTGCCCTCCGCGGCCACGTCGGCGGCGTGCGCGGGCGCGGAGGTGCGCGCGGACTCGCTGCGCGGGGCCTTCGCGATACGGCCCTTCGTGCCGGCGGGGATGTCGAGATCGGTGTACAGGTGCGGGCTCGACGAGTACGTCTCGACCGGCTCGGGCTGTCCGAACTCGAGAGCGCGGTTGATGAGCGCCCACTTGTGCAGGTCTTCCCAGTCGACGAAGGTCACCGCGATGCCGGTCTTGCCGGCGCGGCCGGTGCGGCCGGCCCGGTGCAGGTAGGTCTTCTCGTCGTCGGGGATGGTGTGGTTGATGACGTGGGTGACGTCGTCGACGTCGATGCCGCGGGCGGCGACGTCGGTCGCGACGAGCACGTCCTTCTTGCCCGCCTTGAAGGCGGCCATCGAGCGCTCGCGCTGGTCCTGGCCCATGTCGCCGTGCACGCCGCCGACGTTGAAGCCGCGGTCGCTCAGCTCATCGACCAGACGCTGGGCCGCGCGCTTGGTGCGCGTGAAGATCACCGTCTTGCCCCGGCCCTCGGCCTGCAGGATGCGGGCGATGACCTCGTCCTTGTCGAGGGAGTGCGCGCGGTACACGAGGTGCTTGATGTTCGCCTGGGTGAGGCCCTCATCGGGGTCGTTCGCACGGATGTGGATGGGGTTCGTCATGAACCGGCGGGCGAGCGCCACGATCGGGCCGGGCATGGTCGCCGAGAACAGCTGCGTGTGGCGCACCGGCGGCACCTTCTGGAAGATCTTCTCGATGTCGGCGAGGAAGCCGAGGTCGAGCATCTTGTCGGCCTCGTCGAGCACGACCTCGGTCGCGTGCGAGAGGTCCAGCAGGCGCTGGTTCGCGAGGTCGATGAGACGACCCGGCGTGCCGACGACGATCTGGGCGCCGGCCTTGAGCTGGTCGATCTGCCCCTCGTACGCCTTGCCGCCGTAGATCGCGACGACGCTCGTGGAGCGGTTCGAGGTCAGCATGTCCATGTCCTCGTAGACCTGCACCGCGAGCTCGCGGGTGGGGACCACGATGAGCGCCTTCACGCCCGGCTCGGGGCTCAGGCCGAGGCGCTGGACGACCGGGATGCCGAAGCCGAAGGTCTTGCCGGTGCCGGTCTTGGCCTGGCCGATGATGTCCTGGCCGGGAAGGCCCAGGGGGATGGTCTGCTCCTGGATCGGGAAGGCATCCACGATGCCCTTCGCCGCGAGCGCCTCGACGATGTCGGCGTCGACACCCATGTCTGCAAAAGTCGTCACTGCGTGTACCTGTCTGGCGGTGAGAAGCCGCCGGGTGAGAGAGTCCACGCCCTTCACTCAGCCACAGGCGCGGGGGCCCCGATCCGTCGCCGGGACCCGACCAGCCTAGCCGAGGCGGACGGTGAGCCTCTGTCGTGTCGAGCCGGTCGGTGCCGGGCGGCATCGTCGGGTGCGCTCTAGGCTGGACGCGTGGTGACCTGGCCCTGGCAGCGCGATCGCACGGCGCCGCGCACGCTGCGGGTGCGCTCGCGTGGTGACTTCGGCGACGTCAGTCGCGTCGACTTCGAAGAGCTCGCCCCCGAGATCGACACGTTCCTCGGCCAGGCGGCGTACCTGCAGCTGGGGTTCTTCGAGACGCTCAGCCAGCTGATCGCCCCGATCCCCGAGCTGTCCCACAAGGAGTCGCTGTCGCGGGCATCCGGCAGCGCCCTCACCAAGCACCGCGAGCTGGTCGCGCTGGTCCGCGGCCGCGGCGACGATCCGCTCGACCTGATGCTGCCGTTCCGCGAGCCGCTGGATGCCTTCCGCCGCGCGACGCACGGCGCGCGTCCGCTCGAGACGATGCTGTCGGTGCACATCACGGCGGGGATGCTCGACGACTTCTACGTGTCGCTGTCGGCCAGTTACGGCTCGACCGGCAACCGGGTCGCGCAGATCCTCCGCGCCGACGACGACCGCCAGGCGCTCGTCGGGATCATCGCCGGTGCCATCGCGGCCGACGACGAGCAGAAGGCGCTGCTGGCGCTGTGGGGGCGTCGGCTCGTCGGCGACACGCTGCTGATCGCGCGCGGCGCGCTGCGCCCGCGGCGGCTGGATGCCGCGGAGGAGAAGCGCGTCGAGCCGGTGTTCACCGATCTGCTCGCCAGCCACTCGCGACGCATGGCAGCGCTCGGCCTCGACGCCTGAGCCCGGTCCGCCCGGATCTTCATCACCGAGACCGACCCCAGGCGTCGAGACCCGGGCTCGGACGCGGTTCTCGACGCGCAGAGCGGGTTTCGCGAGGGGGCTCTGCCCGCGTCAGGCGATCTTCAGGCGCGCTCGCTCGCGGGCATCGCGTCGCACGCGGACCCGGGTGAGCACGGCAAGGGCGAGCGGGACGATCACGAGCGCAGCACCCACCGCCGCGATCCACAGCAGGGGATCGGTCTCCGAGAACCCGGCCCACGTGAGGACCGCGTAGACCGCGCCGCTGAGCGCGGCACCGAGCATCGGCGCGAGGGCGGACCCGCGGGTCGCTCGCTGGGGCACCAGAGCGTGCACCAAGCCGCCGTACGCGGCTCCGAAGATGAGGGCGAGGAGAATGTGCATGGCGGGGGGATCAGGCAGGTCGGGCGGGTCAGGCCACGAAGCCGACGCGACGCGACTCCTCGGTGCCGACCTCGACGAACGTGATTCCGGCGGTCGGGACGATGTAGGTGTTGCCCTTGACATCGGTGAAGGTCACGGCGACCTGGCCGGTTTCGAGAGCCGCCGAGACCGACTCCGCCAGCGCGGCGGCGGAGCGGTCGGACTCGAAGCTGAGCTCGCGGGGGGTGTTCGCGATGCCGATGCGGATCTCCACGGTGACTGTCTCGCCTTTCTCCAGATGGTGCCGCCCGGGCTGCGGACGCACCTCGACTCTACGACACCCGCAGCGAGCGCCCGCCGCCGGTCCGCTCGCTGTACGCGAACGTGCGGATGCCCGAGCGAGAGTCGCCGGAGCGAGGGGATCTGCCGGAGGAAGGAGGTTCTCGCCGAAATCGTCCTGCTTTCGGCAGATCTCCTGTGCTCGGCGGGCGCCGGACCGGGCTCCGGCGGGGCGTGGGCAGGGCTGGGGTTGGGGGTTGGGGTTGGGGGTTGGGGGTTGGGGGGGTGTCGGACGCGCTGGATAGTGTCGAGGCATGCTTCTCGACCCTGCGCAGCGCGCCGTCGCCCTGCTGCCGGCCTCGGCATCCGGGGTCGTCGCCGGCGCGCCCGGATCGGGCAAGACCACGACGATCGTCGCACGTGTCGCGGCGCTGCTTTCCGCCGGAGTCGCGCCCGGCGAGGTGCTCGTGCTGACGCCGACGCGCCAGGCGGCGACCGGGCTGCGCGACCGGCTCGGGATCGCGGTGCGCATCGCGACGCCGGGGCCGCTGGCCCGCTCGCTCGCCGCGTTCGCCTACCAGCTCGTGCGCGCGAACGCCGTGCACACCGGGCTCGAACCTCCCCTGCTGCTGACCGGCCCCGACGAGGACGGCATCGTGCAGGACCTCCTCGACGGCGATGCGGAGGATGAAGCGGACCAGACGGCCGGCCGGCGCCGCTGGCCGGCGTGGCTCGGGGCCGAGATCCGCTCCACGCGAGGGTTTCGCGCCGAGCTGCGTGCTTTCCTCGCCGAGTGCGAGACGCTCGGGATCGACCCGCCCGCCCTCGCAGCCCTCGCCCGTGATCAGGGCCGCGAGGCCTGGGGTGCTGTCGCTTCCTTCGCCGAGGACTACCGCCACGCGCGGACCCGGATGCGCGGTGCTCACCGCGACGCCGCGGGCCTCGTGCGCGAGGCCACGGAGCTCATGCGCGAGCTGCCCGCCGCCTCCCCCGCGCGCGGGGCGACGGGGCGGTTGCGCGCTCTTCTCGTCGACGACGCGCAAGAGCTCACCCTCGGGGGCGTCGAGCTGCTCGAAGCGTGCCGGGCGAACGGCATCGCGGTGCTCGCCTTCGGCGACCCCGACGTCGGGTCGGGCTCCTTCCGCGGGGTGCGACCGGAGAACTTCGCCCGCCTCGCGGCCGGTGTCCCGCTGCACGTGCTCGACGGCAGGCATCGCGGACCCCCCGCTCTGCAGGATCTTGCCGCGCAGGTCACCGCGCGCATCGGCGCCGCGGGCGTCGTCGCGCACCGTCGCCCGCCCACGGGCGCCGCGATGGATGCCTCCGTTCGCACGTTCGCGCTGCGCTCGGCGGGCGAGGAGTACGACACGATCGCTCGCCTGCTGCGCGAGCGGCACATCCATGACGGCGTCGCCTGGGATCGCCTCGCCGTCATCGCTCACGACAGCCGCCAGGTGATCGCGCTGGAGACCGAGCTCGCCGTGCGCGAGGTGCCGACCACGAGCGGCCAGGGCCGTGCGCTCGCCCAGGAGCACGCCGCGCGCGACCTCCTGCGGCTGGTCGCGTTCGCCGCGAGCGGGGCGGGGGAGGGCGATGAGGCGACCGAGGCCCTGCGCTGCGGAGGGATGGACGCCGTCGAGGTGCGGCGCCTGCGGATGGCCCTCCGCCGTGTGGCGATGCGCGAGGCTCCGGACGGCGAGGGGGTTCCGAGCGCGCGGGAGCTGCTGGCATCCGCTCTGCGCCACCCCGTCGAGCTCGCGCTGCTCGACACGCGCGAGGGCCGCCGCGCGCACCGGATCGCGACCACCCTCGGCGAGCTGCGCGAGCAGCTCACCGCCGGCGCCACCGCGCACGAGCTGCTCTGGACGGCGTGGGAGCGCTCGGGCTGGGAACGGTCCTGGCGCGAGGCCGCCGCCGGCAGCGGCCCGCTCGCGGAACAGGCGCGCCGCGATCTGGATGCCGTCGTCGCGCTGTTCCAGGCGGCCAAACGCCACGGCGAGAGGGCCGACGGCACGGCGCCGATCGCGTTCGTGCGCGGTGTGCTGCAGTCGGATGTCGCGGAGGACCGGCTGACCGCTGCGGCGCCGGCCGGCAGGGTCTCGGTGCTGACGCCGGCCGCCGCGCTCGGGACGGAGTTCGACACCGTCGTGATCGCGGGCGTGCAGGACCGGGTCTGGCCGAACCTGCGCACGCGGGGCGGCCTGTTCGAGACCTGGCGGCTCTCGGCGGCGGGCGACGCCGCCGCGACGGATGCGCTCGACCTGCGCCGCGGGGTGCTGCACGACGAGCTGCGCCTTTTCGTCCGCGCGATCACGCGCGCGTCGGCGCGGCTGGTCGTGACCGCCGTGGATGACGACGACACCGGGCCGAGCGCGCTGTTCGAGTTCCTGCCGCCTCCTCCTCCGCCTCCGCTGTCTCCTCGCAACGACACCGCGCGCGCGCCCCTCTCTACGGAGCATCCCCTTTCGCTGCGCGGCCTCGTCGCGCAGTACCGCCGGGCGCTGACCGATCCGCGCGCAGGCGCCACCATGCGCGCCGAGGCGGCGGGGCAACTGGCCGTGCTGGCTGCGGCAGGCGTTCCCGGCGCCGACCCGCAGGAGTGGTACGGGGTGGCGGATGCCACGAGCACGGGGCCGCTGTACGACCTCGACGCGGAGACGGTGCGCGTCTCGCCGTCGAAGCTCGAGGCGATGGACGAGTGCGCGCTGAACTGGGTCATCGGCGACCTCGGCGGCGACGCGGGCAGTGTCGGGGCGGGTCTTGGGACCCTCATCCACGCGGCCCTCGAGCACGCCGAAGGGGCGGACGAGGAGGCGCTGTGGGCGCGGGTCGAGAGCCGCTGGGGCGAGCTCGAGTTCGAGGCGGCGTGGATCGAGCGCACCGAACACGCCCGCGCGCGCGATCTCGTCGCACGCCTGGCCGCGTACCTGCGCGACGCGCAGGCGGCGGGGACGACCCTGCTCGGCGCCGAGCCGCATTTCGAGCTGAGCGTCGCGGTCGACGGGGCGGCTCACCCGGCGCTCATCTCGGGCACGATCGACCGCGTCGAGCTCACCGCGGCCGGCACCGTTGTCATCGTCGACCTGAAGACCGGGCGGACGCAGGCCACGGGCGCGGCCACCGCCGTCGGCAACGCACAGCTGAGCGCCTACCAGCTCGCGCTCGAGCGGGGCGCGATCCCGGCTGCCGAGGGGCACGCGCCCGGCGGCGCGAAGCTGCTCGTGCTCAAGCCGGTGCGCGGCGCCCCGTACGCGACCCCCGCGCAGCCGCCGTTCGAAGAGGCGACGCGTGCCGCATTCCTGGAGCGGATCGGCGACGCCGTGCGCGTGATGGGCGGCAGCGCTTTCCTGGCTCCGTTCGAGGAGCACTGCCGCGACGACCACGCCCACGGACTGTGCCGCATCCACACGATCGGGCCGGTGAGCAGCTCATGACATCCGTGCTCAGTGGCCGCGTGCCCGTGGGCGCAACGCCGCCCGGCGCACTCGTCTCACCCGAGGCGATCGCCGCCGCGCTCGGGCAGTTCCCGCCCACCGCCGAGCAGTCGGCGGTGATCTCGGCGCCGCTGCAGCCCGCGCTCGTGGTCGCCGGCGCCGGAAGCGGCAAGACCGAGACCATGTCAGGCCGCGTCGTCTGGCTCGTCGCGAACGGGCTCGTCCGCCGCGACGAGGTGCTGGGGCTCACCTTCACGCGCAAGGCGGTCGGAGAGCTCTCCGAGCGCATCCAGCGCCGGCTGTCCCGGTGGAGCGAGGTCGAGCGGCGGGGACTCGCGCCGCATATCGAGCAGCTGCACCGGCGAGGCGAGCTCGACGTGTTCGGACGCATCGAGCGGGACGTGACGGATGCCCGGTCGGCGGATGCCGCGCGCGCGGCGGCCCTCGACGCCCTGGCGGCCCGCGTCGGCGCTGGGTCCCGCGACGGCGCTGGGGCATCCGACGGGGCTGGGGCATCCGACGGGGCGGCGGCATCCGACCTGGCGGAGGACGGACTGCTGCACCGCCCGAGCGTCATGACGTACAACAGCTTCGCCGACGAGCTCGTGCGCGAGAACGCGGTGCGCGTCGGACGCGACCCCGACGCGGTCGTCCTGAGCGAGGCGGCGGCGTGGCTGCTGATGCGCTCCGTCGTGTACGCCTCGGACGACCCCGCGCTCGAGACGATCGACCGCCGTCCCTCGACGATCATCGACGCCGCGCTGCGACTCGCCCGCGACGCGGTCGACAACCTCGCCGACCTCGACGCGGTCGATGCCTTCGCCGGGGAGCTCGCCGAGGTCCTGACGCGGCCCTCCGAGCGGGGAAGGCCCCCGCTCGCCCCGGTGCGGGACGCCGTCGCGCCGGTGGCTGCGCTGCCGCTGCTGACGGCGCTTGCCCGCGAGTACGACGCGCGCAAGCGCCGGCGCGGGCTCATCGACTTCTCCGACCAGGTCGCGGGGGCGCTGCAGGTGGTCCGGTCGCATCCTTCGGTCGCGGCGGAGCTGCGTGAGCGCTACCGCGTCGTGCTCCTCGACGAGTACCAGGACACCTCCGTCGTGCAGAGCGATCTGCTGGCCGCGCTGTTCGCCGGCACGGCCGTCATGGCGGTGGGCGACCCGCACCAGTCCATCTACGGCTGGCGGGGCGCCAGCGCGGGAAACCTCGGCGGGTTCGCCGCCGCCTTCGGCGGCGCGGCGGGTGCCGCGCCCGGCGCGGTGCGCGAGTTCTCGCTGCTGACCAGCTGGCGCAACAGCACGCGCGTGCTCCAGGCGGCGAACGCCGTGCTCGAACCCCTGACGAGGCGCACTCCGGTGCGGGTCGGAGAGCTCGTGGCGCGCCCGGGCGCGCCGGAGGGCGTCGTCGAGGTCGCCTACGAGGACGACGTGGATGCCGAGGCCGACCGGGTCGCCGAGTGGTTCCACGGGGTGCGGGCCGAGCGCGCCGCGCGCGGGGAGAGCACGACCGGCGCCGTGCTGCTGCGTGCCAAGACGCACCTGGCGCGATTCGCCGAGGCGCTCGCGCGGCGCGGCATCCCGCACCGCATCCTGGGTCTGGGCGGGCTGCTGTCCACACCCGAGGTCGTCGACATCGTCGCGGCGCTGCGCGTGATCGGCGACCCGCGCTCCGGGTCCGCGCTGATCCGGCTGCTCAGCGGCCCGCGGTGGGCGATAGGCCTTCCCGATCTGCGGGCCCTCGCCGATCTCGCCCGGCGCCTCGGCAGGCACGACGCGTCTCTCCAGGCCCTCGACGCCGACCTCGTCGCGCGCCTGCGCCGTGCGGGAGACGAGGGTGTCTCGCTCATCGACGCGCTCGACTTCGTCGGGCGGCACGGTTTCGTCGGGCGGCACGGTGACGACCACGGCTGGCTCGCGGGCATCACAGCGGAGGGGCGTGCGCGCCTGCGCGAGGCGGCGGCCGTCTTCGCGGGGCTCCGGCGGGCGGCGACGCTGGCGGTGCCGGAGCTCGTGCGCCTGATCGCCCTCGAGCTGCGCCTGGACGTCGAGCTCGCCGCGAACGAGGCGCGCGGGCCCGCGCGCCTCGCCGGCGATCAGGTGCGCGCTTTCGTCGACGAGCTGCACGGATTCCTCGCGACCGACGAGAGCGGATCGCTCCCGGCCCTGCTGGGCTGGCTCGACCGGGCCGAGCGATCCGACGAGTTCGCCCCGCGCACCGAGCCGCCCGAGGACGACGTCGTGCAGCTGCTGACGATCCACGGCGCGAAGGGGCTGGAGTGGGATGCCGTCGCGGTGGTGCGCCTGGTCGAGGACGAACTGCCCGCGAAACCCCGCGACACGCTCGGCTGGTTGCGCTTCGGGGTGCTGCCGTATCCCTTCCGGGGCGATGCGCGCTGGCTTCCGCGGCTCAGCTGGTCCCGGGAGGAAGCGCCGACCCAGCAGGTCCTTCGCGACGAGCTCGACGCGTTCAAGCGCGCCCTGGCGCAGCGGCAGCTCGATGAGGAGCGGCGACTGGCCTACGTCGCCGTCACCCGGGCGCGCGATCGGCTGCTGCTGACGGGCTCGGCGTGGGCGGGGCAGGCATCCCCTCGTGCGCCGAGCGCGTTCCTGCGTGAGATCGCCGACCGGCTCGACCTCGCCCTCGATGTCGCTGCCGCGGCGGGGGAGAACCCGTATCTCGATCGGAGGCGGCTGCTGTCGTGGCCGGTCGACCCGCTCGGCGCGCGGCGCGACGCGGTGCTCTCCGCTGCGGAGGACGTGCGGGCAGCCCAGCGCGCGTCGCTGCCGGAGCCGACTCGGGACGTCGCCCTGCTGCTGGCCGAGCGCGCCGAGCGCGCGGCCGGCAGCGTCGGCATCGCTCCGACACGCATCGCTGCTTCGCGGTACAAGGACTTCACCGCCGACTACGCCGGCACCGTCGCCGCGCTCGCCCTGCCGCTGCCTGAGCGCCCGTATCGGCAGACCCGCCTGGGCACGCTCTTCCACGCCTGGGTCGAGCAGCGCTCGGGGCTGGTGGGGGTCGGAGCCTCGCCCGACGACGCGCTGTGGGAGGGCGACGACGAGCTCGACGCCACGGCATCCGCCGACGAACGCGCGCTCGACAAGCTCAAGGAGAGGTTCCTCGCCTCGGAGTGGGCGCCGTTGCAGCCGCTCGAGGTGGAGGTCGAGATCGACGTCGCCCTCGACGGCCTGCTCCCGGACGGGAGGCCGCACATCGCCATCTGCAAGCTCGACGCGGTGTACCGCCGCGGCGACCGCATCGAGATCGTCGACTGGAAGACCGGCCGCCCGCCGCGCACCGCAGCCGAGCGCGAGGAGCGCCTGCTGCAGCTGCGCCTCTACCGTCGCGCCTACCACGCCCGCACCGGCATCCCCGAGTCTCGCATCGACGTCGCCCTGTACTACGTCGCCGACGACCTCGTCATCCGCGCCTGAGAGCTCGCGTCGACGCCTGCGATTCGCCGCCGGCGGCGGCGAGAGCGTCAGCGAGGAAAGCTCGCGCTGCGGAATGCTGCACGCGCTGCGGAAAGGTGTGCAGCGCCAGCAGCATTCCGCAGCGCAAGGGGTTCCGGCGAGGGAGCCTGAACCCCGATGCGGCATCGGTGGGTCCGGGCCCGACGACCAGCGCCTCCTCGCTGGCGCGGCGGGTCAGGCGGTGCCGGTCCAGCGGCGCAGCGCGTTGCGGGCGGCGGTGTCGATGTCGGCATCCCGCTCGTCGTCGTCGCCGGCGGGGTCGGTGACGTCGGCGACGGGGCGCGGCGTGCGCGCGTCACCGGATGCCGCGGATGCCGCTGATGCTTCGGATGCCGCGGTGGCGCCGTCGGCCCGCAGCCCTGCCCACTCGGACAGCTCGACGGGCACCGTCGCGTCCGCGTCGCCGTCGCCGTCGTCGCGCGCCTCTGCGTCGGCGATGAAGCCCGCGAGCGTCTCGGGGTCGAAGGTATCGGTGCGCATCGAGGTGTCGAAGGGCTCCATCCCGGCGGGAACGCGCGCGCTCGCGGCGATCGCGTCATCGGCCGTCACGGCATCGTGACGAACCGCGGGTTGATCGCGAACGCTCTCGTCCAGGGAGGTCAGCAGAGCCACGGCGTCGGCGACGATGTCTGCCGAACCGGCCGAGTGCCCGTGGACGAGCCACCGCGCGAACTCGAGCTCGGCGTACAGGCGCGCCCGCTCGGCCAGCTGCGGGTCGCGTGCGCGGTGCGAGGCCTGCGCGTACGACTCGAGCACGTCGTCGCGGGCTTCCGGCGCCGACGCCGTCCAGCGCAGATCGACCGCGGGATCCCCCACGCTCAGCCCACCCCACGAGAGCAGTCCCGTGACGATCGGGACGCCGTCGGCGTCGTCCTCGAAGACGAAGGATGCCGGGTCGACGCCGCCGAGTGAGACGGTCGTCTCGAAGC
Source organism: Microbacterium sp. (assembly GCA_047605005.1). GTDB lineage: Bacteria > Actinomycetota > Actinomycetes > Actinomycetales > Microbacteriaceae > Microbacterium. Next base: position 13,204 of record JASGGN010000032.1, read on the forward strand.
GCCACAGGTCGTCGGAGGCCACCGCGGTGCTCCAGCGTCGCAGCAGGCCGAAGGGCAGCAGACCCGTGGCCTCCGCGGCATCCAGCAGTCGTTCCGCCTCGTCCCGCACCTCGGCCGCCGTCTGCACGGTCAGGCCGGCGTCGCGCACGACCGTCACGGGAAGGTCGTGCACCTGCGCCAGCGCGCTGGCCAGCGCCGTCGCAACCCCGCGCCCGGCCGGGACGTGAGCGGCGTCGACCCGATAGCCCGGGAGCAGCGTCTGCACGAGCGTGTGCCGGCCGTCGACACGGGTCTCGCCGAGCACGTCGGGGGCACCGAACGGCAGCACGCCGCGAACGCCGGCCGTGAGCGCCTTCAGGGCGCGCGACTCGGCGCGCAGGTCGGCGTCGGCGTCGTCGTCCACGGGAATCCGCACGACGACGCGGCGGCCGTCATCGAGATCGGCGACCGCGCTGTCGTAGCGACCTGACGCTCCCTCGCTGAGCACCCCGACGCCGGTGACCGCAACCTGCGGAAGGGCCGAGGTCACGGACGCGGCTAGAGTGAGGGGAGAGCGTGCCATGCCACCAGGGTAGGTCTGCCGCCCCCGGTCGGGCCGCGCGCCACGCCCGGCAAGAGAGGTACCGGATGACGCGATCCGACACGGCGCCGCAGGCCGCCCTCGCGCGGGCCGGCATCGACCGTGCCGCCGCCGAACGCGATGAGCCCGGCATCGTCGACCGGCTGCGCGCCGACGCGACGACCCGGGTCGTCGCCGTCCACGGCGATCGGGGACTGATCGCGACGGGTTCCCGGCTGCACACGGTTGCTCCGGCCGATGTGCGCGCGGATGCCGAATGGGCGTTCCTCGGGCGGGATGCCGACGGCGCGGCGGTCCTGCTCGCCGCCACGCCCGCCCGCGCGGAACCGCCCGTGGCGCTCACGCCCTCCACGCCCGGTGGCGCGCAGTGGGCCTCGCTGCGCGCGATCGGCGGCGAGCTCGACCCCGTCGACGCGGGCCTGCTGGTCGAGGCCGTCGCCCTCGGCGGTTGGCTCGTCGACGCTCCGTTCTGCCCCGCCTGCGGGGCGCGCACCGTCACGCGCCTGGCCGGGTGGGCCCGGAGATGCCCGTCCTGCGGACGAGAGCACTTCCCGCGCACGGATCCCGCGGTCATCGTCGCGGTCTCCTCGGCCGACGGCGAGCGGCTGCTGCTGGGAAAGAACGCGCTGTGGGCGCAGCGCAACATGTATTCGACGTTCGCGGGCTTCGTCGAAGCCGGCGAGTCCCTCGAAACGGCGCTCGCGCGCGAGATTCACGAGGAGGCGGGCGTCGTCGTCGCGAGCTGTCAGTATCGCGGCTCGCAGGCCTGGCCGTATCCGCGCTCGCTCATGCTCGGCTTCCAGGCGACGTGCACGCCCGACTCGGTCGCGCGCGTGGACGGCGTCGAGATCGTCGACGCCCGGTGGTTCACGCGCGCCGAGCTCGCTGCTCTCCTCGCCGGCGACCCCGCCCGGGGCCTGGCCGAGGACGGTGGACGGCCGGGCGTCTCGCTCCCGGGGACGGCCTCGATCGCCTACAGCCTCATCGTCGACTGGGTCGAGACGGTGCCGTGACAGCCGACCCGCTCGCGGGTCTGGACGAGCAGCAGCGCGCCGCGGCATCCCTGCTCCGCGGACCGGTCTGCGTCCTCGCCGGAGCCGGCACCGGCAAGACCCGCGTCATCACTCACCGCATCGCGCACGGCGTCGACGTCGGCGCGTACTCGCCGAACCGCGTCATGGCGCTCACCTTCACGGCGAAGGCGGCGGGCGAGATGCGCGGCAGGCTCCGTGCCCTCGGGGTCGCCGGCGTCTCCGCGCGCACGTTCCACGCGACCGCGCTCGCCCAGCTGAACTTCTTCTGGCCGCAGCTGGCCGGCGATGGGGCCCCCTCGCTCATCGACAAGAAGGTGCGTGTTCTGGGACAGGCCGCCGACGGCTTGGGTCTGCACCTGGATTCGGCGACGCTCCGCGACGTCGCGAGCCGCATCGAGTGGCGCAAGGTCACGATGCGCACGATCGCGCAGGACGCCGCGGAGCATCCGACCGGACTCGGCAGGCTCGACGCCGACACGGTCGCCGACCTCATGAGCGCCTACGAGAGGGTCAAGGACGAGCGCCGCCAGCTCGACTTCGAGGATGTGCTGCTGGCCTGCGCCGGGATGCTCGAGGCCGAGCCGCGGGTCGCACAGGCGGTGCACGAGCAGTACCGCCACCTCACGGTCGACGAATACCAGGACGTCTCACCGGTGCAGAATCGTCTCATCGAGCTGTGGCTGGGCGAACGTCGCGACCTGTGCGTCGTCGGAGACGCGAACCAGACGATCTACTCGTTCGCGGGGGCTGACCCGCGCTATCTGCTCGATTTCGGTGTGCGCCATCCGGATGCCCAGCTCGTGCGCCTCGAGCGCAACCACCGCTCGGATCCCGCGATCCTCGACGTCGCCAACGCGCTCATGCGGGGGCGCCCCGGCGCCCTCGTGCTGACCTCGGCCGGGGCGCGCGGGCCCGCGCCCCGCGTCACGGCCTATCCCGACGATGCCGCGGAGGCCGCGGGGGTCGCAGCCGCCGTCGCTGCGCAGCTGTCTTCGGGCGTCGCTCCCCAGGAGATCGCGATCCTGTATCGCGCGCACGCGCAGTCGGCGGAGCTGCTCGCGGCGCTCGCGGCTGCGCACATCCCCACGACGGTGCTCGGAGGCAAGCGGTTCTTCGACCTGCCCGAGGTCCGGCAGGCGGTGATGGCGTTGCGTGGGGCATCGGTCGCCCCGATCGAGACGACGTTCCTCGCCGCCGTCCGCGACGTGCTGCGTTCCCTCGGGCTCACCGACGAGCCGCCACAGGCCGGCGGTGCGCTCCGTGACGCGTGGGAGGCGCGCGCCGCCGTGCTGCGCCTGGCGGAAGAGGCACCGGAGGGGACGACCCTGCGCGGGTTCACCGACGAGCTGCAGGCCCGCAGCCGAGACCAGCACGAGCCCGCACTGCGCACTGTGACGCTCGCGACCCTGCACGCGGCGAAGGGACTGGAGTGGGATCACGTCCATCTCATCGGTGTCGCCGAGGGGCTGCTGCCGATCTCGTACGCGACCGGGTTCGCGCAGATCGACGAGGAGCGGCGCCTCGCCTACGTCGGCATCACGCGGGCCGGGCGAACGCTGTCGCTGTCATGGTCGGAGCGGTCGGGGTCGGAGCGTTCCGGCTCGCGTCCGCGGCAACCGTCGCGGTTCCTGCAGGAGATCGGCACAGACACCGTGCGTGCGGGCGATGGGCGTGCCACACCCGCCGCACCCGGGTGCAGCTGAGCGTCACCGAGACGGTGGCTGCGTGCGCGGGCGCGCTCTGCGCCGCGTGCAACAGTCGTGCGGCGAGCACCGCCGCCTCGAGCACGAGCCCCGGTTCGGTCGCGACCCGCTCGCGGCCGAGCAGCTGCGCGGCCACGAGCGGCCAGGCCGCATCGGCGTCGGTGCGGTGTGCGTTCAGGCACGCGAGGCACGCGGTCGTGCCGGGCACGACGAGCGGGCCGACGACAATGCGGTCTCCGGCAAGCGTTATCGGCAGGTGGGTGATGTCCTGTGCCATCAGCGCGGCGGCACGGTGCGGATCGACGAGCCGGTCGGCGACGACGATCAGAGGCAGGGAGGGATCGAGCGCGTCCTCCCGCCATCGAGTCACGGCCACGGGGTCGAGGCCCGCTGCGCGCCAGCCGTGCGCGAAGGCATCCGCCTCCGCGAAGGTGATCTCGCTCGGAAGCTCGGCGCTCATCCTCAGCGGCGTGCGGGGCTCGGACGAGATCGCACCGGAGATCCGGGCGACGAAGCGGTCGGCGTCATCGGCGTCCGCGCCGAGACTACGTGCGAGGGGCAGCAGCATGGCGTCGGGGATGCCGTCGTGCAACGCATCGAGCAGCTGTTCCTGCCAGGGGGTCACCTGATCGATGCGGACGGCGTCCTCGGCGCCGAGCTGCAGGGCGGAGGGGGTGCGCCACAGCGGCGGGTTCGAGGGTGCGAGTCGGAGCATGCCCCGATCATGCCGACTCGGGTGGGCACGCGGGGGCTCTATCCACAGGCGACCGCCCGATTCGCGCGCGTCGCGCGGTTGGGGAGGAGGCGATGTCAGGCCGGGCGGGGGGTGTCGGGGTCGTCGGGCTCGGCCGCGTCGGCGAGGAGCTCTTCGATCGCCTCGTCGAGAGCGTCGCGCGGCGGGGCCTCGCCGGCAGCGCGGGCGCTCACGCGGGCGATGAGGCTTCGCGGGTCGTCGATGTCGGAGGCATCCGGCATGAGGTCGGGGTAGTCCCAGAGGCTGTCGCGCTCGTCGATGCCGACGGCGTCCGTCACGGCGCGCCACATCGCGGCCGCCTCGCGCAGGCGCCGGGGGCGCAGCTCGAGGCCGACGAGCGAGGCCATCGCCTGTTCGGCGGGGCCGCCGACGGCGCGCCGACGGCGCACCGCCTCGGCGATCCGGGCGGCTGCGGGCAGCCGGGCCGTGGCATCCGCCGTCACGACGTCGACCCAGCCCTCGATCGTCGCGAGGAGGTTCTCCAGCCGCGTGAGCGCGGCATCCTGCGCCGGCGTGCGCTGGGGCAGCAGCGCGCCCGACTCGATGGCGGCGCGCAGCTCTTCCGGCGACGACGGGTCGAATCGCGATGCGAGGTCTTCGAGCGCGCCGGTGTCGACGTGGATGCCGCGCGCGAACTCGGTCACCTGCGAGATCACGTGCAGCCGCAGCCAGCGCGCGTGCCGGAACAGACGCGCGTGCGCCAGCTCACGCGTGGCGAGGTACAGGGCGAGCTGATCGTCCGTCACCTCGAGATCGCGCCCGAAGTCGGCGAAGTTCTGTGGCAGGATCGCCGCCGTGCCGTCGGGCATCACCGGGATGCCGACGTCGCCGCCGGAGACGACCTCGAGCGAGAGCCGGCCCACGACACCGCCCAGCTGCGCCGCGAAGAGGGACCCTCCGATGCGTCGGATGAACGCTCCCGCGCCGGCGACGAGCTGCCGCATCTCCTCGGGCGTCTGCTCGGAGAGGGCAGAGGTCAGAGCGTCGGCGATGGAGTCGGCGACCGGCTCGGCGAGCTCCTGCCACACCGGCAGGGTCTGCTCGACCCATTCGCCGCGCGTGATCGCGAGCGGAGCGCTCGTGAGCTCCGAGATCGTCGTCGCCTCACTGAGCCACAGCGTGGCGAGGGTGAACGCCTGATCGAAGTCGGCGCGGGTGCCGCCCGAGATGCTCCGCCCGTCTTTGTTGGACAGATGCAGCGCCTGCGTGCGCGCGGCGCCCCAGTCGATGCCGTCACCCGTGCCCGTCTGGGAGAGGGCGGCCTGCAGCTGGCCCATCATCTGCTGGATCATCGCCGGATCGATGCCCATCCGCGACAGCCCCTCCAGCTGCGCGGGGTCGAATCCCGCGCCGCCGGGCATGCCTGCGCCGCCGGGCATGCCTGCGCCGCCGGGCATGCCTGCGCCGCCGAGCATGCCCGCGCCGCCGAGCAGATTGCGCAGCAACTCCCGGAACTCGTCTTCGCCGGAGCTTTCCGGGGTGTCGTCGTCTGGCATGTCGGGCGCCTTTCAGCAGGCTCATCTGGTCCCGTTCTACGCTAGTCGCACGGGCTTCCGCCGCGGCGCGTCTCGCGGACTCGGTCAGGGAGCCGTGTGTACGCCGATCGCGAACGACCGGGCGGAAGGGGCCGAGTGGCACTGTTCGATGAGGGCGTGACGATCGTGCCCGCCCCGCGCCGCAGGCGGTCGCGCCCCGTGACGGTCGGCGTGTGGTCTCTGACGGTCGCGATCTTCGCGCTGCTGGCGCTCACGGTGCTGCCGACGTCGTTCGTCATTCAGCAGCCCGGGCCCGTCTTCGACACGCTTGGATCGACGACGAACTCCGACGGCGATGATGTGCCTCTCATCTCGATCTCGGGGGCCGACACCTATCCGACGGCGGGGTCTCTCGACCTTCTGACGGTGCAGATCGTGGGCTCCCGCGAGCGCACGCCGTCGTGGTTCGAGCTCGCGCTCGCGTGGTTCGATCCCGCGAAGGCGGTCCTGCCCATCGACGATGTCTACCCCGAGGACCAGACGACCGAGGAGCGCAGCGAAGAGAGCGCCGTCTCGATGGTGGACTCGCAGAAGGAGGCCACCGCCGCCGCCCTCACCGAGCTCGGCTACGACGTCAGCTCGATGGTGCGGGTGTACTCGCTGACGGATGACTCGGCCGCCCAGGGCATCCTCGAGCCCGACGACATCATCCGGGCGGCCAACGGCGTGCCGGTCACGGTGACCGACGAGCTGCGCGCGATCATCAACGAGGGCCAGGGCGCGCCGGTGGAGCTGACGATCGAGCGGGACGGCGAGACGCTGACGGTGGAGGTCACGCCCAACGCCACCGAGGTCGACGGCGAGACGCTCTGGCTCATCGGCGTCTCGACGCTGCACGACTTCGACTTCCCGATCGACGTCACGATCCAGCTCGACAACGTCGGGGGGCCGTCCGCCGGGATGATGTTCGCGCTCGGCATCATCGACACGCTCACCGACGGCGAGCTGAACGGGGGGGAGGAGGTCGCCGGGACCGGCACGATCGACTCGTCCGGAACGGTCGGCGCGATCGGGGGCATCCAGCAGAAGATGTACGGCGCGGTCGGGGCCGGCGCGGACTGGTTCCTCGCGCCCTCGGCGAACTGCGACGAGGTCGTGGGCAACATTCCCTCGGGGCTGCGGGTGTTCTCGGTGAGCACCCTCGACGACGCCCTCACGGTGCTCGAGACGATCCGCGACGGCGGCGACCTCGATGCGCTGCCCACCTGTACGACGTCATAGCATCCCCTCGGTATCCGCCCAGAATGGGCCTGCCTAGGATGGAGGTGTGACCACGACCTCCGCGCCGAATCAGGCCACGCCCAGCCCCGTCCGCCGCGCGATCGGCATCACGCTGGCTGTCATCGCCGCGATCGTGGTCGCGTTCTTCGTGTTCGCCGGGTTGTACGCGGACTGGCTGTGGTACCGCCAGCTGGGGTTCGACAGCGTCCTGGTGACGCAGTGGACGGCGCGGGTGGTCATGTTCCTCGTCGGATTCCTCGCGATGGCGGTGCCGGTTTTCACCGCGATCCAGCTCGCGTATCGGCTGCGGCCGGTGTACGCGCGACTGAACTCGCAGCTCGACCACTACCAGGAGGTCGTCGAGCCGTTGCGCCGGCTCGCGATGTGGGGCATCCCGCTGTTCTTCGGCTTCTTCGCGGGCTTCGCCGCCGCAGCGCAGTGGGAGACGGTGTGGCTGTGGGCGAACCGCGTCGACACCGGCACGCTCGACCCGCAGTTCCAGCTCGACGTCGGCTTCTATCTGTTCTCGCTGCCGTTCCTCACCGCCGTGGTCGGGTTCGCATCGGCCGTGCTGATCGTGTGCCTCGGCGTGACGGTGCTCGTGGCGTACCTCTACGGATCGGTGGGCGTCGGCCCGCGTGAGCTGCGCATCTCGAAGGCGGCGCGCATCCAGTTGGCGGTCATCGCGGGCAGCTATCTCCTCGTCCAGGCGGCGAGCCTGTGGCTCGACCGTTACCAGACCCTCACCGAGGAGAGCGATCGGATCACGGGGGCGAGCTATGTCGATGTGCACGCCGTCATCCCGGGTCTGACGATCCTCTCGATCGCCGCCGCGATCGTCGCGGCGCTGTTCTTCGTCACGGCCGTCATCGGGCGGTGGCGGTTCCCTTTGATCGGCACGGCGCTGCTGATCGTCTCGTCGCTGATCGTCGGAGTCGCGTATCCGTTCCTGGTGAACCAGTTCCAGGTGGTGCCGAACCAGGAGACCCTGGAGAGCGACTACTACCAGCGCAACATCGACGCCACGAAGGTCGCCTTCGGCATCGACGGCCTCGAGACGAGCGATTTCGAGGCCGTGACCGACGCCGAGTCGGGGCAGCTGCGCTCGGATGCCGATACGACGGCATCCATCCGGATCATGGACCCGGCGATCATCTCGCCGACGGTCAAGCAGCTGGAGCAGTACCGGTCGTACTACCAGTTCACCGATCCGCTCGACGTCGACCGGTACGAGATCGACGGCGAGACCCAGGACACCGTGGTGTCGGTGCGCGACCTCAACCTCGATCAGCTCGGCTCGGCCGCCTCGTGGTACAACACGACCCTCGTCTACACGCACGGGTACGGGCTGGTCGCGGCGAAGGGCAACGAGCGCACGAGCGACGGCAACCCGGTGTTCGTCGAGCGCGGCATTCCGACGGCGGGCTCGCTCACCGACCAGACGGAGTACGAGCCGCGCGTCTACTTCGGAGAGTCCTCGCCGACGTACTCGATCGTCGGCGCAGCCGAGGGAAGCGACCCGATCGAGCTCGACTACCCGGAGGGCACGGGTGACTCCGCCCAGACGAAGACGACTTTCACGGGCGACGGCGGCCCGGACGTGGGGAACCTCTTCAACCGGCTCATCTACTCGCTGAAGTTCCAGTCGACCGACATCCTGTTCTCCGACGCGCTCAACGAGAACTCGCAGATCCTCTATGACCGTGATCCGCTGACGCGCGTGCAGAAGGTCGCTCCATATCTCGAGCTCGACAGCGACCCGTATCCGTCGGTCGTCGACGGGCGGATCGTCTGGATCATCGACGGCTACACCCTGAGCGCGAACTATCCGTACTCCTCGATCGTGAGCCTCAGCGACGCGCTCAGCGACACGACCAACACGACGCCTTCCGTCGCGCTCGATGACGTGAACTACATCCGCAACTCGGTCAAGGCGACGGTCGACGCCTACGACGGCAGCGTCACGCTGTATGCGTGGGACGACACCGATCCGCTGCTGCAGGCGTGGCAGAAGATCTACCCGTCGACGCTCAAGTCGATCTCGGACATGAGCGGCGACCTGATGAGCCACGTGCGGTATCCGACCGATCTGTTCAAGGTGCAGCGCGCGATGCTCGGCACCTATCACGTCGACGACGCGGCGTCGTTCTACGCGCAGGACAACGCGTGGCGCACGCCGGACGACCCGACCCAGACGACCTCCGTCCTCCAGCCGCCGTACTACCTCACGATGAAGATGCCGGGGCAGGACGAGTCGACGTTCTCGATGTTCACGTCGTTCATCCCCGCGTCGGAAGGCGATGACTCGCGCAACGTTCTCATGGGATATCTCGCCGTCGACTCGGATGCCGGCAACGTCGCCGGTCAGAAGGCGGAGGACTACGGCAAGCTGCGCATGCTCGAGATCAGCGCGGATGTCAGCGTGCCCGGGCCCGGCCAGGTGCAGAACACCTTCAATGCCGATCCGAGTGTGTCGTCGTTCATCAACATCCTCCAGCAGGGGCAGTCGGAGGTGCTCAACGGCAATCTCCTGACGCTGCCGGTCGGCGGGGGGCTGCTGTATGTGCAGCCGGTCTTCGTACAGGCATCCAGCGGCACGAAGCTGCCGACGCTGCAGAAGGTCCTCGTCGCGTTCGGCGATGAGATCGCCTTCGAGGACACGTTGCAGGAGGCGTTGGACTCGCTCTTCGGCGGGGACTCGGGTGCGAGCGCGGGCGACGACGATGTGACGGCGACGCCGGAGGCGAGCGAGACGTCCGACGGGTCGTCCGACGACACCACGGCCACCAGCGTCGCGTTCCAGGCGGCGTTGCAGGAGGCGCAGGAGGCGATGGACGATCGGCAGGCGGCTCTCGAGGCGGGGGACCTGACGGCGTTCGCGGAAGCGGACGCGCGACTGACCGCCGCGGTGGAGACGCTGCTCAGCCTCAGTGGGGAGTAGCCGCGGGAGGCGTCCGGATGAGTGAACGCTGGATGCCGCAGACGCCGCGCGACGGGCTGCTGATGTCGGCGCTGGAGGCGGTGCGGGCGTTCACGGACGCGATGGATCTGATGCATGGCGCGATCCGCGGCGACATGTCGATGAACGCGACCGACCTCGCGGCGCTGCGCATGCTGATCGTGTGCGAGCAGCGCGGCGAGTGGGTGTCGCCGCACCAGATCGCGACCCACCTGTCGATCTCCACGGCGTCGACGACGAAGCTCCTCGACCGGCTGAGCGCCAGTGGGCGCGTCGTGCGCCGCCCGCACCCGCATGACCGGCGTGCGCGCATCGTCGTGGTCACCGACGCCGCGCGCGCCGAGTTCTACCGTCACTTCGGTGAGCACATGCGACGCATGCGCGACGCGATGGCGTCGTTCACCGACGACGAGCTGCGCGCCACCGTGCGCTTCCTCGCCGAGATGGAGACGGCGCTCGCGCCCGACCCGGGTCACGGCGAGCGCTGATGCGGGTGCCGCGCCTGGGGTTGAGCAGCCGTGCCCTTGCCGCGCGGGGCGGGGATCCACCCCGACGGGGCGGGGTCCCGGACGAAGGCGACGAAGATCCGCTCCTCGTTGCCCGGGTCGGCCGGGTCGTAGAGCACCTCGGC
>JASGGN010000033.1:0-23145 GCA_047605005.1 Microbacterium sp.
AGAGCCTGCACCCGGAGCCCGCGGTGCTCTTTCGCGGCCCGCGATGCATGCGTTGCGAGCAAATCGTCGCTGATGTCGACACGATTGTCGCCGGGCTCTGCCCCGAGTGTCGATGAGCTATCGCACTCCGAGCGCGTCGTCGGGCACCTCGATGAGGATCCGTGCCAGCACCTGTCGCTGATGCGGGGTGCAGCTATCGATGTCCTTCTTTTCGACCGTGAGCGCCCACCAGAGTGTGCGATTGACGGTGCAGTTGCCGCAGGTGCGAGGCGAAACCACACCCCAGGCGCCCATCCGAGGCGGGAAGTCCCAGCCTGCCTCGAAGCCCTCCTCGGACGTGAGCATGGCGGTCGCACCGCAGGCTTCGCACCAGTGCTCGAATCGCTTCTCGTCCATGACGTGAGGTTAGCTCCGGGGCCTTGACCCCGATTCTTGGACACGGTGTCATTTTGGTTATGCCGCTTCCGCGAGCGTAGCGGACACGGTTGTCCCGTAGGCGTCTGGTGCGACGTTGCCGATCGCGGAGTGGCGTCTTCGGGTGTTGTGGCGGTTCGCCCACCGGAACGCGGCCTGGTAGGCCGTGGCCTGATCGCTGATCGCTGAACGCGGGTGCGCCGTCGAGGAGTTCGCATCTCAGGGTCGCGTTGAACGACTCGGCGAGGGTGTTGTCTGCGCTGGAGCAGATCTGGCCCATCGACGGGATCACACCGAGCTGCTCGCACAGAGCCGTGTAGGACTTCGAGGTGTAGACCGACCCGTGGTCCGAGTGGAAGACCGCGCCGCGCTGCGAGCCGCGCTCCCGCCAGGCCGCCCGGAGGGTGTCCTCGACGAGCCCCACGCGCATGTGGTCGGCCATCGCCCAGCAGCCCGCGAGCTTGCGGGACCACGGGTCGATGGCCGTGGCGAGGTAGAGGTCGGTTCCGTCGGCGATGGGCAGGTAGGTGATGTCGCCGACGTCGCGCTGGTTCGGCGCGGCCGCGGTGAGGTCACTGCCCAGCAGATCCGGGAAGCGCCTGCCGGACTGGTCGGGGGTCGTGGTCTTCACGCGGCGCCTCAGGCGGATGCCGGCGAGGCCGAACTTGGCCATCACCCGGGCCACACGCTTCCGGTTGACCCGCTCAGCAGACGCGGCGCCATCGTTGGTCATCCTGTCCCCGCCCCAGCCTCATTTCCGCCAGGAGCTACGTCTCACAACGCTCTGGCGGGGAGGGGCGCCCGATGGGCCGTGGAGCCCATGAACGCCTGGCGCACCAGAGGCTTCTGGAAACTACAGATCTGCGCCGAGGCTCGCACTCGCCTCATCGGCGTGTTCAACGCTCTCGCCAAGGAGATCATCATCACCCGACGCGTGATCCGCTGTCAGCCTGGAGCCGCTGCCGCTGGGACACCAGACTGCCAGATCGACCATGATCTATTGGCGGGAACTCCACGGCGGCTTCCCTGATAAAAGTCCTTTGATAGAAGTGTTTGACGCGCTATGTGCAGAACTCGATACTGGACATCACATGATCCGGCCTGGTGCCGATACCCCGCCTCGAAGGAGAGAGCCACATGTTCCACAGCCACAAGAAGCTTCGGTGGATCCTGACCGTCGCAACGTCATTCGCCGCCGTCTCACTCACGGCATGCGCGCCCGGCGGCGGAAGCGCCGATGCCGAGAAGGTGCCGGTGAGCACGGATATCGACGCCAAGGCGTCGACGATGTCGATCATGGTCGCGTCCGACAACGTCGACAACATCGAGCAACTCGTCGCCGGCTTCGAGGAGGAGCACCCGAACGTCACGGTCGAGATCCGCAGCGACAGTTTCGCAAACCTCCAGGCCAATGCGCCCCGGATCATGGCCGGAGCAGACGCACCCGATCTGATGTACCTCCCCACCCTCGGCAACACGGTGAAGGACGATCTCATCCTGAACCTCGACGACTACGCCGCCGCCTACGGCTGGGACGAGTTCCCGGCTCGGCAGCTCGAAGGCATGCGCGTCGGGGAGGACGGCACGACGAAGGGCGACGGCTCCCTCTACAGCATGGGAATGGGCTACACGATGACTGGGCTCTACTACAACGTGCGGCTTGCGCGGCAAGCCGGTATTGAAAGCGCGCCTCGTACGCTCGCCGAGTTCGAGGCGGCGCTCGAGAAGGCGAAGTCTTCCGGCGTGACTCCGCTGATCTCGTCGGGCAAGGACGCCACGGTCTTCTACATCTTCCAGAGTCTCCTCCAGGACAGGATCGGTTCCCAGAGCGTCACCGACTGGATCTACGACAAGCCTGAGGCCACCATCGACAACGACGGGGCCGTACAAGCGGCGCAGACCCTCCAGGACTGGGCGCAGGCCGGATATCTGGCCTCCGACATCAATTCGCTCGACGGCACGGCGGCCGCGGCAGCCTTCGCAGCCGGCGAGGGGATCTTCTTCGCGTCCGGAAACTGGAACAACGCGACGCTCGCCTCCTCTCTGGGTGAAGACGTCGCGTTCATTCCGTTCCCCGGCGCCACCGAGACCACTCCCGTCGGTCTCTCGGATGCAACTGCGTACGCGATTCCGACCAAGGCCGATAACCCGAACGCTGCAGCCGGATTCCTGAACTGGGTCAACAACAGCGAGACGGGACGCAGTCTTGTCGTCACTGTGTCCGGACTGATCCCGGGTGGCGACACGGAGTCCGCGGATGGGGCCACGACGCCGCTGACCGGCCAGATCCTGGACGCGTTCGCCTCGGTGGAGTCGGGGAACGGGTTCGCTCCGTTCATGGGCAACGCCACGGCATCCATCTACTCCAACACCCTGACCCCGCAGCTCCAACTGCTCCTCGCAGGCAAGACCACCGCGGAAGACTTCGTGGGCAAGGTGCAGTCCGACTACGAGAGCCAGCTCGGCCGATGACCACGGCGGCCCCTGCACGTGGGCGCCAACACCGCTGGAGCGGTGCGCTTTGGGTCCTTCCGGCCTTCACCATCTATGCGGCGTTCGTCCTCTACCCACTCGTCGACACGGTCAGATATTCGCTTTTCGACTGGGACGGAGTCGGAGTCGCAAGATGGGTCGGCCTGGCCAACTACGCGGCGGTGTTCACGCAGCCGGATCTCTTCGGGTCCATCGCGAACGCGTTCGTGCTGATGGTGTTCTTCGTCGTCTTCCCGATCCTCATCGGCCTCAGTGCGGCCATCCTGATCCAGGACATCCGCTCCGGCGCGTTCAGTGCGATCGCGCGGGTGCTCATGTTCATCCCGCAGATCATCCCCTTAGCTGGCGCAGCCATCGTCTGGGTCTGGATCTACTCGTCCGACGGCCCGCTGAACGGCGTCCTGCGGGCTGTCGGACTGGAAAACGCCACACGACCGTGGCTGGGGGAGTTCGAGACAGCGCTGGCGGCCGTCGGCATCATCGGCACGTGGGTGGCGAGCGGACTGTGCACGCTCCTGTTCAGCGCAGGCATCGGGAGGATCGATCCGAGCCTGTTCGAGGCGGCCGCCCTCGACGGTGCAGGCCGGATTCGTCGAGCTCGGGCCATTACTCTGCCCGCGCTGCGCTCCGAGGTCGTCGTCGCTGCCACGTTGCTGATGATCGCCACGCTGTCCAGCTTCGACATCATCTACGTCGCAACCGCTGGCGGGCCGGGCTACACGACAATGGTGCCCGGCGTGTTGATCTACCGTCTCGTGTTCACGTCGCAGGAGGTCGGCCTGGCGTCCGCACTGGGCGTCGTGCTCACGGTACTCATCCTTGCGATCGTGGTGCCGACTCAGCTCCTCGGGAGGCGGCGATGAGTGCGCGGACCGACGGGCGGACGAGTCGGTTGGCAGGCGGGGCTGCACTGGGCGCCCTCGTCGCATTCAGCATCCTGCCGATGCTCAGCCTGTTCCTCACCGCGTTGCAGCCGCGCGATACCGCTCCCCAGGGCCTCAGCTGGCCGACGGAGCCACATTGGGAGAACTTCCTCCTGGCCTGGGACGCCGCCAACATGTGGGCGCTCCTGACGTCCAGCCTGTTCATCGTCGTGCTCGTCGTGCCGGTCTCTCTCGTCGTCAGCACGGTGGCTGGCTACGCGCTCGCGCGACTGCCGTTCCGAGGCTCGGGCATCGTTCTCGCGATGTTCGTCTTGGGGCTGGCGCTTCCCTTCGAGGCGATGGTCGCGCCCATCTACTACCAGATGCGGGACTTCGGGCTGCTGAACACGCAGTGGGCCATCATCCTGCCGTTGACCGGTCTCTACATGCCGTTCTCCGTGTACTGGATGAGACAGGCGTTCGCCCACATGCCGGCGGAGCTCGGCGAGGCGTCGGCGATCGACGGCGCCAGTGCCTTCCGGACTTTCCGCAGCGTCTTCCTTCCCCTGGCTGCGCCCGCATGGTCGTCGTTGGCGATCCTGCTGTTTCTGTGGACGTGGAACCAGTTCCTCCTCGCGCTGGTGCTCGTCGACGATCCGACGAAGCGAACGATGGCCGGGGCGCTGGGTGCGTTCCAGGGGCAGTACGGGACGGACCAGGTGCTTTTGTGCGCGGGGGCGGTGCTCATCATGGCGCCCACGCTCGTGATCTTCATCATCTTCCAACGCAGTTTCATCAGCGCATTGCTGCAAGGAGCGGACAAGTGAGCGTAGACGAGAAGGGCAGAGTCGTCGCCGGCGGATCGCCCGCCTGGGGTCGGGTGGCTCTTCCGAAGGACGCATACGACTGGGTGCGCTTCACGCGGCTCGAGAACGTGCCGATGCTAGCGAGGAGATCGGTGCCGGTCGCATCGCAGCGGCGGATGCTGGCGGAGTTGGCCGGGATATCCGAGCCTCGTCTGGATGCTGCGTTGGAAGCGGTCGAGCACGAGCTGTCAGCCGCTGCGGAGGCGCTGTGCCGTGAAAGTGCTGAAGCAGTCGCCCGATTGGCCGCGACCGGCGAGCGGATCGTCGCCGTGGGAGACTCGATCACCGCCGATCGTGTCAGCTGGGCGGAGATCATCGGCAGGTCGGTCGCGCGTACGCCCGGAAGCTCCACCGTGCTGGTCAATCGCGCGCTCGCGGCGACCACGTCGACCGACACCCTGGAGCGACTTGACCTGATCATCGGGACGGAACCGGATCTCGTCGTCTTGATGATCGGGACCAACGACGTCCGGTCGCAGCGGGCGCTACCCGGCGAGCCGCTGGTGTCGTCGACGGAGTCGAGACGCAACGTGCGGCTGCTCGTCGACGCGATCGCAGGTGCGGGATCGAAGGTGCTGCTGGTGACGCCTCCGCCGCTCGATGACCGGCCGAGCAGGATCGGGCTGGCGGAGCAGACGTGGGAGAACGCCTGGGATGAGGCGGCGATCGTCGCCGCCGTGGAGGCGACGCGCGACTGTCCCGCCCCGCTCGTCGACCTTCGAGATCCGGAGGTCTTCGATCCGACGGATGCGACCTTCATGGACCCCGACGGCATCCACCCCACCATCGCGGGACACGTCCGCATCGCGCGCCGCGTGCTCCAGGCGTTGGACGGAGACGGATACGGCAGTTCGGGTGCATGACCGGCGCCAGGTTCGACGGCGACATCCGTGCTACGTTCAGACGATCAAGGAGGCGGGCCCGTGGCGTCGACCATCTACAACGTTGCCCAACGTGCCGGAGTGAGCATCTCGACGGTCTCCCTCGTGATGAACAAGCCGGAACGCGTCAGCGCGGAGTCGCGCGAGAAGGTGCTCAGAGCCGTCGATGAACTCGGCTATGTGCCGAAGAGCGACGCCGTCAGCCGTGCTCGCCGGGGCATCGGCCGGATCGGCGTCGTAGCGCCGTTCTCCACGTACCTGTCGTCTGCAGAGCGGTTGAACGGCATCTTCGAAGAGCTCTCGCACCGTGCTCGCACGACCGAGGTCGTCGCCATCGATCACGAGTCGGCGGCGGTCACCGAGTCGCCGCTACTCGAGAGCCTCCCCCTCACGAGCAGTCTCGACGGTCTGATCGTGATGGGGATCACGCCGTCCGCCGACGCCGTCGGACGGTTCCGCCGGCAGGAGTTGCCCGTCGTACTGCTCGGCGTCGATGAGTACCTCGGCCTGTCGACGGTGTCCATCGCGGAGGCCGCCGGCGCGCGCGCCGCCGCCGAGAACCTGCATGGACGCGGATATCGGCGCTTTTTGTATATCGGCGAGCGGCAGGTGTCTGATGAGTATCTTTCACAGTCTCAGCTTCGGCAGGACGGCTTCCTCTCGCGGTTGGAGGAGCTGGGAGTCGCCCGCGAGGACATCGACGTGCTGCATGCGCTGAACGACCTTCAGAGCGCTTGCGCGGTCATGACCGCGCACCTGCAGAGCACACCTCAGCCGCTCGGTGTTTTTGCCTACTGCGACCTGATGGCGGCCGGCGCGATCCGTGCCGTCCGCGAGAGCGGCCGCGAACTGCGTGCGGACGTCGGTGTGATCGGATTCGACGACGGCGATCTCGCCCGGGCTCTCGGGCTCACCACGGTGACTCAGCCGTTGCACGAGTCCGGACGGGTCGCCGTGCACCTCCTGCTCCAGGCGATGGAGAGACCCGGCCGGCTTCCCACCAATGCCCGCCTCGCGACACAGCTCGTCGAGCGGGACACCTGAACGGCCGGTGCTCCCAGTGCCAGGTCTTGCCGGTCGTGACACGCCCCACAAGCGCGTCGCGCAGCGCGGACGAGACCTGGAGGGCTGCCAATTCCTGCGCGGACCCGAGACCGCCCCGCTGGCGGACCGCCGTCCAGGCCGACCCCACCGCGGTTTAGGCGCTCCCGGCGGGATCGCCAGACCGGCTACGTAACCCCGAGCGGCCCGCCTCGACATGACCCAGCCATCGGCATAAAGCACGCTATGCCGACGCGGACGTCGATCTCGTGACCGGCACACAGGCTCTCCAGTGCGGGGAACTGCGTGACGCGCTCACGGCGACCGCAACTTTCCGCGGGACCACGTTGATTCCGTTGGCGCAGGCCACCGAGGGGCTCGCAGTGCTCCGAGACTCAACCTATGTCGCCTACCGGAAGGGGCTCGGCGAGGCGGGCGCGAGTCTGCCGGAGAGGTTCTCCGACACCGTTGCTGCGGCTGCCGACTTCCTCGACCCGGTGCTGAACGGGCTCGACGCCAAAGCAGTGTGGAGCCCCGCTGAACGGAACTGGAACACGGCACCCGTCGCGCCGTCCGAGCCGACAGAGTCCGCTACAGGTAGGACGGAACTGTGACGGTTTCTGGCGGCCCTGACCGCAGCCGATCTGGTGACCGGAGCGGCGAACAGAAGCCCTCCCGCGGGGTCACTGAACGGTCAGGGTCGTAGGACGGCTCGGGCGATGGCTGCGATGGCGGCGTTCACGCCCTTGGGTCTCCAGTTCGTGCGCATCGCTCCCGCGAGCAGACGGAGTGCGTCAAGCGTGGGGCTGTCGGGTGAGGGTGCACTGTAGGGGTCTTCGCGGTCGCGCCAGCCGAGGTCGAAGAGGAGCTCGCTGATGCTCGCCTCCCAGAGCTCGGCGGGCGTTTCGCGCGCGACGACGGCGAGCGCCATCCATCCGGCGTGCCGTTCGGCGGGGGTTGTTCCGAGCGGGAGCCGGCCGGTGATGTGTCGCAGTATCGTGTGCGGGTCGCCTCGACGTTTGGCGATGGCCTGAGTCGGAGCGATGCGGCCCTTGCGCACCGATACGAGCCCCAGTGCTCGCGCCGTGGCGCGGAGTTCCCAGACGGGCCAGGTGAGGTCTTCGCGGTTGGCCTTGCCGATCCACCACTCGGTGATGCCGGTGCGAAGTGCGATCTGCTCGACGGCGGCGGGCTTCAGGTACCCGGCGCCGGTGAGCGCCGTGCCGTCTCCGACGACGTCGAGGAGCACGCGGAACGGCGCGATGAGGTCGGCGGCCTCGTCGACGCTGACGCGCGTCGTGCCGGAAGCGGACGGATGCGCAAGCGCGTCGCGCAGGCCGCGTGCGCCGCGGTTTCGCGCCAGCTCGAGCAGTGACGCGAGTTCCTCGACGACTGGGATCGGCTCGGCGGTGACTGCGGCGATGTGTTCGTTCGTCTCATCGATGTCGAACGCGTCAGGATGCCAGCCGTAGGGCAGCCAGGCGCGCCCTTCCGCCGTGCTCTCGAAGACTTCGGGGCGGAGTGCGTCGTCGTAATCGCTGCGCACCCAGTCCGAGAGTTCGGCGTATCCCCAGACACCGCCGCAGTCCTCCGGCGGACAGGCGAGCTTCCCGCCGATGCACACCGGGGTCGGGGGAGGGGCATCGAGCACCTTCTCGACGCGCAGGAGGTGCTTCCAGTCATCTCCGAAGTCGTAGTCGTACCAGAGCCGGTCGCCCTCGGCAGACAGGATCTGATCGAGACGCACGTCGTCTTCGAGCATCCCCTCGTCGCCCTCGTCCAGGTCGAACTGCGTGAGAAACTCGGGAGGGTTGCGGTCATTGCTCGTGCGGAAGCGGTGCAGGTGGCTGTCGGTCCATCCCATCGCCGCTTGGATCACCTGGTGCAACCGCGGGAGGAGGATGTCGCCGGGAACATCGATGCGTCGCCACACGGGTGGCTTCGTGCGCTGCAGGTCAATACGGATGCGGAAACCCCGCACCGTCATGGGGACGGGGAGGAGCTGCGGTTCGGGACGCCGCCAGAGATCGTCCAGGGGATCGGCCTCGGGGCTCAGCGCGGCGATCAACTTCTGAAGATCCGGTGCCTCGAACTTCTCGGATGCCATGTTCCTTCTTCCGACGCGGGCACATCCCTCGTGACGCACCATCGCGAAACATTCTCGCGGAGCACGTGCGTAACCGCCCAACTGCTGGGGCGGGAAGCACGTCCGCTGTGGGCTCCGCACCCTGCCAGGCGGGAGCCAGCGCGATAGAATGATCCCGATCCCGGAGGTGAGCACATGAAGCGCAAGAACGTCACACACGAGGCGCTTCGTCGTGCCGCCATGCGCTCCACGCGGGCATCAGCGGCGTTGGAGAACAGGTCGGTGCCGGTCGGTGTCGCTCGCTCTGAGCGGGTAGAGCGTTTCCTCGCCGCGCGCAAGCAGCGCGTTTGATGGGTGTCGAGCCTGGCTACGGCGAAACGCCGTTGTAGCCGGAGGAAGCAGACGCCCTCACCCCACAGGCTCGCGAGATCTTCGGAGATGAGCCGAAGAAGATCGAACTCTACGAGGCTGAGCAAGCGATCAACGATGAAGTCAGCATTGCGTTGCTCGATGACATCGCCGACGGGCGCCTCGTGCTTACCGACATCCTCATGGACACGTTCCTCCGTGACCTGCACCAGAAGCTCTACGGAGATCTGTGGACGTGGGCAGGCCGGTACCGAACGCGCGAACTCAACATCGGCGTCGAACCTGAGCACATCGCCGTCGAACTTCGCGGATCGCTCGACAACATCCGGTACCGGTGGGAGCACACCGACGACTGGACAGCGCGGGAGGTCGGCATCGCCGTGCATTCCCCTTTGCCCGGATGGGCCAGGCGGCTCTCAGTTGTTCTCGGTTCGACTCCAGGTACCCCAGCAACTTCTCCCCTGATTTCAAGCGGAAGTCAGAGGAGTACGCATGTCAGCCGCACCACCTTGTTTTGCCCAAAGGGACAAGAATCGGGTCAAGAGCCCCCAGGGGCCGTTTCCGGCCGTTCCGCGTCGGCGGCTACGCGCTTACGTGTTCGTTCGCGTCGGTCGGTGGGAGTCCCGCGCACTCGTCGGGCATGACCGAGGGCACGCCTCCGGTGCTGCCGATGATCCTCACCCAGTCGGAGGTCGCCGAACTGCTGAAGATCCCGTGCATACACGGTGAAGCCCCCTTTGACCGTGAGCCGGTCGGCATCCACATCTACGGCGACGATCCCGGCGACCGGTACACGATCGCCACGCCCCTCGCGAGCCGGTGGGGCGAGGTGCGCGTGGGGGCTGGCCGCGGCGGGTGCCGAGACTCGCGCGTGCCGCCACCGAGTGGCACGGCCCGGCGTCAGCGCATGGCGTTGCCGATGTAGGAGTACTTGACGAACACCTCGGCCGCCCACCCGGCTTCGTCGAGTACGCCCTGCACGGCCGTCAGCATGTACTTCGAGTCCCACCCGAGGTACAGGTACTGCCCCTCGGAGAGTTCGTCCCACTGCCCGTTCCACGCCCTCGCGGGGTAGACGGGGCCGCCACGGCGGGCGCTGAAGTCGATGACGCTCTGCCGTGAGTCGGCCCACAGCCGCTGGAACACGCGGTGGAAGAGGTACTTGACGTCCTTCACCTCCCAGTGCTCGCCGCGGTACTCGACGTAGTCGAACTCCCGCTGCCAGCCGCGCGGCCAGCCCCGGCGCTTCTTGGCATCCAGAATCGGCGTCAGGTTGTCGTCGTCGATGCCGACGACGGCGGGACGTTCCCACACCCGGACGAACAACGACGTCAACTGCTCCGTGCGTTCGGCGATGGATGCCGTGCCCCACGACGCCGACGCTGCCAGCTCGGCGGTGGGCACGATCGTGCTTCGCGCGTAGAGCTCACGTTTGACGGGGAACGACGCGTCGAACGCGCGGTCGGCCAGCGGACGCTCGAGGAGTGTGAGGTTGCCGAGTGTCTGTGCGAGCGCTCGGTGGGCGTTCTGCTCGTCGTCGGTGTAGTCCGCCCAGCGGCGCACGCCGTCGCCGCTCCAGTCGTCGCCCGGTGCGAGCGGCACGATGTGGTCGATGTCGAGGCCGTCGTGCGCGTCGACGTCGGACAGGCGCGCCAGGACGTAGGACGCGTGGGGGAGATCGCCGTACTTCAGGCCCACGCGTGCCCGCTCGTCGGATGGCGTGATGCGTGCGATCGCGTGGACGAGGTCTGCGCGGCCGGCATCCGCGGCGCGGCACAGGCGCGCGACGAGCCGGTCGTTCGACAGCCCCACGATCGTGCGCCGTAGCAGGAGCGACTGCAGGTGCTCGATCGACGCGATCAGCTCGTCGACACCGAGGTCGCCGTGCAGCTGATCCCGGTACAGGCGCATCACGAGCGGGTAGGTGCCGCGGCCGAAGGTGTTGAGGTACGCGAACTGACGGGCGATCTCTTCGTTGGCAGCCGTCGCCGGATCGAGCAACGTGCGGTAGATCTCCGAGAACTCTCGCCACTGGGCGGCGTGCGCGCGCAACACGTCGACCCCCAGCCGGGGGAACTCGTGCCGGAAGGCGTCGTAGACGCCCCGCTCGCCGACGACGGTGACTTCTCGTCCCGTCAGCATGACGAGGTAGTGCCGCCAGAACGAGTCGATCTGTTCGCCGGTGTTCTGCTCGATCGGCAGCCAGTACTCGTGCTCGATCTCGCTCTGCTCGGCGTGTGTGAGGCCCATGAGCACGTAGTTGTGGATGAGCTCGTGGTCGCGCAGAGGCTCGCCCGTGGAGTTGAGGCTCTCGAAGATCTGCTGCGCGTTCGCGTCGACGCCCAGCGTGATCGACACGTGTTCGAGCTTCTGCAGGCCGCGCCACACGTCCGCGGCCTCGTCGGGGCGGATCTGACTGCGGAAGAACGCGTAATTGTCGTCGAAGCGCGATGCGCGCTGCTCGTCGTCGGGGGAGCGGCGGCCCAGCACGACACTCTCGAACACGTCGGCCCACGCGCGGTGCGGGCGCAGCTTCGTGCGGGTGGGGTCGTCGGCGCGCACGAGCACGCGCTCCAGCTCGGCGGCGAGCGCCGGATCGTCGGCGGCGAGTGTGTGCTGCAGCGCAGCGACGAGCAACATGAGGGTCGTGATGCGTTGCTGTCCGTCGATCAGCACGAGGTGGGGGTCCTCGGCATCCGTCGTCGACGCCGTCGACAGGATCGATCCGATGAAGTGGGTGTGTGCGTCGTCGGTGCCGGCGACGGCGCGGATGTCGCCCAGCAACTGCTCGCACCCTCCGATGTCCCAGCGATACTGTCGCTGATAGACGGGGACGACGATCGTGGTCTCCGAGGCCGAGAGCCAGCCGATCGTGTTGACGGCGGTCGCGTCGACATTTGTGGCGATGCTCATGTTCTCGACTTCACTCCTCCGAAACCCCGCACGAGTCTAGCCGCGTCACAGGAACGGCTGGGTAGGCTTGCCTAAGTCGGGCCTGTAAAAACTTCGCTGGCCCGCGGAAAGGCATGATTCGTCATGGGATACATCAAGAGCGCTGCTCTCGAGGAGACCGGATACGTCGTCCTCGACAGCTACGACAAGCCGATCGACCCGAAGGAGTGGCTCGACATCGAGTACGTCGACTGGAAGTCCTCCGGCGACACGCGGTTCGCGCCGCTCGCGTCGGCCAAGGGCGAGATCGAGTGCAACGGCTTCTGGAACCACAAGCCGCCGCGCACCGACAAGGACGGTGTGTGGATCGACGCGCAGACCGCGCTCGCTCCGACGCTGACGGCGCGTGCACTGGAGCCGGGCGCCAACGTCGGCCGGTGCCGCATCATCGAGCTGCAGCCGAATACGTACGCCGACTGTCTCTACAACCTGCACCAGGACGACAACAACCGCCTCAACCCCGACGGCACCGGTTGGGTCGTGCGTGGGTTCTTCAACCTCACCGACGACAAGACGAGCTACTTCGTGCTGCGCGAGAACCGCACCGACCCGAGCGAGGAGACCCGCATCGCCCTGCCGGCCGGCGCCCAGCTGATCGTTGACACGCAGCGACTGTGGCACGCGGCCGCGCACTACGGCGACGAGCCGCGCTATTGCCTCATCACCTCGTGGGAGAGCGGTCCCGAGCTCGACGCCTACATCGAGAAGTATCACGGCGTGAACAAGGTCGACAGCTACCCCGTCGACCAGGAGACGCTGGATGCTGGCCAGATCGAGCAGGAGCGTCGCATCGCCGCTCGTGCGGCGGCTCTCGCCGCGCGCGGTCAGCGCGAAGTGAACGTCATGAGTGAGGCGTAACAGCCCCCACCTCCCAGAGGCGGCCCCCACCGGTGGGGGCCGCCTCTTGTCGTTGCCTGCGTTTCTGTTGTAATGTGTGGCTATCCGAGGAGGATGTGTGTACGCGATGGAGCGACAGCAGCTGATCGAACAGCTGGTTGAGATCGAGGGCCGTGTGGCCGTGGTCGATCTCGCTCGTCGGTTCGGCGTCACCACGGAGACGGTGCGCAGAGACCTCGGCCAGTTGGAGAGTGCGGGTCTGCTCCGTCGCGTCCACGGCGGCGCGGTTGCGCCGGCACGCACCAGCACCGCAGAGGCCCCGCTGTCCGAGCGAAGCCATCGGCGCAGCGAGGCGAAGCTCGCGATCGCCGCACGAGCGCTCGACGCGATCGGAGCCGACGAGGGCGGCTCGGTGTATCTGGATGCCGGGACCACGACGGCGGCGCTGGCGCGGCTCCTGGTGCAGCGCCACGCGGCCACGCGGCCGATCGAGGTCGTCACGCATTCGATGACGATCGCACACATTCTCGCCGGAGCTCCTGGCTTGGGACTCACCGCGGTCGGCGGGCGCGTGCGCACGCTCACCGCCGCAGCTGTCGGTGCCCAGACGGTCGGCGCCATCTCGCGGCTGCGCCCCGACCTCGCCTTCATCGGCACCAACGGGGTCTCCGCAAGCCTCGGCCTCAGCACTCCCGACCCCGACGAGGCGGCGGTCAAACGTGCGATCATCGCCGCAGCGCGACGTACGATCGTCCTCGCCGATGCGGAGAAGTTCGACGCCGAGCTGCTGGTCTCCTTCGCCGCGCCCGACGATTTCGACGTGCTCGTCACCGACGCCGCGCCCGCAGGGGCGCTCGCGGAGGCGCTGGACGCCGCCGAAGTGGAGGTATGGATCGCATGATCGTCACCCTGACAGCCAACCCGTCGCTCGACCGTGCCGTCACCCTCGGTGCGGAGTTGCGCGTCGGCGAGGTGCAAGCCGCGCTCGCGGTGCGCGAAGATGCCGGCGGCAAAGGCATCAACGTGGCCGGAGTGATCGCGGCGGCGGGCCACTCGACCCTCGCGGTGCTGCCCCTGGACGGGGGCGACCCGTTCGCCGCCGTGCTGCACGCGACCGGCTTGCCGGTCGCACCGGTCGCGCTGGCGGGTGCGGCGCGCGCGAATCTCACGATCGCCGACGGCGAGGGGGTCACGACGAAGATCAACCTGCCCGGCGTCACCCGCACCGCCGCGGATGCCGATGCCCTCATCGCCGCGACCGTGACGGCCGCACGGGGAGCCGAGTGGCTCGTGCTCGCCGGCTCGCTCCCCCCGGGCATGTCGGATGACTTCTACGTCGAGGTCATCTCCGCCGTGCGGGCGGACTCAGATGCACCGCCGCGGATCGCGGTGGATACGTCGGGCCCCGCGCTGCAGGCCGTCGTCGACCGCGGAGCACCCGACCTCATCAAGCCGAACGACGAGGAGCTCGTCGAGCTCACCGACATCCCGCTCGATAGGGACCGCGACCTCGCCGATGCCGTCCGCGTCGTCGCCGCCGAGCTCGTGCCTTCCCGTGTCGGCGCCGCGTTCGTGACACTCGGTGCCCAGGGCGCCGTGCTCGTCACGGCATCCGGCGCCTGGTACGGCAGCCCACCGCCCACGCGAGTGCGCAGCACCGTGGGCGCCGGCGACAGCTCGCTGGCGGGTTTCCTGCTCGCCGACGTCGCAGGCGCCGCGCCCGCGGAGTGCGTCCGACACGGCATCCGCTACGGATCTGCAGCAGCCGCGCTCCCGGGCACACAAGCACCCACCCCCGCAGACCTGCTCCCCGGCGAAGTGCCGGTGAGACCGCTCTCCCGCTGAACAACCCCAACCTGGAGGCCAACCGTGCCAGAGATCATCACCCCCGAGCTCGTCAGTCTCGATGAGTCGCTCGGAACCGACAAGCGTGCTGTGATCGGGGCGCTGGCGTCTCGGGTCGCCGCCGTGGGTCGCGCCACCGACGCCGCGGCGCTCGCCGAGGGCGCGATGGCGCGCGAAGAGCTCGACGCGACGGGCCTGCCCGGTGGCATCGCGATCCCGCACTCCAAGAACGCCGCCGTCACCCAGGCCGCGCTCGCCTTCGCGCGGCTGAACCCCGGCGTCGACTTCGGCGCCGACGACGGCCCGGCCGACCTGGTGTTCCTCATCGCCGCTCCCGACACCGCCGCCGAAGAGCACCTCGCCGTGCTCTCCAAGCTCGCCCGCAGCCTCATGCGGGACGACTTCACGGCGGGCCTGCGGGCGGCGGCGACGCCGCAAGAGGTCGTCGACATCGTCCTGGCCGCGACCTCCGACACACCCGCACCGGGGGCTGCGGCTGCCGCAGCCCCCGCAGCAGTCGCGGCGGACGGCGCGACGCAGATCGCTGGGCGCCCCGCCCGCATCGTCGCGGTCACGGCGTGCGCGACGGGCATCGCGCACACCTTCATGGCCGCCGATGCGCTGACCGCCGAGGGCAAGAAGGAGGGCATCGACCTCGTTGTGGAGCCGCAGGGATCCAGCGGATACAAGCCCCTCGATCAGAAGATCATCGATGATGCGGATGCCGTCATCTTCGCCGTCGACGTCGATGTGCGCACGCCGGAGCGCTTCGCCGGAAAGCCCGTGGTGCGCGCGGGCGTGAAGGCCGGAATCGAACGGCCCGCCCAGCTCATCGCGGAGGCGATCGCTGCGGTGGGCGACCCGAATGCGGCACGAGTGCCCGCGGCATCCGCTGCGGCGTCGTCCGCTCCGGCGGTGAACGAGTCTGCCGGGCGCAAGATCCAGCGGGTGCTGCTGACCGGAGTCAGCTACATGATCCCGTTCGTCGCCGGCGGTGGGCTCCTCATCGCCCTCGGCTTCCTCCTCGGCGGCGCGAACGTCACCGAAGAGGCCGCGGACGTCATCATCAACAACGCGCTCTGGGATCTGCCGACCGGTGGCATCGGCCAGTACCTCGGCTCGGTCGCCTTCATGATCGGGGGAACCTCGATGGGGTTCCTCGTCGCCGTCCTCGCCGGCTACATCGCGTTCGCGATCGCCGACCGCCCGGGCATCGCGCCCGGATTCGTCGCCGGTGCGATCGCCGTCACGATGAACGCCGGGTTCATCGGCGGTATCATCGGCGGCTTCCTCGCCGGATACGTCGCGCTGTGGCTCGGTGGTCTCAATGCGCCGCGCTGGCTGCGCGGCCTCATGCCGGTCGTCATCATTCCCCTCCTCGGCTCGATCATCGCCTCGGGACTCATGGTCCTGTTCCTCGGGCGTCCCATCGCCGCACTGATGGTGGCGATGACCGACGGTCTGACGGCTCTGACCGCCAGCAGCACGGGCGTCGTCGCGGTCGGGATCATCCTGGGTCTCATGATGTGCTTCGACCTCGGCGGACCGGTCAACAAGGCCGCGTACGTGTTCGCGACCACGGGCCTTGCTGCGGCATCGGCCGACAACACCGTGCCATACCTCATCATGGCGGCCGTCATGGTCTCCGGCATGGTGCCGCCGCTCGCGCTCGCGCTGGCCTCGACCGTGCTCGCGCGCCCGCTGTTCACCCCGGTGGAGCGCGAGAACGGCAAAGCCGCGTGGCTCTTGGGCGCAGCCTTCATCAGCGAAGGCGCCATCCCGTTCGCCGCGGCCGACCCGCTGCGCGTGATCCCGGCGTCGATGGTCGGCGGTGCGGTCACGGGGGCGCTCAGCATGGTGTTCGGTGTGACGAGCTACGCGCCGCACGGCGGCATCTTCGTGCTGTTCGCGATCGCGCCCGTGTGGGGCTTCCTGCTCGCCCTGGCCGCGGGAGTGATCGTCTCCGCGCTCCTGCTGGTCGCCTTCAAGCGGATCGGTCGCAAAGAGCCGGTCGAAGACGCGTCGGTGGTTCCCCAGAGTGCCGTCGCGGCATAGTCATCCATCCGAATAGTCTCAATAGCAAGCCCCACCACACGATCCAAGGAGGATCCCATGGCAGAACGTACCGCCACCGTCGCCAGCAGCTCGGGTCTGCACGCCCGTCCCGCGAAGCTCTTCGTCCAAGCAGTGAAGGAGACCGGCGTGCCGGTTACCATCGCCGTCCCGGGCGGCCCCGATCTGAACGCGGGCAGCATCCTGACGCTCATGGGCCTGGGCGCCACGCACGGCACGGTCGTCACCCTCAAGGCTGAGGGTGACGGTGCCGATGCGGCGCTCGACTCGCTCGTCGCGTTCCTTGAGACCGATCACGACGCGGAAGGCTGACAGCCGCAGCCGAAGGCTGAGAACCACAACGGAGAAGGATGCCGCGGTCCCGATATCGCCCGATGTCGGACGCCGCGGCATCCTTTTGCGTTCTGTGCGCGCGCTCGCACCAGAGGGCCGATGCGGCGCATAACTCGGGCTGTTTTCGTCTCCGGTGTGCACTTCCCGCGGAACGGCGGGGTCCTTTTCCGACGGCGTTGGTGATCTGCCTGAGTTATGCGCCCATCGTTGGTGAGCTAAACCTCGACCGAGTCGCCGGGGTCGAGCACGACGAACTCGCCGCCGTTCTGCTCGGTCGCCCACTTCAGCCGCGCGCGATGCATCTCGAGACCGACCCTCGACAGCGACATGTCGTGCGTGCCGAAGGCGCGGTGCGGCCTCGCCGCCAGCACGAAGTCCATCGCCTCGCCGATCTTGAGCCACGGGGCGCCGATGGGGGCCGCGAGCATTCCCATTCCGGTGTGCGGGGGGAGAGCGTAGGAATCGCCCGGGTAGTAGAACTGGTCGTTGACGAGGACGCCGACGTTCTCGATCACGGGGACCGAGGAGTGGATGACATTGTGCGTCCCGCCGTGGAAGGAGAGCGAGAACGGCCCCGCCGTCACGGTGTCGCCGGGGGAAACCACGGTCACGTCGGCTCCGGCAGCCGCGACCCCGGCGGGCGCGTAGACGGGGACATCGGGCGCGTACGAGCGGATCCGTGCCAGGTGCTCGGGCGTCCAGTGGTCGGGGTGCTCGTGCGTGAGAACGACCGCGACGAGCCCGTGGAGGTCCTCGAGCGGGAGCGTGAAGTTGCCCGGATCGATCACCAGAAGGCGATCCTCCAGTTCGAGGCGGAGGCAGGCGTGTTCGTGTTTCGTGATGCGCATGAGGTCAGTCAACGCGCCGGCGCGCAGTGTGGCAACCCCGGCGGCCCGGCGGGGAGCCGATTTGGCGGGGAGTGTCCGACATGGCATAATCGAACGGTTGCTTACGCGACAATATGGCGCGGCCCCATCGTATAGCGGCCTAGTACGCCGCCCTCTCACGGCGGTAACGCGGGTTCGAATCCCGCTGGGGTCACAGGCAGCAAAAACCCCCGGTCACCCGGGGGTTTTTGCATTACTGCCGATGCGCGTCCGGCTCAGACCGCCAGACTGCCGCGGTAGGCGTCGCGATGGCGGTGGCACGCGGCTCTCCCCTATGTCCGGGCCGCCGCGCACCGAGCGCGATGAAGTCGCATCCCTCCGTCAGTGGCGTCATCTGCCGGTCAATTGCTTGTTCGGGTCGTGTTCCCAAGAAGGTGGAGCCTGCTCGCCATTCGGAATGCATCGGGCCGCTGGGATGCGTCGGTGAGAAAGTCGGGAAGGTCGACGGTTGACGAGAATCTCACGGGTATGTCGGCATCCACGAGCACGTCGACGAGGTTGATGAAGCGTTGCTGGGCCTCCTGATCGGCCTCTCCGAGTGCGGGTATCTCGGTGACGGTCCAGCGGGGGAACAGGTTGTCGGGAGTTCTGCGAAGAAGGCGTCGGCGAGCCAGGACTTGCCTCGACCCGCCGCCCCGTGGATGTAAAGGGGCTGCGAGGGGATGACGGCCGCGACGGGCTGCGATCGAGGCCTGCGCCGAGCGTGGCGAGCCGGGCGAGCAATGCGCGCTGGGAAGCATCAAGGGCGAACCCGGCGCGGGTCGCGGCACCTTCGACACCGGCAACGAGCCTGGGCTTTGATCGCACTCCTCAAGAGTGGCCCATCCGGCGAAGCGCCAGCGACCGCCAGGCAGGTGGCGTCACGGGCGGGAGGGTTCGACCGGCGTGAGCAGGCGGTGTGCTGCTCGGACCGGGATCGCCAGTGGGATCAGTGTGACGTGCGTGTCTGCCAGTTGCTCCGTCATCTTCCACCCGGTCGTCACCTCGGGGCCGGCGAACTCGAACCACTGCGTTGCGCGCACGATGGACACCTCCGGGCTCTCCTGACGGGCGATATGCCGCCTGAACAGTCTTCTCCGCCAGGTAGCCGTGACCCCGCACTCGGGGCAGGTCTCCGTTCACGATCGACAGCAGAATGTGATGCGCACCGGACGCAGGTGCGGCTGATCGTGAACCGCCGTGTCGCCTCGACGATCACCTCGGGGTCCTCGAGCCGGGCAGCTGCATCGTCGTGCAGCACATCGAACCCGGGGCGGCGCGAACCGATCGCGGATGCCGGCGTGCTCCTGATCGCCCTCGACGGTGCGCGCGCTCACACACCTGTCCGTGGACGACGAGACGGGCCTGCTGAGGTGCGCAGGGCGCTTCGACTCGGCCCTTCGGGCCTCGCTCAGTGGCCTTCGCTTGGGCCGTCGTCTGCTGCTCGCGCTGTCGAAGTTGGCTTGCGCTGTCGAAACCTGCACGCGCGGCGGAAGGTTTCGCAGCGCGCGCCGACTTCTGCTGCGCGAGTCGAGTGCCACACGTCATCGCGACGGCTGGACCGCTCGGAGCTCACCGTCTGGAGCGGGTCTCGCCACCCTCGGGGCCAGCGCTGGCCCAACGCGGGCCGGCGGCGGCCCGCGCGCTCAGGCCTGCGCGCTCAGGCCTGCGCGCCGACGAGCTCGCCTCGGACGATGCTCGCGCCCGCGCTCAGCGCACCGAGCTTGCCGAGCGCGACGTCGCGAGGCAGCGGCGCCATGCCGCAGTTCGTGCTCGGGATGAGCTTGTCCGCATCGACGAATTGCAGCGCCTTCCGAAGGGTGCCGGCGACCTCTTCGGGAGTCTCGATCTCTTCGCTCGCGACGTCGATCGCCCCCAGCATGACCCTCTTGCCGCGGATGAGCTCGAGGAGCTCCATCGGGACGTGGGAGTGGTGGCATTCCAGCGACACGATGTCGATGCCGGAGCGCTGCAGGAGGGGGAAGGATGCCTCGTACTGCCGCCACTGCGCACCCAGCGTGGCCTTCCAGTCGGTGTTCGCCTTGATGCCGTAGCCGTAGCAGACGTGCACGGCCGTCTGGGCGCGCAGCCCCTCCGCGGCCCGCTCCAGCGTCGCCACGCCCCAGTCGGCGACGTCATCGAAGAACACGTTGAAGGCCGGCTCGTCGAACTGGATGACGTCGACCCCTGCTGCCTCCAGCTCTCTGGCCTCCTGATTGAGGATCGTCGCGAACTCCCAGGCGAGCTTCTCACGGCTGCCGTAGTGGCGGTCGGCGAGCGTGTCGATCATGGTCATCGGGCCGGGAAGCGCCCACTTGATCGGCCGGTCGGTCTGCCGGCGAAGGAAGGCCGCGTCATCGACGAACACAGGCTTCTCACGGCCCACGGCGCCGACGACGGTCGGCACGCTCGCGTCGTAGCGATTGCGGATGCGCACCGTCTCCCGCCGCTCGAAATCGACCCCGCTGAGGTGCTCGATAAACGTCGTGACGAAGTGCTGCCGGGTCTGCTCCCCGTCGCTGACGATGTCGATGCCGGCTTGGTGCTGCTCCTGGACCGCGATGCGCAGGGCATCCTGGGTACCCTCGACGAGCGCCTCGCCCTCCAGCTTCCACGGCGACCACAGGGTCTCCGGCTGCGCGAGCCAGGACGGTTTCGGCAGACTGCCGACGATCGCGGTCGGCAACAGTGCGCGCGCGTCAGGCGCCTTCCCGCGCGTCATGCGACGAGCACCGAGGTCTCGGCCGCCCACTTCTCCAGTGCTGCCCCGTGCGGCCTGATGAGGTGTTCTTCCGTATACCGGCCCTGAGTGATCCCGAGCCGGCTGCGCTCGACGCGGTCGTACTCGATGCCGGTGGGGGAGTAGTCCTGCTGTTCCAGAGTCGGCCGGAAGACGTCTCCCGCAGCGGCGTTCGCGGCGTAGATCTCCGGACGGTAGATCTTCTGGAACGTCTCCATCGTGGCGATGGTGCCGGCCAGCTGCAGGTCGGAGTAGTCGCCGGTCAGATCGCCGCGGAAGTAGAACGCGAGCGGAGCCGCACTGCCGGGCGGCAGGAAGAACCGGACCTGCAGCCCCATCTTGCCGAAGTAGTCGTCGGTCAGCGAGAAGGCGTCCTGCACGTACTCGTGGCCGAGGACCGGATGATGATTCCCGGTGCGGCGATACGTCCTGCTCGTCGAGACGCTGATGCAGATCACGGGTGGCAGCGGGTAGCGATCCCGGTACTCGGTGGACGCGAGGAGGCGCTGGAAGAGCCGGCCGTGCAGCGCGCC
Organism: Microbacterium sp.; assembly: GCA_047605005.1. Lineage (GTDB taxonomy): Bacteria > Actinomycetota > Actinomycetes > Actinomycetales > Microbacteriaceae > Microbacterium. Next base: position 21,193 of record JASGGN010000033.1, read on the forward strand.
GAAGTCCTCGGGAAGGGCCGACGCGCTGGCGGATGCCTTGGCCGCCGGCAGCAGCACGCTGAAGTCGAAATCGCGCACGTAGGAGGAGAAGTTGTTCCCCGTGATCCCGCGGTGGCGCTCCCCGGTCAGCCGGTCGACGAGCTGGACGTCCAGCATCTCGATCAGCGGGAACGCGTGCTCCTCGCCGTCTGCGGTGAACCGCAGCGTCACCGACACGATGTCCAGCTCGACCGCGAAGCGTTCCTCACCGCAGGCGAGGCCGTTGAATCGGCGGTCGATCATCGTCAGGGCGCCCCGGAGGTTCTGCTGGCGCCGCTCGCCCCTGGCCAGATTGGCGAAGTTCGTGGTGAGGCGGGAGCTTTCCGACGGGCAGTAGTCCTCGTCGAAGCGGGTCGTGGTGATGCGGAATGCGAAGTCGTGCGCCATTCGTGGCCAATCCGGTGGTCGATCGGCCGGGGTGCGGCCGTGCGGGAGTCGGTGAGTCCATCGTGTGGGGCGAACGTGGATATCGGGTAGTTCGCATTGACTATGCGTACTTATAGTCTGAATCTATGGCAAGGCGATCGGGCGGCATCACGCTGCAGCAGCTCCAGTACTTCATCGAGGTCGCCGCCGAGGGGTCGATCGCCGGCGCCGCTGACGTCCTCTACGTCGCCCAGCCGACCATGTCCGCCGCGATGAAAGACCTCGAGGCCCGCGTCGGCCGCACCCTCCTGCTGCGCTCCGCGCGTGGCGTGACGCTCACCGTCGACGGCGTGGAGTTCCTCGGATACGCCAGGCAGGTCGTCGAGCAGGCGGCGCTCCTGGAGCAGCGCTACCTCGGCCGGCCACCGTCGCGGCGCCTGCTCGGGGTCTCCGCGCAGCACTACTCGTTCGCGGTCGACGCGTTCGTGCGGATGGTCAAGGCCAGCTCAGCGGCCGAATACGAGTTCTCGCTGCGCGAGACGCGCACCTGGGACATCATCGAGGACGTCCGGACGCTGCGCAGCGAGCTCGGCATCCTCTACCGCAACGACTTCAACCGGAACGTCATCGACAAGCTGCTACGCGACTCGGCTCTCGCATTCCACCCGATCTTCGTCGCCTCCCCGCACATCTTCATCTCCCGGAAGAACCCGCTCGCCGCGCGCGAGCACGTCACCCTCGACGATCTCGCCGGGCTGCCGCGGCTGACCTTCGACCAGGGGGCGAACAACTCGTTCTATTTCGCCGAGGAGATCCTCTCCACCCGCTCGAGCACGCAGGAGATCCGGGTCTCCGACCGCGCGACCATCTTCAACCTCATGATCGGGCTCGACGGCTACACGATCTCGACGGGCATCATCAGCGACGACCTCGACCCGGAGATCGTCGCCATCCCGCTCGAGGTCGACGAGCGCATCGAGATCGGCTGGATCAGCCATTCCGCCACCGCGCTCAGCGAGCAGGCGCAGCGCTATCTCGCAGAGCTGCGGGCGGTCGTCGCCGGCTTCGGCGTGACGTTGCTCGACTGACCCGGTCGCCCGGGGCCTTCCGCCGCGCCGTCGCCGAGACCGCCTCCACGCGTCGAGATCCGGGCTCGGCTGCCGGGTCTCGACGCGCAGGGCGGGTATCGCTGACCGCCACCCGGTTGCCGGTTACTAACATGAGGCGCGTGGCAGAGCCGATGCGGGGCGAGAAGCGTCGGGCGCAGGCGCGGGGGATCGCCGGGAGGGCGTTCGCGGAGCACGGCCTGTACGGGGCGTCGACGGACGCGATCGCGCGGGAGGCCGGCATCGCCCGCGCGTACGTATTCCGGATGTTCGGCACGAAGAAGGCGCGGTCGCTGGAGCTCGCGACGGACGCGTTCGAGCGCATCGCCGCGGAGACGAACCGATGAGCCCGCCCCCGGCACGCCCCTCCGCGCGTGGCCTCGGGCCGGCGATCGTGACGGTCGCGTTCCTCGGCGCGGTGATCGGCGGCGTCGGCGCCCCG